>JBCFAY010000017.1:20018-71680 GCA_038562375.1 Bacillota bacterium | reverse complement strand
TCTGGGGTTCCAGTGTTTTGATCTTTGTCCATTTCCCTTTCATATAAACACCTCCTGTTGCAGCTATCCTACAACAGGAGGCGTTTTTCACTCAATGTCCATTTTCCCGGGTGCTGTCCAAAAAACGGGGGCGAAGTACAAATTTGATATAAGGGCGCTATTTGTTCTCGGGCAACGGCTTGCCGAGAGCGGAAGGAGCCTTCCCGGCGCCCGAAAGCGCGATGACAACAATGGTAAACAGATACGGAATCATCTGCACAAATTGCGCGGGCACACCTTCCCCCTGCAGCCTGATTTGTAGCGCATCCGTGAAGCCGTACAGCATGCTGCCGATCAGGGCGCCGATCGGATGATATCTGCCCAACGCGCACATGGCCAGGCCCACGAAGCCTCGTCCGGCCATCATATCGCGGCCAAACGCCTTTACCTGCCCCAAGGCGACCGTAGAGCCGGCGAGCGCAAGGAGTATGCCGGCGATGATCAAGCAGAAGTAACGGATCCGCACGACGCGCCCTCCCGTGCACTCCACGGCCATGGGCAGTTCGCCGGCGATTCGGATCCGCAGCCCATACGGCGTGCGATACAGGAATATCCATGCTATGATCGCGACAAACAGCAAAACGATGAACAGGATGTTCTGCGTGCCGAATATCTGATCCCAAACGGAGCCGGCATTGGCCTGCATCGTGGTCATGAAGTTGTAGATGCCGGGAATGGGTGGCGAGGTTCCCTGGTTGCCCCAAACCACTTTAACCATGATGGCCGTGAGCCCTAAACCGAAGAAATTGAATCCAACGCCGACGATGATATCGTTCCCCCGGTTTGAAACGGTAAATACCGCGTAGATCAAACCGACAAGCGCTCCGATTGCGACCGAGGCCAAAAGCCCGAGAAGCACATTGTCCATAATGCTTGAGAGCGCCGCCCCTGCAAGGGCGGTGATGAGCATGAAGCCCTCCTGGCCCATCAGCATAACGCCGGAACGCGTCGAGAAAACGGTGCCTAGGGAAGCAAACGATACCGATACCGCCATCCGGAACGATGCGGCGATTGTGCCTACGCCAAACAAAAGCTGCAGCCAATCCATATTCATCACTCCCCTATCTTCTGCTTTTTCGGAAGCAGTCGGCGTAGCAGTGCGGGCGTTGCAATAAACAACATGAGTATCCCTTCAATCACATAGATAAAGTCGGAAGGCGTTTTCGTCGTGCGGGCGAGGTAAATGCCGCCGCTGCGCATCGCGCCGAATACCAGCGATCCAAGCAGTACGCCGAACGGCTCGTTCGCGCCAAGCAGCGCGGCCGACATTCCGTCCCAGCCATACCCAGGGGACATCCCCTGGATAAAATTTCCATGTACGCCCAAAACCTGTACGGCGCCGCCAAGGCCCGCGATGACGCCGGCCACGGTAAACGCATTCATCGCGTAAGCATTCGCATTGATGCCTTTAAAGGTCGCGGCGCTTCGATTGGTGCCGATCGCGCGCAGCATGAAGCCCGGGCCGGTCTTGTACAGGAAGAACCACAGCAGCAGTGCGATCGCAATCGCGAGCAGGAATCCCGTGGAAAGCTGCGAACCGGGAACAAGCTTCTCCAAAGTCGCCCACTGCTGTACGGGACTGGTCGCGGGCGTGATATTATCCGGAGACATCACAACATAGTTGACAAGATAAATCGTATACAGCGTAACAACATAGTTTAGCATCAAAGAAATCAGCATTTCATTGCTCGAGAGCAGCCTTTTGAGCAGCGCCGGAATAAATGCAATGAATCCGCCCGCGAGCGCAGCGGCTACCAAAGCTGGAAGCGGCCCTAAGAACGCCGTGCTTTCGGGGAAGTAAAGCCCCACCAGCGCAGCCGCCATAGCTCCGCCCAGCAATTGCCCTTCCATGCCGAGGTTGATCAACCCTGCACGGTTTGCAAGCGCGAAGGAGAGCCCCGTGAACATCACCGGCGTCATCTGCGCAAGCGTCGTGACGATATTCCCCCAGCTTGAGAAAGCGCCTACGATCAGCGCCCCATAGGTTTCGAGCGCGGAGAATCCTATGATTTCAATAATGATACCGCTGACGATTAGAGCGACAACCAATGAAGCAAGCGGCGACTTAATAAGAAGTTTCCAGAAGGCTCCAAAGATGCTTGTCTTGTTTTTCATACGCAGCCTCCCGTCATATACAGGCCAAGAACGCGCGGCGGGAATTCTTCCGCATTGCCGACGGCCACCATCTTTCCCTCGTACATCACGCCGATCCTGTCGGACAGGGAGAGCAATTCATCCAGATCCGCAGTGATTAAAAGAACGCAGCAGCCCTTGTTTCGCATCTCAACCAGGCAGCGCTGAACGTATTCCGATGATGCGATGTCAAGGCCCCTGCTGGGATGTTCCGCAATGACCAGTTCCGCTTCAGGCTTTGTAAACTCTCTTCCGACCAACAGCTTCTGCTGGTTTCCGCCGGAGAGGGAACCGGCCGCTTCGTAAATCGATGTCGTACGGACGTCGAAGTCCTTTACGATTTCATTGGCTTGTTCGATGAGCGCCTTCTTGTTCACGAGCAGCCCTTTGCGGAATTTTCCTTCCTTTTGCCGCCCCAACATAACGTTTTCAAGCACGGAGAAGTTGCTCAAATAACCCTGCGCGTGACGATCCTCGGCAATATGGGCGATTCTCTTTACGCGCTTATCCGCCGAAAGCTGGCAAAACGGCGTACCGTTGAGCGTGATCTTACCGCCGCTGAGCTTTTGGAGCCCAACAAGCGATTCGACCAAGGCATTTTGGCCGTTGCCTTCAACCCCGGCGACGCCGAAAATTTCACCTTTATGAATTTGGAAACTAATATTTTTAAGATCCCTTTTCGTGCAGCCGGTCGAAACATCTTCCACCGAAAGCGCAATATCGGGCGTAACGGGAGCGCGGCCGGGCAGCTCAAAGAGCACCGGCCGTCCGACCATCGCCGTAGCCAGAGATTCCGGGGTCACTTCTGAAACGGGACGGGTCTCTACGACTTGGCCGTGCCGCAAAACGGTGATATTATCGCAGATCTGCATGGCTTCGCGCAGTTTATGCGTGATTAGAATGATTGCGGTGCCCTCGGCACGCAATTTCCTCATAACGTCCAAAAGCTCGTCCGATTCCTGTACGGACAGAACGGCCGTCGGCTCGTCGAGGATCAAGACATCGCACTTATGATACAAGGCACGAACGATTTCGAGTTTTTGCCGCATTGCGACAGGCATTTTTTCAACCGTTTCGAACGGATCGATATTAAAATCGCAAAGCGCCGCGGCGCGCAGCACTTCCTTGTTGGATTTCTTAACATCGATGAAGAGCTTCGCGATGGTCGGCTCCTCACCCAGCACGACATTTTCCCATGCTTTGTAAGGATGCGCGAGCATGAAATGCTGATGCACCATTTGGATGCCGAGGCTCATAGCGTCATGGGGGCCCCGGATAATCCGGGGCTCCCCTTTGACGATAATCTCACCATGGTCCGGTTTTAGCATTCCGTAGAGTACGTTCATCAACGTACTTTTGCCGGCGCCGTTCTCGCCAAGCAACCCGTGCACTTCCCCCGCGCGAACCGTTAAGCTGATGTCATCGTTCGCGCAAAAAGATCCAAACCGTTTCGTAATGTTTTTTAACTCAACAGCTATTGGTTTATCGCTCATTAGGAAAATGCTCCTTCTTGTCTCGGGCGTTTACGGCTGCCTGCCTCGATGGGCAGCTTATAAGCCGGCAACAAATGCGTCGAGCTCTGCCTGGGTGACCGGCGGCTCGATCTCGCCGCTGATGATTTTCTGGCCGACCGCGTCGACAGCCTGCTTGACGCTGTCGGGAATGGCGACTTTGCTGTTATCAAAGGTCACATAGTCAACGTTGTCCTTCAGGCCGTAGCGGATGCTGCCGGCTGCGAAGGAGCCATCGACATAGCTCTTGATGAGGTTGTATACCGCGCTGGTCATATCCTCAACGGTCGAGCAGATGACGGTATCGGCCATTTCGTTCTGGTTGCTGTGAGCGCCGATGACATATCCGCCGGTCTCCTTCGCGGCTTCGAAGATGCCGTTGCCGGCCGAGCCCGCGTAATGGGTCACAACGCCGCAGCCCTTTTCAAACAGGGATACCGCGAGCTCCTTGGCTTTGGCATGATCCGTCCAGCTGCCGATTTCAGTCGTGATGACCTCGAAATCGGGATCAACGGATTTGCCGCCGGCCTGGATAGCGAAGATCTCCTTGCTGGTCTCTTCGCCGGCCATGGCAAGAACCATACCCATCTTATGGGTGCCGGCGGGCACATTGGGGAGAGCGTTTTCCTTGTACAGCGTGGCAACCAGCACGCCGATCAGATAACCGCCGTCCTCGATCGCGATGTTGGCGGAAAGCACGTTGGGCTTGTCATACACAGCCTGGAAGATCGCGAAACTCTGATCGGGATATGCGGTCGAAGCCTTATCGACGCCGGAGGCATTGTCCATGCCGATGCCGATGAGCAGATCATACTCCTTGCTCTCGCCCGCGGCGAGGAACTGCGCTTCGATTTCGCTGAGGGATTTGGGTTCGTAAACCTGCAGGTCGATGCCGAATTCTTCCTGAGCTTTAACGGCGCCGGCGTTTGCGCTGTCGTTGTAGCCGCCATCGCCCAAACCACCGGTACCTACAGCCATGAACACGCTGATTTTATCCTCGGGCACTGCGGTCGGTTCGGGAGCCGCGGTCTGTTCGGGCGCAGCGGTCGGTTCGGTGGTCTCTTCCGCCGGGGCGGGCGCACACGCTACGAAGAGCATCATTATGGACATAAGCAGAGCCAGCAGGGCGATTGAGAATTTAGCTTTTTTCATTTTTCTGTCCCTTTCATCGTTTTATTTTGCAACACCGTTATCCCATTCGGGATATCTGTACCTCCACGTACAGATGGGTTACTGAATTTTGCCGGACGCCAGATCGTCTTTCTTTTCGCTCCAAAGTTTGTTGATTGCATCGAAGGAAATATTCTGAGCGGCCAGCGATTCTTTCCCAGCCTTCAGGATCAGGGCGACTTCGGCGATCCTCTTGCCCAGCCCACGGACGCGCAGCATGCCGACCTCGTCGGCTGCGGCGCCCTCTTCTTTGAGATCCTTCGTCCATACGCACGCGCCGGTGTAATTTCCCATGGGTCCGGCCGTGACCAATATCTCGTAAGTCGTAAAGAAATTGTGGATCACGAGGTTCGTCATCTCCTGACCACCGTGACGCGTGCCGCCCGTAGCGATGGCGCCTCCGACCTTATTGGCGAGGATGCCGGGATAGACAAGTCCGGTCGGCCGGATCCTGCTGAAGAAGTCCTGCAAAAGCGGCGTCGCGGATGCCTGATACACCGGGGTGCCGATGATGTAAGCGTCGGCCTTCAAGAACTCTTCATAGACTTCCTGGAAATCATCCTTAATAATACAGGGAACTTTGTTCTTAATGCACGCGTTGCAATGGATGCAATGTGAAAGTTTTTTTCCACGGAGCGACACAAAACGTGTCGTAACGCCGGGGAATTCTTCTGCAGCCTTGAGCGCTTCCTGAACACAGTATTCCGTCGCACCTTTTCGATGGCTTCCACTAATTCCCAGAATCGTTATTTGTGTCATTTGTCTCCCCTTCTCTGTTTTTTCTTAAATGCCCACTACAGCAGGAAAATCTATTTTCAATAAGCGGTTGGAATGGTGTCGGCACAGCGCTTGATCATATGTCTGTTGCCGAAATGCTTAAGCATATCATCGGTCAGGGTTGGACACAGCGTCATTTTAGCAAAGTCCTATTGGTTTGTAAATACATTTTCACAGGAAGTCTTGCAATGAACTGTATATCATATAATTATGATTTGCTATATATCATAGGAAACAGATTTCATTATTAGTTAAAACATTCCTGGAAAATATTTCATTTTTAGAGACCTCTCTTATGACCTGAAAAGTTGAAATCATTGTGAATTGCTGTTTTAAGCGCATATCTATGCGTTTGATTTTGGTCCCTGATTTTGCATACTTCAAAAGAGTGGCACCAATGCTTTCTTTTTGAAGCATTAGTAATCTGAAAAGAAGTATATTAATGCAGAACGACTCCTATAATCACTATAAATCAGCGTCTAACCAATGGGCTCAACATTTAAAAAACATTTCAGTGCCATTTTGAAACTATATTGCTGTTTATTCGCCCCATTCCGAAAAATACTGCCATAATCTCCATGCGCAGCGCCAAATAAATATTGCCGCCGCCTTTCAAATTCGGTCCATATTGAATCTCATTATGGATGCGTAAGGGCATCGGATTGCAGGATGTATGTTGCGCGGATCCCGGTGCCCTCGGCGTCTTCATCATACGGAAGGTAAAGCATATCAGAGGATGCGGAAGCAAAAACACGCGGAACTGACAAATCTGCAATCCGTGTGGTCTCACCGCTTGAAAGGTCGTATACGTACAGCGTATATGGATAAGCATCCGCGGGTGTTGCGGTGTCTTGGGTCGTCTCTTCGCCGCCCTCCCCCTCTTCTGTTTGCCCGCCGCTGAGCCTGTTTTCAAAAAAGTACAGGCGCTTCGCGTCATGAGACCAAACGCAATCGAATACGTCGAATTCGCCTGTTATGACTTTCTGCGTTTTGGTTTGAAAATCATAAATCAAGAATTGACTGTCGCTGATCTCCTGCACCGCATCCGCTCCGGATGTCGTAAACGCCAGATATCTTTTATCCGGCGAAAGCTCAAACGCGCTGCCTCTGAGGAACTGTTTCCGGACACCGCCCTCGGGCTTTATGGAATAGATAAAGGAACCTTGCTCCAGCGTGGCTTCGACAAAGTATATTTCGCCCTCGCAAAAAGCGATGGACCCTTCATCGGCTCCGCGCTTATCGACGACGCTGTGGCGCTTGCTCTCGTCGGGGATGGTAAAATCATATTGGTGAACCTGCATGCCGGAGGAGCCGGATATCGCATAGATCGTATTGCCCAATCCGTCCCATGTGAACGCGCTGATCGTGTTGCCGAAACCTGCTTCCGCAAGATCGGCCAGCAGCTCGTTGGTATCCACGTCGAACACATACAAATGCGACCCTTCCTGGGCTTGTTCAAGCACGGCAAGACGTCTGCCGTCCGGAGAGTAGGCGGCGCTGTCGATCGCATAGAACTCAAAACGCAGCAACGCTCTGTATGTCCCGTCAAGGGAATACATCCAAAGCTGCTCGTAGCGGTTTTCATCCTGCGTACCAACCGCGGCCTCGCGGATCGCTTTGCTGAACAGGTAACCGCTTCCGTCGGGCGTTTCACACAGATATAAGCCCTGCGGCGTCAGCACATCAAGCGTTTGCTCAGTCCCGTCGACGCGAATGACATTCTTCGAGTAGACGGGCGTATAATCGAGCTGCTCGTCATAAATAGGAAGGTCGTTTTGATACAGAGCGATGGTCTTGAACTGCTCCGGCAGGATGCCCGTCGCGGTTTTGGCAGTTGCTCCGCGGAACGTATCCGCTTCTTCCTGGGTCGAAAACGCCCCTGAAAGCAGAACCACATCCGAAAGATTTCTGCAGAGCACGGGCGCAAAACCGGATTCAAACGTCACGGCGCCGTTACAACGCTCGACAAAAGCATTGGTCATCACGAAATACTGCACCGGCGGATCTTTTGGCTGCTCTTCGTCGTCGGGCCGCAATATGATCTCGAGCGTATTGGCGCTTTCCTTCACTTGGTATTGCGCGTCGCGGGAAAGCTGAAAATAGATGTTGGTTTGCGTTCCGCCGACAAAGCATTCCCGAAAACAGCCGTAAACCAAATTGCTGCTAAGTTCCAGCGTGCGCTCATAATCCGTGTAGGCAAGCGGATCAAACGACACGACAAGGCGCGCCGGAGAGCTTAAAAGCGAAACGGCATATTGGGGAACGGAATCAGCCGGAGATTGTGCGTCGCTCCCGGATACGCGGCTGCCTATTTGGAAGCCGAACAGGATATGCGTGTCCGCACCGTCCTGTTGAACGCTGAGGGAATAGGCGTTTGCGTTCTCCATTTGTGTGCCGCCGCTCATTGCGGTTTTGATAAATGATCCTGCGGATTGCGATGCGTCTTCCGGCGCTTTGCACCCCAACGCAAACAATGCGGCCAGCAAAAGGATGACGCAAAGAAGTTTTTTGCAGCTTTTCATATGCGCTCCTCGTTTTTTTGAACCGTATCTTTCAGATACGCAAGAAATTGTTCGCTGATGTCCGGGCGGGCGAGCGCGTATTCGACCGTCGCGATCAAAAAACCAAGCTTATCGCCGACGTCGTAATGGATCCCATCGATCCGTCTAGCGTAGATGCTTTTGGATTTTAACAGCGTGACGAAAGCGTCGGTAAGCTGAATCTCCCCGTTGACCCCAGGAGTCTGACGCTCAAGTATCTTGAAGATATCGGGCGTGATCACGTAGCGCCCCAAAATGGCCGTATGAGAGGGAGCGTCCTCCAGACGGGGCTTTTCCACAAGCCTTGAAACCTCGAACACATCGGCGGAAGGATCGCCGACAGCGCCGACGATGCCGAACCGCGATACCTGCTCATCGGGAACGTCCTGAACCCCAATCACGGTGCAGCCGGTGCGCTCGTACACGTCGATGAGCTGTTTTAAAGAAGGAGCGGCGCTTTTTACGACGTTATCGCCGAGCAGTACCGCAAAAGGCTCATCGCCGATAAAGCTGCGCGCGCATGAGATTGCATGGCCGAGTCCCAAAGCCTGCTTCTGACGGATGTAATGGATTTGTGCAAGATCGGAGATATCGCGCACCATTTTAAGAAGCTCCGTCTTGTTCTTCGCTTCCAGTTCCTCCTCCAACTCGACGCAGCGATCAAAATGATCCTCGATCGCTTTTTTCCCGCGGCCGGTGATAATGAGAATATCCTTTATGCCGGAGGCTACCGCCTCCTCGATTATAAACTGTATGGTAGGCTTGTCCACCAAGGGCAGCATTTCCTTGGGTTGCGCCTTCGTAGCGGGCAGGAAACGGGTGCCAAGGCCCGCTGCGGGAATGACAGCCTTTCTGATTTGTTGCATGAACAGACCGCCTTTCGCGGCCGTTGGCCGCAGATAGTGATATTGAAATTATAGCATAATCGGCCGCACTTCTAAACCCCCGGCGGCGTCACGTAACGCTTTATTTACAATCGCGCTCTGCTTTTGGTTTGCACGTTGACTAAAATTTGCTATAATAAGGCCAAAGTGCACCGGCCCGTAACCGTTAGGAGGTTTCTGATATGGTATGTAAAGCATGCGGCGCGGTCAATCCAGAGGGCACAAAGTTCTGCAAGATTTGCGCCTCTTCTTTTGAATCCGATTCGCCGGAGGTTTACCAATCCCCCAAATACGTTACGCCGCCCGCCGCCGAGGAACCCGCGCAGCCCGGCAAGGACGGTTGGGGTTTTGTACGCGCGCCAAAATGGCCTAAGCCCGAATTCAAGGCCGACTCGATAACGGAAGAGGATTTATCGGCTTTTGAACAGGATCATGATGTTCCCGCATCCGAGCAGCAGGATTATACCGGGTATTCACCCCGCCATTTTATTCCATCCGTCGAGGAAGATGACTCTGCTCCGTCAAGAGGCAACGCGCCTTCCAGGTTTTCTACCGCCGCCGGAAGGGCTTCTCAGCGCCGCGATCCTGCCGACCATTACGACGATTCAAACGAGACGGCTGCCCCTTCGAGGGCAACGGTCTATTCCATGAACGACGAGGAAGGAGATTATTCGCCTGTCGCGCCGAAATTGAATACCGCCCCTGTTCCCTATCGCACGCGTCAGCAGGCGGCAAAAGCTCCGGACTATGGTTATACCGATCATCGCAGCAGGAAAGCTCCTTCGCGGCGCCGCCCTGCCGCCCGTTCGCGTTCTAACATGAGGAACACGCTGTTCTGGGCTGCAGCCGGCGTGCTGGGGGTAGTCGTAATCGTGCTGCTCCTGTCGTTGTTTACGAGGAATTCCGGCGGGATCGGCGCGTTTATTTCCGGGATATTCAGTTCCAGCCCCGTCACGCGCAACGCCGTGGTCGAACCGTCCAAAACGGAGGACGGACAGCCCGCTTATGCCATCACGATCTATGCCCGAAACGGCTCGACCGTCCGCTTTACGGCTGGAACGACCCAAAAGGACTTTCCCGTCACCAACGGTAAAATCGGCGTGCGCATCGCCGAAGCCATGTGGATCCCGCAGGAGCCGGTAGATGCTTCCCCCGTGATGGTGACGCCGGACTTTAAAGTCATCTCCGAGGATGGGACAATCACTCCGGTCGAGATAGATCCGATCGCCATCGCTGTGCCGTCGCTCACGATGACGATTACGTCCCCGCAGTCCTCAAGCGTTACGACCGATTCCGGCAAAATCCAGGTTGCGGGCACGCTAAGCGATCCCGGAGCGAAGGCATACATCAATGATCAGGAATGCACGGTGGATGCGAGCGGGAACTTTACCGGTTCATATACCTTGACGCAAACCGGCCCGCAAACCGTTACGATCGAAGGCCGCAAGGCCGGATATGTCACCGCCAGATCGACGCTGACCGTCGATAATTCGGCCGCCGCGACCACGATCGCGCTCGCCGAAGGCGGCACGCTTCGCGGTACGGCCGAGACCTTTACGGTTAAGGGAACGATGGAGCCGGGCTCCACGATCACCGTTACGGGCGATGTTACCGGGGAACCCGTCGTCGACAGCGCCGCCGGCACCTTCTCCTTTACCGCAAACACGCCGAATGTCGGCCAGTACAGTGCCGTCGTGACCGCCACCAAGGATGGCGTCAGTTCCACCAAGGAGTTTCACCTGGAACACGCGCCGGATCTTGATACCTATGCCCAGGGCGCTCATGCCATGGATTATGCGCGCATCGTCGCAGCGCCGACACATAGCCAGGCCTATAAGTGCGTCGGCACGATCGAGGAGATTATAGAGGACGGCGAAACGATACTGGCGAAAATGGATGTTGGCAGCGGCAACATGGTCGTGATCGAATATCATCCGAACTACCCGAGCGCCGCGACCATCGAAGTGGGAGACGGCAAGACATATTCGATCTTTGCGTACCCCAACGGCAAACACGAGGCGAGCGGCCTTCCGCTGGTATATGCGTGGTTTGTGCTGAAGAGCTAGTACTTTTAACGATACGGCATGGAAGGCTGCCGCTTACTGCAGGCAGCCTTCCGATTCTAAAGGAGGATTCCATTGAAGCTTTGGGTGATACTGCGCACGGATCAACGCATACAAAAGGATGCTGTTCTGGAATGTGAAGGGGATCGTTTTTCCTCAAAGGAGCAATGGGAGAAGAACCTGTTGAGCGCATCAAAGCTATTCGATCTGTCGCGCCCCGTCATGCTCAGCAAGCATTTAAAAGAGCTTGAGCAATTCGGCAGAACCGTGTTTAAACCGGCTGATTTTATGGAAAGCGTCGATTTCGACCGTTTTGAAATCGAGATTGTTCCTGAAAAACCCAAACAAGCCAAATAATCCAACGGATGACTCTCCATGCGGATGCACATCATAAGCCAAGAAACGTTAAGGAGAGAAATAACATGGATACATTGGCACTGATATTGATCATAATTGGCGCTCTGAACTGGGGGCTGATCGGACTATTTCAATTTGATCTGGTCGCCAGCATATTCGGCGGTATGAGCGCAGTCGTCTCCCGCATCGTATACTCGCTTGTCGGGCTTGCGGGAATCTGGGGCATCACCTTGCTGTTTCGCCGCGAAAGGCACCATGAAGAGGAAACGCATCATTAATCGGACCTCTTATGGAAGGACCGAAGCGGGAAGTCAAAAATGGCTTCCTGCTTTTTTTGCCGTTTATTCTCAGCCGTGGTCTAGGATGATATAATATCTGTGTATGGAAATATTATAAGTTGCGCGGAGGTTTAAAAAATGTATTTTGGCGAATTGCTCGAACAAGCCAGCAGACAGATCGGTAAAGGAGCGTTCCTGACCACAGGAGAGAGGCCCAATGTGATGACGATCGGATGGGCGCAGTGGGGCGTGATCTGGGGATTGCCCATCTGCTGCGTACTCGTGCGCCAAAGCCGGTTTACCCACGGCCTGATCGAAGGTTCCGGCGCATTCACCGTTTCCCTTCCGGCGGAAGGAACGTTTGCGGATGAGCTTTTGCACTGCGGCAGGGTATCGGGCAGAAACGAGGATAAAATCAAATCGCAGAAACTATCGCTCAGAAAACCCCAAGCGGGCGGCATCGCAGGCATAGATGGCTGCGCGCTCTATTTTGAGTGCAAAACGGTATTTAAGACCGAAAGCGATCTGAAGTTTTTGGATCCAGGCTTGAAGGAGCGTTTCTACAATACCAATCAGGCGACGCCGGACGGCGATCCCCACACGCTGTATTTCGGGGAAATCCTCTTTGCTACGCGCGCATAGGCGCGAAGCTCCACACAAATCCGGTAGGCATTGCGCGTAGACAGGCGCAATCCTCACCAGACGATCTAGGCGGCATCGAGGGCATCCGCCTGCGCGCGCACCTCGTCGAGCGCCGCCCAAAGCTGGGCGTCGTCCTTCTGATCGAGCTGCGCTATGGAATAGTTCTTATATTCGTCGGCAAGGTCGACGCGGATATCCGGCTCAATGCCAAGCCGATCGATATTCGCGCCCGAAGGCGTATAATACGCCGCGGTCGTCAACTTCAGCCACGCCTGATTGGAAGATAGCTGGAACGTCGTCTGCACCACGCCTTTGCCGTAGGTTTTTGTCCCGACGATGATCCCCGCGCCGTTCTCCTTGATCGCGGCGGCGAGTATTTCGCTTGCGGACGCCGAGTGTTCATTCACTAAAATCGCGAGAGGGACGTTGATGCCGCCCTGCTTTGCACGATATGCTTCCTCCTCGCCGCCGGAGCCTTTTACCGTAACAATCGCCCCTTCACTGAGTATCGCGTCTACCACGTCGACAACGGCGGAAAGCGATCCTCCCGGGTTGTTCCTCAGATCGATGACCAGCGAGCGCATCTTCCGATCGGTCAGGTCCCGGATCGCCTCTTTAAATTCTTCGGCGCAACCGCCCGAAAACATGTCGATCCGAATATACCCCGTCCGCTCCGACAACAGCTTGCTGTGCACACGGCGAACATTGATTTTTGCAAGCTTAAGATCGAAGCTCAGCAACTGCCCGCCTCGCTGCACCGTAAGCGATATCACCGTTCCTTCCGGGCCCGACAATCGAACCGACAGATCCTCGAGGGAGATCCCTGCGATCGATTTCCCGTCCACCTCGGTGATCACGTCGCCGACTTTTACGCCGGCCGCGCTCGCGGGACTATCCTCGTACACATCAAGTATTTTCGAGCCTTCCTCCCCAACCTGACCGACCATCGCGCCGATGCCGACGTATTCCCCGTTGAAGCGCTTGAGATACTGCTCATATTCCTCGTTCGTATAATATGCGGAATACGGATCGCCCAGCGCTTCGAGGATTCCGTGCGCCGCGGCTTTGATCAGCGCATCGCGATCCGGTACTGTTCCATAATACTTTTGATCGATGGACTCGATCATCTCGTCGAGCCCCCTGAATTGGTTAAGCCGATCATACTCCTCGGCGGAGAGCTCCACAACGCCGCCCCGCCGGGCGCTGATTATTTTTGCCGTGATAACGGAGCTTAACGCGGCGACTGCAATCACCGCCGCCACGATATATAAAACGGTTCTCAATCGAAATTTCATTTGCTCACCTCCGCAGGATAGGAACGCGGTATTTGGGACATTGTACCAAGTTTAATCCTTGCCGTCAAAACGTCCCCGAGCGGATCAACAATCGGGATTTTTGACAAGACAAAGGGATGATTGAGCATCATCCCTTTCATCGTATCCCGCTGATGTCCGATATATGCCTATGCGCGCAACACTCGCCGCGGCATTTCCTCGAGCGTGCATACGTCGCCGTGCAGCACCGGCTTTTGGAGCAGCTCGCTGATCTGCGCCGGCACGGGTTTACCGGTAAGTTCGCCCAGGCGGCGCGCGTTTTCAAAATCATCCTCCGCCGCCTGTTCAAACGCGCCGAGCACATCCGTCCCAAACTTGAATGGATTCGCCGTGGATAAAAGTATGGTATGCGTAGCATCGCCGGTTTTATCGACGTACCGATCATATACGGTCTGCGCGACTGCCGTATGCGGATCCATCAGATAACCGGTGCGCTCGAAGAACGCGCGGATGGTCTTTAGCGTATCCTCCTCGTTGCAGTAATCCGCGTAGAAGAGGTCGGGAAGCACGCTTTGCGCCTGTTCGCCGATGAAGTAGCGGCCATTTTCTTTCAGCGCCGCCATCCAGGTACGCACCTTCGCCGTATCGCGGCCGGAGATCTCAAAGAGCAGCCGTTCAAGGTTCGAGGAAACCAAGATGTCGATCGAGCAGGACATGCTTCTGTAAAACGGGCGGTCGCTGTCGTACACTCCCTGATGGAAGAAATCGGTCAGAACATTATTGCGGTTGGATGCGCACAGCAGGCGATGGACCGGCAGACCCATCCGCTTCGCGTAATAGCCCGCTAGTATGTTGCCGAAATTGCCGGTGGGAACGCAGAAATTTACTGCCTCTCCGGGCTTCACGGTACCCGTCCGGACACAGTTCGCGTAGGCGAACAAATAATAGGTGATCTGCGGAAGCAATCTTCCGAAGTTGATGGAGTTCGCCGAGGAAAGCCGCATGTTGCGCGCGTCGAGCTCCCTCGCGATTTCTTCGTCCGCGAAAATGCGTTTTACGCGCGTTTGCGCATCGTCGAAATTCCCGATGACGGCGCAAACGTCCATATTCGATCCGGTCTGCGTCACCATCTGAAGCCGCTGCGCGCGGCTGACGCCGCCCTCCGGATAAAATACCAGCACTCGCGTGCCCTCGACATCGCAGAAGCCCATCAGCGCGGCCTTGCCGGTATCGCCGGACGTGGCCACGAGGATGTAAATCTCGCGATCTTCCCCCGTTTTCTTCACGCTGGTGGTCATCAAATGCGGCAGGGCCTGCAGAGCGATGTCCTTAAACGCCAGCGTCGGCCCGTGCCAAAGTTCAAGGATGCTTTCCTTCTGCCCGGCAGAAACGACGGGAGTGATCTCCGGCGCGTCAAAGTTGTTCGCATACGATTTGGCGATGACCGCGTCGATTTCATCGGCGGTAAAATCCGTGAGGTATCTATTGAAGACGCTTTTGGCAATCGCCCGATAATCGCCCGCATTTTGCACGAGTGCTTCGAGGTCGATCGCCGGAAAAAACTCGGGAACATACAATCCGCCCTCGGGGGAGATCCCCTGTACGATGGCTTCGGCGGCGGTGCGCGTAGAGCCGCCTTTTGTGCTTAGGTAACGCATAATTCCTCCGATGATGGAAAAGGGATTAAACACGTGCGGGTTCGGTTTTACATTCAAAAGCGGCGGGCAGCTGAAAAGCTAGCCCGCCACGGCTTTGTGAATTCTCGGGGTCAAATGATGTAGGGCTTGATGAATTCGGGGATGGCTCCGGGATTGCCGCTGATGCTGATCACAAGCTTGATATTGCATCTGTCGGAAAAAGACGCAAGATGTTCGAAAAGGCCTTCCAAGGTATCCAACGGATGATGCACGATTTTGAGGAAGCTGTCGATGAACAGATACTCAAGATCAAAATCCTGCGCCGCGATTCCGTTGAGGAATCCAAAAAACATCTTCGGCCCGTCGATCTCGTATTCAGAGGCGTTGATAAAGCGGATGCTGTGCTTGACATCGAACATGTATTGATTATCGGAATCGATAAACACGATGCTGCCTGTGGCGTTGTTGAGCGTTTCGTTCGCCATGTCAAGTATGCGCTTGGTATTTCCGGCACCCTTTTCCCCGAAGATTACCCTTATCAAAGTAAACCCCTCCCTACACTGTTCAGTTTAGTTCATTATACCCCCCGCGGCGCGCGCGGGGCAATGTTTATTTGTTAACGTTATGAAAAAGCCATGCTTTGAGATCCAAAGCATGGCCGGTTCATTTACTCCGCTGTCGCGTACTTTTTCTTATGCGCCTCGTAGAACTCGGGCGCCACCTGGTGGCAGAATGCCCGGAGCTCGTCATCGCTCATCGTCGTTGTCCGGCCGTCCAGATATTCCTGATCCACAAGATCCTTGATGCTCTTGACCATGGGATCGGATTTGCCCACGGTATCGCTGCCCGAGAGTTTGAAATAACGATTGATCCAGTGGGCGACACCGGCAAGACCGCTGTGGCTGTCGACCAGAACTGCCGCCGGACGGTTGAGCAGCTTGGCGGTATCGAAGATGTTGTAGATCTCCTCATCCTTTAACAGTCCATCCGCATGGATACCGGCGCGCGTCACGTTGAAGTCTGCGCCTGCAAAAGGCGTGCGCGGCGGGATTTCGTACCCGACTTCCTGCTCCATATAATCCGCGAGCTCCGTGATGACGGAGAGGTCCATCCCGTCGTTCGTGCCGCGGAGCGAGCAATACTCGACGGCCATCGCCTCAAGCGGGCAGTTGCCCGTACGCTCGCCGATGCCCAGCACGGAACAGTTGACCGAGGAGCATCCATGCAGCCACGCCGTCGTCGCATTGGTAACAACCTTGTAGAAATCGTTGTGGCCGTGCCACTCGAGCATCTCGCTCGGGAAATCGGCATAGTGCAGCAGGCCGTAGATGATCCCCGGCACGCTCCTCGGCAGGGAAACGCCGGGATAGCTTACGCCGAGCCCGAGAGTGTCGCAGCAGCGGATCTTGACCGGAATGCCGCTCTCCTCGGAAAGCTTGTGCAGTTCGTTCGCGAACGGTACGACAAAACCATAGAAGTCCGCACGCGTGATATCCTCAAAATGGCAACGGGGCCGAATTCCACGTTCGAGCGCAGCCCGAACAATGTTCAGATACTTCTCCATCGCCTGCGAACGGGTCAGGTTCATCTTCTTGAAAATATGGTAATCCGAGCAGCTCACAAGGATACCTGTTTCCTGTACGCCGATGGATTTGACAAGATCAAAATCCTTTTCGGTCGCGCGGATCCATGTGGTTACCTCAGGGAATTCTAAACCCAGGGCAAGGCATTGTTCAACAGCCTTACGGTCGTTTTCGGTATATACGAAGAATTCGCTCTGCCGAACGATCCCCTTGGGGCCGCCAAGCTTGCTCAAGAGCTTATAGATCGAAACGATCTGCTCCGTCGTAAACGGGGACCTGGATTGCTGCCCGTCGCGGAACGTCGTATCCGTAATCCAGATGTTCTTGGGCATCTGCATCGGAACGATGCGGTGGTTGAACGCGATCTTAGGTACGCTCGCATAATCGAACATTTCGCGGAACAGGTTCGGTTCAGCGACGTCCTGTACCTCGTACTTATAATAATTCTCCTCAAGCAGGTTCGTGGTGTTATCAAAGACAAGCTTGCTCATACAATTCTCCTTCCATCGTATACCTGTATACATTCATACAATAATTATAGCGCAAATATGAACGTTGTCAAGCGCAAGTATGCAAATATTCTTTGTTGTGATATAATTTTGGGACGGAGAATTCAAAATGACGTTTAGGGCTGTTGACCGCCCGCGGCGTTTTGAATGCGATCTGTGTTTGAAAGGAGACCTCACTTGGAATTCTTGCTCGTCGGCGCCGTTTTTATCGCGATTTCGCTTTGTTTGGTTTTCTATTTTAAGAAAAACGGATGGTCGGGAAAACGGCTGCTCGCGCTGGTTTTTTTGCTGCTTTCGCTCCTTTTGGCCTGGCTGCTCAAAAAGTTCAACACTTCCCCCGTATCGGAGCAGCTCCTTCCGTTTTATAAGCTGTTCAATATTTCGGATTACGGCTATCAGAGCATTTTATCCGATCTTGTTCGTTATGCCCTGCCCTTTATGCCCGCCGGTTTCTTTTTGGTATTCGTATTCCCGGGAGCCGGCATCCTTTCCTCGATGCTGTGCGGGCTTGGCGTGTGCGCGCTGTTTTGCGTCCCGGGCTATTTATCCGGAAACGTATTTATCGCGGACGAACTGGTGCTTGCAGCGATCGGCATGGGCATCGGCAGCGGCGTCGTGATCTTGCTTGCCCATTTTCTTCAGAAAAAAAGCTGGTTTGGTTCCACCGGGCTCGTGGCGCCTTCAAAAGGCCGTTTCCGCGCCGGTTTTGCGATCTGCGCTTTGGTATATTTGGGCATCGCGCTGATCATGATTGCCGATTATGGCGCGGCATACGGCGAACTGCAGCTCTTCCGGGGCGAGACGCCGCTGCCTGCCGAGATCACCGCCGATATCGATTTGGAATCCGATCAGACCAAGGCTTCGATCTATTCCGCCTCCCAGGAAGAGCCTTTGGTGACTGCAAAACGAATCGCCGAGGCTTTCGGAATGAGCGGCGATTTTACCGAAATGGGTGGAAAATACGCCATCGCGGCCCCGGACGGTGGAATGCTGACGTTTTCCACCGACGGAAGCTGGGAATATACATATGAAGGCGCGATTGAGGGCGCGATTCCCGACGCGCAAAGCGCCGAGACGATCGCGCGCACATTTATTCGGGATTATGCGGCGCTCGGTCTATCCGTCAGCGATGTCGTCAGCGTCATTGTAAAGGATAATACGCAGGCGCTTGGCGAATATAGCGAGGAAAGCGCCTACTCAAGGGAGCTTTACGATCTGTTGCTCGAGGAAGCCAAAAAACCGATCGGCGTAGACATCTATTTTAACGCAAGCATTGACGGTCACAGCGTGATCGGCGCAAACGAGGTCATGGTCAGCGTTCGAGCAGGGGGAACCGTTACCAGACTGCGCAAGAGCGATGCCGATCTGCACGAGGTGGCAATCAAGCCGATCGTCAGCGTAGAACAGGCTTGGGATCAGCTGCTTTCCGGCGAAGGATCCCACACGCTTTTTGATCAGGTTCAGAGCGCGCGGCTCAATAAGTTTGAGCTTGCCTATATGCTCGAGAGCACCAAGGGGAATTACCTTCCCATCTGGCGCTTTTTCCTGACCGGGATTGCGGAGAACGGCGATTCCATCGAATTCGAGGCGTATGTTTCCGCGCTGAAATAATCCCCATCGTAATTAACAATATAACAGAAGGCGGATGAGAGCTTCTCTCACCCGCCTTTTGCGTTTGCTAAGATCGGTTATTCGTTGATCAGCTTTTCAAGCGACGCCATCTTTACGCATGTGCAAAGCACATCCATCGCCATTTCGAGCTCCTGCACCGGCGGGAAGCTCGGCGCGATGCGAAGGTTGGAATCCAGAGGATCCTTCCCGTTCGGGTAGGTCGCGCCAGCGCCCGTAAGCGTCACTCCCGCATCTTTTGCGAGCGCATGCGTGCGCTTTGCGCAGCCCGGCATCGTCTCGAGGCTTACGAAGTACCCGCCCTTCGGACAATGATAAGACGCGATGCCAAAGGGCGCCACGCGCTCGTCGAGGTATTTGATCACGATATCGAACTTCGGCCTCATGATCTTTGCATGCTTGCGCATATGCTCGAGTATGCCGTCAAGGTTGCCGAAATAACGCACATGCCTATATTGATTGATCTTATCGTATCCGATCGTCTGCGCGCTGATGAGCTTTTTCATATACTCGATATTTCCAACGCTCGATGCGAACGCGCCGACGCCCGCGCCGGGGAACGTGATCTTAGAGGTCGAAGCAAATTCATAAACCATATCGGGGTTGCCCGCCTTCGCGCATGCGCTGACAATATCCGGTAAGGGCACAAACTCGCCCTCGAACTCATGCACGACGTAGGCGTTATCCCACATAATCGTGAAGTCCGGCGCGGCGGGCTTGAGCGCGGCCATTCGCTCGATCGTTGCACCGCTGTATACGATACCCTGCGGGTTGGAGAATTTTGGAACGCACCAGATTCCCTTGACAAGCGGATCCTTAACGGCTTCTTCCACGCGGTCCATGTCCGGTCCATCCTCAGTCATGGGAATGTTTATCATCTCCATCCCAAAGGTAGAAGATATCGTGAAGTGCCTGTCGTATCCGGGAACCGGGCAAAGGAATTTTACTTTATCAAGCTTAGCCCAGGGCGCGGGACTATTTTTAAGACCATGGGTATAGGCTTTGGCAATGACGTCATACATCAGGTTCAGGCTTGCGTTTCCGCCGATGAACACCTGGTCCGCCTGAACGCCGAGTATCTGCGCAAAAAGCTCCCGACAGCTTTCAAGGCCTTCCAGCACGCCGTAATTACGGGTTTCAACGCCGTCGCATTTAAAAGTATCCAAAGACATGCTCAGCATATCGTTGGAAAGGTCAAGCTGGTCGGAGCCGGGCTTGCCGCGCGACATATCAAGCTTCAGGCCTTTTCCCTTGCACGCTTCGTACTCTTTGAGCGTCGAGGAATAGAGTTCCTTCAGCTGTTCCTTTGAAAGACTGTTCCAAAATGTCATTTCTATTTGTCCTCCCGTCATATTTGGGCTGTTCCAATCTATTTTGCGACGAAAAATGCAGGAAGTCAATACGTATTGTTCATTTATTTCTTTTGGAGCGATATAACTGCCCGTTTGACAAACCATTGACGAATTCTTCCACCTCGCGTATAATTCAATAAACCGTATTAAATAATACAGTATTTTATGTTTAGAGGTTGGCTATGTCGCGTCCAGGCAAACCGGAACTCTATTGGCAGCAGATGCAGCAATGTGAATTGTTTTCCTGCTTCGACGAGGAACAGATTCGTTTCTGGCTCAGGCGGGAGGGCATTCAGATCCGTTGTTTCGCGGCCGGCGATAAAATCGATCTTACGGCCGAGCTTGGGATATTGCTGTCCGGCCGGGCGCGCGTCGTCAAATCCGCGGGTGGCGCCGATGTCGTGATGAGTACGCTTCAGCCCGTTCAAATCGCCGGGGCCGCCGGACTGTTCGCCGGGCGCGCAGACCTTCCTACAACAATTACAGCGCTCACCCGCTGCCGGATGCTGGTTTTCCCACAGTTGGCGCTCTATGAAATGATGCAGGAGAGGCCGGAATTATCACAAAACTATATCCGTTATCTCACGGAGCGCATCCTTTTTTTAAACGCGCGGATCGAGAGTTTTATCGCGCCGTCCGCAAAGGAAAAGCTGCTCGGCTATTTCAGAAAGCACTCGATCGATTCCCGCGTCCTGCTTCCGGGCAACCGGAGCGTGTTCGCAAAGTCGCTCGGCATCAGCCGCGCATCGCTTTATCGCACGCTCTCGGAATTGGAGCAGACCGGTTCGATCATCCGGCAGGGCGACAAGATTACGATTCCGTCACAGGATCGGCTGTGAATCGAACCCGCGCCTCAAAACCGCTCCGCGCGTTGAGGCGACATGGTAACAGCGCGCTTTCCAGCTCCCTAAATGGCGGATTCGACTCTTTTTACCTTAAGGAGGTATTCAACATGCACAAAAGGTTCGTAGTATGGCTTGCCATCGCCTTGTGTCTGGTCCTTGCGGCATCCGGCTGCGCCTCGCAGGGAAGCCAAGGCTCCCCTACCGCTGCGCCGACCGCGGCCGTTCCATCGCCGACGCTTTCACCCGCCGCTCCGGTGCGTATCGCTGCCTTGATAGGGCCGACCGGCATGGGGCTATCCTATCTCATGCATCAATCAGAACTCGGCGAGGCTTCACAAAAATATGATTTCGCGCTCTCCATCGCTCCCGACGATGTGGCGGCACAGGTCATCTCGGGAAATACCGATATCGCCGCCGTGCCGATCAACCTCGCGGCGACGCTGTACAACAAAACCGAGGGCGGCGTCAAAATCATCGCTATCAACACGCTCGGGGTATTGTACGTACTTGAAAATGGCGACTCGGTCAAGGAGCTTTCCGATCTAAAGGGGAAAACGCTCTACGCGACGGGCCAGGGCTCAACGCCGGAATATATCCTCAATTATCTGCTTGCAAAGAACAACATCGCAGATTCCGTAAAGATCGAATACCTCGCGGAGCACGCAGAGCTGGCAACAAAGCTTGCAGCGGGGAACGTTTCGCTCGGCATGCTGCCCGAACCCAATGCGACGGCGGTTCTGATGAAGAATTCCGCCTTGCGCATCGCCCTTGATATGACGGCAGAATGGAATAAAATCAGCGGCGGCACGCAACTGGTACAGGGCTGCTTCATCGTGCGCAGCGTTTTCCTTGAAGAAAACCCTCAAGCGATAAAGAATTTCCTTGCGGACTATCAAGGCTCCGCAAAATACGTCACGGACTTCCCCGAGCAGGCCGCGCCCATGATCTATGAATACGGCATTCTCGCTAGCCCCGAGGCAGCGCAGCGCGCGATACCGAACTGCAACATCGTTGCCATAACGGGCGAGGACATGGCCAAAAACGCAAAAGCCATGTTCGATGTTCTACTCGCTTCCAACCCAAAATCGATCGGCGGCGCGCTGCCGGGCAAGGATTTCTATTATATGGGGTAAGCAATCGCGGCAGCAAGATCATCCGCAAGCTGCTGAGCGCCGCCATTTGGCTGTCTCTCTGGCAGTTTGCCGCCATTACAACGTCGAGCGACCTGATACTTCCGGGCCCGATCGCCGTTGCAAGCCGTCTAATGACGCTCAGCGTTCAGCCAGCCTTTTGGTTGACCTCCGGGGCTTCTCTGCTTCGCATCGCAATCGGGTTTCTGCTGGCGCTGACGTTTGGCATCGCTCTCGCGGCGTTTATGTACCGTTTCCCTTCGGTCAACGACTTTTTTCGCCCCGCGCTCGCGGTGGTCCGTTCCACACCGGTCAGTTCGTTTATACTCTTGACGATACTCTGGTTTCAAGAAACAGCCGTGCCCGTGTTCATCGTGTTTCTCACCGTTCTTCCGATAATACAGGAAAACGTGCTCGCGGGAATACGCAACACCGATCCTCAACTGCTTGAAATGAGTCGGGTTTTCCATCTTAGCAGATGGAAGACGGTTGCTAAAATCTATTTGCCCTCGATCGCGCCGTATCTTGCAAGCGCCTGCACGACCGGCCTCGGCTTTGCGTGGAAATCCGGTATAGCGGCCGAGGTGCTGTGCACGCCGCAGTTTTCGATCGGCCGAAATCTGTATGAAACAAAGCTTTATCTGGAAACGCCGGATCTGTTTGCCTGGACAGCGTTTGTAATCCTATTGAGCATTCTCTTTGAACGCGCGTTCTCCAAAATCATGCGGATCGGGCTGAAGCACATCCCGGAGGAGGCGCGTGTATGAGCGTTCAACTCAAAAACGTTACGTTTGGATATGATAAGCCCCTTTTTACGGACTATACCCTCACGCTGCCGGATCAGCCGATCGTCGCGATCACCGGTCCCTCGGGCTGTGGGAAAACGACCCTTTTAAAGCTGCTCCTTGGCCTCGCCTCGCCGCGGAGCGGACAAATCACCGGGCTTGTTTGCGCCCGGATCGGCGCCGTGTTTCAGGAGGATCGGCTCTTGCCGTGGCTTTCTATCATCGAGAATATCGAACTTGTCCAACGGGATCCAACCGCAGCGCGAGATTCAAGGAAAATCCTGAATGCGCTTGGCCTTATCGACTATTGCAACGCGATGCCTTCGGCGCTTTCCGGCGGAATGAAACGCCGGGCCGCCATCGCCCGCGCGATCTATCACAGTGCGGATATGCTCATCATGGATGAACCGTTCAGGGGCCTTGACGGATCCACAAAGCGCGCCGCCATGGCATTGTGCGCCGATTCCTGCCGTCGCATGATATTCGTTACCCATGATCTTATGGAAGCGGAAGTTTTCGGCGCAAGCGTAGTCGCATTGCCTCCTGCCTGACAAAGCGGTATACTGTTGAATAGACCATTATGAAGGAGCCGAGCAGAATGCAAACCGAATCGGATGCTGCGCTTCGCTTTGCAGCCTTGCTCAACGCCGCGCAGAATATCGTATTTTTCGGGGGCGCAGGGGTTTCCACCGAAAGCGGTATCCCGGATTTTCGCAGCGCGCAGGGCAGGTATCGAGCCCAACATGCATTCGGCCACTCGCCTGAGACGATCCTGAGCCACAGTTTCTTTGTCGGCCATCCGGATGTTTTTTATGAATACTATAGGAAAGATTTACTGAAAGCCGACGCCGCCCCGAACGACGCGCATAAATCCCTCGTTAAGCTTGAGCGCGCCGGTAAGCTCAAAGCGGTTGTAACGCAGAACATCGACGGCCTGCATCAAAAAGCGGGCAGCGAGAATGTGCTGGAGCTGCACGGCTCCTATTGCATGTCCTGCGGCAAACGCTATGATATCGATGCGATTGCGTCCTCGATCGGCGTTCCGCGTTGCGCCTGCGGCGGAATCATCCGCCCGGATGTCGTGCTTTATGAAGAAAGTCTCGACAGCGCGGTGCTTGAGCGCTCCATACAGGCGATTCGCTCGGCGGATCTGTTGATCGTCGGCGGCACCTCGCTGAGCGTGTATCCTGCCGCCGGGCTGGTCGAGTACTTCCGGGGGAAGGAACTTGTGCTTATCAACAGGGACGACACGGCCCTTTCCTGCCGCCCTACCCTCGCGTTGCGCGCTTCGATCGGCGAGGTGTTCCGCGCCGTGATGCACGATGTACTTTGTTAGGAGACTGATGCTGTGACGGAGTTGCTCATTAAGCTCTTTATCCGCCGCCCAAACGACGTCGATTCTTTGGCGACGCGCAAGGCCTATGGTTTCCTCGCGGCGATCGTCGGCATAACGGCCAACGTTCTTCTGTGCGCGTCAAAATTCATCGTCGGCGCATACAGCGGCAGCATCGCGATTCAGGCGGACGCGTTCAACAATCTTTCGGATATCGCGACCTCCGCAGTCGCATTGATCGGGTTCAAACTCTCGAGCCGTCCTGCCGACACGGAGCATCCGTTCGGCCACGCCCGGATGGAATACATCAGCGCGATGGTCATCGCTTTTTTGATCCTCCTGATCGGGTATGAACTCGGCAAAGAGTCGTTTTCAAAGATCCTATCCCCTTCCCCCGTGGCTTATTCGCCGGTGATGCTGATCGTTCTCGGCCTCTCGATCGTCATAAAGCTGTGGATGGGCGTGTTTTCGCGCAAACTGAGCCGCAAGATCCGCTCGAACACGATCGCCGCGACGATGGTAGACAGCCTCTGCGACGTGCTGGCCACGGGTTCGATCATCGTTTCCATTTTGATCGGCCGCTTTTTCGGCATCAATATCGACGGGTATATCGGGCTCGTCGTGTCGGGGTTGATCCTGTACGCGGGCGTCGGCGTGCTGCGAAAAGCTTCGAGCACCCTTATGGGGGAAGCGCCGGATCCCGCCCTTGTTCGGGAGCTGCACCAACGCCTTTGCGCATACGACGGGATCAACGGCGCGCACGATATCGTAATCCACAGCTATGGCCCCGGCAGGACCCTCGCCACCGCCCACGCGGAAGTTGCGCCGGATGCGGATATCCTTGAAATACACGAAATGATCGATAAGGCGGAGCGCGAAATCGGAGACTCTTTGAACCTGACGCTTACGATCCACCTTGATCCCCTGCCGATCGATGACGCGCGCAGCAACGAAGCTTCGGCTCTTGTATCCAGCGTTATCACCAGGATCGATTCTCGCTTGAGCTTCCACGATTTCCGCGTGCTTATCCATGAGGAAAAGACCAACCTGATGTTCGATCTCGCCGTGCCGTTTGGGTTGAGCCATGAACGGATCAACCAGATCAAATCGCAGATCAAGAAGGAGATGAACGCGATCGATCCGCACTGCCAATGCGTGATCACCGTCGACCCGGGCTATACCGACCTGCCGCCCGAAGAAAAGGAACTTTAAAAGCACAGGAGCGGCCCGCATGTTTGCGGGCCGCTCCATATCGATTGCAAAGGGCGCTTCTTAATTTTACTCGACCAATATCAGCCCGAAATCGTTCTGTGTTTCGCCGCGCTCGCGCAGGGTGTGGATCTCCAGGCCGTTGTTGCGCACGGTAGCGAACACGTCGATCCCGCAGGCTTCCATCGCGGGGGCGGTTTCCTTGGGGAAATTGCAGCGCTCCGGGTTGCACGCGGCGCATTTTTGACAGGGGCCGCTGCCGAAAGCAAGCACTTTATAATAACCGTCCAAAAACAGCTCCCGCGCGACCTTCGCCGCCAGCGGCGTTATAGGCGATACCGAACGGCACCGAAACAGTATCCCGTAGCTGAAACAGTTGATCATCTCCTGCGTTTGCTTCCAGCTTGGCGTATTGGGCGGGCAGTGGTGGGTCGTTCCATACATGCCGCAGCCGAATTGGCATTTGAAAACCGTCCATGCGGCGGTGACGATGGACTTCGCGTCGATTTTTATCGCCAGATCGGCCCCGCCGGACAGAAGCATTTCAAAATATTTCTCCACGGTATCCTCCGTTGATGATCGGACGTCGCCGGGCATACGGCGGCCTTTTCAGTTCAGCCCAACCTTTTCGTATACGTCCGCCACGGTTTTCGCCGCGCGCTCGCGCGCCTTTTCGCTCCCCTTCCGTATGATGCTCGAAAGCGCGGCCTCGTCCGCCAATATGCGCGCATATTCCTGCTGCACAGGGCGCAGCGTTTCGATTACCGCCTCGGCTACCGCGAGCTTGAGCTGGCCGTATCCCTTGCCTTCAAATTCGGCGACGGCCCGCTCCATTGTTTTATCGCTGCAGGAGCAGTAGATCGATAGAAGATTCGCGACACCCGGACGTTCCGGATCGTATGCGATCCTGTTCTCACAATCCGTTACGGCGCGCTTGAACTTCTTTGTGATCGTATCGGCATCGTCGAGCAACGCGATATAAGCGTTTGGGTTCGCGTCCGATTTGGACATCTTGCTCAGGGGATCCTGCAGGCTCATCACCCTCCCGCCGAGCTTCGGAATATACGGATCCGGCACGACGAACGTATCCCCATAGGCTTTGTTAAAGCGCAGGGCCAGGTCGCGGGCAAGCTCGATGTGCTGCTTCTGATCCGCTCCGACCGGCACCAAATGGCTTTGGTAGAGCAGAATATCCGCAGCCATCAGCACGGGATAGGTAAACAGCCCCGCGTTGATATTATCCTGATGCAGGGCGGACTTGTCCTTAAATTGGGTCATGCGGCCAAGCTCGCCCATATAGGTGTTGCAGCAGAGCACCCAAGTGAGCTCCGCGTGTTCCTTGACATGGGATTGAATGAATATCGTCGACGCGTTGGGATCAATCCCCAGTGCGATGAGCAACGCGACGGTCTGAACGGAACGTTTGCGCAGCGCCTCGGGATCCTGACGGACCGTGAGCGCGTGCATATTCACGACGCAATAATAGCATTCGTACTCATTCTGCAGCTTTGCCCAGTTGCGCAACGCGCCGATATAGTTGCCTAGCGTGAGGGTACCCGAAGGCTGTATCCCGCTAAGTATTACCTTTTTATTGTGCATGGAATGTTCTCCTTCGCGAATGCGTTAAACTCAATCCCCATTATAGGCATCTTCATCCGGTTCGTCAATTTCAGCGTCGATCGAAGGACCGAGAAGCTGCGTGGTGCTTAGGTCGTCCAGCCGCTCCACTTCCTTGAGCTTGCGGATGATGCTTCGCGTGCGCGTTCCTATGAGCTTGTCGAGCTCCTTGTTCGCCTGGTCGATGCGCTGCTGCGCCGCCGCGAGGATATCCCCGAACTTGTCGAATTCGTTCTTGACCGCGCCCAAAAGGTTCCAGACCTCGCCGCTGCGGCGCTGGATCGCGACGGTTTTGAAGCCCATCTGCAGGCTGTTCAGGAGCGCCGCCATCGTGCTGGGCCCCGCGATGCTCACACGGAAATCGCGCTGGAGCTGTTCGATCATACCGCGGTTGACCGCCTCGGCGTACAATCCTTCGAACGGCAAAAACATTATTGCGAATTCAGTCGTGCAAGGCGGAGCAATGTATTTGTCGCGGATGTCCTTCGCGCTTTGGCGGAGCCTTGCGCACAGCGTTGCGCGCGCCGCCGCAATGGCTTCGGGCAGCCCGGACTCATAGGCATCCTGTAGATTGCCGTATGCGTCCCCGGGGAATTTCGCGTCGATCGGCAAATAGATGTGCATCCCATCCTCGGCGGGGAGCTTGATCGCATACTCGACATAGTTCTTCGTGCCGGGAACGGTAATTACGTTCGCATCGTATTGTTCGGGAGAGAGAATTTCCTCCAATATCGCTCCGAGCTGGATCTCGCCCACGATGCCGCGGGACTTGACGTTTGAGAGCACCTTCTTCAGATCGCCCACCCCGACGGCGAGCGTCTGCATCTCGCCGAGGCCTTTATAGACCTGCTCCAATCTTTCGTTTACGATCCGGAAGGACTGGCTGATCTTGCTCTCGAGCGTCTGCTGCAGCTTTTCGTCCACGGTTTTGCGCATCTCGTCCAGCCGCTCGTTGTTGTCCGCCTGAATGCGGCTTAAACGGTGTTCGATCGTCGTGCGCATGTTCTCAAGCTTTTGCTCGTTTCCGGTCTCAAAGGAGCCGATACGGGTTTCCATCTGCTTTAACTGCGCAGCGATGGATGCGGCCATCGCGCTTTGATTTTGGCCGATCATTTCGCCCATGAGCTGGTTTATATGCTGCATCCGTTCAATGAACTGCTGCTGCGCGTCCTTTTGCTGCGCGCAGATTTCCGCCTGTACGCAGTTGAGCCGCCTCAAAAGAATGATCGCAACGATGACTGCGATCAAGGCCAGTATCCCCGCTGCGATTAAGATGCTGTATTGTTCCATGCCGACTCCTTTGGAAGTAATTACATTTGTATTTTATCATACCGAATCCTGGCAATCAATCAAACGGGGTTGACCGATCGACAAAGCATGTGTAAAATAGCAGATGCGAGTAAGACAGGTGGCCGCATGCTGCTTTGTCTGCATGAGGAAAGTCCGAGCTCCATAGGGCAGGGTGCCGGGTAATACCCGGTGGAGGCGACTCCAAGGAAAGTGCAACAGAAATATACCGCATTGCACGTCGATGTAAGGATGGAAAGGCGAGGTAAGAGCTCACCAGCGGCATGGCGACTTGTCCGCTCTGTAAACCCCACCTGGTGCAAGATTGGAATGGGAGCATTTAATGGCGGCCCGTCACGCTCCTGGTAATCGCTTGAGCATACTGGTAACCGTATGCCTAGATAGATGGTCACACACGACAGAACTCGGCTTATGGCTTGCTCGCAGGTCGAAGGGCTGCCCCGAACGGGCAGCCCTTCGACCTTTATATCCTTCTATCTTCAAGTGTTTCGCGTCGATCCGATGGCGCCGGTACGAATAGTCCCGACGCAGAAACCATTTTATCATCATCCTCGTATTCTATCATGATCAACGGCATCGCTGGAGCGAAAACGCCAAGCAGAAACTTTGGCCGGCTGTTCGATGCAGGAATGGCAAGGCGCTCCTTCATAATGGTTCGTTATGCATTTTGGATTTATTATTGACTCTAATAATGATCTTGTGTATCATGATATGCGGTGTCGGATCGATACCACAACGCAAGAGAAATGAGTGGTCAATTTGAAGAAGGATTTCGATGTCATCATCGTGGGCGCGGGCCCGGCGGGAATATTCACCGCTCTTGAACTGCTCGATCACACGCCGGAAAGCAAGGTGTTGCTTCTGGATTCCGGCCGCGCGTTAAAAAACCGCAAATGCCCCGCACGGATCACGGGCAAATGCGTCAACTGCAAGCCTTGCGCGATCATGAGCGGCTGGGCGGGCGCCGGCGCATTCTCCGACGGGAAGCTTTCGCTCTCCCATGAAGTCGGGGGCAATATTACCGACTATATGAGCCCCTCCAAAGCGCAGGAGCTGATCGATTATGCCGACGGAATCTATACGCGTTTCGGCGCGCCCCCCACCGTTCACGGCCGGGGTGATCCCAAGGTCAGCGAGATCGCATACGAGTGCAGCAAGCATAACATTCATCTGGTGCGCTGCCCGGTGCGCCATATGGGCACCGAGTATTCCGCCGTTACGCTCGAGAACATGTATGAGCATCTGATCGCGATCGAAGGCTTTACTTTTTTGGAGTGCGCAACGGCCCTTCGCATCGAGCAAAGCGACGGTCGGGCGAGCGGCGTTACGTATCTGAAGGACGGTCAGGAGCATACCGCCTATGCGCCTTACGTTGTTCTCGCGCCCGGCCGCGGCGGCGCGGAATGGCTCAGCGCCGAATCCGAACGGCTTGGGCTTGCGACCACAAACAACGAAGTCGATATCGGCGTGCGCGTTGAAGTGCCCAATTCCGTTATGGATCACCTCACCCGCCATCTCTATGAGGCAAAGATGGTCTATTACTCGGATACGTTCGAGAGCAAGGTGCGCACGTTCTGCATGAACCCCGGCGGCATCGTGAGCGAAGAGCATTACGACGGCGGCATCGCGGTCGTGAACGGCCACAGCTATCACGATCCTGCGCTTAGGACGGAAAATACCAATTTCGCCATGCTGGTTTCCTCGCGCTTCACGCAGCCGTTCCGCGAGCCGATCGCGTACGGCAACTACATCGCGCGCCTTGGGAACATGCTCACGGGCGGAGGCATCATGGTACAGCGACTGGGCGATCTACTGCGCGGGCGCAGGACCGACACCTCCCGTTTGAATAAATCGACGGTCATCCCCACGCTCACTACGGCCGTGCCGGGCGACCTCTCGTTCGTGCTGCCTCACCGCCACCTGACGAGCATCATCGAATCCCTTCGGGCGTTCGATAAGATCGCGCCGGGCCTGTATTCAAAGAACACGCTGCTCTACGGCGTTGAGGTCAAATTCTATTCCTGCAAGGTCGCGGTGAGCGAATCGTTCTCGACGGCAATCCCGGGACTCTATGCGATCGGCGACGGCGCGGGCATTACGCGCGGCCTGATGCAGGCGAGCGTCACGGGCGTCGTCGTCGCACGGGACATCCGGCAAAAGGAGGAAAGCAAATGAAGCGAATCATGATCCTCGCGCTGTGCGCAATGCTCGCGGCGGCATTTATCGGCTGCGTGGCCGGTAATGACGTTCAGCCGAGCGCAACCGGTCAGGAGCTTGCCCCGATCAGCACAAGCGATCCGGTCAAGGCGACCATCACCGTCAAGGACTACGGCAAGATCGATCTGGAGCTGTATCCCGATATCGCTCCTCAGACCGTCTATAATTTCGTAGCGCTCGCGCGTTCCGGTTTTTATGACGGATTGACGTTCCACCGGATCATGAAGGACTTTATGATTCAGGGCGGCGATCCGAACGGCGACGGCACCGGCGGCCCCGGCTATTGCATCAAAGGCGAGTTTTCCTCAAACGGGGTTGAGAATGATCTCCTGCATGAACGCGGCGTCATATCGATGGCGCGTTCGATGAGTTCCTATGATTCCGCAGGTTCGCAATTCTTCATCATGCATCAGGACAAGCCTGAACTGGACGGCGACTATGCGGCATTCGGCCGTGTGACCGATGGAATGGACGTCGTCGACGCTATCGCGAATGTACGCGTGAAAGCCGATGGGCAGACTCCTCGCAAGAAAGTCGTTATCGAATCCATTACCATCGACGGGCCGGAGCTTCCGGAGCCCGAGAAGCTTTCCTAACAGGAGGCGGGCAGAATCAGGCGTTTGGAAACAGGCAGTCCGCTCCCTATGGGCGCAAGTGGATAAACGTTATTCGGGAAAACGCTTTGCCATACCCAAAATCGATCGAAGAAAAGAGCTGCGCGATTCTCTTTCGCACAGCTCTTCTTTTATGCCTGAACAGACGTCTGCAGCAGTTCCGCGTCGCTCCCGAACGTCTTTTGCAGCGTGAACATCCTCGCTTTAATGCGCGCATCCAGCTCATCGCCCGATCCTTCTTCCGGAACGAACTCTTCCAGCACGCAAAACTCCAATGGGCCGCACGCGTTCCAGTACGATTGCAGCGCCTTGTAGGAACACGCGTTCATATTCAGTTCAAAACGCAGGCGTTTAAACGTACTCTCGAGGTTGTAGGAAAACCCGATAAAACACTTTCCCGGACTGCCTCGAACGCAGAAAACCCCCATGCGGGCGCATCGATTGTCGAGCATTCTGTACCCCTCCCGCCTCTTATAAACAATATAGCATGTTCTTCCCACTTTTCCCAGCCGCTGTAGTATAATATCCGTAAACTCAATCCGATGGAGGAACCTATGCAACGGCCAATCTGCCCGATACTGACGTTATTGGTGGATAATGAATTCGGCGTGCTCACGCGCGTAAGCTCGCAGATACGCCGGGAAGGATGGAACATCCGAAGCCTTGCGGTCGCGGAAACCACGGATCCAAGCATTTCACGCATAACGCTTTCCATCGAGTGCTTCGATATGACGCTGCCGGGCGTATTGTTCAAGCTCAAACGGATGCAGTGTGTAAAAAGCGTCACCGCCTACGATCCTGAGCTCTGTGTGTGCCGGGAACTGGCGGTGCTGCGCGTAACCGACGCGGATTGGGCGCAATGCGAGGCGCTCAACGCCCGTTACGGCGTCCGCCCGCTCGAATCGTTCGATAACACGCGCCTGTTTGAAGTTTCGGCAAGCCCCGAAGAGCTCAGCGAATACATCGATGAGTTGGGTACGCTCGGCAGGGTCGAGGCCGCTCGGACGGGCGCGATCACACTGGAGAAGAGGGAATGAACATGCCTGATAAGGAAAAAGTCTATCGCTTATTGGCGATCAACCCCGGATCGACATCCACGAAGCTCGGCGTGTTTCACAACGATCAGGCGGTCATCCAGCGTGTAATACGCCATCCGAAGGCAGAAATCGACCAGTTCGATTCCATCGTCGATCAAAAGGGGCTGCGTATGCAGATCATCGAGCGGATGCTCGAGGAAAACGGCGTCGATCCCGCCGGGTTTGACGCGATCGTAGGCCGCGGCGGCATCACGGAACCGATCGACAGCGGCGTCTACCGCGTCAACGAGCAGATGCTTCGCGATTTGACCTATTCAAGCGCCGCGACACATGCTTCCGCATTGGGCGGCATCATAGCGGCCGAGATCGGCGAGAAGTACGGCGTTCCGGCATATGTCGTAGACCCGGTGGTCGTGGACGAGCTCGATCAGAACGCGCGCCTGACCGGAATGCCGGGGATCGAGCGCCGCTGCGTGTTCCACGCGCTCAATCAAAAGGCCGTCGCCCGGCGATGCGCCGCCGACCTTGGAAGCATTTATGAAAACTGCAGATTTATCGTCGCCCATATGGGCGGCGGGATCACGGTGGGCGCGCACCGCTACGGCCGCGTGATCGACGTCAACGACGGACTTGGCGGCGAAGGGCCGTTCTCCGCCGAGAGAAGCGGCGGCCTGCCGGTTGAACAGCTGATTCGGATGTGCTATTCCGGAGCGTATACCCAGAAGCAGATGCTCGACAGGGTGACGCGCCACGGCGGCATGATGGCCTACCTTGGCACCAACGATCTGATCAAGGTCGAAAAGCTGATCAAGGAAGGCGACGATTTTGCCGCGCTGGTCGTCGAATCCATGGCGTATCAGGTCGCCAAGGAAATCGGCGCGATGTACGCGGTGCTCGACGGGCGCGTCGACGCGATCATATTGACGGGCGGTCTCGCCTATTCCACCCGATTCACGGGCGCGATCAAAAACCGGGTCAGCCTCATAGCTCCCATCAAGGTTTATCCGGGTGAGGATGAACTAAGAGCGCTGGCGGAAGGCGCGCTGCGCGTGCTGCGCGGAGAGGAAACGAGCAAGGGCTATCAGGGCGGACGATGACGAAGCGAAGACGTTGCGAAGCGATAAAGCGGACGCCCTTTGGGCGTCCGCTCCGTTATGCTTAAAAACTATTCGCACAAAATTCGTCCGACCCAAGACTTCCTGCTCGGGTGTCCCTTGCCTACCAGCCAAAGCCTTCCACCGTGCCCTGCTCGACAAGCTCGGATCCCATGCTGTTCAGGTCGCCTACGACCACGGTGCATTCATAGTACTTTTCGTCGCGCCAGTATTTGATCGTCATGCTGTCGCCGACTTTCATGCCCTGCACCATCTTGACAAATTCATCCCGATCAACGGTCGGCGTTCCATTGCAGGATACGATGACGTCGTATTTCTGCAGGCCGGCTTTGTGCGCGGGGCCGTCCTTGGTGACGGAATAGACGATGATGCCTTTGGGGATTCCCCACTCCTCAATTTCCAGTGCCGACGGTTGAACGACGGATACCCCGATGCCGGGGCGCTGGACAAAACCCTTGGTAATAAGCTGCTGAATGACCGGCATCGCGTCGCTGATGGGGATGGCGAACCCAAGCCCCTCGGCAGAGATGATGTTGCCGAATTCGTCATAGCCCGCCGACACAGTCTTCACGGAGGTAATCCCGATGACCTCGCCGTTCATGTTGAGCAGAGGGCCGCCGGAATTGCCCGGATTGATCGCGGCGTCCGTCTGGATGTAATTGCTCGTGCGCCCATCGATATTGACCGGCCGGTTGACGGCGCTGATGATGCCGAACGTGGTCGTGTTCGAAAGCTGGCGGCCGGTAGGGTCGCCGATCGCAATGGTGAATTCCCCGACACGGGTCTTATCGGAATCCCCGGCCTTAAGCGCGGTCAGCCCGGTTTTATCGATCTTGAGAGCCGCAAGATCCGCTGTGGCGTCAACGCCCAATATGCGCGCTTTGACCTCGGTGCCGTCGTGAAGCACTACGCCGATGCTTGTCGCGCCCTCGACGACATGCGCGTTGGTGATGATGTAGCCTTCACTCGATATCACAAATCCGCTGCCGCCGCCCTGCTCTACCTCGTAATCCTTCAAGGAGCTGCTCGTATAGTTGATGACTCCTACGACCCCTTTGGTGCAAGCCTCAACGATATCCGGGATCGGGTTGAAGGTATCGCTCACGGCGGGCGATTTGCCGTCAAACTCGGGCAGGGTGCGCTCGCCGGGCAGCGGCGTTGGCGCCTGCATGGCCGGCGTAGCCGTAGGCAGCGTTTCGGCGGCGGAAGAAGTCGGCGACGGTACAGGAGGTTGTTTTCCAATATTATTTGAGACCATCTGCATCAAAAGCGCGCCGATCGCCATGAACAATATAGCCGTAACGACAAACGCCCCAAAATTGCTCCGTTTTTTCGGAGGCCGAGGCTCGCCGTAAAAATCCGGGTGTTCGTAATAGTCCTTATAGTCCATTTCGTCCTCCTTCTATGCAGACGGTCAATAAGGCAGAGAGTTGCCCTAACAAAATCAGTATAATTCTTCCTGCGTCGCCGCGCAAGCATAAGCGTTGCGCATTGATCCGAACATGCTCAAACGGCATATTCGGGCGGTTCCGCGCTGACGTCGGCATGGAGCATCCCCTTTAGGCTTCCTTCTTCGCCTTGACGCTAAAACAAATCATGCAGCAGCATCTCGTATACGAGGCGCATTGTGGCGCGGCGGAGCCTGCTAGGCTAGACCTATCAGGTTGCGCCGACAAGCACTCATGCGCCATGCGCTTTCCAGAGTATGTTCCCATCGGCGCGCGATGCTCAAACTTCAGGCGGGTGCGGTTTTTTTGCGCGCACGGGTTCCTGAACGCGCTGTAGCGTAAAGATGAACGTCGTCCCTTCGCCCGGCGCGCTTTCTACCCGAATGGACTGCTGATGCTGGTCGATGATCCTCTTGGCGATCGACAATCCCAGCCCCGTGCCGCTTCCTCCTTTGGGAGTATGCGCCTTTTCCGCTTTATAGAATCGCTCGAATATATGCTCGAGATCGCTTTTTTCGATTCCGCAGCCCGAATCGGCCACCATAACGCTGACCTGCCGCCTTTCCGTGTGCGTTCCAAGCGTGAGCGTTCCCCTTTCGGGCGAAAACTTTATCGCGTTATCGATCAGGTTGCGGAGCACCTGCGCGATCTGCGAGGGATCGGCTTTGACAAAGCATGTGCGCTCGCCGAAATCCACAATCACTTCAAGATGCTTTTGCCCGATGCGCGCTTCAAATGTTATGAGCGTACGCCGGATCAGCTCGTTGATATCGAATACCTCGGGCTTGATGATGACCTGCCCGGATTCTATGCGCGCAAGATCCAAAAGGTCGTTGACCATGCCCGACATACGCCGGTTTTCCGCGATGACGATGTCGAGATACTTCGAATGCTCCGCTTCCGGGATAGTTCCGTCCTGCATCGCCTCGAGGAAGCCGCGCATGGACGTCAAAGGCGAACGAAGCTCGTGCGAAACGTTCGCAACGAAGCTCCTTCGTGCCCCCTCAAGGTTGTTGAGTTCATCCGCCATGACGTTGAAGCTTGCGGCAAGCTGGCCGATTTCATCGGAGGTTTCCACGGGGATGCGCATGTCAAAGTCGCCCGCAGAATACCTCTTTACGATGCGGTTCATGTTGATGACGGGCTTTGTGATTCTCCCCGTGATATACGAAACAACAAGAATCGCCAGTATGATCGCGATGCATGAAGAAAGCATGACGTCGAGATACACCTGGCGGATCGACTCGTTGACCGTGCTCATATTCACATGGAAGAATATCGCGCCCTCATACTCGTTATTGTTGTTGATAACGGGTCTTGCGTACGACATGATCGGAAAATCCGTCATGCCCTGATAGAGGTCGGTGATGATCGCGGCCCCTGCGGTGCCGTCGATGATCGAGGCGGCAAGCTGCGAGATGTCCACGCCGTCGACGACCGCCCACTGATCCTCGGAGCCGGCGTACATGAACGACATCTTGGCGTTGTTCGCATCGACGACCTGAATCAGGCCGTCGTATTTGCGGGCGATGATGCGCAGTTCCTCCGCGGCGACGGGCCTTTTCTCCGGGTAGACATATACGTTCACCAAGATGCTGTTGATCTCTTCCGCCTCACGGCGCAGTTCTTTCTCCTGTTCCGTCGTATACTGGTTCCTGAACATGGTCGCGACCGTGATCCCAAGCAAAAGCAATATGCCGAGGATGACCGCGAGATAGGTTGTCAGCATCCGCGAGAACAGCGTTTTGAACATGTTCATTGCGCCTCGAATTTATATCCCACGCCCCAGACGGTTTTAATTTGCCACTGATCGCATTCACCCAATTTCTCGCGGATGCGCTTGACGTGGACGTCCACCGTTCTTGAATCCCCGAAAAAGTCGAAACCCCACACCTGCTCTAGAAGCTGCTCGCGGGTATAGACCTTGCCCTCGTGCGATGCGAGAAAATACAGCAGTTCGATTTCCTTTGGCGGCATTTCAAGCTGCCTGCCGTGGAGGATCACCGAATAGTTATCAAGCGAGACGATAAGCCCGTCGTGGCTGATCACGCGCTCGCTTTCGGCGGGCGCGGCGCTGCGCCTTAGCACCGCCTTGATGCGGGCCAAAAGCTCTTTCGCATCGAATGGTTTGGCGATATAATCGTCCGCGCCGAGGTCGAGCCCCTGAATGCGGTCGAGCGTATCGCCCTTGGCGGTGAGCATGATCACCGGCGTATCGCTCTCACCGCGAAGCTTGGAGAGAACGCCCCAGCCGTCAAGCCCCGGAAGCATCACGTCGAGGACGACCAAAGCGGGCTGTTCCGCGCGAAACACATTCAGCGCCTGATCCCCGCGCTCGCAGGTGCAGACGCGATAGCCCTCCTTGTTTAGATACAGCTCAATAATCGCAAGGATATTCTTATCATCGTCGATCACCAGTATGGTATTGTTCGTTTCCATGCCAAATCTCCTTTGCAGCGTAGTTGCCTGCTAAAGCGTTTGCACGCGGATCCCGTTGCGCACAAAGAGGGCGGCCGTTACGCCGTTGCCCGGGCGCTTTTGGTTCAAAAACGTGCCGTCATAGATTTCACCGCAGCCGCACGATGGGCTGTTGGCCTTAAGGATCGCCGATGTCGCGCCATGCCGGCGGGCGATCTCAAGCGACAGGCGCGCGCCCTGTACAAACGCGTCCGTCAGATCCAGCCCGTCCTTCGCAACCGCGCGCGCCTGTCCGTCGAGCACCTTTTCGCCGGTATCCGTAAGCTCGCACGGCAGACGAGGAATGCCGAGGCCGCCGAGGCATTCGGGGCAGATCGGCATGGCTTCTCCCCGCGCGACCAAGCGGACGATCTCGTCAAACGCGCTCGCGGAGCCGTTGTACCGGCAGGGAATCCCACAGAGGCAGGCGGACACTATTATCATTATTCTATCACCATTATGTGTATAAAGTATGAACTTCAGCCGCTTTTTGCCGGACAGCTGCCTGGCGCTCTACTTAAGCGTCACCACGGTCACGCCCGCGTCGCCTTCGCCGTATGCGCCCAAGCGGAAGCTTTTCACGTTTGGATGGCGCTTGAGATATTCCTGTATACCCGCCCGCAGCGCGCCGGTACCCTTCCCGTGGATGATGCTCACCTCGTTGCGGCCGCAAAGCTTGGCGTTGTCCAAATACCGATCCACCTCCAGGACCGCGTCCTCGACGAGCATACCGCGAAGATCGAGTTCAAGGGGTACGCTGGGCATCGACAGCATCGAAACGCGGGCGCCGCTTCGTTCTTCCGATCGAGGATGCTCCAGCAGCAAATCCGAAAGCTTGACGGAGAGCTTCATCACACCCGCCTGGACCTGAACCTCACCTTTGGCATCCGGCGGGGCAAGCACGGCTGCTTTTACGTTGAGCGAGACGACGCGCACGGCGTCTCCGGGCTTGACGGTTTTGGGCGGCTTGCCGGGCCGCTCTGCGGCGACGATCGGCTCCGCGATCTGCTCTTCCTGCTTTCTCAGCGCGTCGCGGGATTGCTGGATCGTGCGCTCCGCTGCGCGCTGATCCGTCTTTCCGGCCGCGCGGAGCTGCTCGATGATGCGCTCCGTCTCCTGGCGCGTCTCGCTGACGATCCTTCGCGCGTCCTCCCTCGCCTTCGCGCGAAAGCGCTCGCGCTCCTGCGCCATGCGCTTTTGCTCGGCTTCCGCTTCGCGGCGGAGCGCCTCGAGCTCCGTTCTCGCCTGCTTTGCGAGCTCGCGCTCCTCTTCCGCGATCCTGCGCTGGGATTCGGCGCTTGAAATCACGTCCTCAAACTTGATATCCTCGCTCTTTAAAAACTTACGGGCGGTCTCGATAATGCCCTTGTTTAAGCCCAGCCTTTCGGAAATCTCAAACGCGTTTGAGCGGCCCGGTATTCCGATGAACAGACGATACGTCGGGCACAATCGATCAACGTCAAATTCCATTGAGGCGTTCTCAAACCCCTCGCGGGTAAGCGCGAAAGCTTTGATTTCGCTGTAATGCGTCGTGGCCACCGTCATCGTGCCGCGCCCATGCAGTTCTTCCAGGATGCTCATGGCGAGCGCCGCGCCTTCCACCGGGTCGGTTCCTGCGCCGAGCTCGTCAAGGAGCACCAGGGAACGCTCGTCCGCCGCGCTCAGGATACCCACGATATTGGTCATATGGGAAGAAAAAGTTGAAAGCGACTGCTCGATGCTCTGCTCGTCCCCGATATCGGCAAACACATCCTCAAACGTCGACATCTGCGTGCCCTCTCCGGCAGGCACAAACATGCCCGCCTGCATCATCAGGGTAAACAGGCCGACGGTCTTGAGCGTCACGGTCTTCCCCCCAGTGTTGGGACCGGTGATGATGAGCGTGTTGAAATCCTTGCCGATCCATACGTCGATCGGCACGACGCGATCCTGTGCGATCAGCGGATGCCTGCCCTGCACGATCCTGATGTAGCCGTCCTGATTGAGGCCCGGACGGGTCGCATGGTAGGCTTTTGCAAGCTCCGCCTTTGCAAAGCACAGATCGATCCGGCCGAGCGTATCCAGATCCGCGCGCAGCTGATCCGCGACCGGTGCGAGCAGAGCGGTAAGCTCCGCGAGTATCCGCTCGATCTCCGCGGTCTCCTCCGCGACGAGCTTTTTATATTCGTTGCCCAATTCCACGACTGCAGCCGGCTCGACAAACAGCGTCGCCCCGCTTCCCGACTGGTCGTGAATGAGCCCTGAAACATACTGGCGGTATTCCTGCCGCACCGGGAGCACATATCTTCCGTTGCGGATCGTCACGATCGGCTCCTGCAGATACTTGGCGTACGCGCCGCGAATCATCGCGTTGAGCCTGTCGCGCACGCGTTCGTTGACCTGCCGCATCTTATGCCGAATGCTCGCAAGCCGGGCGGAAGCGCCATCGGCGATCTCATCCTCGCCCAGGATACAGCGGGAGATTTCCTCCTCAATCGCCCTGTGCGGAGCGATCGAGCTTGCCATATTGGATAGGAGCGAAGGCTCTTTGTCTTCCTGCACGAGCCGCTCCCTCGCGAGGCGGACGGCACGCAGGCAGCGCATCGCGCCGAGCAAATCCGAAGGCGAAAGCGCCAGTGCGGCACGCATCCGCTTGAGGGAAAGCCGCATATCAGGAAAATCGTCCACAGGCGACATGCCGGAGCGGTAGAGATATCCCTCGGCCTCCTCCGTCAGCGCGAGCTCGCGCGATATGCTTTCAATCCCGGTCTGCGGCAGCAGCGCGAGCGCAAGCTCTTTTCCGATGCAGCAGCGCGCGCGCTCGGCCAGCATTGCGGTGATTTTATAGTATTCAAGAACCGTTAACGTTCTTTCGTTCACGTACACCCTTGACCGGCGCTTACGACGGTCTTTCCCCTTTCGTGTATTGCGAGAGAATCGCAGTCCATTCCTGTGCAAAACCGGTCTTGACGGGTTCAAAGCCTGCGGCCTTCAGCGCGACGAGGACTTCATCAAGGCGCTCCCTGATGATGCCGGAGACGAGGAATGAACCTCCCTGTTTTATATGCTTCGCGGCGTATGGCGCAAGCGGGATGATGATCCCGGCGACGATATTGGCAATCACAAGATCAAACGCGCCGTGCGAGCGTACTTTTTCTTGCAAGGAGGAATCCGAGAGGATGTCGCCGATAAGGATCTCATAGCGCGGCGCGGCGATGCCGTTTCTTTGCATGTTTTCCTCCACGGTTTGTTCCGCGACGGGATCGATATCGACGCAGACGGCGCTCTTTGCGCCGAAAAGCAAACCGGCGAGCGCAAGGATGCCGCTCCCGCAGCCGATATCGAGAAGCTTCACAGGCTTTCCCGCAAACGCCTCCAGCATCTCAAGGCAGAGCTGCGTCGTTTCGTGGGATCCGGTGCCGAATACCATGCCCGGATCGATATCGAGGATCACGCGTCCCTCGGGATTCTCACAGCTTTCCCAGCTCGGCTTGACGATCAGCTTTTGCCCAATGTTCATGGGCTTGTAATACGCTTTCCAATTGTTCGCCCAGTCCTCTTCGTCCACAAGGCGTTCCCTCACGTTCAGGGAGCCCAAATCCAGGCCGATATCGGCGGAAGCGAGGAAGCGTATCTTGTCCCTCAAGCGGCCGACGATCAACGGAGCTTCCTCGAGGTCCGCGATATAGGCCTTCACACAGGGCCCGTCGGGACTTGCAAGCTCGCCGGCGTCCGCAAAATCCCAGTATTTCGCGCTCGATTCGAGCTCGCGCATGATCTGCCCCTCGCCTTCCTCGATCACAACCTGCGCTAGCCCCGCTTCGTCAAATGCGGCGGAAACCGCCTCTAATCCTTCCTCCGTGGTCGATACCGCAACCTCAATCCATTTCATGCCGTGGCTCCATCCGTTTCCATCACGCGCGGTTCGGGTTCTTGGCAGCGTCCCCAGTCCACGCATTTTTTCTGTTCCAATCATAGTATACTTTGCCGCCGTTGGCAATGGAAACGGCTTTGTGCGGCAGGGGCTCAAGCAAAAAACAGGCCGCAGAGGCGATTGGTTCGCTCCGCGGCCCAAGGGATATCAGGGTTTGCCTCATTTGCCGTAGTACGCCTGCTCTACCATGCCGTCCAGCGTTTCAAGGAAGAATTCTACGCCGACGCGGATGGGTTGCAAAAGACAAACCGCATCAATACTCTATGCCTTTTCTGGCCATAACGCCCCGATCATATGGATGCTTGATCTTTTCCATATGGGTGATATAATCGCCCAAGCCTATGAGCTCATCCGGCAGGCTGTGTCCTGTAAGGACGATCTCCACATCCTTGGGGGCGCTTTTAAGAAAGCCGATGAACAGGTCGCGATCCAGCATCTCCAGCGTAAAAGCGTCGATCCCTTCGTCCAGCACGATTATCGCCGCGCTCGCCTCGCCAGCCGCATCGATCGCCGCTTTCAGATTGCGGTTGTGGATTTCGCACGTCCTTTCTTTTTCCTCCTGTGTCATCCTGTGCACAAATCCCCCCGCTGTCCCGCGCAAAACGCGCGCTTCAGGCATCCTGGCAAGCGCGTTCAGTTCGGAGGTCCGGCTGTTTTTGAGAAACTGTACAATCAAAACGCGCTTGGAGCACCCGATCGCGCGAAGCGCCAGCCCCAACGCGGCGGTGGTCTTGCCTTTTCCGTCGCCATAGTACAGATGGATCATACCGGAAACGCCCCCTCTCCCTCTCAAGTGCCGAGCCTGTTTTTAAACCGATCGTATGCTCGGGAGACCGCGTGCACGTTCTTTTCCTTGCTCTGCTGCTTCCAGCGGCGTGTGACTTCTCCGTATTGCCGGGCGATCGGCACAATGGCCTCCTCCCACGAAACCGGGATGCTTGTGCGCGCGTTCTGGCCTAAGCGCTTCAATTCTTCCGCGTTGAACAGGTAGTGCGTAAGCACTTCGTACATGCTTTCGGTGGTATCCTCGCACACCAACCCATTGATGCCCGGAACAATCCGCTCGGACGGGGCGCTGCCGTCGATCACCAGAGAGGGCGTTTCCATCACCGCGGCTTCCCGCACCACGAGGCCGGCGGTATCGTAGAGGGATGGGAAGGCAAATATGGATGCGCGATGATACAAGCCGTTCAATTCCCGATCGTTCTGAATCATGCCCGGGAGCATTACTTCCTCGTCGATACCCAATTCGCGGGCCTTTTCAAGAACCTGTTCAGAGTCCGGCCCTCTTCCGACCAACACAAGCTTGAACCGCTTTCCATCCTTTTTGAGCAAAGAGGCCGCCTCCATCGTGCGCAGTATATTCTTCTTCCAGTTGATCTGGCCGACATAGAGCAATACCGGCAAATCGCCCAGCCCAAGCCGCTCTCCCATTTCCTTTGCGGCTTCGGGCTCCGGGGTACGGATTGGAACGCCGTTTTCAAGCACGATGATATCGCCTTTAAACCCATATGCTCTCAGGGTATCCGCGGCATGCTTGCTGACGCTCCATACCTGGTCGCATTGATTATAGAATTCCACGACATATTTTACGCCGATATAGGCAAGATCTTCGCTCTTTGCGATCTTATAGAAATCATCGTAATACTTGGTATGGAACGAGCCGATCAGCGGCACGTTGAACCTGACCGATTGCCGGAGCGCTTCCCGCCCGGCCGCGAAAGGGCTGTGACCATGCACGACGTCGAGCTGAATCTGCCGCAGCCTATTGTTGTAATGCGTATCCAAAGACGGAACGCCCGCACGGTATTGTGGCAAGCCCGGAACCTGCATACCGATGTATTCAACCAGCTCGAATGGATAGCCGCCGCGATATCCCGTATCGTTCATCGGGGTCATGACATAGCATTCATGTCCCATTCCGCTAAGAAATACGGCATAGTTATGTACGACCCTTCCAACACCGTCGACAATGGGTAGAAATGTATCGGTAAACTCAGCGATGCGCATAATGAACCTCCTTTATGCCACAAGCCCATCCGCCGATTGAATCCGGCGTTCACAATGGAAAAGGCGGCAATCAGATTTGAACTCGGAAGTCGATAATAGATTAGGACGCCGCCCGATCCAACAAAACTAGCCCGAAATCAGCGCAAATTGCAGCCGCTTTGTGCAGATACACGATGCCGATCATTTTGTGTATCACCAAACGCCGTCATTTTATACCCGAATTATGGCAAAAACAGCGATGGAATTGAAAAACAACCGTTTATTTTGATCTTGATCCGTCATTATAGTCAAACCGATGCAGCTTAGGCGCTTACCGCGTTATACATTTATATCAGCCAAAATTAAGGGAAGAAACCAGGAACTTTCTTAAGCTGCGGAAACGGGGTCAAAGCGATTCATAGCTTGCACGGTACGAGCAAAGCGCCACAGAGGGATACTCTTACATATCATAGCATATAAAACGCCGGGATGAACCCGGCGTTTTATATTTTGTTTTGCCGGTTTCCCGGTTATTCGGCCGGATTGGGTGCAGAAACCGGGCATACGTTAGCGCAAGCGCCGCATTCGGTGCACAATTCGGGATCGATCACATAGCGATCGTCGCCCTGAGAAATTGCGTTGACAGGGCACTCAGGCTCACACGCTCCACAGCTGATGCACTCTTCATTGATAAAATATGCCATGACAAACCTCCATCGTATTCATTATCCTCAATATATTGTAGCATGTGCCTTAAAAAAATCAAGGTGGGTTTTCTAGGAGTTATTGGTGTTCGGCGGCACGCTCGCCCCGGCGGATTTCGGCTTGCGGCGCGGCCGCCTGCGGCGATTTTGACCGGAGGACGCTGTCGGCTTTTGCTCTACAGCGCCGGCATCTGTGGGATGCACTCCCTGCCCCTGTATGGGAGGCGTCGCGATCTTGTGATTCATGGGGACCTTGGGCTGCGTATGGCGCTGTTTGGTCCGATCCAAGCGCCGATCTTCGTTCCTCCTGCCGTCGGAGCCCGATCTTTCGCGGGGCGCGCCGCCCGCCTGCGGCGATACGCCCTCAGCGCCATTCTCGGATTGCCCGTTCTCCTTTGGGGCGATTTGCTCGTTCACGGGGAGATCTTCCGCACGGTTCAGTTCGCGGAAGGGATAGCTGCGCACGTCAAACGTACCGTCGTCCAGCGTCACGCGCACGCGGGTGCGTTCGGTAATGACGTTGTTTTCAAGCACCTGGCCCCGCCCATCCGGCGTCATAACGTCCTTGTTGACCTTGGGCATGAGTTTGCGCATCGATTCGTAGCAATCCTGTTCATATTTCAGGCAACACATCAGCCTCCCGCACAGCCCGGAAATCTTCGTCGGGCTAAGGGAAAGGTTTTGCTCTTTCGCCATCTTAATCGATACCGGCTGGAAGTCCGCAAGAAAGCTTTTGCAGCATACGGGCCTTCCGCACGAGCCCAAACCGCCAAGCATTTTCGCCTCATCGCGCACGCCGATTTGCCTAAGCTCGATCCTGGTTTTAAACACCGATGCCAGCTCTTTGACCAGTTCGCGGAAATCAACGCGGCCCTCCGCGGTGAAGTAAAAAAGGATTTTGCTCGCGTTAAAGGCGTATTCCACATCCACGAGCTTCATATCCATCTGATGCTCGGCGATCTTCGCCATGCAGATTTCAAACGCTTCCTTTTCCTTCGCGCGGTTGCGTTCGCGTACCTCCCAATCCTGCTCCGTCGCAACACGAAGAACATCCTTGAGAGGATTGACGACCATTTCGTCGGGAACTTCATGGATGCCTTCCACTACATCGCCAAACTCGATGCCGCGTGCGGTTTCGACGATCACGCCGTCCTTCTCGCAGATCTCAAGCTCTCCGGGATCAAAATAATACACCTTTCCGGCGGTTTTAAACCGAACGCCAACGACCCTTTTCATCCTGCCTCCATCTATAGTGGGCGGGTGGCGGACGCCATCCCCGCAATCCAGCATTAAACACGAGTCCTTTTAAGCCGCTTCGGTCAGTACAGCCAGCCTGCGATGAGATAATCCATCGCCGCCGCAGCGTTTATTCCGGCCGCACGCCTTTCGCTCGCCTCATTCAACTGTCTTATCATACCTTGAATGCGCCCAATTGTAAAGCTTTGGGCCGCTTTGCGGATTGCGCTCCCGTAATCCGGGTTTTCCGGCGCGTCCACACCCGCCTGCAGCCGCGCGATATCGCCGAGAAAGGATTGCATACACTCAAGCGCAAATCCCATTGAATCCTCCCCCGCCGATATGAGAGGCCCGGCAAGGTCAAAAGCGGGTTTACCGGCGAGCATCCGTTCGACGAGCGCAAGAGCATCCCTGCGTATCTGCTGTAGTTCCGGGCTCTTCGCAAGCAAATGGGCGTTGCCGGGCACGCCCCGGGATGCTGCTGCATAGATGCGTGCGCTCCCCGGATCGATGCCGGATTGGATGAGTTCTCTCTCGATTTGTTCAACGGGGGTTGTCCCAAGGCGTATGATCGTACAGCGCGAACGTATGGTCGCCAAAAGGCCGGCGGCAATCCCGGTCAGTATGAACGCCGTGCGCCGCGGCGGATCCTCCAGCGTTTTCAGCAGGGCGTTTTGCGCCTGCTGGGTCAACTGATGCGCGTTTTTAATCAGAACGACGCGGTTCCCATCATGAAACGCCTGTTTGGATAGTTCTTCACGCAGCTGGCGGATCAGCTCCACTGCCGTTCCGTCGATCAAAGTACACATCGGGGAGCGGAGCATCGCCTCCGGGTCGTCGACTCCAAGGCAGTAGAAAGCGGCGATCCGCAGCGCCAGCTTCATGCGGCCGCTGCCCTCGGGGCCGCAAAGCAGCAGCGCATGGGGCATGGCGCCCGCCTGCGCCAGTTCGATCAAACGTTCCTGATGCAATGTCGGATACATATCAAAACTTATAATGCGCCTCAACATCGACGACGAATACCGTCGCCCCGCCAAGCGTTACCTGTACGGGCATGTCGATGAGCTCGGCGCTCGATGGGATCACGGTATATTCTTTCCTCAGCCCGGACCGCTCGCGTATGATGTCGAGCGCGGCCTGCAAGCGATCGGGCGCGACGCCGATCAGTAGCGTGACGTTGCCCCCCTGCAGGAAGCCGCCCGTCGTTGTAAGGCGCGTCACGCTGAAGCCCTGTTCCGTCAGCGCCTTAATCAACTGCTTTGCATCGTCGTTCTGAACGATGGCAAGAATGAGTTTCATGAGCGTTCCCTCCTGAATATTCATTCGCTTCTGGTCAACAGGCGGGTCAATTCCTCAATGCTTTGTACGATGTGCGTGGGTCGGCAGTTCTCAAGCTCCTCGCGCTCGCCGTATCCATAGGTGACGGCAATGCTGTCCATATTGACGCTGTTCGCACCGTCGATGTCGTAAAGCCGGTCGCCGATCATCACGCAGTCGCGAAGCGTCTTCTCATTCAAGCCGAGGTCTTCGATCGCGGCCCTTAAAAGCTCGGTTTTGGAGTCCCAGCTGGACGGCGTTGCCCCGCGAATGTAATCCACCTGATCCAAAAGTCCGTAACGCTCCAGGTGTTCCTTCGCGGTGCTCTCGACGCGGGAGGTCACGATGCCGATCTTTGATCCGCTCGCCTTGACGCGCTGCAGCATTTCCTTAGCGCCGGGGAAAGCGTGCACAAGCGCCTCATATCCGTTTTCCCTGTACGCGCGGCGATAGAGATCCAGGGCGCGCGGAATATCCTCGACCCTGATGCCGAGGAGCTCGGAAAAACCCACGGAAAGCGTAGGACCGACAAGCTTGCGCATCTCGCGTTCGCTCGGCCGGGGCAGTTTAAACTCGTCGATCACGGCGTATGTCGCGGCAAATATGCCAGCGCCGGACTCGATCAGCGTTCCGTCCAAATCAAAGAGCGTAATGGAATAACGCAATGGTTTCCTCCATATGTGGTTCATCATACATTGAGTTTACTTCAAAAATCCGTTTCACGCAACAAAATGGTACCCGAAGGAAAGGGACGAACCCGTACTTCTCAAAGCGCTGTCCGCGCATTTTACCGTCGTCGTGGGTCTGCATGGACACGCTATGACCATTATCTTAATGGTTCCTCCTTGACGCAGCTTACGCAGCCTTGCGTTATCCCAAACAAGCCGCCTCCGCGCCGCTGCTGCTCCAACAGGTACGCAATCGCCCTCTCGCTCATCCGTTGGCCGGGCAGCACAGCGGCAATCCCCGGCGGATAGACGCCGACCTCCTCCGAAAGTATTCTGCCTTTGCTCGAGGCGAGCGGGACGGGCTCCGACGGCGCAAATACGGCTTCCCGCAGGGGCATCGCCCGTTTTGCGACGTCGAAGTAAGCTGCAGGAGGCTCCTGGGCCTGTGCGCCAAACGGCAGATGCATCAGTCCGTCGATCAACCGCTCATACCATTCATCAGGATCAGCGGGCGTAGTGATACACACCACGCATTGCGCGTCCGCCATCTCCACGATCACACCCCGCTGAGCGAGGGCGTTTGCCGCCAGATAACCGTCGATACCCCTTTGGGTCACAAGGATACAGATTCTGGTCGGATCAAAGGCGGCGACGCCTGCCTGGCCGACCGCCTGCGGCCCCAAAACAGCGAGCCCCGGCAGCGATGCGATGCGATCCCGCACCCTATTCGCGCGCTCCACCTGAGCATCCCATGCCCCCGGAAGGCTCGCGCTGTAGCGCGCCCAATCGAGCGAGCACATCAGCAGATAGGACGGGCTTGACGTTTGCACGAGCGAGAGCATACGCTGCACCCTGGACTCGTTCAGCCCCGGGACCTCGTCCACATGCAGGAACGCCGCCTGCCCGAGCGCATTGAGCGTCTTATGCGCGCTGTTGACCCATAGCTGCGCCTTCCCGGCAGGACAAGGCGGCAGCTGTTTTGAAAATGGGAAGTGCGCGCCATGCGCCGCGTCGACGAGCAGCCACGCTCCGTATCGCTTTGCGACCTCGCTCAGCGCATCGAGGTCCGCGCAAAGCCCGTAATAATTCGGAGAGGTGATCAGAACGGCGTCCGCACGGCGGGAACGAAGCTCGTTGCCCAGCGTTTCCGCGTCGACCACCCCGAAGCCTCCCGGCAGATCAGCCGTCTGCGGCTCAATAAAATCAACATCGATCCCGGCGAGAGCGGCCCCGGACAGAACGCTGCGATGGCAGGCGCGATCGAGAAGAACGCGCTCAAAGCCGCTGCAGCACAGCAGCATCGCCTCGATCCCGACGGTCGAACCGTTCACCAATAAAAATGTCCGTTTTGCGCCGAACGCTCCGGCGCAGTTTGCTTCCGTTTGACGTATCGCGGCCTCCGGAGCGTGCAGTTGGTCTGTTTGCGGCAGCTCCGTCACATCCCATTGGGCCAAATCGCCGCGCCAAAAGCCGTTGAGCCCGCGCCCCTTGTGGCCCGGCATATGAAAGCGCGCCGGATTGGACGAGCAATATTCGCCCAAAACCTCTTGAAGCTGTTTTCCCATATGCGCTCCTTCATCATTATCGTCTCTGCGCTACAGATGCGGCGACCGAGCGGCGCACAGAGACGTTTCTTCATGCAAGCAGTCGCCGAACACATTGGCGACTGCGACACTGATTTGCAATTCAATCATACCCCAGCGCAACTTTCGCGTCAAACTCGGGAATAGGAAGACTTCGCCTATGATCCGTATCGCTTTACTTCCGACCGACTGTTTAACATCAGGCAAAATTCAGCCGAACACGCTTGCGGTTGCGATTTCGCTTCGCCTTTTTCGTTCGATACACATTTGATTTATGGGATCATCAATTTTTTACTTATTGATAAAATATTATCCGCGATCAAATGTTCCAAAACGCTGAATTCCTTTGATATTTCTACTGATTTTTTCGTGAAATATTGAAAATATGCGGTTGATATCTCGACGTAAAGATTGTATAATAGCATCTGGAAGAATGCGGTTTATCCCCTTGCCTCCGGGGCATCCTTACCATATGAAATAACGTCGTTTGATTCGGCGTTGATTTTATCGGTTAGACGAAGCGCGGCGTCGCCGGGCCGATCATAAAGAATTGTTGCCGTAAATGCAAATAATGATTGAACAGGAGAGAATTAAAATGGCGCTCGCATACGACAGAATCTACAATTTTTCCGCAGGCCCTTCCATGCTCCCCCTCCCGGTACTTGAAGAAGCCCAGAAAGATTTGATCAACTACAAAGGTTCCGGCATGAGCGTTATGGAGATGAGCCATCGCTCCAAGGTTTATCAGACCATCATTGACGAAGCCGAAGCCGACCTTCGCACCCTGATGAACATCCCTGAAAACTACAAGGTTCTCTTCATCCAAGGCGGCGCAACGCTGCAATTCGCCATGATCCCCATGAATCTGATGAAGAACGGCGTGGCGGACTACATCGTCACCGGCTCGTGGAGCGAGAAGGCATATAAAGAAGCCAAGAAGTACGGCACGGTAAACCTTTTGGCGAGCAGTAAGGACAGAAATTACTGCTACATTCCCGACGTGTCCGACCTTCCCGTCAGCCCGGACGCGGACTATGTTTACATCTGCGAAAACGAGACGATCCACGGCACCACCTACCAGAATCTCCCCAATACCAAGGGCAAGGTGCTCGTGTCCGACCAGTCCTCCATGTTCCTCTCCAAGCCCTGCAACGTCAGCGATTACGGCATGATCTACGGCGGCGTGCAGAAAAACATCGGCCCCGCCGGCATGGTCATCGTCATCGTGCGTGAGGATCTTATCCGCAATGATCTCGACGAGAAGGTCCCCACCTACATGCGTTATGATACCCATGCCGAGAACGGCTCGATGTACAATACGCCCAACACTTGGTCCATCTACGTGTGCGGCCTGGTCTTTAAGTACCTGCTGAGCATCGGCGGCCTTGAGGGCATGGCCAAGCTCAACGAGGAAAAGGCCAAGGTGATTTACGACTTCTTAGATCAGTCCAAGATGTTCAAGGGTACGGTTGACAAAGAGTACCGCTCCCTGATGAACATCCCGTTTGTCACCGGCGACAAGGACTTGGACGCCGAGGTGGTTTCCGCCACCAAGGCCGCGGGCTATGACAACCTCAAGGGCCACAAGAGCGTGGGCGGCCTGCGCGCTTCCGTTTACAACGCCATGCCCAAGGAGGGCGCACAGGCGCTGGTCGACTTCCTCAAGAAGTTTGAAGCCAAGAAGAAATAGTTTTCCCTATGAGACACAGCGCGGCAATTTGCCCGTAACAAGGTGGATTGCCGCGTGAACTACGTTGTGACAAACGATAATTTTTGGGAGGTAATCGATAATGATTCGCATTTTAGCATCCGACGGAATGGATAAGAGCGGCGTCACGGCGCTGACCGCCGCAGGCTTTGAGGTTGTCCAGCAGTTCTATGAACCCGAAGATTTAAAGGAGCAGGTTAAACAGTTTGACGTTCTCGTCGTACGCTCCGCCACCAAGGTTCGCGCACCCATCATCGATGCAGCGGTAGCGGGCGGCAGGCTTAAGCTCATCATCCGCGGCGGCGTCGGCGTGGACAATATCGATGTCGAATACGCTGAGAGCAAGGGCATCAAGGTCACCAATACCCCGAAGGCCAGCTCCGATGCGGTCGCCGAACTCGCGCTCGCACACATGTTCTCCGTGGCCCGCTTCATCAGCGTCGCGGGCGCTACCATACGCGAAGGCAAATGGGAGAAGAACGCCTATAAGGGCATCGAGATGACCGGCAAGACCGTCGGCATCATCGGCTACGGCCGCATCGGTCAGGCTCTCGGCCGCCGTTGCCAGGCGCTCGGCATGAAGGTCCTCGCATACGATATCTTCAAGGTGCCGGGGCTCGAGAACGAAAACATGAAGTATGTTGAGATGGATGAGCTGTTTGCTTCCTCCGATTTCATCTCGCTCCATACCCCCACGCTGCCCGGCGAGCCCGCCACGATCCGCAAGGAAACCATCGCCAAGATGAAGGACGGCGTCGTGATCATCAATACCTCGCGCGGCAGCAACGTCGACGAGGCCGATCTTCTTGAAGCTCTCGACAGCGGCAAGGTCCGCGGCGCAGGCCTCGACGTGTTCGCGGAAGAACCCTCGAAGAACGTTGCCCTGTATACCCATCCGCGCGTATCCGGTACGCCCCACGTCGGCGCTTCCACTTCCGAAGCACAGAAGCGTATCGGTGAAGAAATCGTTTCCATCATCACGGGATTCTTCGCGTAATAACGCTTTAAGCTCTATCGCTGAATCGCGGCTCGTCCGCAATTAAATAGGACC
>JBCFAY010000017.1:0-20008 GCA_038562375.1 Bacillota bacterium | reverse complement strand
ATTGTGGTGTTAATACTGATATAAGATCTACGGCTGACGGGCGGGCCGGCACTTTTTCAAGGGACCCCCCCGCTTCTTTATTGAATTCACCTGATTTTCTCCATCATGCATCGAACGTGAAAAGCAGCGGGCCGCCGCGCGTTTCTATTGCTGGTTGTTTCAGACGCAGCGTTTTTTCCGCCTAAGTTCATCACGCATATTCGGCACGAAACGGAATGAGTCATACAAACCTGACCCGTAAGCCCGTCTTAGCGCATAAAAGAGGCATCCCGGTTGGGATGCCTCCTGGTCTTGAACCGTTCCAGTATCGTTTACAGGTTCTTGAGCAAGCCGGTCTGCTCGTTGAATTCGTTGATAAGAGCATCGACTTCGGTGATTTGATCATGGACCGATGTCCAGTAGTTCTCATCGTACCACTGCGCGTTGATCTCATCGATCGTCTTACCCTGCTGCTCCACCCAGGTATAGTACTTGAGGTTGTGGATGCGCTTGCGGGTCTCATAGGTCAGCTCTTCCATATTGTCGGTACGCACGCCGTGCATATGCTCGTAGTAGTCGCGGGCAGCCTTGTTGGCGTCGTAGCCGCCGTCGGCGTCGTTGAGCTCCTGGATACGGCTGGTGTACATTACGGCGGAGTCCGTAGCGACGGTCGCAAAGATATCGTTCTCGGTGCTCTCATAGTATTTCGCCATCTTGATGCAGCAAAGCACATTGGCGATACCGGAGATGCCGAGGAACGACAGCTTCTCGACGAAGTCCTTCGACAGGCCCAGCTCCTTGATCAGGTATTCCTTGCCGGTGGGATCGTTGAACAGGCGGATCAGGTTCTGGCTGTCCTCGTCATCGATCGCAACGACCATGTCGGTATTCTTGACATTGTGGATCCAGGGCACGTGCTTGTCGCCGATGCCTTCGATCCTATGTCCGCCGAACCCGTTGTTCAGCAGCGTCGGGCATTGCAGCGCCTCGCCGGCGCCCAGCTTCGCATGGGGCCAAACTTCCTTGAGATAATCGCCCGCGCTCATCGTGCCGGCGGAACCGGAGGTGAAGCAAGCGCCAGCGAGACGGCCGTTTTCGCCCTTGATTTTATCGATCACGTCCGCAATCGCTTTACCGGTCACCTGATAGTGCCACAGCGGGTTGCCCATCTCTTCAAATTGGTTGAAGATGACGACATCTTCACGCGTATTGCGAAGCTCCCAGGTTTTGTCGAAGATTTCCTTGACGTTGCTCTCGCAGCCGGGGGTCGCGATGACTTCGCCGGCGATCTCGGCCAGCCACTCGAAGCGTTCCTTGCTCATTTCAGCGGGCAGGATGGCGATGGAGTCGCAGGAAAGAAGCTTGGAGTTATAGGCGCCGCCGCGGCAGTAGTTGCCGGTGGAGGGCCAAACGGCCTTATGATAGGTGGGATCAAACTGCCCGGTAACCAAACGCGGAACGAGGCACCCGAAGGAAGCGCCGACCTTATGGCAACCTGTCGGGAACCACTTGCCGATCAAAACAACGATCCTGGCCTTTACGCCGGTGAGGGCGCTGGGGATCTCAAGATAATTGACGTCGCCATAGCCGCCGCCGTTCATCGTCGGTTCGTTTCTCCAAGTGATGCGGAACAAATTCAGCGGGCTGATATCCCAAAGACCGATGTTCTTCAGTTTATTCTTGATCTTCTCAGGGATCAGGTCCGGGTTCTTCATCTGCGCCAGGGTCGGGATGATGATGTTGTTTTCTTTCGCGCGCTTGATGGTATTCTTCAATTTGTCCCGGTTTACAGTCAAATCAATCATGGCAGCTACTCTCCATTAATTTATTTAGAGTCCATATACATGGATCTCTCTGGCGTACATACTGGTTATATTTTACCGGTTTTTTTTTGATTTGTAAACCCCTATTTCAGCATGTTTCACAGCGTTCAACAATGGCCGACGCGCCGAAGGACGATGCTGAAACTCGAAAAGACTCTCGGTTCCAACGAAAACAGGCACATTCGTGTCTTGACTGTTTCGTAATTCCACTTCCTTTCCTTTTGAAATACTGATACTATACGCAAAACCACTTTATCAGAATATGGCGATCGCGCAGAATCTTCACAGGAACACAGATTAGGTTCCCCACGAGAATAATCTTTATCCGCCGCACTGCGCGAAGCGGGTCGGGACAAAGCAGAATCTGGCTATCGAACAATGCCGGCAACGGGCAAATAAACCATGCCAATGCAGACGGACAATAAAGAAAACTGCGGGCGCAGACAAGTGTCTGAATCGCCCACAGCTCCAATTCATATGCGTTTGATCAAAACAGGCGCGCCATATTCCCTGATCAAGCAACAGCTCCGCCTGTTTTAGTGCTTAGCCGAGGATTCCGCTCGCTTCGAGCGCTTCGAGCGTCGGTTCGCAAAGCATCGGCGAGCCCGCCGCACGGAGGGCGTTTTTAACGTCTTTGAGGCCGCTTCCTGTGGAGATCGTCGTCACGGATTCGTTGGACTTGATGATCCCCTGCTTCACGGCGGCACATACTCCGGCGGTCGCCGTTACGCCCGCAGGCTCGCCGAATACGCCTTCGGTGCGCCCAAGCACCCGCATTGCCTCGAGGATTTCGTCATCCGACACCGCGATCCAGGTGCCGCCGGATTCCTTGACGGCGCGCAGGGCTTTGATCGGATTGCGCGGTACGCCGACCGCGATGGAATCTGCGATGGTGTTCTCCTCCGTCGGCACAAGTTCCGCGCCGGTCGCCGCGGCCGTGACGAACGGGCTGCAGCCGGTAGACTGTACACCGAGTATTTTGGGGATGCGATCGATCATACCGAGCTCATAGAGATCCTTCAGGCCGTTGTACACGCCGCCGATCGTGCATCCGTCGCCGACGGACACGGCGATCCAGTCGGTCGGCTGCCAGGAAAGCTGCTCGGCGATCTCAAGTGAAACGGTCTTTTTGCCCTCCGTCATCACGGGGTTGATGCCGGCGTTACGGTTATACCAGCCGTATTTATCGATCGCGGCGCGGCTTAGTTCAAATGTCGCGCGGTAATCGCCCTTTACGGAAACGACCTTCGCCCCGAAGATTTTGAGCTGAGCGACCTTGCCTTCCGGCGCGCGCTGCGGCACGAAAATCACGGTCTTGAGGCCCATGCGCGCGGCGTTGCCCGCGCAGGACGACGCGGCGTTCCCGGTCGACGAGCAGGCGATGGTATCGTAGCCAAGCTCGATGGCCTTCGCGACGGCGACGCCGGAAGCGCGATCCTTGAGCGATGCGGTCGGATTGATCCCATCGTCCTTGATGTACAGCGCTTTGATGCCGAGCTCTTTTTCCAGGGAGTTGGAACGATACAGCGGCGTCCAGCCGACGCGCAGATAACGGTCCAAACCGTTGCCCTTGATCGGCATCAGCGCCGCATAGCGCCACATGCTGTTGTTATGATCTTTCGCGAGCGACTCGCGCGAAAACACCTTTTTGATGTGCGAATAATCGTATATGATGTCCAGGATCCCTTTTTCTCCGCAGTGCGGGCATGTGAGCATCTCAGTGTAGGGAAATTCAGCCTTGCACAATGTGCAACGATAGCCGACAACGTTGTTCATCTTTACAATCTCCTCAGTTTTTCGGGCACCTTTCGTGCCGTGCCGAATATTTATCTGCACCTATCATACCGTATTTGCAGGATTTTGTATAGAGCTAGAGCATCGTTTCCGGGGTGAGCAACGCTGGGATGCGCCCCAATTTTGGCTTGTTGACATGTCTGCATCATGGTACAATGTCATCAAAATATCCTCATAGGCATCATTTATTTGGAGGAATCATGCAGCATACTTTTAAGCGGGGTTTGTTCGACCGATACGACGGCTGGCGGGTGCGCAACGTCGATCCTGTGTTCGCCGTGGTTCCCTTTATCCTCCGGACGCGGATCGACTCGCAGAACTTATTTGAGAGCAACATCCCTATCGAAGGCATCGAATCGTTCATCCGAAAGCACAAGCAGGATATGCCCGACCTAACGTTTATGCACGTCATCATGGCCGCGATGGTTCGCCTAATCGCACAGCGCCCTTATTTGAACCGGTTCATCGTCTGGAACAAGATTTATGCGCGCAACCATATCAACATCTCGCTGATCATCAAGCGCTCCATTTCGGAGCATGGAGAGGAAACGCTGATCAAGCCGGAGTTTGAGCCGACCGATACGCTTGCCGATGTGGTCGAACGCGTCAAAAGCGAGCTCGACAAGAGCATCGGCGCGCAGAACGATTCGGATAAAACCTCGCGTGTGCTGCAAAAGCTTCCTACCTTCCTCATGCGCTTTGTGGCCTCGGCGTTGCGCGCGATGGACAATGTCGGCAAGCTTCCCAAGTTTATCAGCAGCGTAAGCCCCTGGCACTGCTCGATGTTTTTGACCAATCTCGGCTCCCTCGGGATCGGGCCGATCTACCACCATCTTTATGAGTTTGGAACATGCAGCATCTTCGTGGCGATGGGCAACAAGGTGCGCGTCCATACGGTTTCCGAAACTGGATCCCGGGAAATTACCCGCACGATCGGCTTAAAGTTCGTGACGGACGAGCGTATTTGCGACGGATACTATTACGCGAGCGCCATGAAGCTTTTAAGGCACATCCTGCTTGCGCCGGAGTGCCTGCTTACGCCCCCGGAGCAAGTAAATGTGGACGACGGCGTCAAACGGCCGCGCCTCTAATCGCTGACAAAGCCTGCGGCTTTATCAGCGAAACCCTTCGGCTTCGGGGGTTTTGCACAGCCGCCTCTCGCGCCTACGGGCGCTCCCGGGCGGCGGCTGCGATAGGTAGAAATTCTTAGGAATTTTATCCGTTTCGGCGTACACGCCGCCGAAGCCGAAAGGAGCCTTCGGAGGGTGAGACCCTCCGCACCACCCAAAATCGAGTTGAGCGCCTGCGTGGGCGCTCTTTTCGATTGCTCTCACGATTGCTGGTTGCCAACCAAATTGCTGCAGATGGCTACGATCGCGCAAAAAACGATTGCGTTCCAGGCGATGCAAACGCAATAGCCCAGTATCGTCCCAATTAGTCCCTGCAGGATGATCGCGCCTACGATGCCCGGCGCAACAAGCACGAGCAGTATGAGGATATAGAGTATCATTACGACCGCTGCGGTCTTATATCCGCCGAGCAGCTTCTGTACGAGCAGGATGCCGGAGGTATACAGCGCGGCGATACTCCAATAGGTCAGCCCGGCAAACACCGCATCCTGCGGAGCGAGGCTGAACGCAAAATAGCTTACGACGGCAAAAACGAACGCTTCCAATCCCTGCTTGAGCACGTGAGGGGCACAGATCGCCGCCAGCTTTGCAAACGAACCAGCCGGAGCGATGTGCAGATACGGCCGTGCAAATTCCTGCGCAACCGTATTGGTGAGCATCAGAAAGATCATGATATAAGCCACCAGTGCGAATACAGGCCACATCCCCGCCTCCGCCACAAGCTCCGTTCCGAATATGACGCGGGCCAGCAACGGAACCGCGGCGGCGCCCGCCGTCGGCATATCCAAGAACCAGGAGCCCTTGCGCGAACGCTCGCGGAGTATACGGTAAAAGAACGCCGACGCCCCTTCGCCGCGCAGCGGCGCCATCTCGCGCTTAACGCGCTTTGATACGGTATCGGAGCCGAACGAAAAGCGTCCCGACTTAGCGGCCGCCGCGACGTCCCGAGCGGATTCTGCGCTCACGAGCACGTCCTCATAATAATCTGAATTGGTTCTGACGAGGAACATCACGCAGCCGCCGCACGCAAGGAGCATCAACCCAACAAATAAAAGGGCCAAACCCCAGTTTCCGACCGAAGCGAAAGCGACGATCGCTCTGCACCATCCAAGAACCGGCACGAAGTTCCAAAAGTCACCGCCGAAGAATGTGCGCAGCGCCGTACCGACATCCCCCTTGGTGAAAACAAAATACGCAAGGCCCGCCAGCACGAGTATAACGGGGATTTTCAGCACGCGCTCCACCGTCGAACGCCTTTCGGGCGAGCTTGCGCAAAACGCGTACAGGTTCACGGAGATCAGTTGGGCGCACAGGCCCAAGAGACAATAGCCGATCATAAACCCGGCCAGCGCGTCGCCGCCGAGGCCGAAATTGATCCGGATGTTCGGGTACTGCGCGATCATGAACAGCGACGCCGCTACCATGATGCCCGCCTGCTTGAGAAGACCGTAAACCAGGATTTTATCCGAGCGTACCGGAGACGTAAACAAGAGGTTCACATCCGGCATCTTGAAGATCGCCGTGCCCCGCTTTGTCCCCTGCATGATGGACAAAGCGAAAATCAGCGCATACATCCCGAGCACGAACGCGTAGAACACATCGGTATTCCGGGCGGTCGGCGGCGTCGGCGCGCCGCCGCTGAATACAAAGGATACAACGATCATCCCGATCAACAGCAGGTACAAGATCAACGCGCCCGGTTTTTTAAACAGGCCGATGATCGCATTCTTTAATGTTTTTACGAACAGATAGCCTAGGGCGGTCATGCCAAAGCACCATCCTTGTCCGCCGTCGAAGCGCCTTCCGTAATGCTGAAGAAAAGCTCCTCCAGCGTCTCGCTGTTTCGCGCAAGCTCCTCACGTGTGCGTACGGCCGCGATTTTACCCTCCACGAGTATCAGCGCGCGATCCCAGAGTTCTTCCACGCTGTCGATCAAATGCGTGGAAATCAGCACTGCGACGCCGTGAGCGCGCTCCTCGGCAAGCGTCGCCTTGAGCTGCTTGATCGCGTGCGGGTCAAGGCCCACCATCGGCTCGTCGACCAGAAGCATGGTCGGGCTGTGCAGCAGGGCGCAGCAGATGCTCACCTTCTGCTGCATTCCCTTGGAGAGCTCCTTCCCCATTTTCTTGCCCTTGTCGGCAAGCTCAAACCGCTCCAAAAGCATCTCCGAGCGCTCTTTCCATCCGTCCTTAAGCGAGTACGCGCGCGCGATAAACTCCATATGCTCCTGCACGCTCAAAAGGTCATAGACGGACGGCGCTTCAGGCACATAGCCGAGCAGATGCTTCGCCTCGGTGCTCTTGTTGTCATGCGCGCCGATGGTGATGCTGCCCTCGTAGCGCAAAAGCCCCGCAATCGCCTTGATCGCGGTGGACTTACCCGCGCCGTTCGCGCCCAGAAGCACCGTAATCTGTCCTGCCGGCGCCTCAAAGCTCAGGTGATCGTTCGCCACGAGTTTCCCGTATTTTTTCGTCAAACCGTTCACGACAAGCATAAGTATGAACCCCCAAAAATCCTTGCGATTAAAATACCAATCTATTCAAATATATAGCATTCCGTCGGGCTTGTCTATAAACTTATCTTGAAAGCCGCGATTCATCATTTCCCAACGCTCTCAAAGGAATTGAAAGACGGATATACAGCATGTCCGTCTTTTTATTGATTGCTTTTTGCTTGCTCATCAGGCGGTGATGCAAACTCCAAAGGTGACACCGGCACTAGAATACATCCGATTCAGGATCAGGAAGATCTTGGAATTTTTGCGCCGCATTTATGGCAAAAAACACTGTCGGACTCTAGTTTGTTTCCACATTTATGGCAAAACCCGATGCCGCCCTCATCACGGCTTTCTAATGTTTCTGCTTTATCATTAAACGTTGTCCGCGCATGATCATCGCGCTTCTCGCTGTTTTTAGCGATGAAAGCTTCATAGTTGTCTGCTGTAACAATCGGCTGGTACGGGCCGCCTCCATGCGCTTCTGTGCTGGCGCTTGCTTGATACTTTGAAGGCACCGCCTCAGCCGCACCCTTGCTGCTTCCTGTCAGCATCCGATAGTTGATATAGCTCCAGATCAATATTGCACCGCCTGCCGCACCGCTTCCGCTAATAGTAAATATCAACGCCGACATAACGATGAATGCGGCAATTCCATACACAATAGTGATTTTTTTTGCTTTGCGTGGTTCGACAGGCTCCTTCTTGATTGCATATCTATAGATGATGATGGGCAATGAATACACGGCGATTGTTACAACTAGGCTGAGGAGTATATTTTCTAAACTAAACTCGCTTAACAAATCTGCGCTTCCAATTCTACTCGATGCAGAAACGGCTTCATGATCCTTGTATTTTACACTTTCCATTAAGCCTTCAAAATCATCATAATACTCATTATCGCTTGTGCCGCTAAAATGGAACGAATACATATAGCCGTTGTTAACCAAAAGAAGCTGAGTCATCGTAACGGTCAAATCGGTTCCGTATATCGTATCTGTCGTTGTGACTGTTGCTTTGAAGTATTCAACGCCTCCATATGTAACGATTTCGATATTACTGGGCGAGATCCCATATATTTCAGCAACGTCCTCCGTGGTGAAAAAAGCACTATTCATGTCGGATCGCGTATATCCGGCGCGCTCCGACGCCGTCATCGCTCCCCAGGCGTCATAACTGCCATACATGATGCTCATTCCAGCCTCTTCATTGGAAGTAAACTTAACGTCGATGAATTCTCGTTGTTTCGATAATGCGGTTTCTGCCCAGTTGGCCGGAACAGTGAATGTGGTCTGTGTTTCGAGATCGGTATATGTAAATGCGCTCGCTGGCGCAGCGGAAGTTACGGCGGCTTGCTGGGCCGTATCGAATACTGTGCTGTCAACGATGCTTTTCAATTGCTGATATATTTCGGACTTGATGAACGTAGTTTCCTTGTGTTCAGATTCGGACGCAATTACGGTTGCCATTCTAAAAAGCTCGATATCGCTATACAGATTGAAGTCAACAAGCGAGTCATCTGTCATGGGAATCATGGAAATAACAATTTCGTGGTCAATGTTTTTATCCCATGCGTTGAGATAGATATTGCGCGAGGTCATAAGTGAGGACATGCCTTCTTTTGTTAGATCATAGGCGGCCAGATTAGGATCGGTCGCATCCATATCCCTCGTAAAAACAGCATAGTCCGCAGGCAGCGACACGCTCAGCCCTAATTCATCGAGCGTATACTTAGTAGTCCCCGCGGCATATGCCGAAAGAGACAGAAAGAAAATTGATGCGACGACGATGCATATACACAGGATTTGACCGATTTTTCGCTTCATAGCATTCACCGCCCTATTAAAACATACTTGCTTGTATAAAAATCGGTTTGCAAAATCGTGGTGCCGGCCGCTATGACGTGTCGCCGGCAGCCGCTGTTTCGGAGAGGATTGTATGTAGCTTTGCGCCCTTATCGTTTGGCGAGCGTACCGGGTCTTTCAACTAATTTATTTTACTCAGAATAGCAGGCCGCCGTCAATTAAAACGCTTGAATTAGATAGAATGACTCCCTGTTCCCCGTCTTCCTTCCAAAACGCAAGCACCCTCCGGCGTACGCGCAGTACCATCGACGGGATGCCTTCCCAATATGCATTCTCCAATTCGCTCAAAAACAATAAATCCGAACCCTCTGCCGATTGATGCAAGTGGTTCGGATCATATTGATTGGTGGGCCGTCAGGGGCTCGAACCCGGGACACCCTGATTAAGAGTCAGGTGCTCTACCAACTGAGCTAACGGCCCATATTGAGTTTTTGGAGCGGGTAATGGGACTCGAACCCACTATCTCAGCTTGGAAGGCTAATGTGTTACCATTACACTATACCCGCGCAAGTGGAACCCGTTGGGATCCTTTGGGCGGACGAAAAACCGTCCGCCCAAAGATTGGAGCGGGAGACGGGGCTCGAACCCGCCACCTCCGCCTTGGCAAGGCGGCGCTCTACCGAATGAGCTACTCCCGCAGACACCGCATTTCCATGCGGCAAAAACTTAACTGGTGGGCCGTCAGGGGCTCGAACCCGGGACACCCTGATTAAGAGTCAGGTGCTCTACCAACTGAGCTAACGGCCCAAAGAACAACGATCCAACGTACTCAGACTTTAAACGCCGGCCAACGATCGCTCAAGCCGGAGGCTTGGTGCGGGCGAAGAGACTCGAACTCATACGCCGTTGGGCACCAGAACCTAAATCTGGCGCGTCTGCCAATTCCGCCACGCCCGCACGTCCCAGTACGCTCTGGTGACCCGTCGGAGATTCGAACTCCGGACACCTTGATTAAAAGTCAAGTGCTCTACCGACTGAGCTAACGGGTCAAATCTGGCTGGGGTGGCAGGATTTGAACCTACGAATGCGGGAGTCAAAGTCCCGTGCCTTACCGCTTGGCTACACCCCAACGATGCGCCGGTAAATTAAATGGGGTGAGTGGTGGGTCTTGAACCCACGACCTCCAGAGCCACAATCTGGCGTTCTAGCCAACTGAACTACACCCACCACATCATTGGCGCGCCTGCAGGGATTCGAACCCGGGACCTACGGCTTAGAAGGCCGTTGCTCTATCCTACTGAGCTACAGGCGCAAACCCTAGCAGGAGCTGTGTCGCCTCCGCGAATACCCCCGACGAATGACCTGCACTCCGTCGACAGTTTTGTATTCTAACAGAAACGGCATCCTCTGTCAATGGCCTTGACCGTAATTTTAACCGGAGAGGATAGCCGAATGCCGTGCAGAAGCAATGCCGTTTCCGTGGGTTTGCCCGGGAAAGAATCGCTATTTCCCGCAGCATTTTTTATATTTTCTCCCGCTGCCGCAGGGACAAGGATCGTTGCGCCCGACGGATTCTTCGTTCACATACGATTTTGAAGCGCGCTGCTCCTTCGTGATCGCCTTGCGCTTTTCAGCGCTGAGTACGCCGTCCCATTCGGTCAAAGTAAAAAGCCACGGAGCTTTCGCCTCGAGCATGTTGTAGTAGAGCTTTTCATAATCGATCTCAAGCTTAAGCTTGCTCTGGGACGACAAACGCTCCAGTTCGATCGGTTTTATAAGGCTGGTGTTGATCCCGTCCAGAAAGCCCGTAAAGGCGATTTCGTCCATGCCGAACTCCTCCGCCAAGGATACGAGTGTCCCCTCGCGAACGCGCTCAGGATCCGACAGGATCGATTTATAGTTGTTCGTCTCCAGGGCGAAATATTCATCCCAAAACTTCTTCTGCTGTTCCTGCGTGCGCTCCTGCTGCGCAAGCTCCTCCCACTGGCTGTACAGACCCATTCAATGATATCCTCCGTCGTTTTGTTGTTATTTCTTAAGCATCTTTGCCCCGCGCATCGCTTTTTCGAGTATTTCGGACGAAAAAGCGAAGCTCGACTCATGCTTGTCGCGAAGCGCAAGATGCGCGTTTTCCACCAGACGATCGATCAGTTCCGCAAAGGAGATTCCCATCGGCTCATAGAGATAATACGCGAACGATCCGGGAATGGTGTTGATCTCGTTGACATACAGCTCGTTCGTAGCGCGGTCGATCATGTAGTCGACGCGCACCACGCCCTTGCATTCGAGGATTCTGAAGATGTCCTTCGTCATCGTCTGCACGGCGCGGGTCATCTCCTCGCCGATTGGCGCGGGTATTTGCCGCGCGAGCGATTTCATGCCCTTGCTGCCCGAACCGCGCGTATATTTATCCTCGAACGAAAGGAATTCGTCGAGACCGGCGGGCTGTTCGCACAGCGATGGGATCGAATCCGCTCCGTATCCAAGGCACGCGCAGTTGACCTCGATCGGCTTTTCAAGACCTCTTTCCACCAGCACCCTGCGATCGTATTTGACGGCCACATCGATGGCTGCGCGCAGGGACGCGCGGTCGGCTGCCCGCCCGATGCCGATCGACGAGCCGAGGTTCGCAGGTTTGACGAACAGCGGATACCCGATTTTCTCACACTCATCGAGCACGCCCTCGGGGGACTGCTGATATTCGCGGCGGTAAAAATCCTTGCCGGGCAGAACGGGCAAACCCATGCTCTTAAAGACGGCCTTCATCACGATCTTATCCATGCCGACCGCCGAGCCTGTGACGCCTGCGCTCGAATACGGGAGATCCGCCAGTTCGAAGAGCCCCTGGATCGTGCCGTCCTCACCATGCATACCGTGCATCGCGAGTATCGCGCAGTCGAGTTCGGCAACCTTGGTGCTGCGCGAGAACATTCCCGAAGACGCGGCGCATAAGCCGTTGTAGCCGGGCACAGGGGGCAAAAACACGCGCGTGAGCCCTTTGCGGTTCGGATCAAAGTCGCGGTAGGTCTTAAAATCGCGCAGTGCGTCGCCGATAAACCATTCGCCGGCGCGGGAGATATAGATCGGGAAAGCGTTGTATTTTTTCCTATCCGCATTCTCGAGCACCTGCAGGCCGGAAATAATCGATACATCGTGCTCCGCGGTGCGGCTGCCGAATATTACGCCAAGGTTTTGCATAGCATCCTCCCGTTATTCCTCATAATTGTCGGTCAGATCGTTTTCAAAGAGCACCACGCAGCCGGGCTGCGTCAGCAACGGCAGCTTTTCGCTCGCAGCGGCGAGCGAGTCCACACGCAAAATATTTTCCTCGGGGAAGCCTTCCTCTAGCAATCCCCGGCGGATCGGCTCCACATGAGATTTTCCCACCAGTATCGCAAAGTCGACCGCGGACGCCATATCGCGGCCGAAGGCTTCGTTCAGCGCTTCCTCCTCCGCTCCAAGCTCCACCATGCCCGGCGTAACGATGATGCGCCGCCCCGGGAAACACTTGATCGTTTCGAGCGCGTGACGTACGCCTTCCGGGTTTGCGTTAAACGCGTCGTCGATCACGGTGACGGGGCCCGGGATCAGCTCCAGCCGGTGTTCGACGGGCTTGATCTTCGCGATGCCGGACGCGATCTGCTCGAGCGTCAGCCCAAGCCGATACGCGAGCGCGGCGGCGGCGGCGATGTTGAGGATGTTATGTCGGCCCAAGAGGCGCGTGGTGCACTCCACCTTTTCCCCATCCTCGCTTTGCAGCGTAAACCGGCTGCCGAAATTGCCGATCTCGATATCGTCCGCGCGCATATACGCGCCCTGTGCGTCAAGGCCGAACAGATGCTTCTCGACCCTCGTTTCCTTCTCATAAAGCTCGACGCAGTAAGGATTATCGCCGTTTAAGAAGATCGCGCCGGAAGGGTCGAGCCCGTCGATCAGCTCGGCTTTGGTCGCGATCACGCCCTCGAGCGAGCCAAACGTCTCAAGGTGTTGTTTTCCGAGCGACGTGATGATACCGTAGCGCGGTTTGACCAGTTTGCACAGCTCCTTGATATCGCCGGAATAGCGCGCGCCCATCTCGGCGATGAACGCCTCATGCCCCGCTTCAAGCTGCTCGCGGATGACCCTTGTGACGCCCATCGGCGTATTGAAGCTTCCGGGCGTGGCGAGCGTTTTGTACTTTTCGGATAATATCGTCGCCAATATGAACTTCGTGCTGGTCTTTCCGTAGCTTCCCGTGATTGCGATCTTGATAAGATTCTCCTGCCGATCGAGTTTGCGGCGCGCGTCGTTAAAATACCAGCCCCTGACGAGCGCCTCGACCGGATACGTAATGAAGTACGCCAGTATCACGGTCAACGGAAGCAGGATGCCGGGCAGATAGCGTTGGATGGAGACCAGCAAATAGCCGCCCCATGTGGAGATATCATACTTGAAGAAAAACGCGAACGTGAAAGGAACGACGATGACGGCAAGTGCAGCGAGCAGCCTTGCGGCGCGACCGGTGAATTTCAAAGGCTTTTTTGCCGGTTTTTTACGGTTGACGAATCCGATGAAGACAAGGCCGACAAGGTAACCCGCATCCGCAAGATACCACATGATCTGGGAGAGTACCGGATCATTCGCATAAAAGAGCACATATCCGCTGCGCAGCGCCATGCACAGGACGCCGATGAGCAAAAACGGGATGAAGTCGTCGTTGAAGTGCTTTTTGACCCATTTGACATACATCCTGCCCTGGTAGCTCTCGAGCTGCAGCATGTGCACGTATCTAAGCGACGCATAAAGCGTGGCGCCTATCACCAGGATAAGATAAACGATAGAAATCCAGCTCACGATCGATCCTCCAGTAAGACCTTAATGATGGAACAAAACCGCGCATATTGGTCGAGGAAGCTGAAATGCCCCGCGTTTTCGATCACGGCAAGCCCGCAGTTGGGTATTTCACGCTCCATGCGCTCGGCCATGTACATCGGCGTTTCCTTATCCTCCCGCCCCCACACGAGAAGGACCTCGTTGGCGATCCGCCTTAAAAGCGGCGACAGGTCATGATTGACGACCTTGACGAAAGTTGCGCGCATCGTGCCCGAGAGCGCTCGATAGTCGGCGCTTCCGGCATTCTTCTGTCTTTCGGAAAGCTTGAAGATCCGATCGAGAAAGCCGATCTTCGCAAGGCGCTTCCCGATCTTATAGGAATATACCTTCAGATAATATTTTAAGGATCGTTTGGGCCTTATGCCCGCAGCGTCCACCAGCACCAGCCGCCCGAAAAGCTTCGCCTCCTCCGCCGCGAGGTATATCGTGACGCGGCCGCCGAACGAGTGGGCGACGACATCCGCCCCGCGGATATCGAGCGCCTCGACAAACGCACGGGTAAAGCGCGCATATTCCGGTATTCCCCAAGGCTCGGCAGGCGCGTCGCTCTTCCCGAAGCCTGGAAAATCGAGGCTGACGGCTTCTCTGCCGATCGCGGCAAGATATTGCGCGATCGAACGCATGACGTCCGTATTCGCGCCCCAACCGTGCAGCAGCAATACGGGACGGCCCTTGCCCATGCGCTCATAATGGATGTTCAATCCGTTTACGGCGATTTGCATACGTCACCCCCTTGCCTCTCCCAATCGGTATATCATACCTGATAATCCGTGAATTTTTCAAGCGTGGCGTCCAAAGAGTCATTCCATAGTATGAACGCGTCCTCGCCTGTGTCACTATAATACCCCCGCCGTATGCCGGCCTTGATAAAACCAAGGGCAGCGTAAAAGCTCTGAGCGCCGTAATTTTTCTCGCGCACCTCGAGCGTCATGCGCGTTGCGCCGCGCGATCGAGCGCGCCGCATCATGTCAAGCATCAGCATGAGCCCCAAGCCCTGCCGCCTGAATTCCGGGTCGACCGCCACATTCGTCACATGCGCCTCATCCAGCACGAGCCACATCCCAGCATATGCGGCGATCTTGCCGTCATGCTCCAAAACCTGATACAGCGCGACCTTGTTTTTCAGCTCGCTCGCGAGCGCTTTCTCGCTCCAGGGCATGGAAAAACACAGCCGTTCCAATTCGGCCACACGCCCGAGATCTTTTTTTTTCATATCGCGAATGGCGATCGACGCCCGGTCAGTGTCCATAACGGGTTTCATACATCCTTTCCGCCTGCGACGGCCGCAGATACAATGGCGTCGCGGCACGCACCCTGTCCCCGGACGACAATTTTTGGATCGCGGCGTCAATTACGCCAAGCGCGCTGAGCATGTTTTTTTCAGGAGCAAAATGCGGCGATTTCGTCAGCTCGCGAATCAGCGTCGCGTGCAACTCTGCGCCGTCGCCCAAGAACAGCGTGTTTTCAGGAACGGCCTTAAGGTATTCCGCGATCGATACCGCTTCGGGGCCGACGCTTTTCCCCTCGAGGAATAGCGACGCGTATCCGTTCCCGTTTCGGGCGTCCAAGAGCGCGCAGACACGCGGTTCTTTGGATGCGTTATGATAAAGCGCCGTCAGCGAATCCACCTCTATCACAGAACAGCCGCAGGCATATGCGAGCGCGTTCGCCGCCGAGACGCCGATGCGCACGCCCGTGAAAGAACCCGGCCCAACGTCTACCGCGAACGCGTCGAACTCATTCATTTGCATCCCGGCTTCGCCGAGCGCATCATCGATCGTTATAAAGAGCGTTTCGCTGTGCGCGCGGCCCGCCGCGCCGAACCACACGCCTTTCTGCGAATCTTCAGCATAGAGCGCGACGGATGCGACGGGGCCCGAGGTTGAAAGCGCCATAAGCTTCATGCGAGCGCCTCCCGGATAAGTTGCGCCGCCCTCTCGCCATGCGGGATCATACGAATCAACCGCTCGGCATCGCCGCTACCCTCAAGATAAACATCGATGCGCTCATCCGGCAATGCGTCTTCAACGTTTTCCGGCCATTCCATCAGAATACGCCGGCCGCGCGCGAGATAATCCAGAAAGCCGATATCGTGGAGCTCCGCGGCTCCTGTAAGGCGATACGCGTCGAAATGAAGCAGCCCTTCGTGTTCGCAGACGATCGTAAACGTCGGGCTCGTCAGTTCGCCGATCCCCATCTCTCGGGCAAATCCTCGAGCAAAAACGGTTTTTCCCGCCCCGAGTCCGCCGTATAGCGCAACGAACATCCCGGGATAGCCCTTCGCCGCAAGGCGCGCGCCGAGCGCCATGGTCTCGTCTTCGCTTGAGGATCGCAACATAACCCCGCTCACCACAGCCGTCCCTTTCCGTAAAGCTCACGCCGGAAATCGAGCAAACGGTCTTCCAATATCGCTTTTCGGATATCCTCCATCAGGCGGAGCGAAAAGCGCAGGTTGTGCACGGTGATCAAGTGCGCGCCGAGGATCTCCTTGGCTTTGATCAGGTGGCGGATGTAGCCCCTGGTAAAGTTCCTGCAGGCGTAACAGTCGCAGTCCTCCTCGATCGGCGTAAAATCCCGCTCGAATTGGGCGTTTCTCAGCATTTTACGGCCCTCGCGCGTCAGGGCGAGGCCGTTGCGCGCGGCGCGGGTCTGCAGCACGCAGTCGAACATGTCGACGCCGCGGATCACGCCCTCGATCAAACAGTCGGGGCTGCCGACGCCCATGAGGTAACGCGGCTTATATTGGGGCATATGCGGCATGAGAGCCTCGAGCATGTCGTACATGAACTCCTTCGGCTCGCCGACGGACAGGCCGCCGATGCCGTACCCGGGAAAATCCATATCCGCGAGCGTTTTCGCGCTCTCGATGCGAAGATCCTTGAACACCCCGCCCTGCACGATGCCGAACAGCGCCTGATCGGAACGCGTGTGCGCGCTTTTGCAGCGCTTTGCCCAACGATGCGTGCGGTTCATCGCTGCGACGGCGTATTCATAATCGCAGGGATACGGCGCGCACTCGTCAAAGCACATCGCAATATCGGCGCCGAGCGCCTGCTCGATCTCCATGACGGATTCGGGGGTGAAGAAATGCTTGCTCCCGTCGATATGGGAACAAAACTGCACGCCGTCTTCCTGTATTTTATTGATGCCCGCGAGGCTAAAGACCTGAAAGCCGCCGCTGTCCGTGAGGATCGGCCGGTCGAACGCCATAAACGAGTGAAGCCCGCCGGCTTCCTCCACAAGGCGATGCCCGGGGCGCATATAAAGATGATAGGTGTTGGCGAGTATGATGGACGCGCCTACGCCGTATAGGTCCTGCGGCGTCATGGCTTTCACTGTGGCCTGTGTGCCCACGGGCATGTAGCACGGCGTATCGATAAAGCCGTGCGGCGTGTGAAGCCTGCCGAGCCGGGCGCCGGATTGCTTGCATTCTTTGATCAATTCGTATTCAAAAAGCGCCATCGTCATCCTCGTTGTATTGCTTTAAGCCATGGACGATCCGGCATACGCCGGATGTTCGTTTTTGAACGGAAAGTTGCCCCAACGCCTGCCATAGCTTTGTTATTATAACAGCACAAACGCTTTATTTCAACCTCGCGGTCCCTCGGCCGTTTGGGCGTTGTCGCCGGAAAAAGCCGCTTTGCCGGAACACCCGGGGTTCTTTCCGCACGCGGCTTCAGATGCGCGCGCACAGCCCCTATACTATAGGATCAGCATCGCGTCGCCGAAGCTGAAAAACCTGTATCCCCGCTCCACCGCATGGCGATAAACGCGCAGCATCTCGTCGGTCGAGCTCATGGCGCTCACGAGCATCAGAAGCGTCGATTCCGGAAGGTGAAAATTCGTGATCAGCGCGTCTATCGCGCGAAAACGATAGCCCGGATGGATGAAGATATCCGTCCATCCGCTCCCGGCGCGCACCCTTCCCTGCTCGTCGGCCACGCTTTCGATCGTCCTGCAGGAGGTCGTGCCGACACAAATCACCTTATTCCCGCGCTCGCGGCAGGCGTTGATCGCATCCGCGGCAGCCTCGGGAACCACGTAGTATTCGCTGTGCATATGATGCTCTTCGACGTTTTTGACGCTGACGGGGCGGAACGTCCCAAGCCCCACATGCAGAAGAACATCCGCGATCCCAACCCCTTTGGCCGTCAGCTCGTCCAAAAAGCGCTCCGTAAAATGAAGTCCGGCCGTGGGCGCGGCGGCGGAACCGTTCTCCCGCGCGTAGACCGTCTGGTACCGTTCCTTATCGTCGAGCTTTTCCGTGATGTACGGCGGAAGCGGCATCTCTCCCGCACGGTCGAGCACTTCCTCAAAGATCCCCTCGTATTCGAGCCGAACGATTCTGCCTCCGGCGTCGGTGGTCTCCCCGATCACCGCGCTCAGCTCGTCGTTTATAACAAACCGCAGCCCGCTTTTCGCTCGCTTGCCCGGCTTCACGAGGCACTCCCATCGGTCGCCTTCGACCCTTTTTAACAGAAGGATCTCGAGCTTGCCGCCGGTGCCCTCGCGGTGCGCGTTTAGGCGCGCAGGCAGAACGCGCGTCGTGTTGCGCACGAGAAGATCGCCCGGGTTCAGGTATTCAACGAGATCCGTAAACACCCTGTCGGCAATCGAGCGCGTCCTGCGCTCGTACACCAGCAGCCGCGAGGCGCTGCGATCCTTCACGGGCGTTTGCGCGATCAGATGCTGCGGAAGTTCATAATAAAAATCGCTCGTCTTCAAAACAATCAGGTTCCTTTATCTATTGGCGAGTCAATTATAGGTGAAAATGCCTGCGCTGTAAAGGAAAGGATACCGGGACAGCAAAGGAATGTTTGTTTGAGGCCTGCGTCTCTATCCACGCGCTGCGCTTATTCCAGATCTTACATTTGTCAAATAGGTTTCGTGATTTTCGGCAGAATAAGCTTTGGAGGAATCGATATGGAGATGAACTTCGACAGGGTATATTATGAGCCCGCCGCCCTAGGGTATGAACTCGGGCAATCATTGCGCGAAAAGTTCGCCCGTTTGCCGTGGGTGGAAATCGAGAATCACAATCGGGTTACGATGTTCAGCCAAGCAAAGAACAGGGATTTCCCAAGGCTGAAGCAGCATCTTATCATAGGGGTTCGAAAGACGCACAAATACGTGGAAAACCATAAGGTATCCGATTGGCTCGTGCCCTACACGTCCTCCGGCTGCAGGGCGATGTGCCTGTATTGTTATCTCGTTTGCAATTACAACAAGTGCGCGTATCTAAGATTGTTCGTGAACCGCGAACAGATGATGGAGAAACTGCTGAAAACGGACGCCGCGGTCTGCGCGCCGCAGACATTCGAAATCGGCAGCAACAGCGACCTGGTGCTTGAAAACACGATCACAGGCAATTTGCCCTGGACGATCGAGCGCTTCGCCCGCGAGGGCGGAGGAAGTCTCACTTTCCCAACAAAATTTGAAATGGTCGAGCCGCTACTCGCCCTCGATCACAGGGGCAAGACCATATTCCGGATGAGCGTGAATCCACAGGAGATCATCCGCAAAATCGAGATCGGCACCTCGCTGCTTGAAGGGCGCATCCGCGCGCTCAACTCGATGTGCGACGCGGGATACCCGATTGGTCTGCTCATCGCTCCGGTCATTCTCATACCGGACTGGAAAAGGCATTACGGGGAACTCATCGAGCGGCTGGCGGAGGGGCTGAGCGAAAAGGTGAAATGCCTCGGTTTCATCGAAATCATATTGATGACGTATAGCTTCGTGCAGAACGCGATCAATACCGAGGCGTTCCCAAACGCTTTGCAGCCCTTTGATCCCGCACTGATGACGGGACGCGGCCGGGGCAAATACTGCTACCGTACGCCGATCCGCAGTGAGGCGGAAGCTTTTTTGCGCGAGAAACTGGCTCAATGCCTTGGAAGTATGCCGATACTGTACATCGCATAAGGATATGGTTCCGTCATGCCGAATTTTCCTGCGGATTTTACGCAGCAAAACGCGCCGCCTGAAAGCTGGACTGAACCCCGATCATAGGACACGGAGAAAACGCCCAGTCGTAGAATAGCGAGTAATTACGCAAACTGACGCCGTTTTTCAAGCGGCGTCAGTTTTGTCTTGGTCTGAAGCCGCTCG
>JBCFAY010000016.1:0-80451 GCA_038562375.1 Bacillota bacterium | reverse complement strand
CTTTTCCTCAAAACTCCACTTCCTAAACTTCTGCCCTTTCTTCGCCATCTCCTTTTCCCCCCTTATATCAAAAGTAGACACCATCTTTTTGATAATGTCTACTTTTATCTTACTGGTTCAGCGAGAGTACCGCCATTGCCAATGGATGAATCATAGGCTGAAAAGCTTTCCTGTCAAGAAATATATGCTTATACTGTGCCGCGCGACGCTGCTGCATACCGCTTATCCCGAGGCAAGCAGGATATACAGTCAATACTTTTTTACTATTCGCATACGCACTTCGCATAGATATTAGGCAGGCGGGGGTGGGAATGAGTGAAAAAGCGAAAGCGGGCGCTGCAGTTCAAGGTGCTGCAGGCGTTGGATCTTCCGGAGGAAACGATGAAAGACGTGCCGAAGGTGACGCTTTTGGCGCGCCAAGACATGCTGATCGAGAACCATACGGGGATCCTCGAATACAAGGGCGACTATGTGCGCGTCAACACGCCGCTCGGCGTCTTAAGGGTGGACGGCGCGTCGCTTGAGCTGATGGAGCTCGCCGCGGAGCGCGTTTACATCAAGGGTGAAATCGCGGCGTTTTGCTACGAGGGATAAGCATGGCGGCTACTGTATGGAATTCTCTGAATGGATATGTTATGATAAGCATCGAGGGATTGGCGCTTGAGCGTCTGCTCAACAATGCCGCGCGCGAGCGCGTGCATCTGTGGGGCGTCAAGCGCATTTCCCGGACTCGCCTTACGGCGAACGTCGGCGTAAAGGATTTTTACCGCCTGCAGAAGATTCGGCGAAAGGCGAACTGCCGGATCCACATTCTCGAAAAGCATGGGGCGACGTTCCTGTATCTGAGGATGCGCTTCCGGAAGGTGCTTCTGGTCGGATGGGCGCTGATACTCGCGCTGATACTGCTGGCCTCGCGCTATGTGTGGTTCGTCAAGGTAGAGGGCTGCTATAAGGTCACCGAGAAGGAAGTCGTCGCGCTGCTCGAAGGGATGGACATCCGCCCGGGCATACGCTCGGATACGATCGACAGCTATACTCTCGGGCGCGCCCTGTCCGCGGCGGATGAGCGCATCGCCTGGGCGGGCATCAAGCGCCAGGGCGTCACGCTGACGGTGGAGATCGTCGAGGCGCGGATTTTGCCCGAACCTGAAGAGAACGATGGGCCGGCAAGCGTATACGCGAAGAAGGCGGCGGTCATAAAGAGCGTGACCGCGCTCGAGGGGCATTCGGCCGTCAAGGAAGGCGACGCGGTGCTCGAAGGCGATCTTCTGATCGACGGCAGCTTATCCTACGGCGCAGTCCGCGCACGCGGCGAGGTGATCGCCCGGGTCGCCTATCAGGCGAGCGCCACGCAGGCGGCGACGGAGATGGCGCTGGTGCGAACGGGGGTATCCGTGCCGTATTGCAGGGTCAGCCTGTGGGGATATGAGATCTTTTTGCGGTCGCAACAATACCTCGACTGGGAATTTTCCGCCGCAACGAGCGCTAGGATCAATGCAAGCGTGCTGCCGTTTTCCGTTGAATTCGGCAGGCTTTACGAAAAAGGTGAGCGCGAGGTCGCGCTCACCAAGGCACAGATGGAGGAGCGGGCGCTGCTTTGTGCGCAGGAGAAGGCGTTCCTGCTGATACCCGAGGACGCTAGGATCGTCTCAAAGCGCAGCGAGATTGAGTTTTTGGAGGACGGGCGCGCCCGAGCGACGATCTATATTGAGACGGAGGAAGACATCGCGGTGCAAAAACCGCTGTGAGGAAGGAACTTACGAATAGGTATTTCATGCAACAAGAGATAGAATTGCTTTCCGGCGGCACGGCGCCGCAGCAGGAGGAGACACCGGAGCTTTTGATCTCCGAACAGGTGCCGGTTGAATCGATGGACGAGGTGATCCGGCTTTTCGGAGCGTTCGACGAAAATCTCTCCGTGATCGAATCGCAGACGCAAACACGCATCTTTACCGCGGCGGACAGCATCCGCGTCGTGGGCGAGGCGGAGCCTGTTTCGCTCGCGGTGACCGTGATCGGGAAGCTCCTGTTGATGCTTAGGCGCGGCGAATCCATCGACCGCTCGCGCATCCGCTATGCGATCGATCTCGCGGCCGAGGGAAACGCCGACCTTATCGAGGAATTGATGGATGATGTGGTGGCCTTTACGAACAAGGGCCGTCAGATCAAGTGCAAGACTTTGGGCCAGAAGCGCTATGTGCAGGCGCTCAAAGAGCACACGCTTGTGTTCGGGGTCGGCCCCGCCGGAACGGGCAAAACATACCTCGCGGTGGCGATGGCGGTGCTCGCTTTTAAAAACAAGGAGGTCAGCAAGATCATCCTGACCAGGCCGGCGGTGGAAGCGGGCGAAAAGCTCGGCTTTTTGCCGGGCGATCTGCAGAACAAGGTCGATCCGTACCTGAGGCCGCTCTACGACGCGCTCTACGATTTCCTCGGCTCGGATTCGTACAAGGCGCTCAGCGAGCGCGGCGCGATCGAGGTCGCGCCACTTGCCTACATGCGCGGCCGAACGCTCAACGACGCGTACATTATACTTGACGAGGCGCAGAACTGCACCTGCGAGCAGATGAAGATGTTCTTGACCCGCTTTGGCGAGGGCTCGCGCGTGGTGGTGACGGGCGATATCACGCAGATCGATCTCCCGAAGGACCGAAGGAGCGGGCTTGTGCACGCGCTCGAGGTGCTCAGGGACATCGAGGGCATCCGGATGGTATACTTAACGCACAAGGATGTGGTGCGCCACGAGCTCGTGCAGCGCATAATCAGATCCTATGAGAGGGAGGAACGGCGCGAACCGAGGCGTAATTGATTGACGAAGGAGAAAGCTATGGAGCGTAAAGCACGTGACCAGAACCGGCGGCTCGGCGGCATAAAGCCCCTGTCGCTGCTGATGCTGCTGATGGCGCTGATCGTGACATATGTGGCCGCCATGACGGCGCTTACGCCCAAACGATATGACCTGCACGCGGGCGATATCGCCCTTGAGACCATTACCGCGCCCCGTACCATTCAGGACGATGCGACGACGAACGCGCTCAGGCAGGCGGCGCGCAACGGGATCTCGGATCTTTACGTCATCGATGCGCAGCTCGCCAAAGGATATCTTGACAATGCGAAAGCGTTTTTCGACGCGCTGGACGCGGTGCGAAAGTCGGCTTCCGGCTACCGGACGGATGCCTCGGTTCCCTGGCAAAGCGCGCTGACGGATCAGCAAAAGACGATACTCAGAAACCGGACGCAGCCGCCGCTTGCCGAGGATCAGCTTTTCGCCGTTTTAAACGCTGCGGATTCGGAGATGCTCCGGTTAAAGGAGCTGGTCCTTCCCAAGATCACGACGCTTTTGAACAACGGCCTGAAGGAAGCGGACGTGAGCCGTATGCGTTCGGCGTGCAAGGAAGAGCTCGGCGAAACGACGCTCTCGGACGGGCTCAAGCAGTTGGGCGGGGCGGTGGTCGACGCATGCGTCAACGCGACGTATGTCGTGGACAGCGCGGCTACCGAAAACGCGCGCGAGCAGGCGGCTTCCGCGGTCGAGCCCGTAAGGATCAAGCAGGGCCAGATGATCGTGGAAAAGGGAGCGGCCGTAACCGACGCGCAGCTTGAGATATTAAGGGAATTGGAGCTCGTGCGCGAGAGCGAGTCGGACATGCACCTGGGGATTGGGATCGCCGCGTACTTTATCGTGCTCTACTGCGTGTTTGGAGGCGCCATCGGCTTTTTCCAGAGGGATGTGTTCGATAACCACAAGAAGATGATCATCATCGGCGTGCTGCTCTCGCTGACGATGCTGCTGGCGCTCCTGTTCAATACCATCAACTCGCGCATCACGCCCGTCCTTTTTGCGGTCATGCTCACCGCGATCCTGGTCAACGAGCGCACGGCGATCGCCGTGAGCGCGCTCATGGCGATTTCGATCGGCCTGATCGCGGGCGGGCGCGGTTCGTCCGCGCTGCAGTTCGATTCGCTGGTGATGACGGTTTCATCGCTGGTGGCGGGCGTGGTCGCCATCGTGGCGCTAAAGCGCGCCAACCGGCGCAGCACGGTCATCGCGGCGGGGCTCATCGGCGGCGCTGCGGGCGCGCTGGTGATCGGCGCGATCTACGTTACGGTCGGGCGGTCGGCGCTCGAGACGCTCGAGGATATCGGATGGGCGCTCGGCAGCGACGCGCTTTCGGGCGTGCTGTGCGTGGGCACGCTGAGCATCTGGGAAAACGCGTTCGATATCGCGACCACGGCGCGTTTAAGCGAGCTTTCCAATACCAACCATCCGCTGCTCAAGCAGCTCATGGCGGAGGCGCCCGGGACCTACCACCACAGCGTTATGGTAGCCACGCTCTCCGAGAGCGCCGCGCAGCGGATCGGCGCGGACCCGGATCTCGCGCGCGTCGGGGCGTATTACCACGACGTCGGCAAGCTAAGAAGGCCGCTTTACTTCATGGAAAACCAGCGCGGAGGCGAGAATATCCATGACGCGCTGCCCGCCGCCCAGAGCGCGGCGGACATCATCGCGCACCAGAAGGACGGGGTCGCGCTTTTGATGAAGCACAAGCTTCCCTCCGCGATCGTGCAGATCGCCTACGAGCATCACGGGAACACCCTGATGACGTTTTTCTACCACAAGGCGGTGCAGGAGGCGTGCGGCAAGCCCGTGCCGCAAAAGGCGTACCGGTATCCCGGGGCGCGCCCCTCCACGAAGGAGTCCGCGATCGTGATGCTCGCGGATTCGTGTGAGGCGGCGGTGCGTTCGCTCCCGCCCGAGGCGACCTGGGAGGACGTGGAGGAGATGATCCATAGGGTGATCGAGGACAAGATCGCGGACGGGCAGCTGAACCTTGCCCCGCTTACGCTCGCGCAGATCACCGAGATCGAGCGCAGCTTCATCCGCACGTTTTCCGGGATGCGCCACGAGCGCATCGAGTACCCCGACCAGAAACGAGGTTCCTAGTCCATGGTTTCGATCGTTGAGCAGGACGTCGTCCTGCCGGAGCATATGGCGCAATGGATTGAAAAGGCTGTTTTGGCCGCGCTGGAGGCCGAAGGCCGCGCGGGGGAGATCAGCGTCGCAGTTGTGGGCGACGGTCTCATGCGGCGGATGAACCATGAATATCGGGGGATCGACCGCAGCACCGACGTGCTGAGCTTTCCTTCGGCGGAGGGGGAAGGGATCTTATCCGAACCGGACGGATTCCTCGGCGATATCGCGATATCGCTGGACGCGGTATACCGCCAGGCACGGGAATATGGGCACTCGCCGGAGCGCGAAATCGCGTTTTTAACGGTACACGGGGTGCTTCACATATTGGGATACGACCACATGAGCGGGGAGCAGGAGCAAGAGATGCTCCTTAGACAAAAATTTATTCTCGAAGGGATGCAGATTCAACGATGAGACCCATACACGATCTTGAAATCAAGAACATGCTCAGAATGGCGGCGGACGCCATGGACCGCGCTTACGCGCCTTATTCCAAATTTCGCGTCGGCGCATGCCTTAAAGGCAAATCCGGCGCGTATTACCTTGGATGCAACATCGAAAACGCCGCGTACTCGCTCGCGAACTGCGCGGAGCGCACGGCGCTCTATAAGGCCGTCTATGAAGGCGAGCGCTCGTTCGACGCCCTCGCGATCATCTCGGATTCGGCCGCGTCCACGGTCCCCTGCGGCATGTGCCTACAGGCGCTCATCGAGTTCTGCTCCGGCGACATTCCGGTCATATGCGCCTCCAAGTCCGGCGAGGTTGCGGTTTATGAGCTCCATGAGCTGATCCCGCATCCGTTCGGCGCGCAAGCGTTGGACGTATGAGCTATAAATCCGGCTTTGTCTCGATCGTCGGTTCGCCGAACGTCGGAAAATCCACGCTGCTGAACCGGCTCGTCGGGCAAAAGATTTCGATCGTTTCACCGAAAGCGCAGACGACGCGCAACCGCGTGACCGGCGTTTTAACGCGCGCCGGGTATCAGATCGTTTTTCTCGATACGCCGGGGATCGCTACGCCCAAAAACCGGCTCGGCGAATATATGCTCAAGATCGCCCGCGACTCCATGAACGAGGTGGAGGCCATCGTGTTCGTGGTCGACGCGCTCGCCGGAATCAAGGGGAGGGACGAAGCGCTGATCGAACGTCTAAAGACCGCGAAAGCGCCCGTGATCGCCGCGATCAACAAGGTCGACGCCGCATCGATGGACGCTGTCGAAACCCTGGTGGAGCGGCTGAAAAGCGAAGCTTTGTTCGCAAAAGTCCTGAAGATCAGCGCACAAAACGGGCAGGGCGTCGCCGAGCTCGAAGCGGTGCTTGCAGACCACCTCGTCGAAGGACCCCAGTATTTTCCCGAGGACATGGTCACGGATCTGCCCGAGCGCATGATCTGCGCGGAACTGATCCGCGAAAAAGCCCTTCTATGCCTTCACGAGGAGATCCCGCACGGCATCGGCGTCGAAATCGAAAAGATCTCCATGCGCGACGAAGGGCAACTGGCGGATGTATATGCTGCCATCTACTGCGAGCGCGAAGGGCATAAGGGGATTCTCATCGGCAAAGGCGGCTCGATGCTCAAACGCATCGGAACGCTCGCGCGCAAGGATATCGAGTGGCTGCTGGGCGTGCGCGTGAACCTTCAGCTGCACGTCAAGGTGCGCGAGGACTGGCGCAACAGCCCTTCCGCGATGCGCGAACTCGGCTACGAGTAGGGTTTTTGCATCGCGTATCCCGCGTTTTTTTGGCCGTGCTCGGATCGGCGCGCGAGGCTTAAAGGAAGAAGAGCGGTTCCCGTTGCCTTCAACCATTTTTTCCATGTCATTCTTGTCCTTTGATTGTGGAAACCTAGAATCAGAGGAGGCGATTTTTTGAATCAAAAAACGATACGGAACCTTGCGTGGGAGGAGTTTTCCACAACGGGAAAGATCGGCGCGTATTTGGTTTACAAGGCCGTCATGGGGCAAGGGAAGGGCAAGCGGCCGCCCGATTAAGGTTTCACCTTTGGCGCATGGGAACGTAAAGCGCGTGGAGCGAATGCATGAGTATCGTTCTTGTCAACGGGATCGTCGCCCGATATACGGATTACCGCGAGAGCGATCGCATCCTGACGCTGTACACGCGGGAGCAGGGCCGCCTTGAAGTCGCCGCGCGCGGCTGCCGCAAGGCCAAAAGCCCCCTTCTGTGCGCCGCCCAGCCGTTTGCCTACGGCGAGTTCACCCTGTTTTACAATCACGATAAGTACACCTTGAATTGTGCGGATGTTCGGGAAACCTTCTACCCGCTGCGAAACGATTACGATCGGTTCGCGGCGGGTAGCTATCTTCTTTGGCTTACCTGCTCCGGCGCACAGACGGGGCTTGCGAACGAACAGATGTTTTCGATGCTCTATCATGCGCTCTCGTTCCTCGCATATACCGATTGCCCGGCGGAGGATCTTACGCTCGGGTATCTTTTAAGATATCTCGATCGGAACGGCTATTGCCCATCGCTCATACGGTGCGCCAATTGCAATAAGGACCTGAGAAAACTGCAGGGGATCAGGTTCGATGAGCGCGCGGGCGGCGCGGTATGCCCGGACTGCGGCTCGGGAAGGCCTGTGTCGAACCTGGCGCTCGAAGCCATGCGCAGAATGCTGATGCTTCCGGATGCGGAGCTGCATAAAATACGCCTTCCTCATAAGATATACTTAGAACTAAAGGAGATTCTTCCCCGTTATGCGGAGGCGGTTCTGGAGCGTCCCATTCAGCTGCCAAAGTCTAATATGATAAAACTATAACGAGCATATCTAATAAAATTCCAATGGAATTTCAATGGAATAGCGCAAAAAACGGTTGCTATCTTGGAACTTGATGCTATAATTATACCGTTGAATGGAATCCTGCATTTCTATCATTATGGCGATTGCGGGCTTACATATTCCCGATAAAACTATCCATGAAACTTGGAGGATAACCTATGGCAGCTAAAAAATATGTCTATCTGTTTTCGGAAGGCAATGCATCCATGCGTAACCTTCTGGGGGGCAAAGGCGCGAATCTGGCGGAGATGACGCAGCTTGGGCTGCCGGTTCCGTTCGGTTTCACCGTGTCGACGGAGGCCTGCACCCGCTATTACCAGGACAAAAACACCATCGGCGAGGACATCGTCGCGGAGATTTTCGCGGCGCTGAAAAAGACCGAGGAAAAAACGGGCAAGAAATTCGGCGACGTCAATAACCCGCTGCTCGTTTCGGTGCGCTCGGGCGCGCGCGCGTCGATGCCCGGCATGATGGACACCATACTCAACCTCGGCCTGAACGACCAAACGGTCGAGAGCGTCGCGAAGCTCACCGGGAACGAGCGGTTCGCCTTCGACAGCTATCGCCGGTTTATCCAGATGTTCTCGGACGTCGTAATGGAGATCGAAAAGTCACATTTTGACGAGATCTTTGATTCCGCCAAGCGCAAGAACAACGTTAAGCTCGATACGGAGCTTACGGCTGAAAATCTTAAGGACGTCGTGCAGCAATACAAAGCGCTTTACCGTCGGGAGAAGGGCCATGATTTTCCTCAGGAGCCCAAAGAGCAGCTCATGGAATCGGTCAAAGCCGTTTTCCGCAGCTGGGACAACCCCCGCGCCATCGTCTATCGCCGCATGAACGACATCCCGTCCGACTGGGGCACCGCCGTCAACGTGCAGTCGATGGTATTCGGCAACATGGGCGACGACAGCGGCACCGGCGTCGCGTTCACGCGCAACCCGTCCACCGGCGAGCGCAAGCTCTACGGCGAATATCTGATGAACGCGCAGGGCGAGGACGTGGTTGCGGGCATCCGCACGCCGCAGCCGATCTCCGAGCTCGAAAAGACACTTCCGAAGGTATACGAACAGTTTGCCGATACCGCTCAGACGCTTGAGAAGCATTATTGCGACATGCAGGATATGGAGTTCACCATCGAGCGCGGCAAGCTGTACATGCTCCAGACGAGGAACGGCAAGCGCACCGCGGCGGCTGCCGTGCAGATCGCAGTGGATCTGGTGAGCGAAGGGATGATCAGCCGCGAGGACGCGCTGCTCAAGATCGAGCCGAAGGCGCTCGATTCCCTGCTCCATCCGACGTTTGAACCGGCGGCGCTCAAGAAGGCTGCCGTCATCGCGCGCGGACTGCCCGCATCCCCGGGCGCGGCCTGCGGCCGCGTGTACTTTAACGCGGAGGACGCGACCGAAGCTTCTAAGCGCGGCGAGAAGGTCATACTCGTGCGCGCGGAGACCAGCCCCGAGGATATCGAGGGCATGTACGCCTCGCAGGGCATTCTGACCGCCCGCGGCGGAATGACCTCCCACGCGGCGGTCGTGGCGCGCGGCATGGGCACCTGCTGCGTCGCGGGCTGCGGCGACGTGGCTATCACGGAAAAAAGCCGTACCTTCTCTACCCCGGACGGAAAGGTATTCAAAGAGGGCGATTGGATTTCGCTCGACGGCTCGACGGGCAACGTCTACGGCGAGGCCATTCCGACGATCGAGGCGCAGGTCTCCGGCACGTTCTCCACGATTATGGAGTGGGCGGACGCGGTGCGCACGCTGAAAGTGCGCACCAATGCGGATACCCCGCACGACGCGGAAGCCGCCATTAAATTCGGCGCAGAGGGCATCGGCCTTTGCCGCACCGAGCACATGTTCTTTGAAGAAGGCCGTATTTCGGCCGTGCGCGAGATGATCGTCGCCAAGGACGAGGCTACACGCCGCCGCGCGCTTGCTAAGCTCCTGCCGATGCAGCGCTCGGACTTCAAGGGCATCTACAAGGCGATGGGCGAGAGGCCGGTCACGATCCGCTTCCTCGACCCACCCCTGCACGAGTTCCTGCCCGCCAAGGATGAGGACATCAGCGCGCTGGCCAACCAGATGGGCATTACGTTCGAGGGGCTCAAGCAGACGGTCGAAAACCTGCACGAGCTCAACCCGATGCTCGGGCACCGCGGCGTACGCCTTGCGATCACCTATCCCGAGATCGCCGAGATGCAGACCCGCGCGGTGATCGAGGCTGCGATCGAGGTGAGCAAGGAGACCGGCATCGCGATCGCGCCCGAAATCATGATCCCGCTCGTGGGCGACGTCAAGGAGCTCGACTACGTCAAGGCCGTCGTGGATAAAACCGCCCGCGAGGTCATGGATGAACGCGGTATCACGATCGCCTATCTCGTCGGAACCATGATCGAGGTCCCGCGCGCGGCGCTCGTTGCCGATAAGATCGCCCACAGCGCCGAGTTCTTCTCCTTCGGCACGAACGACCTCTCGCAGATGACGTTCGGCTTCTCGAGGGACGATGCCGGCAAGTTCCTGGACGATTACTACAAGAGGAAGATCTTCGAATCCGACCCGTTCGCCCGCGTCGATCAGGAGGGCGTCGGCAGGCTCATGCAGATCGCCTGCGAGCTCGGCCGCAGCGTGCGCCCAAACCTTAAGCTGGGCATCTGCGGAGAACACGGCGGCGATCCGTCCTCGATCGAGTTCTGCCATAAACTCGGCCTGAACTACGTGTCCTGCTCGCCCTTCCGCGTGCCGATCGCTAGGCTCGCGGCCGCGCAGGCGAAGATCAAGTCCGATCGTGCGAACGCATAGCGTTTAACGCCCCAACAAGGCGATTTACAATGTTAAAAAGCGGCGAAAGCCGCTTTTTAACATTGTTGCGCTCTCTCTCGATTTTGGCTGCCTGAGCGATGGTTCAAAACCGCTCGGGGAGTGTAAAGAATAGAGAGGCCGTCGCAGTCCCGGCGGCCAATGATCGAAAAGCCTTGCCGCGCGCGGCGGCGGGCGCGCTGGGGCTCAGCGCGCGCCCCGTGCTGAATGCCTCGACGCCGCCGGGTTGGGAAACCGTTCCTTTTGTGCCCGCCTTGCAGGATTTTTTGCACTTCGGTGGAACGTAGTAAGAGTAGGAGGGATGGGTTTGAGCAAGGATCGGATCGGCTACCGCGAATACCAGGAAGAATTGGAGCGCAAGCTTCTCTCGCCATACGCCATGCTTTCGAGCGAGACGCGCGGGAGGGAATATTCCATTGCGCCCTGCCCGTTGCGCACCGAGTTTGTGCGCGATCGCGACCGCATCATCCACTGCAAATCCTTCCGGCGGCTCAAGCATAAAACGCAGGTATTCCTTTCGCCTGCGGGGGATCATTACCGCACGCGGCTGACCCATACGCTCGAGGTCAGCCAGATCGCGCGCTCGATCGCGCGCGGGCTTCGGCTCAACGAGGATCTCGTGGAGGCGATATCGCTCGGGCACGACCTTGGGCACACGCCTTTCGGTCACACGGGCGAGGAAACGCTGAACCTGCTGGTTCCGGGCGGATTTGAACACAACGTCCAGAGCCTTCGCGTCGTGGAGAAGCTCGAGAACGGCAAGGGGCTGAACCTCACCTTCGAGGTGCGCGACGGGATACTCAACCACAAAAAGAACGGTTTGCCCTGTACCGTGGAGGGGCAGGTCGTCAGTATATCCGACCGGATCGCATACCTGAATCACGACATCGACGACGCGGTGCGCGCGGGCGTGCTCGATGCCGCGGAGTTGCCTCGTTCCTGTATCGGGGAGCTTGGCGCTACGCACGGCGAACGCATCAATACTTTGATACTGGACGTGATCGTGACGAGCGCCGACAGCCGGACGATCCGCATGAGCGAGCGCATCGGCGAGGCGTTCGAGGAGCTCCGGAAATTCATGTTCCGGAACGTCTATCTCAATCCCGAGGCGAAGCGGGAGGAGCAGAAAGCGACGCATGTCATACGCACGCTGTACCGTTATTACCTTGAACATCTCGACCTTTTGCCGGAGGAGTTCTATAAAAACATTCAATCCGACGGCGCCGAACGCGTCGCGGCGGACTATATCGCCTGCATGACCGACCGCTACGCGATCACGGATTATCAGAACCTGTTCGTGCCCAAGGAATGGTCATAAAATTGATCGAACAAGCAGGATATTTCGTACGGCTGGCGAATGTTAAGCAAGCGGAAAGGAGTCGTATCACATGCCGATGTTCCCCGATGCATGGATGAACGAACTTCTGACCCGGTCGGATATCGTCTCCGTGGTTTCAGAGTATACGAAGCTTGTTCCGAAAGGTCAGCGGCTTTGGGGCCTCTGTCCGTTCCATGGGGAGAAAACGGCGTCCTTTTCCGTAACGGCGGACAAGCAGCTCTACTATTGCTTCGGATGCCATGCGGGCGGCAACGTTATCCATTTCGTGATGGAGCTGGAGAAGCTTCCTTTCGCCGAGGCGGTAAAGCTCCTCGCGCAGCGCGCGGGGATGGAACTGCCCGAGCAGAGCGACGACGTGCGGGTGCGCCAGGAGCGCGCGCGCCGGGAACGGCTGTACGCTTCCTGCAAGGAGGCGGCGAAGTACTACCATGAGCAGCTTCTGGGCGAGGACGGCAAGGACGCCCGCGCGTATCTCGGGAAAAGGAGCCTCAGCGCCGCGACCGTCCGCAAGTTTGGGCTCGGGTACGCAAAGCCCGGCTGGGAGAACCTGTGCAAGCACCTTACGGCAATGGGCTACCGGGAGTCGGAGCTTATCGACGCCGGGCTTGCCATCAAGGGCACGCGGGCGGATCAATCCTGTTACGACGCCTACAGGAACAGGGTGATTTTCCCGATCATCGGCACGAACGCGAAGGTACTGGGCTTCGGCGCGCGCGCGATGGGCGACGAGCAGCCGAAGTACCTCAACACCGGCGATACGCCTATATTCAATAAGAGGGACAACCTTTACGCCCTGAACACGTTTAAAGGGAAACGCTTTTCCGACGCCGTCATCGTCGAAGGGTACATGGACGTGATCAGCCTCCATCAGGCCGGGGTCGTCAACGCGGTCGCGTCTCTCGGAACGGCCCTTACAGCCTCTCAGGCGCGACTGTTAAAGCGTTATGTCCCCAGGGTATATCTGTGTTATGACGGCGACTCGGCAGGCCAGAACGCGACGCTGCGCGCGCTGGATGTGATCGCGGCTCAGAGCTTGTCTGTAAGGGTCATTGTTATCCCAAACGGTATGGATCCCGACGATTATGTCAAGAAATTCGGTAAAGAGGCTTTTGAATCGCTCAAGGACAGCGCTTTGACCGGTCCGGCGTTCCGGCTCGAGCATATGGCGTCCCGCCATGATCTTGCGAGCGAGGATGGGCGCGAGGCCTACGCCATGGAGGCGTGCACGCTGATCGCGACGCTCCAGCCGGTAGAGCAGGATCGCTATTTTACACTCGTCGCGCGCAAGACGGGGATCGCCGTTAATGCGCTGAAGCGGCAGGGAGCGGGCGCAAAACCGGGCGAAGAGAATAGAGCTGTAAAATTTCGGAATACTAGAGAAAAAAAACCGGGGCACGGCGGACCCCGGAGGCAGCAGTTCGAGAGGATGCTGCTCGGGTGCATCGCCGGGAACTATGACGCGGCGATGGAAGCGATGCGGAGCATCGAGGGCGATTTTTGGAGCGTACCGGCGTTTGAGCGCTTCAGCGCGGAACTCTTGTGCGCGTATGCGCAGACGAAGTCGCCGAACCTCCAGTTGATCCTCAGCGCCCTAAGCGCCGAGGACGCGGAGCTCATCGCCGGCGCGCTGGTCGCGCGGGAGTCGGGCGAGAACACAAAAACGATCGCGTTGGATTGTATCCGGGCGATCGAGCGTATGGATTTGGTAGAGAGAATACGCGCGCTCAACCGGGAGGCGGAGCGCGAGGAGATATCGGCCGATCGAAGGCTGGAGCTGGCGGCAGAGATCGCCAAGCTCACGGCAAATATGCGGGAGCTTTCCGATCGGGAGGAGCAGTAAACGGACCATTTTTATCGAAGGAGGGGCATACCTTGGAAATAAAGGATCCCCACATGCAAAAAATTGAGGATCTTCTTGAAAAGGGTAAGAACCGCGGCGTTCTGACCTATAAGGAGATCATGGACGCTTTGGAGGAAATGGAGCTTGATCCGGATCAGATCGAGCGCATCTACGATAAGCTCGAGGCGCTGAGCATCGACGTCGTGGAGGAGATCGATATTCCCGAGGATATCAACGAGGATATTGCCGCCATCGAAAGCGAGATCGTTGCGGTCGAAGGCGTCAATATCGACGATCCGGTGCGCATGTATCTCAAGGAAATCGGCAAGGTTCCGCTTCTTTCCGCCAACGAGGAGATCGAGATCGCGCAGCGTATGGCCGCAGGGGATCAGGAAGCCAAGCAGCAGCTCGCGGAGGCGAACCTGAGGCTCGTCGTCTCCATCGCGAAGCGTTACGTCGGCCGGGGAATGTTGTTTTTGGATCTGATCCAGGAAGGGAATCTCGGCCTCATCAAGGCGGTCGAAAAGTTCGATTACCGCAAGGGCTATAAGTTCTCGACGTATGCGACGTGGTGGATCCGCCAGGCGATCACGCGCGCGATCGCGGATCAGGCCCGTACGATCCGCATCCCGGTGCATATGGTGGAGACCATCAATAAGCTCATCCGCGTGAACCGCCAGCTGCTCCAGGAATACGGCAGGGAGCCGCGCCCGGACGAGATCGCGAAGGATATGGGCATTTCGGAAGAAAAAGTGCGCGAGATCATCAAGATCGCGCAGGAGCCCGTATCGCTCGAGACGCCGATCGGCGAGGAGGAGGACAGCCACCTCGGCGACTTTATCCCCGACGACGACGCGCCCGCGCCCGCGGAGGTCGCGGCGTTCACGCTGCTCAAGGAGCAGCTCATGGGCGTGCTCGACACGCTGACCGCGCGCGAGGAAAAGGTGCTGAGGCTGCGCTTTGGCCTGGACGACGGCAAAGCTCGTACGCTCGAGGAAGTCGGCAAGGAGTTCAACGTCACGCGCGAGCGCATCCGCCAGATCGAGGCGAAAGCGCTCAGGAAGCTCCGTCATCCGAGCCGCAGCAAGAAGCTCAAGGATTTCCTGGAGTAGCGGGAACGTGCGGGACGATTGGCCTTTCAGATATTCGCCGCGCTTGCGGATAGCAACGCGGGACTGACCGCGGCATCTTCATAGCGGTAGCATAAACACAGCCCTCCCCGACATAAGCTGTACAAAGCTTGTTCGAGGGGGGTATTGATTTGCAGGATTACATTGAGGAGCGCGTGCTTGAAACGGCGCAATACATTATCGATAAGGGCGCTACGGTTCGCGAGGCGGCGAAGGTGTTTAAGATCAGCAAGTCTACAGTTCACAAGGATATGAGCGACCGCCTTCCCAGAATGAATTCATCGCTTTATCGGCAGGTGCACCAGGTGCTCGAGCACAATAAGGCGGAGCGGCATATCCGCGGCGGGATGGCGACGTACCGGAAATACAAGGGAGCGCTTACATAAGCATCCGCATAGGGATTCACATAAGAATCGGATGAATGAATATGCAATATGCGTAGACCCCTCGCGCGCCCGCCGATTTTAACGCGCGCGCACAGGCCTTGACGGTGCAGCCTGTGGTGAGCACGTCGTCGAGCAACAAAAGCGTTAACCCGCTCGCGTCCGCGCTTGCTGCAAACGCGCCGCGCATATTCTTTTCGCGCTCGGCGGGGGTGAGCCGCGTCTGACTTTTGGAATCCGTAACGCGTTTTAAAAGATCCTCCCTGACGGGAATGCCTGTGAGCGCGCCGAGCTCCTTCGCGAGCAGCGCGCTTTGGTTATACCCGCGTGCGCGCTGACGCTTCTTATGCAGCGGCACGGGGACGATCGCGTCGGGCGCCCAGTTTTCGGGGAGCTTTATACCGGAAGTGAAAGGGCGGCACAGGTACTTTGCGCCTGAGTATTTCAATCTGTGCACCGCCTGCGCGGTGAGATCGTCGAAGCGCCAGCGCGCGGCGATGCCGTCGAGACCCTCGAGGTTGGCCGGCGAAGAACAGCGACAGAGCTTCTTCGCGCAGGATGGGCATAAGCCGCCCGCGTCGACAAACGCTTCCTTATCGCACATGAAACAATTGAAGCGCTCGGGGAAGAAGGTATTCAGAGCGCCCTCGAGCAAGCGGTTCATGGCGTCTCCTCGCCCGGATATCGGGCGCTTGCAGCCTCCTTGAGCAGATGATTCAGCGCGCTGTAACGCTTTTTGGTCTCCGCGTTATTGACCATCTGCGCAATGCTCTGGCGGCGGCCGAGGATATAGACCCGGCTTCGCGCGCGCGTGATCGCCGTGTACAGAAGGTTGCGGTTTAGAAGCATCGGCGGTCCGCCCGCGAGCGCGAGCAGGACGACGGGAAATTCGCTGCCCTGGCTCTTATGTACGGACATGCAGTACGCGAGGCTCAATTCCTCGAGCTGCGTAAAATCGTACTCGACGTCGCGCTCGTCATCGAAGAGAACATGGATGCTTTGTTCGTCCGGGTCGATCGCGAGTATGGTGCCGAGATCGCCGTTGTACACGCCGACGCCGTCCTCGACGCCGCCGGAAACCCGTTTGCACCACTGGATCGAGTAGTTGTTTTTGACCTGCATGACCTTGTCGCCCTCGCGAAAGCAAACTTCGCCGTATTGGCGCTCTTTTTTGTGGCGCGCGGGCGGGTTGAGCGCCGCCTGGAGCCGCGCGTTGAGCGCGTGAACGCCGAGCGCCCCTTTTTTCATGGGCGCGAGCACCTGCACATCCTTGAACGGATCCCCGGTACCCAAAGCGCCCGAGCGGCCGGAACAAAGGTAGACGAGCCTGCCTAAGAGAGCGTTCGCATCGTCGAGCTGTTCGAAGCGAAAATCCGCGTCCTTCGCGTCGAGCTCCGGCATCTTGCCCGCGTTGATGCGGTGGGCGTTGGTGACGATCAGGCTCTCCTGCGCCTGACGAAAGATTTCGGTCAGACGGATCACGGGGATTATGCCCGATTCAATGATATCCCTTAAGGTGTTGCCCGGGCCGACCGGCGGAAGCTGGTCGGCGTCTCCGACCATGATGAGGCGCGTCTGCGGCGTGAGTGCGCGAAGGAGCGCGCTTAGGAGCGGCACGTCGACCATGGACATCTCGTCGACGATGACGGCATCCGCCTTCAGCGGGTTCTCGGCGTTGCGCCCGAACGTCTCCTCTTCGAAGCCGTACTCGAGCAGGCGGTGGATGGTCTTGGCTTCGCACCCGGTCGCCTCGCTCATATGCTTGGCCGCGCGCCCCGTAGGCGCGCACAGCTCCACGTCGAAACCTTGCTTCGCCAGCAGTTCGTGGACGAAGCGCAGTATGGTCGTTTTGCCCGTGCCGGGACCGCCGGTGATCACGAACACCGGGTTCCTGAGCGCCATGCGCACCGCGTCGAGCTGCTGCGGCGCGAGGGACAGGCAGAGCTGCTTTTCGAGCTTGGCAATATCGTCTTCCCCATGAAACGGAAGCTTTGCCTCGGCGGCGCTCAACTCATACAGCGCTTTTGCGCAGGTGTTTTCCTGGAAGAACGAAAAGGGTAAAAACACCGCGTCGACGCCCGCGATCATGCGATAGAGCAGCCGACGGTCGAGTATCATGTCGTCGAGCGCGGTTTCCACGGGGCGAACCTCTGCGTTCAGCGCATCGCACGCGATCGCGATCAGGCGCTCGCGCGGCAGAAACGTATGGCCCTCGCGATGCGCAAAGGAGAGCACGTAGCGGAGACCCGCCTGCACGCGGAACGGGGAATCCTGGGCGATGCCCATGCTCAACGCAATGCGGTCCGCCGTTTTAAAGCCGATTGAATCGACGTATTCGGTAAGGGAATAGGGGTTCTCCTGAATGCGGGGAAGGGAAAACTCGCCCAGAAGCTTATACAGCTTCACCGCGTGCGGGGCGCTGACGCCGAGCTCCTGAAGCTTTATCACCGTATCGCGCATCTGTTTTTGCGAGAGGAAGGACGCGGCGATGGTTTCCGCGCGCAGCTTGCCGATGCCGATAACCTCGGTCAAACGCTCCGGCTCGTTCTCGAGCACGCTGAGCGTTTCGAGTCCGAAGGCCCGGACGATGTTCTGCGCGGTCGCTTCCCCGACGCCCTTGATGAGGCCGCTCGCAAGATAGCTTTTGAGCGCGGCGAGCGTGGCGGGTGAAAGGGATTTATAGGAATCGGCCTTAAACTGCATCCCATAGGCGCGGTGCTCCGTCCATTCCCCGCTGAGCTCGACGCTTTCGCCGACGCAGGCGAGAGGCAGGGTGCCGACGGCGGTGATTTCATCTCCCGATGCATCCACAAGCTCCAAAACGGTGAACCCGTTCGCTTCGCTGCGATAGACGATCGTTTTTATCGTGCCGCTGATTTCCATCCCGCGCTCCTTTTACCATCGTTCTTTTTATTTTATCACAACCGTTTTGAAGGCGCATTAAGTAAAAAAATGCCGTATTTTGAGGAATATGGTTGTTTTTCGTCAAAGGATGGCCTAAAATAATCCCATCGGATCACATCCAAGGGTCGATAATTCGCCGGAATCGCCAGCGTCCAAAAGGAGCAGACGAACCATGAACAAAACGCTACTTGCGCAGCGCTTGAAGAAAATGCGGCTCGGCAGCGGATTTACGCAGATGCAGACCGCGCAGAAACTCGGTATTTCCAATACCGCTCTTTCCCAGTACGAGTCCGGCAAACGCACGCCCAGCCTGGAGGTGCTGCGCTCGCTCGCGGAGCTTTACGGGGTGACGATGGATCGCCTCGTGCTCAACTCCGGGCCCGAGGAAGCGTCGCTCTCCGCCGCCGAGATCATCCGCCTTGCGGAGCTCAAAGAGCAATCCCCCGAGCTTGTCAACGCGCTCTGCCGCGCCAAAGAACTCGATCCCAATACCTTGCGCGCGCTGCTGTGCATTTTAAACGGTCTGCTGCCCCAGGAACAACACGTCGCGAACACCGCGCAATAGCGATCGATCCGATCAACCTTTCTCCGCTTGACGTAGCTTATCCTTTGTGTACATATCGAATAAACGCTGCCTGCAAAGAATAGACTTTTTTAGCATCTCTTACGGCATGGAGGCAGCTATGGATCAGCAATATGAAAATAATCGCGTCTGCGTTTCAGGGGTTGTCGGTCAGAAGCCAATCTTCAGCCATAATCTTTTCGGTGAAAACTTTTATACGACGACGCTTTTGGTCGATCGTCTCAGCGGCGCGAAGGATATCCTGCCGGTGACGCTTTCCGATCGGCTGATGTCGCTCTGCAGGATCGAGCCGGAGCTCCCGGTGGTGATCCACGGCCAGCTGCGCTCGTACAACAAGCATGTAGACGGCGGCAATCGCCTCGTCATCACGGTGTTCGCCCGCTCGATCGAGGCGGAGGATGGGCTTCGCGCCTGCATCAACGAGATTGCGCTCGAAGGATATGTCTGCAAGCGCCCGGTCTATCGGATGACGCCGTTTTCACGTGAGATCGCGGATCTTTTGATCGCCGTGAACCGAAGCTACAATAAATCCGATTATCTTCCCTGCATCGCCTGGGGCAGAAACGCGCGGTTCGCCTCGGAACTCGAGGTCGGGAGCCGCGTGCGCGTGCTCGGGCGCATACAGAGCCGCGAATACCAAAAATCGATCAACGCAGAGATCGTCAGCCGCGTCGCTTACGAGGTATCCGCCTCGTCGATCGAGCTGCTCTAACGAGGAAACCCTCTGTATTTTCCCGCTTTCGTATGATACAATACGAAAGTAAGAACAGTTGCCGTATGTGCCCTTACCGCCCGGACGCGGCGGGATCGGACATGCTCCCTTCGCCCGAAGGCCGCCGAAAAACGGTATGCCGGCGCAGGGTTTTAAGATCGAAACGACAGCAAGTGATTCGGAGAGGAATCGGTATGGAAGAAGTTTCGTCCCGTTTGCGCAGCAAGGAGAACGACGCGCTTTTCGACGCGGTGCTGACGCTTCGAAGCCGCGAGGAATGCTATCGCTTTTTTGAGGATATCTGCACGATCGCGGAATTAAAGTCCATTTCGCAGCGCCTTGAGGTCGCCAAGCTCCTTCGGAAGAACGTGACTTATCACGACATTTCGGAAAGGCTCGGCGCAAGCACGGCGACCATCAGCCGCGTCAACCGGTCGCTTGAGTACGGCGCCGGCGGATACCAGCTCGTGCTGGACCGATTGGCCCGAAACAAGGAAGGTTGATCGATGGACGGACTCTCGCTGTATGCGGTCGTAAAGGAACTTTCCTGTCTCATCAATGGAAAAATCGATAAGATCAATCAGCCCGAACGCGACGAGCTGATACTCTCTGTACGCGCCGGCGGCATGAACCGTCGGCTTTTGCTGTGCGCCGCCGCGGATCAGTGCCGCGTCCACCTGACCGATACGAATCCGCCGAATCCCGCCGAAGCGCCGATGTTCTGCATGCTGCTCAGAAGAAGGCTCATGGGCGCGCGCGTGCTGGATGTTCGCCAGCGGGGGCTCGACCGGGTCGCGGGCATCGTGGTCGAGGCGCGCGACGAGCTCGGCGACCCCGCGCCTTTCGAGCTGATCGTCGAGATCATGGGGAAGCATTCGAACATCATACTTGTGGACGACAAGGGGCTCGTGGTCGATTCGATCCGCCGTGTGTCGCCTTTCATGTCGAGCGTGCGCTCCGTTTTGCCCGGGGTCAAGTATCTTTTGCCGCCCGCACAGGATAAAGAGGATCCGCGCGAGGCGGACGAAGTGCGCTTTTTTGAGGCGCTCAAAGGCGAAGGCAGAGCGGACAAGCGCCTCAGCGAAATCTTCAGCGGCCTCGCGCCCGCGGTTGCCCAGGAAATCTGCGCGGCCGCGCTCGGTGATCAGCCGCAGCGCCTCGAGGACATGCCCGAGGCGGATAAGCGCAGGATCAGCGCCTTTTTATACAAGCTGTACTCGGACTTCGAACGCGGGGCGTTTGAGCCGACGCTCATCATGGACGGGGATCGCGCCGTGCGCGTTTATCCGTTCACGCCGTTCGCGCCGGAGGAGAACCTCCGCCGGATGCCCTCCATGAACGAGGCGATCGACGAGTTCTACGCCGTGCGCGCGATGCGGGAGCGCCATAAGCGGCGCTCGGCATCATTGGCGCACATCCTTGCCAACAACGTGGAGCGCTGCGAGAAGAAGGCCGCGCTGCACCGGGAAACGCTCCTTTCCGAGGATCGGATGGAGGAATACCGCCTGATGGGAGAACTCATCCTCGCCTCGCTGCATTTGATCCGAAAGGGCGCGAAGGAGGCGGTTTTGGAGGACTATTACAGCGACCCGCCGCAAAAAAGGATCGTGCCTCTGGACGAAAGGCTCTCTCCGGCGGACAACGCGCAGAAATACTATAAGAAATACCAGAAGCTCCGCGCGGCGCGCGAGCAGGCGAAAACGCTGCTTCGCGAGGCCGAGGAAGAGCTTTTGTACCTCGAAGGGCAGCTCGACAATCTCGAAAAGTGCACCACGGACGCCGAACTCGACGAGCTTCGTGCGGAATTGGAGCAGGAAGGGTATCTTCGGCCTTCCGCGCCCAGGGGCAAACGCCAGAAGACGCCGCCGTCGAAGCCGCTCCACTACGTTTCCTCGGACGGGCTGGATATCTATGTCGGCAAGAACAACCGCCAGAACGACGCGCTGACGCTTTCGTTCGCTTCGCCGGAGGACTTGTGGCTGCACGCGAAGGGCTTCGCCGGCTCGCACGTCATCGTGAAGAAGGATGGGCCGATCCCGCCGTCGACGATCGAGGAGGCGGCGCTGTTGGCCGCGTATTATAGCCGCGCCCGGGGGGGAGCGCTGGTGCCGGTCGACTATACGCCCCGCAAATACGTGAAAAAACCGTCCGGCGCCAAGCCCGGGATGGTGATTTACACCACAAATCGCACCGCGTACGTCACGCCCGACGAATCCGTCGTCGGAAAGCTGAAAAATATCGAATAACCCTTCTACTTGCCCGCGCTCCTCTATATATTTTAACAACGATTGTTTGTCAGGAGGAGTGTATATGTGGCGCATGGCGATTGCCATCGTACTATGTCTGGTGCTGCTTGTGGGAGCCGTTGGCTGCGCTCCCGAGCAGGAAGCCGCCATGTCGGAGCAGGAGGATACGGACGCGGGCTTCCGTAAAACGGTGCTTTATTACAGAAGCGACGAGGGGTTTGTGGTGCCTGTGATGCGGATGATTCCCTGGGAGGAAGGCATCGGCAGGGCTGCGGTCTCCTATTTGATCGGAACGGAAGAAAATCAAAAGAGCGTTGCGCCGATGGGCTTGAATACCGTGCTGCCGGACGGCGTGAGCGTGGAACTTCGCATCAAGGACGGATTGGCGACGCTCAATATCATCAATCTTTCGGAGTATCCGGACGCTGTGAGCGAGCAGGCGATGGTCGACGCCGTCGTGAGCACGCTGCTGGAATTCCCGAGCATCGACTCCGTCCAGCTCAAGTTTGACGGCAAGCTCAAAAATAAGCTCCCCAACGGTACCCTTGTCGGGGAGCCCATCACCGGCGTCGCGCTCAACGGCGAGCAGGAAGACATCGATACTTCCGCCGACGGCTCGTACAACAAGCTGACGCTCTATTTCCCGAATCAGTCCTGCAGCCTCAACGTCCCCGTGACGCGCTATGTGCAGAACATCCGAACGTTTGAGACTGCCGTAGGGGAGCTTATCAAAGGGCCGGCGATCGACGGGCTCCGCAACTGCTTCCCCGAGGGCACCGAGCTTTTGTCCTGCTCCATCGAGGATACGAAAGCGTCGGTCGATCTTTCAAAGGAGTTCCTCTCGGTATCGGATACGCCGGGGCTCGCGCCCGCTGCGTATGAGGCGCTTTGCCTGACCGCGATGCAGTTTGGGCCCATCGAGGAATTGTCGCTCACGGTGGAAGGAAAGGCGTTTGATTTTGGCTCCGAGCGCGCGAACCTCCCGGTGTTCGCCAACGAATTTGACTCGTAATCGGACGCGTATACGCCTTGGCGATCGGGCCCGGAGGGCCTCGAGACGCGCGCGGGCGGATGGATGCGCGGTGTTTTAGGAAAATGCGACGACAATACGACATGCTTGGATAAAAACCGGCGCCGCCGGTTTTTATCATGAACGGGGACGAAACATGGAGTTTGCCGCTTTTAAGCGCGCCCTCGAAGGCGTGGTGATGCTGCTGCTTCTGGCGACGGGGATCGGCCTTAGCGTCAGGGGCAAGTTCTTCCAGCTGACGCATTTTGGATCGATCCTCAAGCGCACGCTGGGATCGGCGTTTCAAAAAACGAACAGGCCAAGCTCGGGATTTACGCCCTTTCAGGCGCTCACGACGGCGCTCGCGGGATCGGTCGGCACGGGCAACGTCGCGGGCGTCGCGGGCGCGATCGTGCTGGGCGGGCCGGGCGCGGTGTTCTGGATGCTCGTGAGCGCCCTGTTCGGGATGATGACCAAATTCGTTGAGGTCACGCTCGCCGTCCGCTACCGCACCCGTAACGGCAGGGGCGAGCGGGTGGGCGGCCCGATGTATTACATCACGGCCTGCATGAAAAGGCGCTGGCATTTCCTCGCGTACGCCTTCTCGCTGTTCGGGATGCTCGCGTCGTTCGGCGTTGGCAATATGACGCAGGTCAACACGGTCGCGGTAACGGTCGTGGACGCTGCGCGCACGTTTTCGGGCGCGGCTTTTGTCGGCGCGGAGGAAACGGGCCTGCGGCTCGCGTTCGGGATCGTGCTCGCCGCCATGACCGCCGTGGTGATCATCGGCGGGGTAAGGCGCATCGGCGCGGTGACGGAAAAGCTCATACCGTTCATGAGCGTCGCGTTTGTGATCGTTTCGCTCGCCGTAGTCGCGTGCAATTTCGACCGGCTGGGAGGCGTCGTAACCTCCATCGTCAAAGGCGCGTTCGAGGGATTCCGCCCGGCGGTGGGGGGCGCCGTCGGTTTTTCCATGCGCGAGGCGCTGCGCATGGGCGTGTCCCGCGGAGTATTTTCCAACGAGGCGGGGCTCGGCTCCGCGCCTATCGCGCACGCCTCGGCGGAGACGCGCCATCCGGTCGAGCAGGGCATGTATGGCGTCATGGAGGTATTCATCGATACCGTTGTGATGTGCACGCTCACCGGCCTTACGCTGCTTTGCGCGGGGATAGAGCTTCCGTACGGCTCCGCCGACGCCGCGGGTTCGGTCCTAATGGTGCGCGCTCTCGGGACGGTGTTCGGCCCAGGCTTCTCCGGTGCGTTCGTCGCCGTATCGCTTCTGTTCTTCGCTTTTTCCACGCTGATCGGATGGTCGCTCTACGGCGTGCGCTGCGCGGAGTTCCTCTTCGGAGACGGCGCGGCCTTTTGGTACAGGCTCGTTTTCGTTGTCTTGATCGTAGCGGGCGCGCTCGCCGACGTGGGCTTTGTATGGAGCCTCGCGGATTTGCTCAACGCGTGCATGGCGATCCCGAACCTGATCGCACTGACGGCCCTTTCGGGGACGGTGTTCTCCCTGATCCGGCAGCATCAAAAACGCTCCAAACTCAGCGGCCGGTTTTGAATGGCTTTTTGGGCGCGGACAGGATATAATATTGTCACGATATCGTGACAAAGACGAGGGAACGATGGAAAAAAAGGTGAACGGCAGCGTACAGGGCATCCGCTCTGCGCTGCTTGAACGAATGGCGGAACTCTACGATTTTGTGGCCGACGGGTTCGCGCCCCGGGAACTCCTGGAGCGGATGGCCGAATATACGGGGCTACTTGGCCGCGAAGTGTCGGTATACCTTTCGCGGGACGGGCGGGTGGCCGACGTTTCGATCGGCGACAGCATGACGGTTGCGATGCCCGAGATGCGCCTCGTGCGCAATGAGGACAGGCTCTGCGGTGTGCGCTGTATCCACACGCACCCGAACGGCGACGCGACGCTCTCGGGCGTCGACCTTGGAACGCTCAGGAGTATGCGCCTTGACGCGATGTGCTCGCTCGGCGTATATAAGGGATGCCTCAAGGCTTTTTACGCCGCGTTTATGGGCGAGATGAAGGACGGGGAGCGGACGGCGCTGATCTACGGCCCGTTTGATCCCTTAAAGCTTCCGCAGCGCGCTCTGATGGAGGAGATCCGGGCCGCGGATCAGCGCCTCTTCAGCACGACGCGCGCCGTTGAGGAAAATCGCCCGGAGCGGGCGATACTTGTGGGCTTAAACGACGACGAAGGATACGACTCGATGGCGGAGCTCGCGGAGCTTGCGTCGACCGCGGGCGCGCAGGTCGTGGGCAAAAGCGTGCAGAAACGGCGCACCGTCGATAACGCCACCTATATCGGAAGCGGCAAGGCGGAGGAGCTGACGCTCCTTGGGAGCGAGCTCGAGGCGGAGCTCTATATCTTCGACGACGAGCTCAACGCGGTGCAGCTTAGGAATCTCGAGGAGATCTTAGGCGCGCGCGTGATCGACCGCACGGCGCTGATCCTCGATATCTTCGCTGCGCGCGCCAACACGCGCGAGGGCAAGCTCCAGGTTGAGCTTGCGCAGCTTCAGTACAGGCTTCCGCGGCTGACGGGCATCGGCGGGGCGCTTTCCCGGCAGGGCGGCGGCATCGGCACGCGCGGACCGGGTGAAAAGAAGCTGGAGATCGACCGCCGCCGCATCAAGCGAAGGATATTCGAATTGGAGCAGGAGCTTGAAGAGATCAAGAAACAGCGGGAGCTTCGCCGCGCGCGCAGGCAGAAGAACGAGCAGCCGCTCGTCGCGCTCGTAGGCTACACCAATGCGGGGAAGTCCACGCTTTTAAACGCGCTTTCGGGCAGCGATGTGCTCGCGGAGGATAAGCTCTTCGCGACGCTCGATCCCGTGGTGAGGCAGGTGACGCTCCCGGGCGGCACCGAGGCGCTTCTATCGGACACCGTAGGCTTTATCAACAAGCTTCCGCACGATCTTGTCCAGGCGTTTCATTCCACTTTGGAGGAGGTCTCAAACGCCGACCTGATACTGCACGTGATCGACGCGTCGTCGTCTTACTTCGACGTGCAGATGAGCGTGGTCGAGGATGTGCTCAGCGAGCTGCATGCGATCGACACGCCGCGCATCAACGTATACAACAAACAGGACAAGCCGGACGCCTGCCCCGTAAAAAAGCCGGACAGCGTACTTATCAGCGCGAAGACCGGGGAAGGGATCGGGCTGCTCCTCGAGCGCATCGAGGCGGCGCTGAACTCCGGCCTGTGCGAGGTGGAACTGCTGATCCCGTACGATCGCTATCAGGTGCTGCAGCTGATTCGCGCCGAGGGCCGCATCCTCTCCGAAGCGCACGAAGAGACGGGTACGCGGATCGCGGCGCTCCTTTCGGAAGCGACGCGCAAACGGCTCGAGAGCCTTCTGAAGCGCGGCTGAAACGCTGATATTTGAGTATGATGGAATTGGGGGACGAGGATGGCAAAGCAGATCGTAATCGCGTTTGAGGGGATCGACGGGAGCGGCAAAACCGTGCAGATGCAGCGGCTGGAAAACGCTTTGAAGGCGCGGGGCAAAAGCGTCCTGACGCGCTCGTTCCCGGCGTACAAAAGCTTCTTCGGCGAACGGATCGGGAGCCTCTTAAGCGGGGCGGCGGGAGTCCGTGCGGATCAGGTCGACGCGAAGAGCATGGCGCTCTGGTTTGCGATGGACCGCTGGGCGGATTTCCAGGATCGGGATACCTCGAACGCCGACGTGCTCCTGATCAACCGCTATGTTCTGTCGAACGCCGTCTATCAGAGCATCCGCGAGAGGGATCTTTCGGAGCCGGATATCCTCGATTGGGTGAACGAGCTTGAATACAAAAGGCTCGCCCTTCCGGAGCCGGACGTGCATCTTGTGCTCGACGTACAGCCCAACGACGCGGGCCGCAACGTCGATAAAAAAGGCTTCCGAGAATATGTCGGCGAAGCGCGCGACGTGTACGAATCAGCCGGCGGCATACAGGCGCGCGCGCGGGAAAAATACCTCGAGTACGCGAAGCGATGCCGGAATATTGTGGTGGTCGATTGCATGGAACAAGGATCGCTGCTGCCCGAGGACGAGGTTTTTAATAGGATCGAAAGCGCTCTTTCCGAGTGCGGCGTACTGTAAAAAGTTCCGGCTGCGCTCCCGGCGCGGCAGAAGCCTCGAAGAGGATCTTTATTGGGATATCAAACCGTTTGGCCGCACCTCCCGGGCGCGGTTTTTATTCGCCCGCCTGTTTTCGCGCTTCATTGTGCGCCCGGAACAGCGCCCTCCATAGCGTGGCGTTTACGAATTCCTGAGGCGCGAGGCCGCTTTTTATCTGAAAATCCTTGAACGCATTCAGCGTCATCGGGCCGAAGACGCCGTCGGGCATTCCGCGGTAGCTGCCGTTTAGCCGCAGGAGCTCCTGCAGCACGCAGACATAGACGCTCTGCGCTTCCATCTGCAGTTTCGGATACCCGAAGTACGGCTGGGCGGGCGGCTCGAGCTGCATCTGCACGTGGATCCAGGTGGGCGCGATGTGCGCCGGATCGACGTAATCCCAGTCGCCGCTCTGCACGCACTGACGGCGGAGGGCCTCGCGCTCTGCGGCGGGCAGCCCCGATCCGATGTCGAGCGCAAGCCCGGCGTAATGCAGTGATTGCCCCGTGTGGACGTGGTCGGCGAGCGCTCGGAATGCGCCCGAGATCCTGATCGTGTCGCCCCATTGGCGGCACAGCCGATCGAACGCTTCGAGCAAGCGCCGATCCGTCCAAGCGAGCTGCGGCTTGGCGCCGCCCAAAAACTGCGCCGTCGCGATTCTTCCCTCATGCACATACGGCAGCTCGCCGTTTGAATATTTTTCGAAACGTCGGGCCATGTGATTAAAGACGAATAATGTGGACGTAGCGGCCAACCCCTCAATCGCAGGATAGGAACAGCGGACTTCGTTCAGGGCAAGGGGTGCGAACCCGAGCGCCTCAAGAATTAAAAAGCAAAAAATATGGCGGTTAAGGCGGCGGAATAAAGGAGCGGCGGAGCAAAGGCGAGGGCGGACGACACGCAGGGGATGCTTTTCCCGCTCTCTAAGCCGCTTGGGTTTGATTCCCCTTACCATAAACAGAATATGTCCGGCACCCCGGGTTGGTGCAGCAAAAAGCCCCGCTTGCGCGGGGCGAAATTGTTTGAAGCCTTAGCCCGGGGAAGGGAGCGCGGGCGTCGGGGTCGGCGTGGGCGTCACGATCGGGGCAAGCCCCGTTCCGAGTTCGCCGCCGCCGTCAATAGGCTCCGGCGTGAGGATGATCGGGGTCTGCGAAGGGCTCGGGGTGCGCGGCGGGTTGGATTTGCCGGGCGAGAGCACCTTGGCAGGGTCGGGAACCTCGGTCGATTCAAATATAAACTCGTGCGCGAGCCACGCGTTCTGCGACAGGTCGCCTATGAGCACGGCGCTGCCTTCGTACCTGCTGGAGCGGTAGGTATTGTCCGCAGGTACGCGGTAATGCAGCATCCCGTCTACGCCTGTGCCGAGAACGCCCATGGCCGCGTCGATGATCTCGGCGTTGGTCAGGTTGGTTTCCACCATCGGCATCAGATCATAGAGGATATCGTATTTCTGCGTGAGCGATCGAGTCATGAATTTCGCGAATATCGCGCTCAAGATCTTAAACTGCCGGTCGGTGCGGGAAAAATCGCTGTCGATATGGCGGACGCGCGCGAAGCCGAGCGCCTGCTTCCCGGTCAGCTTGACGTTGCCCGCGTTGGCGAAGATGAACCCGTCCCACAGATAATCGACGCCCCATTCCTTATTGAGCCCGGCGATGCAGTCGTTCGCGGCGCTGATTTCCGCCGTCGTCATTCGGACGGTTACGCCGCCAAGCTTGTCGACGATCTTCTGGAACATCCTGAAATCCACAAGGATATACTGCTTGAGCGTTATGTGCAGATTGTGCTCGAGGGTCTGCATCAAAAGCGGGATGCCGCCCTTCGTCGTCGCGCTGTTGAGCCGCCCTTCGCCGACGCCGGGGATATCCACCAAAAGATCGCGCATGAGCGAGGTGAGCTTGATGCGCTTGTTCTTTTTATCGATCGTAGCGATCATCATCGTATCCGACCGCGCGTTGCCCGTGGAGGAACGCCGATCGACGCCCAGTAGAAGAATGTTGGTGTAGTTCGACGTATCCTTGTTGTGCGCGTCCATGGCGGCGTACTGCTCGGAGGTAAGCTGCGTCTGCGCATAGAGCTCGTTGAGCGGGAGGAGCGGCATTTCCGTCGGCGCTGGCGTAAACGTGGGCAGCGGCGAGGCGCCGGGCTGCGCCGTCGGGGACGCGGTCGGCTGCGGGGTATCCTCCTGTTCAAAGCTCGTGGGCACCTGTGGACGGGAAAGGCGGTTCAGAAGATTAAAGCCCAGCACGGCGACGGCCGCGAGCGCAAGCACGACCAGTATCCCGACTATGATAAGAATCCTTCCGAGCCAGCCCATCTTCTTCTTTGGCGCTTTGCCGGAAGGATTGTTCGGATGTTCCTCAATGTGATTTTCCATATATGCGTTCTCCTCCATGAGCACTATGCTACCTTAACTAAAAAAAAGATACAAGTCCCATAAGAAAAAACGCGGATTCTATCGAAAAAGTGGCATTGGCTGTCGTTTCGGAGGCAGTGCATCTTAAACCTTGTCGCCTTGCGTTTATGTATAAAATGGAGTACGATAAATAACGGCACGGCCTTATTGCGGATCTTGGCATAATGCATATTAAAATTAACTCATAATTATAAAGTTTTGTACAGGAGGAACCATATGGTAACTTCCATTACCATTGCGTATTTTAGTCCGACGGGCGGAACAAAGCGTGCGGCGCAGCTTTTGGCGGATCGGTTCGATCTCCCGGCAGCCTATCTTGATCTCACCAGGCCGGAAAACCGCGAACAACGATATGACCTTACGCCGGATACGCTGCTGATCGCGGCCTGCCCCGTATATTTAGGGCAGCTTCCGATGGTCGCGCGCTTGTTTGAAAACCTTATGGGCGACAGGACGCCCTGCGCGGTGATGGCGGCCTACGGAAACCGCGAGTATGAGAATCTGCCCGCGCAGCTTGGGGCAAAGCTCGAACGGCAGGGCTTCGTATGCCTCGGCGGAATCGCCTGCATCATACCGCATTGCTATTTGGAGGAAATGGGCAAAGGCCGCCCCGATGAAGAGGACATGCCCGCCTTTTCCGCCTTTGCGCAGGCAATCATGCAAAAGCTTGACAATCCCCCTTATTCGGCGGCGCTTTTGCCCGGCGAGGCGGAGCCGAAAAGACGTCAGTTAAGATCCTTTTCAAAAACATGGGATGAAGCGAGCTGCACGTACTGCGGCATTTGCGCGGCCGAATGCCCCACCGAGGCGATCGATCCGCAAAGCATGCGGGTTGACCCCGAACGATGCATCGTTTGCGTAAAATGCTGTTCGATCTGTCCTACGGGCGCATGGCAATTCGACGGAACGAACATGCGCACATATTTATTGCCGTATCTGGAGCACAATCCGGTGGAATGGTTTGTTTGAACGCCGAAGGTGCGCGCCTGCGAACGCATGAGCACAGGGAAGGGATGAGCGCTTTCCTTTTGCCGGAAAAGCCTTGTTCAGTTTGCCGATAAGGCGTTTTACAATACGCCCCCGTCTTTTGGACGGGGATGCCAGCCTATCAATAAACCCTCATAAAAAGCGACGTGCGATCTACTTGTGCGGCCAGAGGCTTTCAATCCGTCATTTTGCAGCGACATGTGCGGTGCAAAATGACACCTTGAAGTGCTTTTCGGTTCGACAGTTCGAAGCAACTGCGAGAACCGAGGACCGAAAATGCACGGTGAGCTTCGAAAAAGTGGAGGGATCCACTTTTTCGACAGTCTGCCGCCCCCGTCTTTTGGACGGGGGCGTACGATTCTTTCTCTTTTTAATATGGATTGGCCGATGCGTTACGCGTTCGAGTATTTGTCCCTCGGGCGATAGGTCGTGTGCAGCAGCTCATGCGCCTTGTGGCTGTTCGGTTCGCCCAGGAACTCCTCATAGAGCTTGAGGATCGCGGGGTTCTTGTGCGACTTGCGGATCGTCATCGCGGCGTCGGCATCATAGATCGCCTTGGCGCGCGCTTTGCCCGTATCCACCCCGTAACGTGCGCGCGCGTCCACGATCGGCTGCCCGCCACCGGTGATGCAGCCGCCGGGGCAACCCATGACCTCGATAAAGTGATACTGCGCCTTGCCTGCCTTGATGCAATCGAGGAGCTGGGCGGCGTTTGCGGTGCCGTGCGCGATCGCAACACGGATATCCATGCCCGCGACGGACACCGTGGCTTCCTTGATGCCCTCGAGGCCGCGCACGTCGGTATAGTCGAGCTTTTCCATATCCTGCCCGGCGAGTTGATCGGCCACCGTGCGGAGCGCCGCCTCCATGACCCCGCCCGTTACGCCGAATATCACGGCCGCGCCGGTGGATTCGCCGAAGAAGGTGTCGAATTCCTCATCCGGCAGATTCGCAAAATCGATCGAGGCCTGCTTGACCATGCGCGCGAACTCCCGGGTCGTCAGCACCGCATCCACATCGCTGTAGCCGTCCCTGCCCATGCCGGGCCGCGTGCGCTCGAATTTCTTGGCAGTGCACGGCATCACCGCGGCGACGAAGACATCCTTCGGATCAAGTCCGTTCCTCTGTGCAAAACAGGTCTTCGTGACCGCGCCCTGCATCTGGTTGGGGCTCTTGCAGGTGGAAAGATTCGGCAGAAACTCCGGATAGAAATGCTCGCAGAACTTGACCCAGCCGGGGCTGCAGGAGGTGATCATGGGCAGCACACCGCCGTTTTTGATGCGCTGGAGCAACTCCGTGCCCTCTTCCATGATCGTCAGGTCCGCGCCGAAATCCACGTCGAACACGCGGTCCGCGCCGAGCCTGCGCATCGCGGCGGCAAGCTTGCCGGTGCAGCGCGTCCCGACCGGAAGGCCGAACTCCTCGCCGATGGCGACGCGCACGGCCGGGGCGGGCTGGAATACGACGAATTTGTTCGGGTCGCCGAGCGCATCCCAAACCTCCCTTGTCGAGTCCTTCTCCGTCAAGGCGGCGGTCGGGCAAGCCGCGATGCACTGGCCGCAGTTGATGCAGGCGATGTCATTGAGGCTCTTTTCAAACTTTGAGCCGATCTGAGTGCGGTATCCGCGGTTCTGCATGCCGATCGCATAGACGCGCTGGATATTGTCGCAGGCGGCGACGCAGCGTCGGCAGAGGATGCACTTGTTGTTGTCGCGGACGATGCTGGGGGAATACTCGTCGATGGTCTTGATATTGCGCACGCCTTCGAACTCGATCTCGATGATGCCGAGCTCATCGCAGAGCGCCTGAAGCTCGCAGCTCTGATTGCGCTTGCAGGTCAGGCAGGAGCGGTCGTGATCGGAAAGGAGCAATTCGAGCACCGCCCTGCGCGCCTGGAGCACGCGGGGCGAATTGGTGATAACCTCCATGCCTTCCGAGACGGGAAGCACGCAGGACGCCTGAAGCCTCTTCGTTTTTGCGTCCTCGACAAGGCACATCCTGCAAGCGCCGATGTTGTTGATGTCCTTGAGGTTGCACAGCGTCGGGATGCGGATGCCCGCGGCCATCGCGGCGTCGAGCACGGTGCTCCCTTCCTGCGCATGGACGACATTTCCGTTGATCTTGATTGCAACAGACATGTTTTGATCCTTCCTTGGATTATTTTACGGCATACAATATATGGTTATGGTTTGCTTTGACGGAAAGCCCAAACCAATCATAAGCTCAAAGCCCTTCAATGTCAATTATTTCACAAAAATCGTTAAGATAGGATGCAACTAGAACAAAAGCAAAAACGTTATATTGTTATCGCCCTATATTGTCATAAAACACACAAATATCATATGTCTTTTTTCTTTGGGTTGTTATATAATAGAGCGGCTGAAAGGGGGGATGGCATGGAAGCGATTCGGCAGGCCGCCGCAAACGCGATCGATGTGCGCAACGTCAAGAAAATCTATCGCGTGGGCAGCGTGAGCATCAACGCGCTCAACGGAGTGGATCTGTGTGTGCCCGCCGGGGAATGCTGCTGCATCATCGGGCGGTCCGGCTCGGGGAAGTCAACGCTCCTGAACGTGCTCGCGGGGCTCGAAAAACCAACCTCCGGTGAGATTGTCGTCGCCAACATGCATGTGGAAAGGATGACCCAGAGCGAGCTGATCCTATTTAGGCAGCAACATGTGGGGTTCATCTTTCAATCCTTCAACCTTATGCCCTATTACACCGCGCTTGAAAACGTGGCGCTTCCGCTCGCGTTTCGCGGCATAGAAAAATATAAGCGCGAAAAAAAGGCCAGGGAGATCCTCAAAGCCGTCGGCCTTGGAACGCACCTAAACCACAAGCCCACGCAGATGAGCGGCGGCCAGCAGCAGCGCGTGGGCATCGCGCGCGCGCTGGTGAGCGATCCGGAAATCGTCTTCGCGGACGAGCCGACCGGTAACCTCGATTCCAAGACCTCGGACGAGGTATTAAAGCTCATCTGGGACATCGTCAAATCCCAGGGGCGCACGCTGGTGATGGTAACGCACGATCCCGGGATCTCATCCTATGCGGACGTGGTCATCAACCTGCTCGACGGCAAGGTGCAGCAGATAGAAACGGCATAAATTGTTATTTTATCATACATTAGAGTAGCGTGGAGCCCAACGGCTCCCGGGAGGGGTATCATGAACAGGAAACGGTTCTTTTGCGCATTGCTTGCGGCGATACTGATTTTGGCCTGCCTGCCGGTTGGGACGGCGTTGGCCGCCGCTGATGATTTTGTGAACCAGCAGCCGATCATTGTGACCGCCAAAAGTGCAACCGCCTATTTCACGTTGGATAATATGACCGGACCGGGTAAGATCAGTCTTGTTTCGATTAAATCACCCAACAACAATTTCAGCGTGCAGTTCGCGCCTATGGAGGTTGATGTTGGTGAGATGGCTGCCGGGACATTTACGCTCACTGCCACGGATATTTCTAAATTCGCGGCATATGCATCTGGCTCCGGGGTACCATTAACTTTTTGCTATTATGCCGGTACTGATCCACTTAAGGAAGAGGCGGTGTCGTTCCCCGTTTACATTGCTACCGAAGCCCCAAGTTCCGATGACGAAAACCAGGGCGCGAAACTTTCGGCGCTCGTGCTCGATTCGACCGACCTGACCGGCGCGGTCATTCCTGCGCCCAGCGGCGACGCCGGTGATACGATCACGATCCGCCTGCCGATCAAAAACCGCGGCAACGGGTCGCTTTCCGGCGCTACCGCCTATGTGACCGGCGCGGAGATCATGCCGCAGCTTTCCTCAAATCTTGATGAATTCCCGTTCGAGATCACGGAGCTCGAATATAAGCGCAGCCTGCCGGACCTTCCAGCGGGGGCCAAAGCAGTGATCGAGTACCAGTTCAAGATCTCTAAGAGCGCAACCTCGGGCATCAAGCCCGTTACGTTCAACGCGGTATATTATGTAAACGGCGTTGCCGAGACGACGCAGTTCAAGGTGTTCGTCACCGTCGTCAAGGGCGCGACGCCCTCGACCGGCACGGACGGCAAACCGATCGCGACCTCCGTCCCAAAAGTGATCATCAAATCCTATCAGCTTGATCCCGAGCAGCTGATCGCCGGGCAACAGTTTAAGCTGACGATGGAGCTACTGAACACCTCCGCGACCGAAGCGGTCAAAAACCTCAAAATCACCGTCAAAAACGACGACGGCGTCATACTCCCCGCATCCTCGGGCAGCAACACGCTCTATGTGAGCAAGATCAACAAGGAGTCCACCGTCACGACGGAGATCAACCTCCAGAGCGCGCCGGATATCGCCGCGAAGGCGCATATCCTCACGGTATCCTTCAGCTACGAGGGCGGCACGACGCTCACGAGTTACGACGCGGTGGAAACGCTTTCGCTCCCCATAACGCAGCCGATCCGCCTCAAGCTCGGCGAGCCTGTCATCTATGGCGACGCCATGCTCGAGCAGCCCGCGTCGATTTCGTTCAGCCTCTACAACATGGGCAAATCCACCGTCTATAACATGATGGTGGACGTCGAGGGCGACGGCCTGAGGATGGAGGAACCCTATTACGGCAGCAACGTGACCTCCGGTTCGAACATGGGCGCGGACTTCAACGTTATTCCTTCCGTCGCGGGAACGATTTCGGCCAATATCGTGGTGACCTACGAGGACGTCTACGGGAAACAGTACACCGAAAAGGTGCCCTTCCAGCTCAACGTGATGGAAAACTACGTGCCCGAGGAAATCGACCCGGGCAAGGAAGGGATGAATCCCGAACCGCAGCCCGCAGGGGCGCCGATCCTCCTCATCGTCGGTATCGCCGTGGGCGTAGCGATCATCGCGCTCATCGTGATCACCCAGGTGCGCAAGGCCCGTCGCAGGAGGGAATTGGAGGAGGATTAAATGAGGATCGCTGACCTGCTCCGAATGGCCTTTATGAACCTTTGGCGCCGCAAGCTCCGCGCGGCGCTGACCGTTCTCGGAATGGTGATCGGCACGGCGTCCATCGTGGTGATGATTTCCCTCGGCATCGGGATCAATGAGGCGCAGCGGCAGAACCTCGAGCAGTTCGGGAGCCTGACCACTATCACCGTCAATTCCTACCGCTATGTCGAGGAAGCAAAAGCCGGCGGCGGCATGATGGGCGCGCCGACGGAGGTCACGCTCGACGACGACAGCGTGGAAAGCTTTAAGGCGATCCCCGGGGTCGAGGCCGTGATGCCGGTCGTGCAGTCCTGGGGGATGTGCAAGAGCGGTAAATATGTCACGGATCTTACGCTGATGGGCATCGATCTTGCCAATGCCGAGGCGTTTGGCTTTAAGCTCGCAAGCGGGCACATGCCCGAATCGGGCTCGACGAGCACCGTGGAGATCGTGTTCGGCAGCTATGTGCTCACGAACTTTTACAACCCGCAGAACTACAAGCAGGCGATCAGCAGCACGGGTGAACCGCTCGTGAACCTCGAGCGATCCCGCTTTGAGCTGACGTTCGATTACAACAATATCTATAACAACAGCGGTGGCGTGATCCCCGGACAGGAAACGCCCAACACCACGCCCAAAGGGAAGATGTATAAGGTTCGGCCTGTAGGCGTCCTCGCGGAGGAGGGCAACAATTACGCGTACTACAGCCTGATCGATATCGGCGTGCTCAAGAAGCTCGCAAAAGAGAACAAGGACTTCATGGGCATCGATACGAGCAAGTACAACGAGGTTTGGGTAAAGTGCGACGACGTCGACAGCGTGCTCGATGTCAAGGAGTCCATCGAATCCATGGGCTTTGGCACCTACAGCCTGATGGACGCGCTGGAGATGGCCAAGGAAAGCTCGCGCCAGCTTCAATTGCTGCTTGGCGGCATCGGCGCGATCTCGCTGTTCGTGGCGGCCATCGGCATCATGAACACGATGATGATGAGCATCTATGAGCGCACCAAGGAGATCGGCATCATCAAGGTTTTGGGCTGCCGCATGTCCAACATCGCGACGCTGTTCCTCGCGGAGGCCGCGTTCATCGGCCTGTTCGGCGGTGCGCTGGGCCTCGGCCTGAGCTACGGGCTATCCATGATCTTGAATATGCTTTTGGTCACGCAGAGCGGCCTGATGAGCGTGATCCCGCTCTACCTCGCGCTCTTCGCGCTCGTGTTTTCGATCTTCGTGGCGCTGTTGAGCGGCATGTATCCGGCGTGGCGGGCGATGCGGCTCAGCGCGCTCGCTGCGATCCGCAACGAATAAACGAATAAGGCAAAGAGTCGAATCCAAACGGGTTCGGCTCTTTTTCTTTGGGCGGCCGGGGGAGCCCGCCTTGCAATGCCGTCGATGAAATGCTATAGTTTGTAGGAAATAATACGCATCGGAGGGAACGGCAATGTGGCGGGAGTTTAAGAAATTCGCCTTTCGCGGCAACGTGATCGATCTGGCGGTCGGCGTCATGATCGGCGGCGCGTTCGGCAAGATCGTATCGAGCCTTGTCAACGACCTGTTCATGCCCTTTATAAGCCTGCTGACGGGCAAGATGGACGTGAGCGCGCTCTTTGTCGCGCTGGACGGAAAGAAATACCTCACCATCGCCGACGCTCAGGCGGCGGGCTCGTCCACGCTGAACTACGGCCTGTTCATCTCCACCGTGATCGACTTTTTCCTGATGGCGGTCTGCGTGTTCCTGCTCGTAAAGCTCCTGAGCAAGCTCCACAAAAAGCAGGAGGAGCCCGCTCCCGAGAAGCCCGTGCGCATCTGCCCGTACTGCAGGACGCAGATCGACGATCTGGCTACGCGCTGCCCGCATTGCACCTCCGCGCTTCCGCCGGAGCAGGCATGAACGCATCGGGAGAACCCTTGATGAGCGTCGCTTCGATCATACTCGCCGCGGGCGAAGGCAAGCGCATGAAGAGCGATACGGCGAAGGCGCTGCACAAGGCATGCGGCCTTGCGCTCGCGGAATGGGTCATCCGTGCCGTTGAGCCTCTTTGCGCCGAACCGCCCATATTGGTGGTCGGCCATAAGGAGGAACAGATGCGCGCGTATTTTGGGGATCGCGTGCGCTACGTCCTCCAGGCGCAGCGCCTGGGGACCGGGCACGCCGTGATGATGGCGCGCGAGTATCTTAAAGCAATGGACGGGTATGTGCTGATCCTGGCGGGCGATATGCCGCTGATTCGCACGAACACGCTCCGCCTTTTGGCGGAATCTGCTCAAGGCCGCGCGGGGTCCGTCCTGACCTGCAAGCTCGGCGATCCGACGGGCTACGGCCGCGTCGTCCGCGGCGGGGACGGGCATGTACGCCGCATCGTGGAGCATCGGGACGCGGGCGCGGAGGAGTTGCTTGTCAACGAAGTCAACACCTCGGTGTATTGCTTCGATGCGAAGCTGCTGCTCGGGTGCCTCGACCGGCTCAAAAGCGACAATGCGCAGGGCGAATATTATCTGACCGATTGCATCGAACTGCTCGGCAAAGACGGCTACGCGGTGGCCGCGCTCTGTACGGATCCGGAAGAGGGCATGGGCGTGAACGACCCGGCGCAGCTAAAGGAGTGCGAGCGTATCCTCTGCGCGCGCATCAATAGCGCGCATATTGGAAACGGCGCGATTCTGCCCGAACCCGAAGAGGTGTATATCGAGGCGGACGTAACCGTGGGAAGCGGGGCGGTGCTCGAGAGAGAGGTTTTGCTCCTTGGGCGTACCCGCGTGGGCGCGGGCGCGATCATCCGCCGGGGGAGCCGGATCGAGGACGCGGTGATCCCCGATGGGGAGACCGTCGGCCCGTTCGCGCGCATCAAGGGCGAATAGACTGCATGTCGCGAGGATGGGTTTTCGACTTTTGCGGGACGCGCAGCCTCCGGTTTATAAACGATTCCACGCCATCGCGAATATGAGGATGTCTGCGGCTAAAAAAGGGAGACTTGCGTCTCCCTTTTTGTTGTCTTGATCCCTTTTTTATAAGCCGGCGCGGCAGCTATTTCTTCAGTCCCGCAAGCTGTTTGGGCAGTATCCCCAAGGGCGTGAGCGCGCGGTAGAGCATCGGAAGCGGCATTCCTATGACGGTGAAATAGCAGCCTTCGACGCGCTCGACGAAAACCCCTCCAACGCCTTGGATGCCGTAAGCTCCCGCCTTGTCGAGCGGTTCGCCGCTTGCAACATAGGCGTTGATTTGTGCATCCGTCATCGCGGCGAACGTGACAAGCGTTTTATCATGCGATACGAAGCTGTATTCATCGCTAAGGACGGCGAGCCCCGTGTATACGGTATGCGTCCTGCCGCGAAGCAATTTTAAAATGCGCTCCGCATCCCGTTCATCCCCCGGCTTGCCGATGATTTTCCCGTCGAGCACGACGACGGTATCCGATCCGATCACGCAGCAATCCTTGCGCCCTTGCCGGACGGAGGACGCTTTTAAATGCGCAAGGCGCTCGACGAGGCGCCCCGGATCGGCCTCGTCGATTCCCTCGTCCACATCGCTTGGGATGATTGAGAATTCCAGGCCGATCATTTCCAACAGTTCCCGCCTTCTCGGGGAGACAGACGCTAAAATCAATTCCATTTCAACATCATAGCACAACGCCCGCGCAAGTTCAAACGCAGCGGAGGCACGCCCGTGAACGGCGTTTTGGGCACAGGTATAAAGCATGTAAATATGGTAACAATATCCATAACTTAGGGAGTTGCCATAAGGCAAAGGATGATGTTGGAAGGAGAATCACATGTTTGGCATAATGAATCTGTTCAGCGATTGTATCGGGATAGACCTCGGCACGGTCAATACCGTCATTGCGATCAAGGGGCAGGGAATCGTTCTGCGCGAGCCCAGCGCGGTGGCGGTCGCCGCCGGACGCAAAAACGAGGTGCTCGCCGTCGGCAACGAGGCGATTGCGATGCTCGGGCGCACGCCCGGGAGCGTCACGGTCGTTTATCCATTGAAAAACGGCGTTGTCACGGATTTTACGCTCGCTGAAACGATGCTCAAGAGCTTTATCACCATGGCCGTGGGGCGGCGCTTGCCGGGCGCGGGAGTGCGCGCCGTGGTCTGCGTTCCGGGCTGCATGTCCGACGTGGAGCGGCGTTCGCTCGAGGAGGCGCTCCGGGGCGCGGGCGCGCGCGAGGCGTATCTGATGGATGAGCCCGTCGCCGCTGCGATCGGCGCGGGGCTGCAGATCGATCAGGCCAGGGGCGTCATGATTGTCGACATCGGCGGCGGCACGACGGACGTAGCCGTGCTCGCGCTCGGCGGGACCGTGGTAAGCCGCTCGATACGCGTCGGCGGCACGGATCTGGACGAGGCCATCATCCATTACATCCGGCAGGAGCACGGGCTGATCGTCGGCGCGAGCACGGCGGAACGCTTAAAGCTCACGCTTGGATCGGCGCTCTCGGGCGAGCCTGAAACGACGCTTGTGCGCGGGCGCGACGTGCAAAACGGCCTCCCCTGTGAGATCAAGCTTTCGGCGGGCGAGATCTGCTATGCGATGAAGAAGCCCGTCGCCGAAATCGTCAACGCCGTGCTTGAGACGCTTGAAAGAACGCCGCCTGAGATCTCGGGCGATCTGCTTGAAAACGGCATAACGCTTTCGGGTGGGACGGCGCAGCTTCGCGGCCTAACCAAACTCATCGCGCATGAGACGGGCATCCCGGTGGCGCTCGCGGACGATCCTCTCGACTGCGTCGCGCTCGGAGCGCTCACGGCGGTCGAAAATCTGCGCTACTATCGTTCGTCGAACAAGCGCGGGTCAAGGATCACACTGCCGGGATAAGCATCGCACATCGATCCGAACGAGCCGAAACTGCATACTTTTGGCGATTGGTCGGCCTGGACCCGATTGCCCTTTTAGGCAGGGAGCCGCAGCGGCGCCATTGCGCTCAGATCGGAAGTTTAAAAAGCATATGGCGTGCCGGAGCGGGCGAAGCCGCCTGGGTCAACGGATGCGGATTGGATCCCAAGCGGCTCCGATAAGCTGCGGCGCGCCATACGGCTTCCGGACCCTCATAGGCGCGCGATGCTTCGGGTAAAGGGCCCTTCAACCGCTTTTCCCTTAGGGTGAATTTTGTATTTATTGCGGCAGGCGTAAATATACTGTTACGTTTTCTTCCGGATTCTTGCGCGAAAATACGCCTATGTTATAATGGATTAACATGTTCATCATGCCCTGATGCACGCGCAGGCGGAGGAATACAATGAAGTTTTTTCGGAATAAACCGCTCTTGATAACGGCGGCAGCAGTTGTGCTGCTGCTTGTTCTCGCGCTTGCGACATCGGGCGAACGGACGGTCACATGGGTGGAGAGTGCGGTGGGCTCGGTCGCGCAGCCCGTACAGACGTTCGCGGCCAACGTATCGGGCGCGATCATCGGCTTTTTTGAGAACCTTTTTCATACGACGGACGCAGACCAGGAGAACCAGCAGCTCAAGGTGCGCGTGGCGCAGCTTGAACAGAATCTGACCAAGATGAACCAGCTCGAACAGGAGAACGAGCGGCTCAAAGGCCTGCTGAACTATGTCGAGCAGGAGCAGGACTGGGAATATGTCACCGCTTCGGTCATCGGCAAGGGGCAGGGCATCTGGTTCGATATCTTCACGATTTCCGCCGGGCGCAACGCCGGCATACAGAAGGATCAGGCCGTCGTCTGTGCGGACGGGCTGGTAGGCCGTGTAATCAGCGTCGGCGCGACGTGGGCGAAGGTTTCCGCGCTTGTGGACGCCGGTTTTTCCGCAAGCGTGATGGTGGAGCGCACACGCGACAACGGCATGATCAGCGGAATGCTCGAGGCCGGCAACAACATCAATACGCTGAAGCTCTATTATCTGCCGTCGGGCAGCGATCTGGTCCCCGGCGATACGATCGTAACCAACGGGCTCGGAGGCGTATTCCCCAAAGGGATCGTTGCCGGCACCGTCACGGAGGTAACGCGCCAGAGCGATACGACAAACAGCAACGCGCTGGTCGAACCGGCGGTGGATTTTACCAGGCTTGAAGAAGTCATGGTCATCGTGTCCCGGCAGCCGGAGGGGGAATAGCCTATGCGTAAGACGGTCACGATCGTCGCAATCCTGTTGAGCGTTTTCTTGGACAGCCTCGTGTTTGCACGGCTTGGCCTGTACGGCGTTCGCCCGGATGCTTTGCTCGGAACCATCGTTTCCTTCGGGGTGCTCATGGGCGGGCTTCCGGCGGGGCTCATCGGCCTGGCGGCCGGGCTTTTTACGGATATCTTTTTCGGAAGGTTCGTGGGGCTCGGCGCGGCGATCTATCTGTTGGCGGGGTTCGGAGGGGGTCTGTTCTACAGGAAGTTCTATGCGGATAACCTGATCGTTCCTTCCGCAGCGGCGGCGGTGGCGGGCGTAGCCAAGGAGGTCGTAATGGCGATCGCGCTTGCTCTTACCGGGGTAAAGTTCAGCTTTTTCCTGCTGCTGGTGGAGTATATCCTGCCGTGCGCATTTTTGAGCGCGCTTTGGTGCGCGCTGGTTCACGTGATCTTTCGGCGTGTGTACAACGGCCGTCAGAGTCCGGGATTCGCGCTGGGCGCCGGGGGTAGAAAATGAAAAATCTCACTTCAAGATTCGTACTTATCGCAGTCGGAATGCTCGGCATGATGGCCGCGCTGCTCATTGGCCTCGGAACGCTGACGATAGCGGACGGCGAATCCTTCAACCGGCAGGCCCTCGAGCGCAGCACCCGCACGGTCGAGCTCAAGGGGACGCGCGGCAGGATACTCGACCGAAACGGCGTGGTGCTCGCATACAGCGATACAAGCTACAACGTCGAATTCTTCCGCGATCCCGAACGCCGCTCCGAGAGCGACAGCGCGCTGTATACGGAATCTTTGATCCGCGCGATCGATATCATCGAGAAGGGCGGCGGAAAGACGATCGATACGTTCTATATCCACATGGATGAAAACCACAACCTCGCTTATAGCTGGGGCGTGGAGAGCGAACAGGCGATCAAGGCGCGCTATAAGAACTTCTGCGACGCGATGGGCTTTAAAATCGCCGAAGAGGATCTGGACGATATGAGCAAGTGGCCCACGGCGGAGTACGCGTATAAGCAGCTGCGCAAGGCCTGGCAGATCCCCGAGGAAATGACGTTCGAAGAGGCCTCCAAGGTCATGTCGATCCGCCAGGAGGTTCTTCTGAACAATTATCGCGCCTATCAGCCGATCACCATCGCTTACGACGTTGGGATGGACGTGGTCGCCGAGATCGAGATGCACAAGGACGAGCTTCTCGGCCTGCAGACGACGCAGAGCACGTCGCGCGTTTATCCGCGCGGGACGACCGCCGCGCATATCCTCGGGTACCTGAGCCGCAGTTCCGGGGTTGTGCCGCTGTCGACGCTCAAGGAGATGGGCTATACCGAAGAGGATTTCAAAGGCTTTATCGAGCTCAACAAGGACGGCGAGCAGGTGGTCGATATGGCCAAAATGGGCTATTCCTATAATGACGACATGATCGGCGCGTCCGGCATAGAGCGCTCCATGGAGGCGTATTTGACGGGCTCCACCAGCGATAAACAGGGCAATCGGAGCATCGAGGTCAACAAATACGGCAGCATGATCCGCGAGCTTGACAGCACATCGCCGACCGACGGCAGCGACGTGATGCTGACCATCGATATTTCGCTGCAGCAGGTAACGGAGAAGGCGCTGCAGGATGTGATAAAGAGCATCCGGGAGAAGGAAGAAAACCGCATCGCGGAGAAGGAAGCCGAGGACGGCCATTATACGAAAGCGACGGCCAACCGCTCGGGCGGGGTCGACAGCATCAATAAGGCCGAGACCGGCGCGATCGTCGTGATGGACGTGGAGACCGGGCAGGTGCTCGCGCTCGCGTCCTCCCCTTCGTTCGATCCGAATATGTTCGTGGCGGGCTTGAGCAAAGACCAGGTGATAGAGATCTTCGAGAGCGAAGAGGCGGAGTCGACCACGCCCATGCGCAACAAGGCGATCTCCGCCAAGAGCGCGCCGGGCTCCATCTTCAAGATGGTCACCGGCCTCGCCGGGCTGATGGAGGGCGCGATCACGCTCGACACGAGGATCGACTGCGAGTACCTGTATTATCTTCATGATGAGAACGGCAAACTGATCGAGACCGACGCGCCGGGCTGCTGGACAAAGAGCCTTGCGAAGAGCCATCGGGATCATGCGGATCAAAACATCGTCGCGGCGCTGAAGAATTCCTGCAACTACTATTTCTGCGAGGTGGCCAATCGCCTGGGCATCACCAAGCTCAACGACTGGGCGGGCAAGCTCGGCCTGACGAGCGCGACGGGGATCGAACTTCCCGGCGAGAGCGTCGGCATGGTGGGCGGACAGTCCGTGCTCTATGACAACACTTTGCCTGTGACGCAGCAAAAAACGAGCCTTCCGACGCTCGTTTACAACCAGATCCGGACGCTGCTGCGCGGCTATCTGACGCAGCGCGGCATGGAAGTCGACGAGGAGGCGGTCAAACTATGCGCGTCCAAGCTCCTGCAGCTGCAGGACGGCAGCGTGACGAACAAAGGTTCCGAGGTTCGCCGGATCATCAGCGAGGAGCTCGGGATCCCCGAAGGCGTCGTGCAATCCTATAACTGGACGAACGAGATCACATCGTCGCTCACGGAATTGCAATGGAAGCCCACCATCACGATCCGCGCGGGCTTCGGACAGGGCGTTTCGCTGGTCACGCCGATCGCGGTCGCGCGTTACGCCGCGGCCATCGCAAACGGCGGAACGGTGTTCGACGTGCATATTGTCGATCGCATCATCAACAGCGACGGGGCGATCAACGTGATCGAACCGAGCGTATACAACAAGATCGACGCGCCGCAGGAGTATTGGGATGCGATCCACCAGGGGCTCGATAAAGTGGTGTCCCCCGAGGACGGCGGCACGGCGGCGGAAGCGTTTTCCCCCGAGTTTGTGAGCGCCGGCTATACCTCGAGGATCAGCGGAAAGACGGGAACGGCGCAGACCGGCACGAGCACGATCGATATCGAAAACACCTCGTGGTTTGTAACGATTGTTCCAAACGATAAGCCGGAGATCGTTATCATCGTATGCGTGCCCAACGGCTATTCCGGTTCCTCGAGCGCCATTGCCGTGGAGGAAATCACGAAGTACTACCTCGACCTTAAAGATGCGGTCGCTCCCGAGACGCTCGTTCGCGTCAACGCGCTTGTTCCCTGATACATATACGGCCCAAAATCGGCGATAAACTCATATTTTACGAAAAAATGCCGATATAGGTGTTGGATCAAGCACAAAGCTCAAAGGAAAACCGCCTTTCAGGACAGCGGCTGATCGTCTTTGGTCAGCTCGTCCAGCAGGGCGCGCGCCCTCCGCCGACGAAGCATGGAGCACGAGGCATCGATTTGAAGCTCTCCCGTTTCGCTTTGAATCAGGACGTCGCCTTCACGGGCTCCTTCGGGGATCAGATCCCGGCTGATTTCGATCTTTGCTCCGTCCTCCGCCTCGCAGACGGCGGAATTCCGTTCAAAGCGGTCAATAATGAGCATCATCGCTTGTTCCTCTCAGAATACTGATGTTTTTTTCATCGTAACACGCCAAGACGTTGCGAATCAATGCGTTTTTGTTTATAATAGGGGCATTGATAGCGCCATTATGGAGCGATTGTACGCGAAGCGTACGGGGGGATATTTCATGCTCGATCACGACATTGATGCAAGGCTCAAGTCAATGCGTAGACAGTTGGAGGATAAGCGTAAAGAACTCAACCAAAAGGCGTTGAAGCTTTACGAGGAAACCGGGAAACTCTCTGATCCGCTGCTTTGCGAACTGGCGCATGAATTCTACGACCTTGCACAAGCATATGAGGATATGGAGATTACCATAAAGGAGAACGAATAAGGATGGATCCTATGGCAGACGGCGACGGTCTGCGCGCTGAGACGCCCGAGCGCGTAGCGCTCGACGCGATGGATGATATGGTTCGCATCCTTTCTCCCCAAGGTCGGGTTCTTTTGACGAACGCAAGCTATGTGCGTTGTTTCGGCAATCAACTGGGCAATGTATGCTACGAAATGTACGAAGCGGATCGCGCATGTGGAGAATGCATCCTGAAAAAGGCGCTTGAAACGCGCGAAACGTGCCAGACAAAAAAACGGTATCGCAATCGGGTGTATCAGATCAGCGCTTCCCCGGTATATACGGAATCCGGGGAGAACTCGGCCGTCGTCGAGGTGTATCGGGATATCACATGGCAGACCGAGCAGCAAAAGCGGCTTCAGGATCAAAACAGGAGGCTGCTGCAGGACGCGCAGACCGCGTCGAAACTCCAGAGGGAGCTGCTCGCGACGGAGATTCCGGATAACGTGGGCGTTGAATCCATCTCCCGATATTTGCCCGCCCAAAGCCTGGGCGGAGATTTGTTCGGCTGCACCTGTGTCAACGGCAAGGTGCTCTTTTATATCGCGGACGTCTCAGGCCACGGCATGAGCGCGGCGATGATTTCGCTGCTGATCTCGAATATTTTCCTCAATTACGCGCAGCAGGGAATGACCGATCCCGCCGGCATATTGAGCGCCGCGCGGAAATATTTCTGCATGCTTACCGACGATATCCAGCTCTATGTCACCGCGCTCGTCGGTCTGATCGACCCTGTGAACGGTACGCTCGACTGGGCGAACGCCGGCCACAGCGTGCCGCCGCTTTTGTATCATGACGGCGAAATCGAGGCGCTGTTCGCCCCCTCGTTCCCGATCTGCAACTGGGACGCGTCGATACAGTATCAGACGCACCGCTTGGCGATGAAAGCGGGCGCGCGGCTGCTCGTGTATACGGACGGCCTGATCGACCCGCGCTCGAGCGGCCTGACGTTCGAATTGCTCAAGACGTTTTTTTATGAGGAAGAAGACGGGCTGTTTTTGGATATTTTGTCCTCCTACGCGCGCGACGACCGCGAGGATGACATCTGTATGTTGTTGCTGCGTTGCAAACAATAGATGAATTTCAACCGCGCTTGCTATCAAATTCCAGCCCAATAGGGTATAATCAATATACATGTCGGAGCGTAAGGAGTTTGCGGAATGTCGTTTGATGTGATCGTCAAAGCGATAACCAGTGGATTTTCCCAGTTTTCTCTGCTGGATTCTGTGGATATTCTTATCATTGCCGTCATCCTCTATAACGTGATCATGCTGACCAAGCAGACCCGCGCCTATCAGGTGCTCAAGGGGCTTGGTATGCTGTTTTTGGCCGCGTCCGCGAGCCAGCTGCTGGGCCTTACGGTGGTGAGCTGGCTGCTCGATTCGGTCGTCAAATCGGGGATACTCGTCGCGGTCATACTCTTTCAGCCCGAATTCCGCCGCGCGCTCGAGCAGATCGGCAGGGGCAGGTTTTTTGACCGCAGTCTGTTCACGAGCATTTCGCCCGCTTCGGAAGAGGTGGTCGGGGAGCTCCACCGCGCGGTGCTCAACATGGCAAAGCGCAGGGTGGGCGCCCTGATCGTCTTGGAGCAGCGCACCGGCCTCGGCGATATCATCTCGACCGGCACACGCATCGACGGCCGTCTCTCCGCGGCGCTGATCGAGAACATCTTCGAACCCAACACCCCGCTGCACGACGGGGCCGCGATCGTTCGGGACGGGATCATCGTCGCCGCCGCGTGCATACTCCCGCTTTCGGACGACCTGATGCTCGCAAGGGAGCTTGGAACGCGGCACAGGGCGGCGCTCGGCATCTCCGTCGTGTCGGACAGCATCACGATCGTCGTCTCCGAGGAAACCGGAATCGTCAGCGTGGCGCGGGATGGCAAGCTCGTGCGCTACATCGATTCCAAGGCTTTGCGCGATCTGCTGGAATCCACGTTTCTTCCGCAGAAGGACAATGCGCACGCCTGGCTGAAACGGAGGGTGAAGCATGAAAAAACAGAATAAATTTCTTGCTTTGCTGAAAAAGACGTTCCTGCGGCTCTTCGGCCGCAATTTGGTCTTAAAAATACTCTCGCTCGTGTTCGCGACGCTTTTGTGGGGCTATGTGCTCACGGACATCAATCCGATCCGTACCAAGACGCTCACGGGCGTGAGCGTCAGCTTTGAAGGCGAAGCGGATCTGATCGCGCGCGGCCTGATCGTGCGAGGCATCCGCTCGGAGCTTTTAAGCGACGTCGAGGTCAAGGTCGATATCGAGCTGACGCACTATATGGATCTGTCCGCATCGGATGTGACGGCCACCGTCAGCCTCAAGGACATCAATAAGGCGGACGATGCGTACCGCGTCAAGGTGGTGCCGTATACGAGCACGGGCAGCGTCCAGAGCGTCAGCCCGCAGTATGTCTATCTGGATATCGACACGTATGCGACCAAGAGCGTCCCGGTCGAGGTGCAGTACGAGGGGACTCTGCCCGCAAACTATTGGGCGGGCGTGCCGGTATTGAGCCGCGATACGGTGGAGATTCGCGGCGCGACGCAGGACGTGAACCGCGTATCCCGCGCGGTATGCTATGTGGCGCTTACGGATCGCATCCAAAGCTATAACGACGCGGTCAACGTCGTTTTCCTCGACCGCGACGGCGCGGAGGTCAACCCGGGTCTGTTTATCGGCGAAACGGCGGCCGTGACGGTGAAATTGCCGGTTCTGCCCAAGAAAACCGTGCCGCTCGATCTCGACGGGGCGCTGCTGGGCCTCGACAGCCTGCCGGTAAACTATGAGATCGTGGAGAAGAAGACGAACCCCGAGACGGTCGATATCGTCGGTCCGAAGGAGCTTTTGAACGCGATCGACAAGCTGGAGCTCGAGAGCATCGATCTTTCCGGACGCAAGGAGAACGTGCTGGAGCAGCTCGACATCAAGGTGCCCGACGGCGTGCAGGTCATCGGGAGTTCGACCGTGGAGGCGTTCATCAATATTCAGGAGAAGCCGCTCGAGCGCGCGTTCGTGCAGCGTCCGGTGACGGTCGTCGGCCTCGGCAAAGGCCTGAGGGCGACGCTGAATCCGGAACTGGTGGATGTTCTTATCAAGGGCCGCATAAGCCTCGTATCCTCGCTCAAGAACACCGACATCAAGCTGAAGATCGATGTGACGGGGCTGAACACGGGAACGTACACGCTGCCTGTAACGGTGGAGATCAAAAATGCGGATACGCTCAACGAACTTGAACATACGCTTTCGGCAAACGACATCATTGTAAGAATTGAGAGGGATTGACGGTATCTGCGCCGTCAGGAACGTTAGCCACAGACTATGCTTTGTATCAGTAACCTGAAAATGCCGCTTCAGTCGGATCCGGAGTCCCTTGCCGCACGGTGTGCGGCGGCCTTCGGAGTGCCGCGGGAAGCGGTATTGTCTTGCACTCTTTCACGCAACGCGCTGGACGCGAGAAAGAAGAACGACATCCATTTCCTCTGCACGGTACAGGTAACCCTTTCCCCAAAGGACGAAAAGCGCGTCCTTGAAAAAAAGCTTCCCAATGTGCACAAGGCGCAGGACTATGAAAAACGCGAGCTTTGCGTCGGAACACGCCGCCTTCCCGGCCCGGTCATAGTGGCGGGGCTCGGCCCCGCCGGGCTGTTTGCGGCTTATGCGCTCGCGCGCTACGGCTACCGGCCCATCGTCGTGGAGCGGGGCAAGAGCGTAGAGGAGCGCGCATTGGACGTCGAACGCTTTTGGGCGGGCGGCACGCTCGACGTAGAGAGCAACGTGATGTTCGGCGAGGGCGGGGCGGGGACGTTTTCGGACGGAAAGCTCACCACCCGCATCAAGGATCCGCGCGCGCATGAGATTATCCGGACGCTGATAGAATTCGGCGCCCCCGAATCGATAGGCATCCTGGCGAAGCCGCACATCGGGACCGATCGGCTGCGCGTCGTCGTGGCGAATATGCGCCGCCGGATCGAGAGCCTTGGCGGCGAGATCCGGTTTTCAACGACATTGACGGGCATCTCCCAAAAGGATGGAAGCCTTTCCGGCGTAACGCTCCTTCGGCAAGGGATTGTAAGCGAGCAGCCCTGTTCGGTACTGGTGCTGGCGACGGGTCAGGGCGCGAGGGATACTTACGGGATGCTCGATCGAAGCGGGCTTGAGCTTGCGCCCAAGGCTTTCGCGGTGGGCGTACGCATCGAGCACGAGCAGAGTATGATCGACCGTGCGCAGTTCGGCGAGCTCGCCGGGCATCCGCGCCTCGGCGCAGCGGAATACCATCTGAGCGCGAAGGCGGAAGAGCGCGGAGTCTATACGTTCTGCATGTGTCCGGGCGGCATGGTGGTCGCCTCCTCATCGGGCAGCGAACAGGTCGTGACCAACGGCATGAGCGATTACGCGCGCGACGGGCGCAACGCGAACGCGGCGATCGTCGTATCGGTCGGCCCGGAGGATTTCGGGCGCGGCGCGCTCGACGGCATGCGATTTCAGGAGGAGCTCGAGCGTCGCGCGTTCTTCGCGGGCGGCGGAGATTATCGGGCTCCCGCATCGCGCGTGGGCGATTTTATCCGCCGCTGCGCGCCCAAAGCTTTCGGCGGGATCAAGCCAACATACCGCCCGGGCGTTCGCGCCGCCGACCTCTACGGATGTCTGCCCGATTTTATCGCCGAGGGCGTACGCTTCGGGATCCTCGCGTTCGCGCGGCAGCTCAAGGGCTTTGATCATGAGGACGCGGTGCTCACCGCGATCGAGAGCCGGACAAGCTCACCCGTGCGCATCCTCCGCGGCCCTTCGGGGGAAGCGACGCGGGTGGGCGGTCTGTATCCGGTCGGCGAGGGCGCGGGCTACGCGGGCGGCATCGTCAGCGCGGCGGTGGACGGGTTGCGCGCGGCGGAGGAAATACTCTCGCGCTATCGGCCCGATTGAGTTGATATAAAATCCCGCAATGCGCGGGTTATAGAATACAAATGTGGATTTCGCGCCGCATCAGGCGCGGCTGGGAGAAAAGCATGAAAAAAGTAGCGGTTTTAATTGGGAATTTTGGCAGCGGGAAGACCGAGATCGCGCTGAACCTCGTTTTTGAGGGAGTGAAACGCCATAAAGCGGTGCTTGTGGATCTCGATGTGATCAATCCTTACTTCCGCAGCGCGGAACGCAAACGGGAGCTGACCGCCGCCGGGATAAAGCTGCTGCATCCGAACTTTTCTCTCACGACGGTCGACGTGCCTTCTTTGCCCCCCGAGATCCGTTCCGTGTTCCAGGACGATCATGAACTCGTGGTGTTCGACGTGGGCGGGGATCCCGCCGGAGCGACGGTATTGGGGCAGTACAAAAGCGATTTTGACGCGCTCCCCGAGGGCAGCCTCGAGGTGCTCTTCGTGATCAATCCGTTCCGCCCGTTTTCCGCGGAGCCGCAGATGGTAACGGATCTGTACGAGCGTATCCGCTATCGGGCGCGGCTTGCCGTCACCGGCCTTGTCAACAACGCGAACCTCTCGGTGCTCGCGAGCGCGGAAGACCTCATCAAGGGCTATGATATCGTCAAATCCGTATCCGAGCGGCTCAATATCCCCGTCCGCTATACCTGCGGGCGCGCACAACCCTTGCGGGCGTTTTTGCAGATGGCGCGCGAACGCAAGCTGGAGGAGAAATACATCGGCGAGCCTTTTGAGATCAATACATATATGCACCGGGATTGGGATTCGTTTACGGAAAAGGGAATATGACGGCCTACCCGAAAAGTTGTATTTATAAAATAACAATGATATAATCATTGTTAACGTTTTTAATTTTTCTACGAAGGCGAGGCTAGGCAATGGGTGTAGTAATAATCGACGAAGAGCGCTGCAAGGGATGCGGGCTTTGCGTGCGCGCGTGCCCGAAGAAGATCGTACAGATCTCAAAGAGCAACCTCAATTCCAAGGGGTACCATTCCGCGGAGGTCGTGAACATGGAGGAGTGCATCGCCTGTGCGGCGTGCGCCAGAACCTGTCCGGATATGGCCATTGAGATCGAGAAATAAGGAAGGACTGCAACCATGGAAAAACAATTGATGAAAGGCTGCGAAGCGATTGCTGAAGCTGCCATCCGCGCCGGATGTCGGTATTTTTTTGGGTATCCGATCACTCCGCAGAACGATATTCCCGAATATATGGCGGCGAAGCTCCCCAAGGTCGGCGGATGCTTCCTTCAGGCGGAAAGCGAAATCGCCGCGATCAATATGGTGTACGGCGCAGCCGGAGCGGGCGCGCGCGTGATGACTTCTTCTTCGAGCCCGGGCATCAGCCTGAAGATGGAGGGTATTTCCTATTGCGTGGGCGCGGAGCTTCCCTGCGTGGTCGTCAACGTGGTTCGCGGCGGCCCGGGGCTCGGTTCGATCCAAGCTTCCCAGGGCGACTATTTCCAGGCAACCCGCGGCGGCGGCCACGGCGATTATCATGTGATCGCGTTTGCCCCCGCGTCCGTACAGGAAACGATCGACCTGATGCAGGATGCGTTCGATCTTGCCGATCAATACCGCACGCCGGTGATGATGATCGCAGACGGCATCATCGGCCAGATGATGGAGCCGGTGCAGTTCCCTGAAACCGCCAAAAAGCGCGAGCTGCCGCCCAAGGACTGGGCGACGACCGGCTGGTCGCCGAAAAGCGCACGGCCGCGCGCGGTGGTCAATTCGCTATACATCGAGTTTGAGGCGCTCGACGAGCTCAACCAGCGCCTGCAGTCAAGGTACAAGGCGATCCGCGAAAACGAGGTTCGCGCCGAGGAGTACAAGCTCGACGGCGCGGAGATTATCATCGTCGCGTACGGCACGATCGCCCGAATCTGCAAGAGCGCCATCGCTCTTTGCGAGAAGAAAGGCGTTAAGGTCGGACTGGTGCGGCCGATTACGATCTGGCCGTTCCCGGAGAAAGCCGTGCTTGACGCCGTGCTGCGCCCGAGCGTCAAGGCCGCGCTGGCGGTTGAGATCAGCGCTGGGCAGATGGTGGAGGATGTCCGCCTCGCGGTGAACGGCGCGAAGCCCGTGGAGTTCCTTGGAAGGCCGGGCAGCTATGTTCCGACGGCCGAGGAAATCTGCGAGAAGATCATGAACATGAGGAGGGCGTAACAGATGACGACGGTATTTAAGAAAACCCCTCTTTTGACGGATGCTGTGATGCATTACTGCCCCGGCTGCACGCACGGCATCGTGCATCGGCTTGTGGCCGAAGTGCTCGAAGAGCTGGGCGTGGGCGACCATGCGATCGGCATCGCGCCGGTCGGCTGCGCGGTGTTCGCGTACAACTATTTCAATATCGACATGCAGCAGGCCGCGCACGGCCGTGCGCCCGCGGTGGCGACCGGCATCAAGCGCGCGCTCCCCGACAGCGTCGTATTCACCTATCAGGGAGACGGGGACCTCGCGTCCATCGGCACGGGCGAAATCGTGCAGGCGGCGCATCGCGGGGAAAAGATTACGGCGATATTCATCAACAACGCGATCTACGGGATGACGGGCGGCCAGATGGCGCCGACCACGCTCGTCGGTCAGAAGACGACGACTTCCCCTTACGGAAGGGATAAGGATCACTGCGGCAGCCCGATCCGCGTGAGCGAAATGCTCGCGACGATCGATGGCGCGGCGTTCATCGAACGCGTGGCCCTCAACAACAACGCCAATATCATCCGCGCCAAAAAGGCGATCAGGAAAGCGTTCGAAGCGCAGATCGCCAAAAAGGGCTTTTCGATGGTAGAGGTGCTTTCCACCTGCCCGACCAACTGGGGCAAGAACCCTGTGGAAGCGATGGAATGGCTCGAGGAGAACATGATTCCATACTATCCGCTGGGTGTGAAGAAGGAGGTCTGAGGGATGCTGGAACAGAATATTTTCGCGGGCTTCGGCGGACAGGGCGTGCTCTTGATGGGGCAGCTGCTCTCGTATGCCGGGATGCTCGAGGGCAAAGAGGTATCGTGGCTGCCTTCCTACGGTCCCGAGATGCGCGGCGGAACGGCGAACTGCTCCGTTGTGATCTCGGACGAGCCGGTGGCATCCCCGGTCGTCACCTCCGCGACAGCCGTGATCGCGATGAACCGGCCGTCGCTCGAGAAGTTTGAGAAGAACGTTCAGCCCGGAGGCATGTTGTTCATCAACAGCTCGATCATCGACCAAAAGTCGAAGCGCACGGATATCGAAACCTATTATGTGCCCTGCAATGAGATCGCGGAATCGCTCGGCAACGCCAAGGTTGCGAACATGGTGATGCTCGGCGCGTATATCGCCAAAGCCAAATGCGTGGACATCGAAAGCGTGCTTACGGCGCTCCTGAAAAAGCTCGGCGAGAATAAGGCGCATCTGATTCCTTTGAACAGGGAAGCATTAAAACGGGGCGAGGAAGCCATCGCATAACAACGCAACTTCTGGCGCCGGCGTGTCCGGCGCCTATTCCCTTCGCAGCGCGCCCGTGAGGTTGTAAAGGGAGACGCCGAGGTAGTAAAGCAGATACCACGAAGTGATCGGCAGAAAATACGCCGTATACTGGGGCAAAAACGCGGAAAGCAGAAACGCTGTTACCAGAAGCGTCGAATAATACCGAAGAAGAAAACGCGTGGGCGCCGCGAGTATGACGTCGGGCAGTCGCGCCCCCGCATTGAGCTTAAAAAGGGAAAACGCGAGCGTCGGGATCGTATTGCACAGTATAAAGGCCAGTATGCAGGCGAGCGGATCGGGCAAAAACAGCATGGGCAGCAGGGTAAACGTGATCCCGTTTTGCAGCGTTCCCGTAAGCAGTTTCCACCGGCCTCTTGCGCTGTTGTGGAACGCGAGTATCACGCAGCAGAAAAACAGGCACACGAGGAACGGATTGAAGAACAGCCGCGCCCCTTCCTGTTGCTTTAGCGCCAGACCCGATCCCAGGATCAGCGCGGCGCGCCAGAGCATCAGGGGGCGCGCATGACCGCGGATCAACTCAAGCGGGGCCGTGGATTCCGACGGGAGCGTTTTGTCGAGATAAACATCTTTTTTTAGAAAGCTGATTTCCAGCACGCATCCGATGACGATCAGCGCGGGTACAAGCGCCAAGTATTGTCCGCGCGAAAGGCAAACGAACGCCTGGGGCAGCAAGAAAAGGCCCCAAAAATCCAGCCGCTGCTGCTTTTGCGGCAGGCGCGTCGCGAACCAGTATGCGAACGGAACGTAATAATACAGCATTTTGCACCATTTCTTAAGATGGATTCCGATCTGCCCATAGTATTCCTTCCGGCAGAATCGGCCATGCTCGGAAAGAAGAGGAAGAATGAAGGCAAACAAAAGGGTTGTCATATCCGTACTGCTGATGATGCTCGGCATGTCCATGTCCGTGGGCATCATCTCGATGGTGCTTTCGGACCTTGTGAGCGAGTTTTCGCTCGTGGGTGCACAGCAGGGATATTTCGGCACGTTCAACAGCGTCGGCGCCATGGCGGCGCTGCTGTCGATTTTTTTTCTCGTTGGCCGCGTAAAAAAGAAGACGACGATGCTGATCTTTGCGATGACGATGATGACCATCGCGCTTTTTGCGATCGGTTCCGCAAAAACCTTCGGAGCGGCTTTGATCGCCTATGCCTTTAACGGAATGGGCCTTGGCTTCATGGACTCGTATTCGAGCTCGCTCATCATCGATCTTCAGGGGAAGGACAGCGCCAAATATATGTCCATGCTGCACGGTTGTTTCGCCATCGGCAGCCTTGTTTCGCCCATACTCATCCAATGGATTCTGAACGGGCATACGTGGAGAACGGTCTATTTTATCTACAGCGGGTTTCTTGCCGTCTGCGTTTTACAGATGGCGGTTTCCGTATTCCTCGCGCGCAACGCCAAGACAGAGGCTGTGGCCCATTCGACGCAGCGGATTACCGGAGCCGACCTTCGCGAATATTTGGGCGACAAGGCGAACATCCTGTTTATTCTGATGATGTTTGTGAATATGGGCGGCCAATACGGATATGTCTATTATATCGTGCGCTATATGTCCATGGATCTAAACAGGGCGGATCTTGCGGCGCTCGCGCTTACGCTGTTCTGGCTGACGTCGGTGATCGCGCGCTTCTTGTATCCGAAATTGAAGCTTTCGGCGCTGAAGACCCTGCTAGTTTGCTTCCTTCTGAGCGCCGGTTCGCTGGCGGCTGGGATACTGCTTCAGAACGGCCTGATGATGTTCATCGCGAGCATTCTCGCGGGATTCGGCGTGGGACCCGGCGTCCCGCTCACCTTCCATGAGGGCGGGCGGCGTTTTGCGAGGATCTCTTCGCTGCCGGTGACGGTGATGTCCATCATGATAAATATCGCGCGTGCGGTGGTTCCCCCCCTGGAGGGCGCCGTGGCCAGAGCGCATTCGCTCCAAATGGCGATGCTGATTGCGCCGCTGATATTCCTAGGCGGCGCGGCATTGAGCGCGGCGTTGATGCGAATGCTTGAGAAACCCGCCCCCAAAGCGTTATAATCATTCCTAGAAAATTGCGAGGTATTGATCCATGTCACAGCTCAAAAGAAGAAGACGCAGACGCAGGCCGGGATTGCGCTTTTATGTGCTGCTCCTGCTGCTTCTCGCGGCAGTCGTGCTGGGCTTTTTGCTTTTCCGCGACCAGATCGCACCCAACGATGACAATCCTATAACTTCCGGGCGGCCCAATCAGCCCGGAACGACCGAAGGCCCGACGCCGGTTCCCACCCCGACTCCGGTTCCCGCGTTCTCGCCGACTTCGATTTCCGAGGACACCTCGCCGCAGGCGTTCGGGCTTACCACCGGACTATCGGTGGACGGCGAGCAAGTCGATTCGTATACACGCCCCGATCCGATCGATTTCCTCGAGGGCGTAAACTATACAAAGCTCGAGGGGATCATCGGCTTCCGCGGCAACAACTTCCGCTCCTCCGCGTTCTATGGCGTGGCGAAGCTCTCGGAAAAAAAGTTCGATACCGAGCCGTGGACGGTTAAGACGGGCAGCCTGCCCAAGCGCACGGGCGAAGGCTCGTGGACGGGCAGCGGCTGGACAGGCCAGCCGCTGATCGTCAAATGGCCGGACGCGACCAAGCAGATCATGAACATGTACGACTCTGCAAAGAACAAGGAAGGGCTCGTCGAGGTGATCTACGCCACGATGGACGGGCATATCTACTTCCTCGATCTTGATACCGGCGAAAAGACGCGCGATCCGATCAATGTCGGATTCCCGTTCAAGGGCGCGGGCGCGCTCGATCCGAGGGGCATTCCCCTGATGTATGTCGGCGCGGGGGATCATACCTCCACGGGCGGCGGCCAGTACGCGCGGAGCTTTATCGTCAACCTCGTGACGGGGAAGGTAGATTACACCTTCGGCAACAGCGACGATTTTGCGCTCAGGGAAGGCCACATCAGCTTCTTCGACAGCTCCGCTCTGGTGGACGCCGAGACGGATACTTTGATCTATCCCGGCGAAAACGGCGTGCTCTATACGATGAAGCTCAACACCAAATACGACGAATCGGCGGGCACGCTTTCGATCGGCCCGTCGGAGGTCGTGCGCTGGCATTACAAGACGGAGCGCAGTTCGACCGGCTCGAGCAGCCCATACTGGCTCGGCATCGAGGATTCCGCCGTCGTCTGGCGCGGCTGCGCGATATTTACCGACAACGGCGGGAATATGTTCTGCCTGGATCTGAATACCTATGAGGTCAAATGGATGCAGGACACGCTCGACGACACGAACTGTACCCCGGTGCTCTCGCTCGAGGGCGCGGACCATCATCCGTACATCTATACCTCGACTTCCTTCCACGGGGGCTGGCGCGCTCCCGTAAGCTCGACCGCAACCATACCGATCTGGAAGATCGACGCGGTGACCGGAGAGATCGTCTGGAAAGTCGAGTACGACTGCAGGACCGTAGCCGATGTGTCCGGCGGCGTGCAGGGCACGCTTGCGCTGGGCGAGCAGGGCCTGGCGGATTTGATCTTCGTGCCCATCGCTCGCCATCCCAATACAAACGACGGCGTGCTTGTGGCGATCGATAAAAACACCCACGAGGAGCGCTGGAGTTTTCCGATGGAAAACTATCCCTGGAGCTCGCCTGTGGCGATCTACGACGCTTCCGGCAAGGGATATATCATCCAGTGCAATCAGGCGGGGGATATGTTCCTGCTCGACGGGCTGACGGGAGTGCTTCTCGACACGATCAACCTTGGCGGCAACATCGAAGCTTCACCCGCCGTATATAATAACACGATCGTCGTAGGCACCAGGCTCAACGAAATCTATGGGATTACGCTCGAATAGGTGAAGGATGAAGCTGATCATCGCGTCCAACAACGCGCATAAGGTGCGCGAAATCAAGCAGATACTCGACGGTTTCTTCGATCGGATGGTGACGCTCAAAGAGGCCGGCCTTGAGGTCGACGTCGTGGAGGACGCCGACTCGTTCGAGGGAAACGCGCTCAAAAAGGCGCGTGAGGTGCTCTTAGTCTCGGATGCGGACGCCGCTCTCTCCGACGACAGCGGCCTTGCGGTGGACGCGCTCGGCGGCGCTCCCGGCGTCTACAGCGCGCGCTTTGCGGGCGAGGGGCACGACGATGAAAAAAATAATTTCAAGCTGCTTTCGCTGATGGTGGACGTGCCGGACCGGGATCGCGGCTGCCGCTTTGTGAGCGCCGTCGCTCTTGCCTTTCGCGATGGCCGTGAATTCTGCGTGCGGGGCGAGTGCGAGGGAAGGCTGCTCTGGGCGCCGGTAGGCTCGAACGGCTTCGGATATGATCCGCTGTTCTTTCACGAAGGGTTTCAAAAGAGCTTTGCGCAGCTGACGGCTGAGGAGAAAAACTCGGTATCGCACCGCAGGGCCGCGCTTGAAAGGCTCAAGGCCGCTCTGGAAGCGGCGGGGATCGGATGCGGATCGGCGTCATAAGCGATTCCCACGGCAATATCCAGGCGCTCAAAGCCGCTCTGGACGCGGCGGGGCGCGTCGACGCATGGCTGCACGCGGGGGACTATTTCCGCGATTCCCAATGGCTTGCCGTGAATACGGGATTGCCGGTATACTCTGTGTGCGGCAACTGCGATTTTAGCAAGGAAGGCCCGCTCGAGCGCGTCGTGGAGCTTGCCGGAGCCCGGATACTGCTTTCGCACGGGCATCATTATCAGGTGAAATACAACCTGATGCGGCTTGCCCTACGCGCGCTGGAGCTCGAATGCGGCGCCGCGGTGTTCGGGCATACGCACGTGCCGACGTTGGAGCGCTACGGAAGCGTTACGCTGTTGAACCCGGGCAGCGCAGCGGAGCCGCGTCTCGGATCGCGCCGCGGCATTGCGGTGATGGAAATAAGGGACGGAATCATCGATGTGAAGATGATTCCGTTAAAATAGGATCGGGGTTTCCAACGAAAAAAGGTCGCGGGTGATCCCCGCGACCTTTTTTTGTTGCTCCAAGATTAAAACTCCACTTTTTCGTCCAGATACGCGCAAAGCCCTTCGATCGGCAGCCGGATCTGGGCCATCGAGTCGCGCTCGCGCACAGTCACGGTACCGTCCTCGAGCGTGTCGAAGTCGATCGTGATGCAGAAAGGCGTGCCGATTTCGTCCTGGCGGCGGTAACGCCTGCCGATGGCGGCCGTCTCGTCGTAATCCACGTTAAACCGTTTGGAGAGCAGCGCATAGACCTCGCGCGCCTTATCGCTTAATTTCTTCTGCAGCGGCAGCACGGCGGCCTTGTAGGGCGCGAGAGCGGGGTGAAGGCGCAAAACGTTGCGCACGTCGCCGCCTTCGAGCGTTTCCTCGTCGTACGCGTCGCAGAGGAACGCGAGCGCGACGCGGTCCGCGCCGAGCGACGGTTCGATGCAGTACGGCGTGTAATGCTCGTTGGTGAACGGATCCTGATACTCCATGCTCACGCCGGAATGCTTGGCGTGGGCGAGCAGGTCGAAGTCGGTCCGATCCGCGATGCCCCAGAGTTCACCCCAGCCGAACGGGAACAGGAATTCGATGTCCGTGGTGCCCTTGGAGTAGTGCGAAAGCTCGGCCTTTTCATGCTCGCGCAGGCGCATGTGCTCGGGGTTCATGCCGAGGGCGAGCAGGAAGTCTTTGCAGAACGCTCTCCAGTATTCATACCATTGAAGATCCGTGCCGGGCTCGCAGAAAAACTCGAGCTCCATCTGCTCGAATTCCCTGAGACGGAACGTAAAGTTGCCGGGCGTGATCTCGTTGCGGAAGGATTTGCCGATCTGCGCGATGCCGAAGGGGATCTTGCGGCGGGTGGTGCGCTGAACATTCTTGAAATTCACGAAGATGCCCTGCGCCGTCTCGGGGCGAAGGTAAAGCTCCGACGCGGAGTCCTCCGTGACGCCCTGAAAGGTCTTGAACATCAGGTTGAACTGCCGGATCGGCGTAAAATCGGCCTTGCCGCATTCGGGGCAGACGATGTTGTTCTCGCGGATATACTCCTGCATCTTGGCGTTGTTCCAGCCGTCGGGATGCACGTCCGGGGCGCCGGTCTTCTGCGCGTGATCTTCTATGAGCTTGTCGGCACGGTGGCGCGTCTTGCAGGCCTTGCAGTCCATTAAAGGATCGGAGAAGCCGCCCACGTGCCCCGATGCGACCCAAGTCTCGGGGTTCATTAAAATCGCCGAATCCATGCCCACGTTATAGGGGCTCTCCTGAACGAATTTGCGCCACCAGGCGCGCTTGATGTTGTTTTTAAACTCCACGCCGAGCGGGCCGTAATCCCACGCGTTGGCGAGCCCGCCATAGATTTCGGACCCGGCGAAAATAAACCCGCGATTTTTGCATAGAGAAACGATTTTATCCATCGTCACTTCACTCGACAAAGCAAACCCTCCGTTTCTATGCGCATCAGGTACGCATTAAAAGCCTTTTAAGCATAGTTCAACGGGGCATTTTTTGTCAAGACCGGATGCACACGTTTTGCGCCTTGCGCGTACTATAAGATAGCTGGCGACAAGCGGCGTGCGCTCGTCGATTGCGTAATTTTAAGGAGGAACGGTTTATGTGCAATAGCTGTGTAGGGAATAACAATAGCTGCTCGTGGATCATTATCCTGCTGCTCCTGTGCGGCGGCCTCGGCAACACGGGCTGTGGATGCGGCAACGGCTGCGGCAGCACCTGCGGCGACACCTGCGGGAACAACTGTGGCAACACCTGTGGCAATACCTGCGGCAACACCTGCGGCAACAACTGCGGCTGCGGCAACAACTCCCTGTGGTGTATCCTCATCCTGTTGATCGCGTGTGGCGGGTTCTTCGGATCGAGCTGCGGCAACGGCTGCGGTAACGGCTGTGGCAACGGCTGCGGCTGCGACAGCTGCTGCTAAAGAAGCTGGCAGGCTAGAAGCCTGCCAATTTCTTTATCCGGGAGCGGACAAGCCCCCGATCAAAGCCTCTTTTTGGGCGCGGGAGAGCTTCTTCAGCTCGTTTTCGCGCCGCAGCGCGGCGCTTTTGCTCGGCAGTTGCTCAAGGTATGCGAGCGTTACGGGCAGCCTCGAACGCGTGTATTTCGCCCCAAGCCCCGCGTTATGTGCGCGGAGCCTTCGGGAGATATCCACCGTATACCCGCAATAGAGCGTGCCGTCGCGGCAGCGGACAAGGTAAACCCGGTATGCTTTTTCCATGAGAGCCTCCGCAAAAATGGGCGCGATTCTGATCCGATGCACTGGCGGCGAGCTGCGCAAGGGCGTTTGGCGTAAACTCGCACTATAGATACTATAACACAAAAACAAAGCGGGCGAAAACGTTTCGCCCGCCGATGAAGGGCGCGATGTTTACTTCGGCGCGCGCCACTGCACGAGCTTGCGCTCGATGTAGGAGACGCCGTAGTACATCAGCGCCGCGAGCACGCACAGCACGACGATGCTCGCCATGACAAGGTCGAGCTTAAATACCTGGCCGCCGTAGACGATCAGATATCCAAGCCCGAACTTCGACACCAGGTATTCCCCGACGATCACGCCGACCCAGCTCATGCTCATGCCGATCTTGACCGCGGAAACGATCGTCGGTACGCTCGCGGGCAATACGACCATCGTGAAGATCTGCAGCTTGGTTGCACCGAGCGTGCGCATGAGCATCTGCTTTTCCGCGCTGATCTCATTAAAGCCGGTAAGCACCGTAAGCACCGTGACGATCAGGGAAATCAGCAGCGCCATCACGATGACGGATTCGATGCCCGCGCCTACCCATACGATCAATATCGGGCCGAGCGCGATCTTGGGGAGCGCGTTGAGGACGACGAGATACGGATCGAGTATGCGCGCGAGGTTGGGGCTCCACCAGAGCAGCATCGCGATGAGCGTGCCCAAGAGCGTGCCCAAAACGAATCCCGCCACGGTTTCATAGAGCGTTGTGCCGATATGCCGGAACAATTCGCCGCTCGCGTACAGGTTGCCGATCGTTTGGGCAAAGCGGGAAGGGCTGCTGGTGATGAAGGGATCGAGAACGCCGTAATGGGTCGCAAGCTCCCAAAAGCCGATAAAGGCAAACAGTATCAGATACCGCATGATGCTAATAAACGCGTTCCTGCGGCGAAGCTCCTTGAGATACTTTTGATGTTCCAAAGAATATAAGGCGGGATTATCCTTCATTCCAATCCAACTCCTTCCAGATCAAATCGAAATAGTCCTTGAAACCGGGCAGATTGCGGCGCGCGAGCGGCGCCGCTTCCGAATCGAACTCAATTTTATGCTCGCTTTTGATCGTCGCGGGACGCGTGGAAAAAACGAGTACCCGGTCGGCCATGGAGATGGCCTCCGCGATATCGTGCGTAACGAGGATCGCCGTTTTCTTTTCGGTTCGAATGATGGCGCGGACCTCATCCGCGAGGTGGAGCCGCGTCTGATAATCCAAAGCGGAGAACGGTTCGTCGAGCAGCAGGATATCCGGGCCGAACGCGAGCGTGCGGATCAGGGCGACCTTCTGGCGCATGCCGCCGGAAAGCTGCCTTGGATAATGGCGGCGGAAGTCGCAGAGCCCGTAGGTCTCGAGCAGCTCAAACGCGTGCTCCACGGTATCCGGGCGTTTGATGCGCTTGACCTCCAGCCCGAGGAGAATATTGCCTTCGACCGTGCGCCAGTCGAGCAGATGATCGCGCTGGAGCATGTATCCCACGTCCGTATTGGTTCCGGTTACATCGTGGCCGAGGATGCGGACCCTCCCGGAGGAAGGCCCCATCAGGCCGGCCAAAAGCGACAGTACGCTGGTCTTTCCGCAGCCCGAAGGCCCGACGATCGCGACGAATTCGCCGCATTCTATCGTGAAGGAAAGCTCTTTTATCGCGAGCGTTTCCGCTGTCGGTTCATGGTAGGTCAGGCTGACGTGATCGAGTTCAACGATAGGAGCATTCATTCTTATTCCTCCGTATTCATGCAATCAATAATTATGGGAGCGGATCGACCCCATACGCTTCAAAGCCGCTGTTTTGCCGCATCGGCCGGAACAGCCCCGCTGCGACTCCCTGCGCCTCGAACCGCATCCGAAGCAGCAGCGGCATTGAGATCAAAGCATTTGGAGAGCGGGAAGCATGGAAGTTTAAAAGGGTTCGACTCCCTTCCCCATAATCTATTCCACCCGGCTGGAGCGCGTGAACATACTTCGGCGCGGGAGCGTATGATAGGGAAGGAGGGTGAGTGGGATGGCAAGATGCGCGTGCGGCCCCTATGGGTATAACTTTCGGAACAATGCGAGTATCCAATTCAGGAGAAGGCGCCTGGTGAAAAAGTCCAGCCGACTGTGGCTGGGAATAGGGCTCATCGCGGCGGGCGTGCTGTTGCTGTTGCTGTGCGTACCCGAATATATATTGGTTTTCGGCGTGAGCGCGGCGCTGATTTTGATCGGAAAATGCCTGATCTAAATCCGCGCCCGATCATGATGTGATGCGATCCTTACGGGGTGGCGCGGCAAAAGGGAGGCAGTCCCGAGGATTTGGAGGAAGGGAGCCGCGCAGTTTGTCGAAAAAGCGGAAGCCCCCGTTTTTTCGAAGTTCGCCGCGCAAGTTGGTGCTCGGGTTGCTGCTTCGCGAGCAGCCTGTCGCGCCAACTTGCGCTATAATGTTTTGTTTTGCACCGCACCGGAACGGCAGGTTCGGGTATTCGTCCGGGAAGGATGTAGGCGCGCACATCCGATCGCCTTCAAAACGACGTATATAAATATTGTCATCCGCGCTAAAATCTCGCGTTCGCCTTAAGGGACAAGCGATTCGGCAAAAAGGGGAGCTGCCCGGAGAGATATACTCTTTTTCGAAAAGATACGGCAGAAAGGCCGCCCTTGTTCAAAGGACGGCCTTACTATTCTCAAAACCGCAGCGCGCTTTTTAAGCTTCGCTTCTTCTGTGACGCGCGCCGATCAGCACCGCGTTGCCGACCGATACGAGCAGCGCAACGAACAGGCGCAACCAAAACCCATCCACCCGAAGGAAGGGCAGCAGGGCATCCGTAATAGAGACCATCCATGTGTTGACCACAAAGAAAAATAGGCCGAATGTAAGCATGGATACGGGCAGGCACAATACCTGCAGCAATGGGCGCACCAATAGGTTCAGCAGCCACAGCACAAGTGCGGCAACCGCAAACTGCCATACGCCCCCGGATACCTCTGCAGGAAAAAGCGCCTGCGCCGCCAGGAGAGCGCCAAAGCATATAAGCCATTTCAAAATCAGTTTCATAAACGCTTTCCTCTCAGCGCGTAAGCACTTTGACTTTTACCGTCGAGCCTTTGTCTTTTACATCGACATCGACCATATCCAACGGGCCTGTGTGAAACGCGAGCTCCCATACGCAGCCGGTCAGCACTGCGGACGTGGGCCGCAGCACGGCCGCGAGAGTCCTTTTTTCTCCGTTCGCCGCGCGGTAGCTTACGCGCGGGCAGAACACAGTGGCGAGCTCGCACAAATCGTCCAGCGCATCCAACAAGGCCAGCACTACAAACAAAGGCAGCGTAAAAAACAGCCGAAACTTGGATTTCCCTTTCAGTCCAACGCTGAGGATAAGCAACAGCACCGGCTTATTCGACATAGACGCGCACCTTTGCCATATCGGCGCCTTCTCCCACATCGACGTCGACGATATCCTCTTCCAGCCCGCTGTCCACAAGCTGCTCTATACTTTCCATAATAGCCGCAAGGTTAACGCCGGCCTTATCCATTTCCGCTTGTGCTTCTGCAGGCATATTCTTGGCTATGATGGGCCCCAGCGTTTTGATAAGCGAGACAGGCACGTTGATGTTGACCTTGGCCTTGCCTTCGTTTTCGCCCGTATTTACCTGTACGCGCAGCTTTTTGTTCTTGCGGCCGCGGGTATCCTTGAGCGCAACGGGCTCCGGCTCCGGCTGTTTCGTTTCCAGAGAGCGCAGCAGTTCTTCGGCTTCCTCGACGGTGATCGCTCCATCCTTGAGCAGCGTCAATATTCTTGCCCTGCTTGATTCGTTCATTTTCTTATTCTCCCTTCAGCTGCTTGAGTATTTTTGCCGCTTCCGCTGCGGTGATTTCTTTTTTTTCCAGCTTGTCGAGCACGTCGGAGACGTTTTCCGCTTCCGGCTTGACCGGCGTTTCATCCGGGAACAAAGCATTCAGCAAGTCTTCCAGCAAACCCTTGACGGTGGGGTAGGAGATGCCGAGGGCCTTCTCGACCTCCCGGATATTCCCCCTGCATTTAAGAAACGCTTCCATAAACAGCTGCTGCTTTTCATCCAGCGAACAGTATTTGCACGGCGGGAAGCTCCCGCTCAGCTCGGTTTTGCACTGCGGGCAGCTCAGCTTCGTGATGCGCAGTTCCCCCGCGCAGACCGGACATTTGGATGGCGGTTGGTATTGCATGCGGTATTCCTCCTTGATGCCCTTATCATATACTCTATTATTTTTAATGTCAATAAAAATATTGAAATACTTAATATTAAAATTAAATTATTTAATTATTGATCTATAAACATAGAATGCTTTGCTAGCGCTATAAAAAACCGAGTCGGAGGCCGAGGCTCGTTTTTGCAATAAATTGGATGTGAGAACTTTGGGTTACAAGGGAACCTATAATTCGTTCCGGTCTGACTTCTTTCCATCGAGAAAAGGGGCCGTCTCAGCTTTGATCTGAGACGGCCCCTTCTTGATGTAACTTGCGTACGGCTTAATACATGCCGGGCGCTCCGCCCATGCCGGCGGGAACGGCGGGCTCGGGCTTCGGGATATCGCAGACGAGGCTCTCGGTCGTGAGCAGCATCGCGGCGATCGAGGCGGCGTTCTCCAGTGCGGAGCGGGCGACCTTCGTCGGGTCGATGATGCCGCGCTCTTCCATCATGCAGTACTCGCCTATAGCGGCGTCGTAGCCGTACCCGGCTTTGCCGGAGCTCTTGATAGCCTCGACGACGACCGAGCCTTCACGGCCGGCGTTGCACGCGATCTGGCGGAGGGGTTCCTCAAGGGCGCGAACCACGATCTGGATACCGGTCTTCTTGTCTCCGGTGCTGCTCTCTTCAAGCTTCTGCACATTGGGCAGTACGTTGATCAGCGCCACGCCGCCGCCCGGCACGATGCCTTCCTGTACGGCCGCGCGGGTCGCGTTGAGAGCATCCTCGATGCGCAGCTTGATTTCCTTCATCTCGACTTCGGTCGCGGCGCCTACCGCGATGACGGCTACGCCGCCCGCAAGCTTGGCGAGGCGCTCCTGCAGCTTCTCACGGTCATAATCCGAGGTGGTATCCTCAATCTGAACCTTGATCGAATTGATGCGGGCCTTGATCTCGGAAGGATCGCCGCCGCCTTCGACGATGGTGGTGTTTTCCTTGTCGACCTTGATCTGGCGCGCGGTGCCGAGCTGAGCGACGGTGGTTTCCTTGATGTCCATGCCGAGCTCGTCGGAGATGACCTGGCCGCCGGTGAGGATCGCGATATCCTGCAGCATAGCCTTGCGGCGGTCGCCGAAGCCGGGAGCCTTGACCGCGACGCAGGTGAATGTGCCGCGCAGCTTGTTGACGACGAGTGTGGCGAGCGCTTCACCCTCGACATCCTCGGCGACGATCAGGAGTTTGCGGCCCTGCTGCACGACCTGCTCGAGCAGCGGGAGGATATCCTGAATGTTGGAGATCTTCTTCTCGGTGATGAGGATGTATGGGTTATCCAAGACCGCTTCCATTTTCTCGGTATCGGTGACCATGTACGCGGACGCGTAGCCGCGGTCGAACTGCATCCCTTCGACGATGTTGAGCTCGGTCTTCATTGTTTTGGATTCTTCAACGGTGATGACGCCGTCGTTGCCGACCTTCTCCATGGCGTCGGAGATCAGCTGGCCGATGCGCTCGTCGCCCGCGGAGATGGACGCTACCTGCGCAATCGCCTGCTTGGAGCTGACGGGCTTGGAGATCGCCTTAAGCTCGCTCACGGCGGTTTCTACGGCGGCCTCGATGCCCTTCTTGAGGATCATCGGGTTCGCGCCCGCGGCGACGTTCTTGAGGCCTTCGCGAACGATGGCCTGCGCGAGCAGCGTGGCGGTGGTGGTGCCGTCGCCGGCGATGTCGTTGGTCTTGGTCGCGACTTCTTTCACGAGCTGTGCGCCCATGTTTTCAAACGGATCCTCGAGCTCGATTTCCTTGGCGATGGTGACGCCGTCGTTGGTGATCAGGGGCGCGCCGTATTTTTTATCGAGCACGACATTGCGGCCCTTCGGCCCAAGCGTGATTTTTACGGTATCCGCGAGCGTGTTGAGCCCCTTTTCCAGAGAGCGGCGAGCATCCTCGCCGTATTTCAGCTGCTTTGCCATACGTCTTTCCTCCTAAAATTATTCTACAACTGCAAGAATATCGTTCTGACGCACGACGGTGTATTCCTCGCCGTCGAGCTTGACCTCGGTGCCCGCGTACTTGGAGCAGATCACCTTATCGCCGACTTTGACGTACATGGATACCTCTTTGCCGTCGACGATCCCACCGGGGCCAACCGCTACGACGAGAGCCATCTGGGGCTTTTCCTTGGCGCTTGCGGCCAAGATGATCCCGCCCTTGGTGGTTTCCTCGGATTCAAGGCTTTTTACCACGACGCGATCCGCAAGGGGTTTGAGTTTCATGTTGGATACCTCCTTAGTATATTAAGTTCTTAATTCCTGATTATTAGCACTCGATCACGATGAGTGCTGATCGACATTCCTATCATAGAGCACCCTTAACCCAAGTAGCAACACTTATGATTCCCGAAATCCTTGCGGAAATTCAGTATTAATGGAAAAATTTAATATTATCGCTCGGTATCTTCCGATTGCTCCGTTTTACGTAAAATAAGTAAAAATCACAGTTATAAATCATGTGCCGGAAGTCGAACTCTGGCCCCCGATAAAATTTATTGGACCGGCGTATGGCTTATCGTTGTCGTCGGGCGCGCTTTTCGCCGTGCATTCGCGCATTTTCTTCCGTATCGGCCCGATTCCCTTTGCCTAACGGGGCAGAATATGATAGAATATATCAAATTCTGAGAAGAGGGTTTTCTATGGCCTTTGATAAGTGGGACCGGCGTTTTATGGAGCTTGCGCATTCGATTGCGAACTGGTCGAGCTGCTTTCAGGAAAACCGCAAGGTCGGCGCCGTCATCGTGCGCAACAAGCGCATCGTGACGACCGGCTATAACGGGGCGCCCGCGGGCATCACAAGCTGTATGGAGCGGCAGGAGTGCCTGAGGCGCCAGCGCAACATCCCATCCGGAACCATGCAGGAAATCTGCTACGCGATCCATGCCGAGCAGAACGCGATCATCCAAGCGGCGAAACTCGGCGTTTCCATCGAAGGGGCGACGCTTTACTGCACGCACCAGCCCTGCGTGATCTGCGCGAAGATGATCGTCAACGCGGGCATCACGCGCATCTTATATGCCCAGGGCTATCCGGACGAGTTCGCGCTCAAGATTTTCGAGATGGCGGGCGTGCTGCTCGAGAAGTTCGAGCTATAGTCCCGAAAATATATTTGTAGCAGAACCGGCGAAAGCCGGTTTTTGTTGTAAACAGGGCTGTTTTTTATCGCGGGCTTTCAATCCGTTCTTTTGCAGCAATATATGCTGTGCAAAAAATGACACATTTGACACATTGAAGCGCTTTTCGGGCCGACGGTCGAAGAACCAGGGAACAAGAATGCACGATAAAAATCGCAAAAGAGGAGAAGTCCCCTATTGCGAAACATTAACCGGCGAAAGCCGGTTTTTTTGCGGAAGGATATCCGCATGCATGGGGAAACCGATTCTTATGATAGATTGTATTTTTATTGAAATACATGCGAATAATTCAAATCAGTTGTGGAAATACTATCCATATTACAAACAAAACCGTTATTCGACAAAGCAAGACAATTTTCATTGAAGGCAAAGGTAAGCAAATCTAGAATCAATAAGCGTCCTCAAAAAAAGGAGGGAAAAGGATGGAGATCAATGGCTTCAGAAAAGAACAGACACTTATCGTGGCGCTCAGCGGCGAGCTCGACCATCACAGCGCGGAGATCATACGCGCTCAAATCGACGCATTGCTCATCGATCCCGGTATCAGGGAATTGATCTTGGATATGAAGAATGTGACGTTTATGGACAGCTCCGGTCTCGGCGTGATCCTAGGCCGCTATCGCAAGATGGCCGAACGCGGCGGCAACGTCGGTATCAGGAACGCGAGCGCGAGCGTGGACAGGGTTTTGCGCATGTCCGGCTTGTATTCGCTCGTACAGCGCGTAGGCGGTGTGGGGGGTGAAGGGAATGTACGATAACGAAATGCACGTGAGTTTTTTAAGCTGCTCCCAGAACGAGAGCTTTGCGAGGATTGTGGCGGGCGCTTTCGCGTCGCAGCTCAACCCGACGATCGAGGAGCTTACGGATATTCGGACGGCCGTCTCCGAGGCGGTGACCAACGCGATCATCCATGGATATGAAAACCGCCCAGGCATGGTCACTATGGATTGCTATTTATCGGGGAATGTCTTCAGCGCGTGCATACGCGACGATGGGGCGGGTATGAGCGACGTGGAACAGGCGCGGCAACCTTTTTATACCTCAAAAGCCAATCTGGAGCGCTCCGGCATGGGGTTCACGATGATGGAAGCGTTTATGGATACGCTCGAGGTCGAATCCACGCTCGGCAAGGGGACGAGCGTTCGGATGACAAAGCGCATCCGCGAGGTAGCGGATGAATGATACCTCGCCCCTGCCGCATGAGCAGACGCTTGAGCTGCTGAGGAAGGCGAGGCATGGCGACGTTGAGGCCCAGGAGTACTTGGTGGTTCACAATACGGCGTTGGTCAAATCCATCGTCAAGAAGTTCCTAGGACGCGGCGTGGAGTTTGACGACATCTTTCAGATCGGCTGCCTCGGGCTGGTCAAGGCCATCAAGAACTATGACGAGGCCTACAACGTTCGCTTCTCCACCTATGCCGTACCGATGATCGCGGGCGAGATCAAGCGTTACCTGCGCGACGACGGGATGATCAAGGTCAGCCGGTCGCTTAAGGAGCTGTCCGCCAAAGTGGCCGCGATGCAGGAGATTCTGTCCAAGCAGTACGGCCGCGAGCCGGGTATCCACGAGGTCGCCAAGGCGATCGACGCGGAGCCTGAAGAGGTCGTGATGGCGCTCGAATCCGCGCGCCCCTGCCAGTCCATAGACGAACCGCTGTTCGACGACGGAACGGATACCTCGATGGCGGATCGACTGTCCGCCGAGACGACGCAGGAGGGCACGCTGATCAACCGCGTGCTGCTCAAGGAGCTTTTGACGCAGCTCGAGCCGCGCGAGCGGCAGCTGATCATGCTGCGGTATTTCCAGGATAAAACGCAAGGGGAGATCGCGAAGATCCTGGGGGTATCCCAGGTTCAGATCTCCCGGCTTGAGACGCGCATCATTCAAAAGCTGAGAAAAGCGGCGAAATAATCGGGCGCGCGACCGCGCCCGATTATAGACCCAAACTGAATTTTTTAATGCGTTCCGCGCGCTTAAGATCAAGAATGACCCGAGGCGATATAGATCTGCTTGGTATGCTCCGTATCCGGCAGGGATCCCACATGGGAAAGGCTGCCGTCGAAAAACAGGCAGGCATATCCCGCCATTTCGTTCGCTGCGACGGTATCCGCGCCGTGCGCCTGCCCTTGAAGGGACGCGGCTACGCGCGTGCCGTCGATCATCACGGTTACGGGGCGCTTGGAGAAGTTGAATTCCCCGCCGAAGACCGAAAGAAACGTCGCGGTGTCCGACGGCGTCGCGCATTCGACCTCCGCATGGTTTTCCCCGCCGGTGAAGACGACGGAAAAGTTTTGGTTGGTGTTATAATCCGTGACGGAATAGGTCATCCCCTCAACGAGCTGCGTTTTGACCGTGCTCCAGGCTACGAGCTTTCCTGCGACCGGCGTCGTGCCCGAGCCGGCGGCCGGGCCGAAAGGAATGTGAACGCTCGCGGGGATGGCCGCGCGCGTCGCCGAGGGACGAAACAACAGATCCCTGGTTTCCTCGCCGACGGTGCCGTCTGCGATCATCGGCGTGCCGTCGTCCTTGAGCTGCACCTGCTGATACTGCCGCACCGCGCTGACCGACATGCCCCTGAAGTTGCCTGTCGGCTTAAAATTAAGATATCCAAGCTCGCGCAGGCGAAGTTGAACCCGAACGACGTTTTCACCCGACGTATCCTGGATGATCAGCGACCAGGATGGTACTTCGTCCGGCGCGGCGAACGCGGACCCCGGCGCAAAGAGCGCCAGAATCAACGTAAGGCAGCAGACAAGTATTCGCCTCATACGAGCCCCCTTAGGACATGATTAAAAATTATACCATATTTATCGCCTCCGATGCTATAATGAATGCCGGGGGTGGAAGAATGCGCTGCGGCTGTCCTGCTTGTGGAACATATATGGTGCAGAGCGAGCACGGCCTTGCAAGCGGCTGTTTGTGCCCGAACTGCGCAAACCGCTGCACGGCGTGCATGGGCACGGACCGGCCGCCCCTTTCAATTGAAGAGCTTCGCCGGGGCTATGAAGAATTGCTGGAAAGCGTAGACGATGAAGAAAAGCATCCATGGGGGCAATGACCCCCGAATGGTATCGAAATGAACCGGAAAAACGGACGCCCGGCGGCATCCGTTTAGATTTGGCACCGAGGATTAAGATAAACGGAACCTATTACCTTTTTTCATAAATATCCACGCCCAAAGCCGCGAGCCGTTCCTTGCCAAGAGGCGTTATGTTGTATACGGTCGATTTGGACTCGTCTTTTTCCAGCCATTCTAAGGTCAGCATCTGTTCAAATAGCCGGCTCCCCAAAGTCCCGCCCAAATGCCCGTAACAGGAGCGCGCTTTCAATTCCTTTTTGTTTGACGGATCAGCTTTCACGGTAAGATCACCAAAACCTTTTATTGGAATAAGCATCCGGCGTCGACTCATTTTACTATGAGCATAAGCAAATTTCCAGCGGAATGTTTCGGCTTTCGGCAATGGCCTCCTGTATTGCGCAATTTTTGTTTTTGAGATAAACTTTTCATAGATTTCCAGCTATTCCAAGACCGGTCAACCAAATACTTGCGTTTGGAGCGGATTGAATAATGAAGAAAACAGCGCTGTCCTTTTTGCTTATTCTGATCTTTATCTTCGCCTCTGCGTGCGCGAACGAAAACGCGGGTTCCGGCGCGGCGGTAAGCCCTTCGCCAACGCCCACGGACGGATTCTCGGGCGTACCCGGCGGACCGTCTGCGCCCGTGCCCAGCGAGCCGGCGTCCACGCAGCCGCCGAAGAAGAGCGACCTGTACGATCCGAGCATATTCGTGATCCAAGCTTCGGGTGAATATCGCATGGAGCTCGCGCCCGGGTATTTCGCGGACTACTCGTGCGATATCTATCTCCATAAGATCGACGCGAACGACAACCGCGCCGTGGCGGGCGCGTACCAGGGATATTTCTGGATGGATGTGAAGCTGGACGCGGATGAGTTCATCGACGATATGCTCAAGGACGTTCCCTTTGAGCTGGATTTTGCCGGGGCCGGCGAGGCGATGAGCGATAATTTCGGGATTTATCTGAGCGCACAGGACGATAAGGCATGGGTGAATTATTCGATATCCGGCGAAGACGGAAAACCGCTGCCGTTGACGCGGGATACGCCCGTTGCCAGGGGCGCCTTCGAGGTGGTCACGCGGGATGTTTATCTCAAGGCAAAAGGGAGCGGCGCCCAGGGCGTGAAGGTCGATTTTTCCCAAATCGCCGAGGACGATTTGACGGATATGAACTATGTCGTGCATGTGCAACCCGATTCGATGGAACAGGGAACACAGCGCGAGGTCATTTTCCAGATCAGCGACGCCAACGGCGTCTCCTTTATCGTCAAAGGCACGCTGACCCGCCTGCCCGGATATCCCGAGGATGTGAGCGATTATTTGAATTCCAAGGGATACAACGACGCCGTTTCAAAGCACTTCGGCGAATGATCGCAAACGATCGGCTTACGGCGGTTTTGTGCTAAAAAACAATCATGCGGGGAGCGTTTGCTCCCCGCATGCCGATGCCGTTTGTTTTAAGGTTTTGCTCCGTGCGCTCAGAAGCCCGTCTGCTGCCTAAGCTGCGTGACGTTCTGCTTCGCGGTCTGTACTTCCTGATCCTGCGCGTCCTTGACCGGATACATGTTGCGCTGGCGCATCTGATCAAAAATCTGGAACTGATCCTGCGAGCACTCCGAGAGGTTGCCGGTGAGAACCTGCCTCAGATGCATACACGAGGCCTCGGTGATGTTCCCGGCGTAGTCCTTTACAAGCTGTTTTTCCTGGTTCAAAAGATCCGTCAGAAGCTCTTTTTCCGTCATGTTGGGCGTGTTGTTATCCATTGTTTCCTCCTAAATCAGCGGTGTGTGCTCAGGTAGTTTTCAAGCGCGTCGAAGTGCTGCTTGTGGTGCTGCGCGGCGGCGTTTGCGATATCCTTGAGCGAGGAATCCATGAAATACTGGGAATACACCTTGCATTTCTTATAGGCCAGCGCCTCGTGATTCATCTGATCCACCAGGATGGAAAGGTCGCGCGAGCCGATTTGCGGCTTTTGGTCGCCGCTGCTCGAGCTTGCGTTAAACGGTTGAGGGCTCATGGGGAAATACCTCCTTTTTTTCTCTAGTATCTCTCGTTAAGGGCTCGATTATTACGGAAACGCTGGCGATTTGCGCTCGGAATCGTATGCTGTTATAATCAAAATATTCCTTGTAAGATTACGCTGCTTGGGGGACACAATGAGAAAAAAGACAGGCAACACACCCATGGACGCGGCGCTTGATTTTTTGGCTCCAAAGCAAAGGACGGTGCTTGAAACGGAGCTGTATTTGGACGAACAGAATTATGGCGAGTTCGAAGTCTATCAGGTGATCGAGCGCCTGAAAGAATTAGGCCTTTTGGATGACGCGCGTTACGCCGGGGAATTCATTCGTTCCCGACTTGCCACGAAGCCCGTCAGCAGGCGAAAACTGCGCGATCAGCTTCTCGAGCACCGGATCGATCGCGATGCGATCGAGAGCGCGCTCCTTGCCGTCACCGACGAAATCGAACAAAACAACGCGAATCAAATCGCGGAAAAATTCAACAGGCAGTTGTCTTCCTTAGAGGACGAGGAGCGCAGGGAACGCGTTTTAAGGCGCCTCTCGTCCCGGGGATTTGAATATGAGACCGCTCAGCGGGCATGGGAAAACGTATATGCACAGCAATAGTCAGAACGCTATACGCACGCGGATATTGGAGATTTTGATGTCCGATCCGGACCGCTTTTTTTCCGGCCAGGAGTTGAGCTCAATGCTCGGCGTAACCCGCGCGGCGGTATGGAAGCACATCAAATTCCTCGAACGCGAGGGGATGACGTTCGATGCGGTGACGAACAAAGGCTATCGCCTGACCGGATTGAGCGATATCCTAAGCCCCGAACTGATCGGGCCGCATGTCGACACCCGTTGGCTCGGCAAAAAGCTCCATTGCTTTGACGAGACGGAGTCGACCAATCGGGTCGCGAAAAAAATAGCGGCGCAGGGCTGCCCGAGCGGCGCCGTCGTGGTCGCGGACACGCAGACGCAGGGGCGCGGCAGGCGAGAGCGCGCCTGGCACAGCGAACCCGGGCGCGGCGCGTGCGTCAGCATCGTGCTGCGCACGCACATCGCGCCGAAGTACGCGCCGCGGTTTACCATAGCGGCGGCGGTGGGCGTCAGGCGTATGCTCAAGCGCTTCGGCGTCGACGCTCTCATCAAATGGCCGAACGACCTGCTGTGCGGAGGCAAAAAACTTTCCGGCATCCTCCTTGAAATGGGGGCGAGCATGGAATCGGTCGATTACATCGTCGTCGGAATCGGCCTGAACATCAACAACATCGCGTTCCCGGAGGAGGTCGCCGCGATCGCGACCTCGATGCGGGAGCAGGCGGGGCGCGAAAACAAACGCTATGAGGTCGTCGGCAGACTGCTCAGCGAGCTCGAGCCGGTATTTGAATCGTGCGAGACGGACGAGGGGTTCTTAGGTTTGCTGGCAGAATACCGCGCGTTCTCGTCGACGCTGAACCAGCGCGTCTGCGTCTCGGGCGTGAATGAAACGCACACCGGGGTCGCGGAGGACTTCGACGAGTTGGGGCGTTTGCTGTTAAGAGCGGAGGATGGCTCCGCTCACACGATCGACTCCGGCGACGTATCTTTAAGGAGTGCAAACCCATGAGGACGCAAAGGAGCGCAAACGCATGAGGACCGCGACGCTGAATATCGATGGGCTGAGCGTTGGGCACTGGACGGACTTTGAGGCCCGCACCGGCTGCACCGTCGTCCTGTGCCGGGACGGGGCGGTGGCCGGCGTGGACGTGCGCGGGGCGGCGCCCGGCACGCGCGAAACGGACCTGATGCGCGGCTACAACGCCGTGGAGCGGATCAACGCCATCCTGCTTACGGGCGGGAGCGCTTTCGGGCTCGACGCCGCCGCCGGCGTGATGCAATATCTCGAGCTGCAGGGGCGCGGCGTGAAGGCGGGGCCGACGGTCGTGCCGATCGTCCCCGGCGCGGTCATATTTGACCTCGACGTGGGGGACGGCGCCGTCCGGCCGCAAAAGGAGAACGGATACACGGCGTGCACGCTGGCGGGCGAAGCCTTTGAAACCGGAAGCGTGGGCGCGGGGACGGGCGCGACCGTCGGCAAGACGCTGGGAATGCACAACGCGATGCGCGGCGGGATCGGCGCGGCAAGCGTCACGCTCGAAGGCGGCGTGATCGTATCGGCGCTCGTGGTGGTCAACGCGCTCGGGGACATCTACGACCCGCGAACCGGCCGCATTGTCGCCGGGGCAAAAAAAGACGGGGTTTTTGTTCCGTATTACGATCACGCGTGGGCGCTGCCCTCGGCGTACGGAAACACCACGATCGGCGTTGTCGCGACCAACGCGCGCCTTGACCGCGAGCAGGCGAACAAGCTCGCCTCCATGGCGCATGACGGGCTGGCGATGACGGTGAGACCTACGCACACGAATTTCGACGGAGACACGTTCTTCGCGCTTTCAACCTGTGAGAAGGGCGAAGTTCCCATGCTGCCGCTGATGAATGCGGCGGTGCGCGCGGTGAGCGACGCGGTGATCGATGCGGTCCGCTAAACTGTGTCGCGGTTGACAAAACCCATACATATGATAAACTAAAGGGCAATTTGTATAGAAAACAGCGTCGGATGCCCCGTCGCTGACGAAACGGAGGAGAGGGCATGGTCGTAGGTACGGGTATCGATATCATCGAGGTGGAGCGCGTCGGCGAGGCGGCGGAATATCAAGCGTTCCTCGAAAGGGTATTTACACCGGCTGAAAGGGAATATTTTAAAGAGAGAAACAATAGCCCCGAGACCATTGCGGGGACGTTTTCGGCGAAGGAAGCGACGGCCAAGGCCCTCGCCGCCGGCTTTAACGGCATTCAGTGGAAGGACATCGAGATAAAGCGCGATGATACCGGCAAACCGAGCGTGGTGCTCCACAACGCGGCTAAGGCGCGCTTGGAGGAGCTCGGCGGGAGAATGATCCACATCAGCATCTCCCATATAAAGACTTTGGCGGTCGCACAGGCGATTTTGGAGGACTGAGCGCTATATTGCGCATTTGCGTTATTATTTTAGGAAAATGAGGCTGGGCGGCGGTACAACCGCCGCCCGATTTTACGGAAGGAGCGGCACATGATTCGCGTTGTTACACCTGAGCAGATGCGATGCTGCGACCGGCGCATGATCGAAGAGCTGGGCATCCCGGAGATGCTCCTGATGGAGCATGCGGCGCTCGCGGTGGCGGACGCCGCAACCCGCGCGCTCGAGGCTAGGCCCGGGCGCGTTTTGATCCTCTCGGGCGCGGGCAACAACGGAGGCGACGGGCTTGCCGCGCTGAGGATCCTCTGTATGCGCGGCACCCCTGCGCGCGCCTTGCTCTTTGGCGACGCGAAAGCGCTTAAAGGCGCCGCCCTTGAAAATTACGCACTCGCTCAAAGGTTGGAGCTATCCTGCGTCGCGGTGCAGGACGGGAGCGCCCTCGAGCGCGAATGGGATGATTCATGCTCAATCATCATCGACGCGCTCTTCGGGACGGGACTTTCGCGGGAAGTCACGGGGCTTTGTGCCGCCGCGATCGAAAAGGCCAACCGCGCGGAAGCATACCGCATCGCGGTGGATATTCCGTCCGGCGTGCATGCGGGGACCGGCCGAATACTAGGTTCGGCGTTTCGCGCACATGAGACGGTTACGTTCCAGATGGCAAAAAGAGGTCATCTGCTCTATCCGGGCAGGGGCGTCACCGGAACGCTTCATGTTGCGCCGATCGGATATATGCCGAAGGAATATTGGCAGGAGTATGCCGATCAACTGCTCGAGCAGGACGACGTAAAGGCGCTGCTTCCGCCCCGGCCGCACAACAGCAACAAGGGGGATAACGGCCGCGCGCTGCTCATCGCGGGCAGCAACGGGCTTTCGGGTGCGGCGATCATGGCTTCCTGCTCGGCATTGAGGGGCGGCGTCGGCCTTCTTCGCGTGGCGGTGCCGCGCGGCGCTGCGCCGGCGTTTTCTCAGCTTCCCGAGGCGATGGCGTTCGCCGCCTCCGAGGGAGAGGATTGGGACGCAACCTCGGCGGACGCGGTTCGCGGCGCGATGCGGAACATCCGGGCGGCGGGCATCGGTCCCGGCCTCGGATCGTCGAAATACATTCCCGCGCTCGTAAGGATGGTCCTCGAGTGCGGCTGCCCCGCCGTAATCGACGCGGACGGGCTCAACGCGCTCTCCCAAAACCCCGAGCTTATGAACCTGTTGCATCCCAAAACGGTGCTCACGCCGCACGCATTGGAGATGTCGCGGCTTTGCGGCCTCACGCTCGACGAGGTTCTGAGCGACCCCGCGGCGGTTGCCCATGAGGCGGCGAAGCGGTGGAATACCGTTGTGGCGTTAAAGGGCGCGACCAGCGTTATCGCATCGCCCGAGGGGACGCTCACGTTCAACTTGACGGGAAACCCCGGCCTCGCGAAGGGCGGCAGCGGCGATGTGCTCACGGGTCTCGTGCTCGCGCTGTTGAGCCAGGGGCTTCCCGCATACGATGCGGCCTGCGCCGGAGCGTATCTTCTGGGGTGCGCGGCGGACCGTGCGATGGAGCTTTTGGGCGAAAGGGCGCTTCTTGCCGGGGATGTGATCGCGGCGATCGGGGAGCGTTAGTCTGTACATCGCGGCGATGACTGTGATATAATCAAACGTCGTATCATAAAGGTTGTCAAAGCCGCAGGCTTTAAGGTCGTCAAAACCGCTGGTTTTGACATGGCTCTTTGCTGAAATGCCGAAAATCGAAGGATTTTCGGTAATATAGCTCTTTTGATGAAATATCGAAAATCTAAGGATTTTCGGTTAGAAAAGGGATCAACTTTCATATGCTGTTGGTGCGTAACGGGAATGTCATGACGATGACCCGTCCCGCTTTCACAGGGGACATCGCGATCGAAAACGGAAAAATATCCGCGATAGGGACGGGGCTCAGCGGAGCGGGCGCCGAGGTTTTGGATGCGTCCGGCTGCTTTGTTTTGCCCGGCCTTGTCGACGCGCATTGCCATATCGGCCTTTGCGGCGACGGCATGGGCGACGCGGGTGAGGACGTCAACGAGAGCAGCGAGCCGGTCACGCCGCAGTTGCGCGCGATCGACGGGCTCAACCCGTTCGACCCGTGCTTTCGCGAGGCGAGAAGCGGCGGCGTCACCTCGGTTTTAACGGGTCCGGGCAGTGCGAACGTCGTCGGCGGGCAGTTCATCGCGATGAAGACGGCGGGCGACTCCGCCGAGGCGATGGCGATACTGGCCCCCGCGGCCATGAAAGCCGCGTTCGGCGAAAACCCGAAACGCGTCTATCAGGAGAACAAAGCGAGTCCCTACACCCGTATGGCCATCGCCGCGCATTTGAGGCAAAGCCTGGTGGATGCAGAGGAATACATCAAGAAATCCGGTTCGAAAAAGGCGGCGGACGCGCCCGAGCGCGACCTCGGCAAGGAAGCCATGGCGCGGGTGATACGGCGCGAGCTGCCCATGAAGATGCACGCGCACCGGGCGGACGATATCCTGACCGCCCTGCGCATCGCGAAGGAATTCAACATCCGCGTGACGCTCGATCACTGCACGGAGGCGCACCTGATACTCGATCAGCTCAAACGCGAGGTTGCGGCGACCGGCGCAAAGATCATACTGGGGCCGCTCATGTGCGAGCGCAGCAAGGTGGAGCTCAGGAACTTTTCCCCGCGTACGCCGCTTGAGCTGTATCGGGCGGGCATCCCGTTCGCGCTCATGACCGATCACCCCTGCATTCCGATCCAGTACCTGAGCGTATTGGCGGCCATCGCCGCACGCGAAGGGCTTCCCGAGGAGGAGGCGCTCAAAGCGATCACCGTCAACGCCGCGGCTGCGGCGGGCATCGAATCCCGCGCCGGTACGCTCGAGGTCGGCAAGGACGCGGATATCGCCGTGTTCGACGGGCATCCCCTCGAATTTCGAACCAAATGCGTCGCCACCATCGTGGACGGCGCGATCGTCTATCAACAATGATTCCGGCCGATCGGCCGGGGATGGGTAAAAGCGGAGGAAAACGTGATCAGACCGAACTATGCGATTGTGGACCTTGAGAATCTTAGCCATAACATCGCTCAAATTCGCGGCATACTTGCGCCGAACGTCAAACTGCTTGCCGTCATAAAAGCCAACGCCTACGGGCATGGGATCGTCTCGATCTCCAATGCCGCGCTCCGCTGCGGCGTGGATTACCTCGGCGTCGCGATTCCGGAGGAGGGAAAAAAACTTAGGGAATCCGGCATCACCGCGCCCATATTGGATTTCGGCGGGCTGCTCCCCGAAAACGCCGACATGATCGTCGATTACGATATCATCCCCACCGTTTTCTCCTGCTCGATCCTCCGGGCGCTGCAGGAAAAGGCTGCGCAAAAGGGCAAGATTCTGCCGATCCATATCAAGGTGGATACGGGGATGAACCGCATCGGCGTCAAGAGCGAAGGGGAGCTTTTCGAGCTTCTTTCGCTGCTCCGAAACTGTCCGAACCTCGTGTTCGAAGGACTTTACACGCACTTCGCGGTCTCGGAGATCGAGGATAAGAGCTTTACGCGGCTCCAGGGGGAGCGCTTTTTGCACATCGTCAAGGCGGTGCGGGAAATAGGCTACAACCCGATGCTCCACGCGGCCAACAGCGGCGCGCTCGTCGACCTGCCGGAGCTGCATTTTGACATGGTGCGCGCGGGCCTGGTGCTCTACGGGTATTCCCCATCGGACCGGCCGAACCCCGGCGTCAAGCTTAAGCCGATACTGACCTGGAAATCGAGCGTCGTCTATGTCAAAGAGATCGAGCCCGGCGATACCGTAAGCTACGGCAGGATGTTTACCGCCACGCGCCCCACGACGGTGGCGACGCTGCCCGTCGGCTACGGGGATGGATACAAGCGATGCCTTTCCAACAAGGCGGAGGTGCTCATCCACGGCAAGCGCGTCCCCGTGATCGGCTCGGTCTGCATGGATCAGCTCATGTGCGACGTGAGCGCCCTCCACGACGTGCGCCCAGGCGACGAGGCGGTGTTGCTCGGCGAACAGGGAGCACAGTGCATCGACGCGCGCGAGATGGCCGGGTGGGCGGATACGATCACCTATGAGATTCTCCTGAGCATCAGCGAGCGCGTGCCCAGGATCTATCGCTAAACGCGCGGTATGCCGGGCAGGGGCGAGGGAAATGCTTGTTGTATATCCATTGGTTGGATGATACAATATTACCGTTGCTAAGCATGGTACGATGCTTAAGGAGTGTGTATGCGGATCATTGCGGGCTCGCTGAAGGGCAGGCAAATCCTCGCGCCGAGCGGCGCGGATACGCGCCCCACCCTCGACCGGGTAAAGGAAGCGCTGTT
>JBCFAY010000015.1:0-81871 GCA_038562375.1 Bacillota bacterium | reverse complement strand
TGGTGATAACTCACAGGTATCCCTCCTTGCAGTGTTGTCTCGACAACTCCACTGTACCACAAGGAGTTCTTCCCTGTGAGCTTTTCGTTGCTGTTGCTCTTGTTATTTTAATTCACCAGTCAATAGAGTTATATGCTCTATCCTATACTGTTGTTGGGTGATGCAATTGAAGTATACTAACCGAATCCGTGAATTAAGAGAAGATCACGACTTGACGCAAACAGCGGTGTCAGGCCTTTTGAACATCGGTCAAAAGACCTATTCGGACTACGAATTGGAAAAGACAAGGATTCCACTCGACAGCATGCTTATTTTAGCGAAATATTATAATGTCAGCATGGATTATATTTCCGGGGCCAGCGATATAGAAACTCCATATCCCCGAAAATAGTGTAAATGCTGTTGATTGCCCGCAAGCTATCCATTTGATTGAATAAATCCTATTATTCTTATTCTGCCGTGCCGGAACGAATTTTGCCCAACAAAATCCCCAACCGCTGCGCGGTTGGGGATTTTCAGGCTTGCGCCATTTTTCAAGCTATTTCCCGTCGTTCTCGTCGAACACGTCGCCGCATTCGGGGCAGAATTTCGGAGCCTTATCGCCTTCGTTGGGCTGCCAGCCGCATTTATCGCACTTGAGCGGCCTCACGCCCGCCGGGCGCTTCGCGCCGCACTCGGCGCAAAATTTGCCCTCGTTTTTGGCCGTGCCGCAGGCGGCGCAGGTCCAGCCCGCGGATGCGGGGGCCTGGGGGGCCGCAGGCTGCACGGGTGCGGCGGGCTGCTGCGCGTTCGCTCCCTGCTGCTGCGCCATCTGGAACAGCTGCGCAGCGTTCATGCCGCCCGCGTTCGCGGCCATATTCATCCCGGCAAACGCCATGACCGGGCCGGCGCCTTCGTTCTGCGCCGCCATGCGCATCGCCTCGGCCTGCGCTCCCACAAGCGTCGCCGCCGCAAGATCGGGGCTTCTAAGGGCGCCCGCCCGCTGCAACTGCTTGATCAGATCCTCGTCTTCCTTGGGCGCAGACACGGAGCTTACGCCGAAGGACGCGACCGCAAGCCCGCGCAGTTTGCCCCACTGCTCGCTCAGTTCCTCGTTGAGCGCGTCCGCAATCTCCTTGGTGTGGCCCGGGAGCGCGCTGTAGCGGATGCCCATCGCGGAGATGCGCGCGAACGCGGGCTGCAGCGCGGTCATCAGCTCGCTCTTGAGCTGGCTGTCGATCGACTCGCGCCGATAGCTTTGCGTCACGTTTCCCGCGACGTTCGCGAAGAAGATCAGCGGATCGACGATCTTATAGGAATACTCGCCGAAGCAGCGGACCGAAACGTCGATGTCCAGCCCGATGTTCTTATCCACCACGCGGAAGGGGATCGGGTTCGCGGTTCCGTATTTGTTGCCGACGATTTCCTTTTTATTGATATAATACACGCGCTGATCCTTGCCCGGCTCACCGCCGAAGGTAAAGCGCTTTCCGACGTTCTTGAAGGACTCCAAAAGGCCCTTGCCGAAACCGCCGTAGAAAAGGCTCGGCTCGGTGCTCGTATCGTAGAGGAACTCGCCCGGCTCCGCGGAAAACTCCACGATCTTGCCCTGATCGACGATCAGCATGAACTGCCCTTCGTTCACCGCCACCACGGAACCGTTGGAGATGATGTTATCGGTCCCCTTGGTGTTGGAAGAGCGCCCGCCGATGCGTTTGTAACCCTTTTCGACCAATGTGTCCGCATCGAGCGCTTCGGCGTAAAAATATTCTTTCCATTGATCGGCGAGTACGCCTCCAATCGCGCCGCCGATCGCTTTGATCAGGCCCATACCGTTTTCCTCCTGCAATTGATGATATTGCTATTTTATCACAACAGCGCTCCGCATTGCACCCTTGGGCAGGCGCCGCCTTAAAAAAATATCCCCCGGCTGGGCCGGGGGCGTATATGTCGGTCGGGATGTGGGCTTAGGACCTGCGGGATTGGAAGCAGGAGCTGCAATAGATGGGTCGGTCGTTCTTCGGAACGAACGGGATCTTGGTGGGAGCGCCGCACTGCGCGCAGACCGCGTCGAACATCTCGCGCTCGCCATTGCGCTGATTCTTGCGATTGCTCCTGCAATCCCTGCAGCGAACCGGCTCGTTCTGGAAGCCCTTTTCAGCGTAGAACTCCTGCTCACCAACGGTGAAAACAAACTCAGCGCCACAGTCCTTGCAAACCAATACTTTGTCCTGGAACATGAAAAAAATCCCCTTTGGTAATTTTTATTATTACCCAAAATTCCGGCTGACCTGGTCTTTGCCCCCACACTCGCCGACAGGAAGGTTCGCTCCTAGGCAAAAATGCCCCCCACTACTGCTCCTCTCAGGGATTTCTTTGTCCAATTCGGTTTTGGCTAACAATGACAATTGTGATAAGACACGATTTGACATGTTCGTTAGACCCAATGGATTTGAAACATCCTGGTCGGACTTACACCTAAGCCGCACCATGCTCATCGGGACATTGCCCGACTTATGTGGATCGCTTCGCCTGCGACTGGCCTCGATTTTCAACCACAGACCCGAAACCTCGGATAACTAGGGGTATTATACGTCCATGTTCATAAAAACGCAATACTTTTTTTAGCGTTTTTGCCCAAAAAAGCCCCATTTTCATGGGGTTATAGCGTTTTGGGCCGCATTTGAGACGCAATAAATGAATATTTCAACATTCACCCCGCCTATTGTTCCGGATAATGTGCGCGCGGGCCCCCCACATATTTCGGCCGCGTGCGCGCCATCGTGACGACCGCGTCGCCGATGCGCCTGTATTTCGCATGGATCGGAACCACCACCGGCCTTAGATGCATGCCGATAAACGTACCGCCGATATCGATCCCGGCGCGCGCCTTCGCGCGCAGATCCTCGACCATAACCGGGTCGTCAAAGCGCTCAAACGCAAGCGTCGCGAACGCGCCGCCCGCCTTCAGCCAAGGCCTGACCGAAACCTCCGTAAGATCATATCTCTCCATGCACGCGCGCTCGACGACAAGCGCACGGTTTAAATGCTCGCAGCCCTGCACCGCGAGGAACACCCCGCGCTCCTGAAACGCGGGCAGCGCCGCATCCATGATCTCTTGGGCGATTTCCTCCGACGAGGCGGTGCCGATGCACTTCCCCGCCACCTCGCTCGTGGAACAGCCGATCACCACGATATCGTTTTCGCGCAGAGACGCCGCGTTTTCGATCAGTTCCCGGACCACCTCGCGCGTTTGCTCGCCGATCTCGTTCATCGTATCGCTCCTTTTCGCGCGGAGCATCGTCCGCGCACGGTTTTTGCATATTCTATTATATCGTCGCGCCCCGTCTTTTTCAACGCGGCACGTATGCATGTTTTTTACTCTTTGTTAAGCAAAGAATCCCCGAATTTGGAGACATACTTTTGGACCGCTGCATAACCTTCACGGATATTCATCGGAGAACTTATGAACATCCTCATCGGTATGCAAAAGGGGGTTCTGTGGACAAATCCATGAAACCCCTGTCCATTATATCCTTTTTTGTGGATAACTCTGTGGATAGTGTGGATAGATATGCGAAAACCGCTCATGAAACGCATATGCAACGGCATGTGAATATACGAAAACGTGAATTAAGGTTTGACATTTTGGAAAAGTCCCCCGTTTTGTTTGTATTCTAAGGTGTTTTTGACATTTGCTGGCGAATAGACTTTCATTGAGGTGATTTTTATTATGAAGAGCCGCCGTATTGCCGGTTGGATCGCCCTGCTCCTGAGCGCGTTGTTCCTGTTTGCCGCGTGCGACGCGCTCGATGCGAACAAATCCGACGCACAAAAGCAAACGCCCGACCCCAGCCCGGTACCGATTCTCGCGACAGTGGTCGTGGACGCCGGACACGGCGGCATCGACGGCGGCGCGGTCGGCGTCAAAACGGGCATCGTCGAAGCAGGGCTGAACCTTACGGTCGCCCAGCTCGTAAAACAGAAGCTCGAACAGTGCAACATCGAAGTGCGCATGACGCGCACCGACGAAAACGCGCTCGGCTCAAACAAAAAAAACGATATGAAAGCGCGCAAGGAAATCATCTGCGCGCCGGATGTCGACCTTGTGGTGAGCATCCACATGAACAAATTCCGCGACCGCTCCGTGGAAGGACCGATGGCGTTCTATATGAAGGGTTCGGAGGAAGGTAGCGTCCTCGCGCAGTTCATCATCAACAGCGTCTGCGACGCCGTCGGCCATACGCGCAGGCTCGCCAACCCCGGCGATTATTATGTGATCCGCGTGGGTGCGGTGCCGTCGGTGATCATCGAATGCGGCTTCCTCTCCAACGCGACGGACGAAAAGCTGCTCGCTCAGCCGGAGCATCAGGAAAAGCTCGCCGACGGGATCGTCGCGGGCGTGCTCGAATACCTGAACCAGCCCAAGCCCGAAGGCACGCCGCAGGCCGACAACCCGTCGCAAACCGAAAATCCGCCGCAGGTGGAAACCCAGCCCGACGCGGAAAACAAGTCGAAAGCGGAAAACAAGTCGAAAGCGGAAAACGAGGGAGCCGCATAGCGGCTCCCTATTCATCTATATATTATTACGGACGGGACGCGATGGAAGCGTCCCGTTTTGCATGTTCCGCGGAACAAAGAGAAACCCACGGAATCGGCGCGGCGGGTTTTATAGAATCAGCCGTAATACTGGACGCTCTCAAACCACTCGTAGTCCTCGACGCCGTCGATGAGCGTTGTCGCCCATTCGCTGAACGTAAATTCCAGCCTGCCTTCGCGCCCGTCCGAAAGGGTAAAAAGTGCGAATGTCCCGGCGTCGGTGGCGGTGAGCGTAAGGGCTGTGCCCGGCTCAAGCGTCGCGGCGACGGGCTTCCCGCTCTCGATCAGCTCTACCGGGAGCTCCCGCGAGACGATGAGCACCCCTTCGCCTTCCTCCAGATGCCACAGGCCGTCTCCCGCAGGCGAAAGCTCGAAATTCGAATTGAGTTCATATTCCCGCGACGCGAGATGTGTGCCGATCACGTCGACCACGCCGCCGATGGTGATTCGGTTGCCGTCCACCTCGTCCACGCACCCGTATTCCTCGCAGCTTAAGACCGGCATACCGCCGTCGAACCGGTAACCGACCGTATAATAATCGTCCGAGGCAAGGTCGACGCTGACGAGTATGCCGCAATTTCCCCATCCGCCCGTAAACGCGAACGCGCTGATCAAGTATCCTTCCGATACCTGTACGGTCTGCTCCTTCTCGCCGAATCTAAAGCTCAGCTCGACCGTATCCCGATACCCGTCGTCGCTCGTCGCGGGCATAAGTACGATGCTGTCCTCCCGCCCGTCCCCGTTCAGATCCGCCAGCAAGGGTTCCCCAAGTGCCAGCGGGACTGCGCGAAGCTCATCGGCCCGAACGGTGGGAACGGGTGTAAACGGCGCAGCGGAGCGCGTGACGGACGGCGTCTGAAGCGGTTCGGGCGGAACCGTCACCGGCGCGGCCGTACCTTGCCGCGTCGGCGTCACGGTAACGCAGCCCGCCGTGCACAGGGCAAGAACAGCGCTTAAAAGCGCGACAAGGAACGTTTTTGTTCCGATTTGACGATTGCGCATAAGCTTCATCCTTTCAAAACAAATCGGCTGGGGATTCCATACTCATTTCGTATTGGTTATAATAATTCGGTCGGTTCAGATCATCCTACCGAATCTGCATCGCCGTTATGCATCGGGCTCTTCGGAGATATTCGCCGCTGCCGTGCGAAATGCGCCGCCCCTCTTGCCTAATCATATCGCGGCGGCGCAATATTGCAAGAGCGTTGCGCGCAGTGTTCAAAGTTTGTTTATCAACATTTTCCTGCAAACATGCTATAATGCCCCTAAGAGCGAAGGAGGTTGCATGAACAACGTAAAGCCACGCCTTACGGCCCGAAACAAAAGAATTCGCGCGCTGATGCGCCGATTGTGGAAACGCTCCCGCATAAGGGCGTGGATTCACGGCGCAGCGCAGTATCTTACGAGCGGACGGCTACATTTTACACCGAGGGCGATCGTGACGATCGCCGGCACACTGGCTCTGCTCATCGCGATTCCCCTGGTTATTTCCGCCTTCAGCGGCGCGGGAAACGCCGCCAGGGCAGGCGCGCCCGCGGGCGCGTCCTCCACGCCGGACGGGCTGGTACAGCTTACCGCACAGGATGGCGCGTCCGGCCAGGATCCGGACATGTACACGCTCACCGTGCCGACGCCTTCCCCCTCTCCCTCCCCGTCGTCCGTGCCTTCCCCCACCCCGATGATGCTCTCCAAAGGCATGACCGACGAAACGCTGGTTCCCGCCATCCAGGAACGCCTGATGGAGCTCGGATACATGGACGCCGACGAGCCGACCAGCCTCTACGGCCCCAACACCAAGGACGCCGTCGAACGCTTCCAGCATAAAAACGGACTTGCCGTCGACGGCCGCGTCGGCAAGGAAACCTATGATCTTTTGATGAGCGCGGACGCAAAGAAATACACGGTATCCCTCGAGGATTCCGGCACCGACGTGGAGGAGCTGCAGATCCGTTTGCGGGAGCTTGGCTATATCAACAAGGCCACGCAGTATTTCGGCACCGAAACCGAAGCCGCCGTCAAAAAATTCCAGGAGCGCAACGGCCTGACCGCCGACGGCAGCGTGGGTGAGAACACGCGCGAGATGCTCTACAGTGAGGACGCAAAGGCCAACGCCATCGCCTACGGCGAAAAGAGCGACGAGGTGCTCACCTATCAAAAACGCCTCGCGAAGCTCGGTTACCTGACCGGTACGCCGGACGGCAATTTCGGCAAGGATACCATCGCCGCCGTCAAGCGCTTCCAGGAGCACAACGGCATCATAGCGGACGGATACATCGGGCCGCAGACAAAGAATCTCCTGCTCTCCTCGGACGCCGAGCCGAACGCGCTGACCGTCGGCATGAAGGGCCGCGACATCGAATCGATTCAGCAGCGCCTCAAGGAGCTCGGATACCTTAAGAGCGTAACGGGCTATTACGGCTCGGACACCGTGGAGGCCGTGCGCAATTTCCAACACGCCAACAGCCTCTCCGTTGACGGCAAGGTCGGCGCAAAGACCATGGCGAAGCTCAATTCCGATTCCGCGAAGAAGTACTCCGGCTCCGACGCGCCCGCAAGTTCCGGCTCCAGCGGTTCGAGCGGTTCGAGCGGGTCGAGCGGGTCAAGCGGGTCGAGCGGCAGCTCCGGCTCCACGGACACCACCCCATCCGGCTCCGCGACGGTCGAGAGCTTCCTCTCCATCGCCAAGAGCAAGCTCGGCTGCGACTACGTCCGCGGCGCGAAAGGCCCCAACTCCTTTGACTGCTCGGGCTTTGTGTACTACTGCCTCAACAAGGCGGGCGTCAAGCAGAGTTACATGACCTCCAAAACCTGGCGCAGCGTGACGAAGTACCAGCGCATCGAATCGATGAAGGACATCCGTGCGGGCGACGTTGTGGTATTCTACGGGCACGTGGGCATCGCCTTAAGCAATTCCCAGATGATCGACGCTTCCTCCGGCGACGACGAGGTGCGCATCTGCGCTTTGCAGAAACCCTACTGGACGAAGAACTTTATCTGCGCGTACCGCATCTTCTAAGGAGCGAGAGCAAGGAGTTCTGATTTTCCAAAGCCCGCCGTGCATTTTCATCAACAAGCCGCATATCCTTTTCCCTGAGGGTTCGATGTGGCCGGGCGGCGGATCGAAAAGCCGCCGCCTTTTTCCTCCGGCGCAAACCCTTGCGCCGGAGGAATTGCTATGTTATGGTATGATATGCGCTGTCGGATAATATAATCCCGCGAGAGTACTATGGAACGGAGCAATCCAAATGAACGACTTTTTTTCTACGCTCACCGCCTTTACGCAGAGCACCAGCATCTATGTCTACCTCTTTATCTTCTTCGGCAAGATCGTCGAGGTCTCCATCGCCACGCTGCGCATCGTGCTCATCAACCGCGGCGAGCGCGCCGTAGGGAGTCTTATCGCCGTATTCGAGATGCTCATATGGCTGACGATCACCGGAACGGTGCTCGCCGGATATCAATCGGATTTTGTTAAAATCCCGGTGTTCTGCGTCGCCTTCGCCGTCGGCAATTTCCTCGGCAGCTGGCTTGAGGAGCGGCTTGCATTCGGCCTTTGCACGATACAGGCCGTCGTCTCCGACGACGAGACCGCCGCCTATGTCGCCGGGGTACTGCGCGAACAGGGATACGGCGTGACGATACTGCATGTAGAGGGCAGGGAAAACCCGCACAGCATGCTCATGACCACCATCAAGCGTAAGCTCGCGGGCGAAGCGATGGCTTTGATCCAGAAGACCTGCCCCTGCGCCGTGGTCACGGTCAGCGACGTGAAGTCCATCAAGGGCGGCTACCTCAAGAGTTCCACCGCCCGGCGCGCGAGGCGCATCATGAAATAGAATCCATCCGGATGGCGCCTAGCGCCAGCGGCGCTTCGGGCGCGGCACACACAAGCCAAAAGGGCGCAACGATATGTTGCGCCCTTTTCTTGGCCGTTTATCGTGCGTAAGGTAAGGGGAAATGAAGAAGGGATTTCTCACGGAACCGGATCTTTCGGCCCATTATAACGCCGCGCCATGCGCGGTATCGACGGCAGCTTTGGGCGCGCCCGGCCTGCAGATCAAAGCGACCGCGGGGACCGAAAGCCAAAAATGCGCGCTGAACCCGCAAATTGGCGAAACAAAAAAGCGGCTTGCGCCACTCTTTCGTTCAGTCGATGCAGCCGGGCGGAAGGCACGGCTTTATTTGACGTATTCGATCATGACCCTCTCGCAGTTTTCCACGTACCTCGACAGCTCCCGGATATAATCGCTCAGGGAGCTGACCTTGACGACGCTGTTCATGCCGAGGAATTCGCGGTTGATGCTCATCAGCTGGCGGAATAAACCGAGCAGCGCCGCGAACCGTTCGCGCTGCGCCTCGAGTTCCGCCGCCTGGAGCGAAAGCTTTTCGCGCAGCTCTTCGTTCTGCTCTTTTAGCCTCGCACCGTCGCGCACGACGAGCGTTCCGTCCTGCGCCTGAAGCGCCTTGAGGCTGCGCATCGCCTCCGCGCCGCGCGCGGCGCCAATGGCGAGCACTCCGAGGCTCTCGAAGAACGCCGTAACGTCCAGTCCTTCCACGCGGTTCAGGTCGTTGACCACGCCCGAAATCGCATCGACCAGGCTCTGCGCATTCTTGCGCGGGCGTCCCGGGCGCTTGGCGCGCACTGTGCTCTCCAATGGATCGGCGACATTGACCCCTTCCTCGCGAAGCTCGGATACCACCTCGCGCACGAGTTCCGGATTTGTCTTGATCACCGAGCGGTATTTGTTCTGATACCGGAGCATCGCCTTGTTGTCGCCGTTTCCCATCCTCAGCGTGCAGGCCCGAACCGAAATGCCGCCCGCCTGATCGGTGAGCACCGTGCGCAAAAGCTCGCGGATTTCATCCTTCGCAAACGGGACGAAGGCTGCGTTATGCCCGATATGGCTCGCCTTTGTTTCATCTTCCTTGATGCGCGCGTAGTAATAGTTGCGTATGCTGTTGGGTTTGCGCCCGGTCAGGCGGGCCACGCCTTCGAACACCGTCTTGAGCGGTTTGCCTTCCTTGCGGCCGCGTTCGACCTCCGTAAACAAGAGTTCATCTTCCTGCGGCTTCCATCCGCCGCGAAGCTCAACAGCTCTTTGCTGTGCATTCATACTGTGTCCCTCCCGGTATATTGGTTGATGTTATTATTTCCCAATCGCATGAGCTTATATACATCCGCGTGCATCATTGCGGGAACAAAAAACCAAAGCGTATCACTACAGCTTTGGTTGAAAGGTAAAAGAAATCGAGCCCGTGTGCCTCAAAGCCCTGGTTTGGCGCATCTTATCGTCATCGTCGGTCGGAATAGCCCCCGCGCTATGCCTCCCTTCTCTTTCTCAAGCTGCATCCAAACCAGGGCTTTGAAGGTCGAAGAGCTTAGAGGTAAGGGAGCACGGCAGTGCAAGGCGGCGGCGTGAAGGCGTAGCGGCACTACGGCGAGTGCCGGCAACACAGCAATGGCGTGCTCCTTACCCTCTAAACCGTACGGGTTTGATTCCCTTTACCTATACTAAGACTATGCGTTTGTTACAGACAATATGTCAGATACCAAGGCTCCCGGCGGTACGCGGGAAGGGCAGCACGTCCCTGATGTTCTGCATACCGGTCAGATACATCACCATGCGCTCGAGGCCGAGGCCGAATCCCGCGTGCTTGACCCCGCCGAAGCGCCGAAGGTCGAGATACCAGCCGTAGGAGCTCATATCCATGTTCAATTCCGCCACACGGCGCTCGAGCATCTCCCTGCGCTCCTCGCGCTGGCTGCCGCCCACGAGCTCTCCGACCGCGGGAACCAAAAGATCCATCGCCGCCACGGTCTTTCCGTCGTCGTTCTGACGCATGTAGAAAGCCTTGATCTCTTTCGGGTAATCGGTAATAAACACCGGACGGCCGAACACGCGTTCGGTCAGATACCTTTCGTGCTCGGTCTTGAGATCGCAGCCCCAGTATACCGGATACTGGAAGCTTTCGCCGCTGGACTCGAGGAGCTTGACCGCCTCGGTATAGCTTGCGCGCGCAAATTCCGCGCCGACCACGCCGTGCAGCCGCTCGAGCAATCCCGGATCGATAAATTTATTGAAGAACTCCATCTCGTCGGGCGCTTTCTCAAGCGCGTCGCTTATGATGCGCTTGACCATCGCCTCGGCTACCTCCATATCCCCCTGAAGATCGCAGAACGCCATCTCCGGCTCGATCATCCAGAACTCCGCCGCATGCCTCGGGGTATACGAATTCTCCGCGCGGAACGTCGGCCCGAAGGTATAGATATCCCGGAACGCAAGCGCGTACGCCTCGCCGTAGAGCTGGCCGCTGACGGTCAGGTTCGCGGCGCAGCCGAAAAAGTCCTGCGAAAAATCCACCTCGCCCTCCGGCGTGAGCGGCGGATTCTTAGGATCGAGCGTCGTGGTACGGAACATCTCCCCCGCGCCTTCGCAGTCGCTCCCGGTGATGATGGGCGTATGCACATAGACAAAGCCGCGCTCGTCGAAGAAACGGTGAATGGATTGCGCGACAAGGCTTCTTACGCGGAACGTCGCAAGGAACGTGTTCGTCCGCGGCCTTAGGTGAGGGATCGTCCTTAGGTATTCGAGCGAATGGCGCTTCTTCTGCAGCGGAAAATCCGCATCGCACGCGCCCTCGATCGCGAGCTCTTCCGCCTGAATCTCAAACGGCTGCGGCGCTTCGGGAGTGAGCACAAGGGTACCCTTAACAGATATGGCGGTACCCGTCCCGATACCCTTTAAAAGCTCAGCATCAAACGCCGAGCGTTCGAGTACGATCTGTATCCCTTTAAAGCCCGAGCCGTCGAAAAGCTCGATGAACGTGAGCGTCTTGCTGTCCCTGACGGTGCGTACCCAGCCCGCGACGCGCACCGGACCCGCAAACGCCCCGGGGTTCCTTTGAAGCTCAACAACCCTGATCACAATGTTCCTCCAATCCGGTTCATGCCGGTTTTTTTACGATTATATCACGCCTCGCGCGCAAAAACACCCCCGAGAAGACCGCCTGCCCATTCGCTGAACTGTCATAATCGCTCACAGGCGCACATATCCTGTTGTGCAAGAAACGTTGCCGCGCCCGCCGCGGCGTCGAAGGCGGTTCGGACATCCTCCGGACAGGGCCGCGCCGCCAAAAGGTATGCCGGCGCTTTGGAGGGATTCCCATGGATTATGTACTGCCCATGCTCATCATTCGCTCGGATGTGCCCTCGCTGATCGAGGTCAACGGGCGGCTTCAGGGCGAGATCGCGCCCGACGGATACCTCGCGATGCCGCTGTCGGATACAGGGGATTACTACGTCTGCGCGATCCCGCTGATGGACGACAGGGATGTAAGAAGGTTCAGCGTCACACGGAAGCTCTCGCTCAACGAAGGCGCGCTCACGTCCCCGATCATCGGGGACGTAGACCTGTGCACCTGGCCGGGCGGCGTATACGAAATGAAAATCTGCCCCGGCTCGTTCCAGGCGGACCGCACCCAAGCCTTTCCTTATACGATCTGCGTGCTCGAGTGGCAGCGCGAGGAACAGACGCACACGATTACGCTTTACTACGAAAACGGCCTCCGGCTCTCCGCCGAGGAACAGGGGCGCGTCATCGCGGGGTATTCGCTCGGCGACGGCACAGGCGGCACGCTCTCTCTTTTGGACGTCGGCGACGACAACCTGCTGCTGGTCCGCATCGGCACACGCCGGGGCGAGCGTATGCTCGCGCTGGATTTCAATCTTAGCCCGCTGCTTGAAATCGAAGGGGACACCGTATATGTCGACGAAGGCTGCCCGAGCGCCGTAAAGCGGCTCGACACGCTCTTAAAGCACGAGGAGCGCACGCGCTATGAATACAGGGACGGCCAATTCCTCGCCCTTTCGCCCGAAATCGGATTCTTTACGCATCCGCCGGAGCGCCCGGGCGACAACCTCTCGCTCGCGATCGCATTCTGTGAGGCGGTGCGGGAAAACCAGCGCGAGGAGGCGCTTTCCTACCTTGCGTCGGATCTTGTAAACACGCTCAATTTCGATGACATCCGCTCGTTCTTCGGCGATTTCTCCTGCTGCAGGCCGACGTTCTCGGACCGGTCCGGCAAGCTTTTGGGGCTCATCTACCAGAGCGGCGAACAGCTCAAAAGCGCTCAGCTCTTCTCGTTCGAGTTCGAAAACGGCCTGATCAGCGACGTAAGCGAATATTAGGCCGCGCGCGGCGCGGCCTAATGAAAAGGATTCGATATTCAATGCTCAAAGCGGTGTTTTCGCGCGGCGTTCAACCCTCGCCGCGCTTTTTGATGCCATCCGCTACGCGCACGCAAAGATACGTGAGGGGGATGGCCCCGCCCATTTGAATCAGGTTAAACAGTATGCTCGCGGCCGCCGTCGGCGCGCCGTAAAGCAGGCACTCGTACAAGAAATACCCCGCGCACATCACGAGCCCTGCGACAAAAGGCGCAATGAGCTGCTTCCAGCCCGAGAAGCGCCTGAAGAGCAGCGCCGCTGTGAACGCCGTGGCCGCTTTGATCAAAAGCGTCGCGGGCGCGTAGATCGCGCTTCCGATGATTAAATCCGCCAGCGCGCTGCCTACGCCGCCCACCAGCGCCGCAAGCGGCCCGCCAAGGAGATATGCCGTCAAATATACGCCAACGTCGCCCGCGTTCAGGTATGCGCCCATCACGCCCGGAATCGGGATGCTGACAAAGATCGTCAGCACGACGATCAGAGCGCAAAGCATCCCCGCTGTCGTTAATCTGTTGACACGGTCGTTTCGTATGCCGTCCTTCATGTTCAATCCCAAACCTTTCCAAGAATCCAGTCTATGCTTGTGTTTTTCCGTTTACACGGCAGATTATTATTATATCTTATACGGCCTGCTTTTGAAACCTCCACTTTTCTTTTTTCCATATCGTTCAGAAAAGAATATATTAAATAAACCCTTTACTTTAGTATGCTAATGCGCTAAAATAACAGGTGCCCAATGCACGGGCCTCTTTAAACATCCACAATGAATACGATTATGGAGGAACATATGAAGAAGTTTTTGACGGTATTCCTTGCCGCGCTGCTCGCGCTGGCGATATTCGCAGGCTGCGCGCCTGCGGCCGCCGAGCCGAGCAATTCCCCTGCGGATGCTTCCGCAGCCCCGACTGAAGCCCCCGCCGCCAGCCCCGCCGGCGATAGCTCCCTTGCGGACATCAAGGCCAAGGGCACGCTGGTGCTCGGCATGGACGACGCGTTCCCGCCGATGGGCTTCCGCGATGAGAAGACCAACGAGCTTACGGGCTTCGACCTTGACGTCGCGACCGAGGCCTGCAAGCGGATGGGCGTAACGCTCGTGCCGACCCCGATCGACTGGACCCAGAAGATCCTCGAGCTCGACTCGGGCAACATCGACGTGATCTGGAACGGCTTCTCGATCGACGCGGAGCGCCTTGAGAAGACCGCCATGACCTTCCCCTACATGAAGAACCGCCAGATTCTCGTCGTGCTCGCGGATTCCCCATACCAGACCCTCGCGGACCTCGCGGGCAAGAAGCTCTCGCTCCAGGCGGACTCGACCGCCGAAACCGCGCTGGAGGACTCTCCGGATTTCAAAGCGTCGCTTTCCGACGTCGTGCTGTTGAGCGACAACATGAAGGCGCTGATGGATCTTGAGGCCAAGGGCTGCGACGCCGTGCTGATGGACGAGATCGTCGCCAACTACTATATCACCTCCAACGGTTCGCCCTTCCGCGTGCTCGACGAGTCCCTCGCGGACGAGGAGTACGGCATCGGCTGCCGCAAGGGCTCTGAAACCCTGAAGGCCGAGATCGAGCGCATACTGCTCGAGATGGCTTCCGACGGCACGCTCGCGGAGATCTCGACCAAGTGGTTCGGCAAGGACGTCACGATCGTCGGCAAATAACCCTTTGACATTCGGACGCGCAGGACCGCTTGATACGGCGGCCCTGCGCGTCCTCTTATGGAATGGAGCAAAAGCATGGAAAACATGATGTCCTTCCTGCTCGAAGGAGCCTGGACGGCGCTGAAGCTGGCGCTTCTTACGCTGGCGTTTTCACTGCCGCTGGGGCTGATCGTCGCATGGGGCCGCATGAGCCGCTTCAAGCTGATCCAATACCCCGTGCGGCTTTATCAGCTCATTATGCGCGGCACGCCGCTGATGCTTCAGCTGCTCGTGGTCTATTTCGGGCCTTACTACGTCGCGGAACTCTCCTGGGACCGCTTTACGGCGGCGGTCGTCGCGTTTTCGATCAACTACGCGGCGTACTTCGCTGAAATCTACCGAGGCGGCATCGAATCCATCCCCAAGGGCCAGTACGAGGCGGGCGCGGTGCTCGGGTTTTCCCGCGCACAGACGTTTTACCGCATCGTGCTTCCGCAGGTCGTCAAGCGCATCCTCCCGCCGATGGGCAGCGAATTTATGGTGCTCGTCAAGGATACGGCGCTTGCCAACACCATCGGCGTGATGGAGCTTCTAAGGAACGCCAACAGCGTCATGGCGCGCGAGTTTTCCATACTGCCGCTCGTCATTGCGGGACTTATTTATCTTATATTGAATACCGTGGTCGAACGGCTCTTCAGCGCCACGGAAAAGAGGTTGTCCTATTATGAGTGATTCTAAGGACATGCTTGTCGTTTCGGACGTTTATAAGGCGTTCGGGGCGCTGGAGGTATTGCAGGGCGTCTCCTTCGAGCTCGACAAGGGCGAGGTGCTCAGCATCATCGGCCGCTCGGGCAGCGGCAAGTCCACCCTTTTGCGCTGCATCAACCAGCTCGAGCGGGTGGACAACGGGAGCATCGTGATCTGCGGCGAAACGCTGGTAAAAGGCGGCGTGTACGGCGATGCGGAAACAAAAAAGCGCGCGCGGCAGCATCTTGGGATGGTATTCCAGAGCTTTAATCTGTTCCCGCATTTGTCGGTTCTGCAGAACATCACCATCGCGCAGGAGCAGGTGCTCGGCCGCTCGCGCGAGGAGGCGCAGGAGAAGGCCGAAGGCCTTTTAAAAAAGCTCGGGCTGAGCGAAAAAGCGTCCGTCTATCCCTGCAATCTCTCGGGCGGGCAGGCGCAGCGCGTCTCCATCGCGCGCGCGCTTGCAATGGATCCCGACATCCTCTGTTTTGACGAGCCGACCTCCGCGCTCGATCCCGAGCTGACGGGCGAGGTGCTGCGCGTGATCCGCTCGCTCGCGAGCGAGCATATGACGATGGTCGTCGTCACGCACGAGATGGCCTTCGCTCAGGAGGTCAGCGACAAGGTCATATTCATGGACGAGGGCACGATCGTGGACTCGGGCACGCCCGAGGAAGTGCTCTTCCATCCGACCAAAGAGCGCACACAGCAGTTTTTGCGGGGCTATTCGGAACGGTAAGCCGCCGCATAACCATCATGATACGAAAAAAACACTCGGGTGTGCCGTCGCAGGGAACTGTTTAAGCACACTCTTTTAATTTCATTGAAAAAGACACGCGGGAATTATACGGCGGTTTATCGCCGTACGGAAGCAAACAAATCCGCCGCCTGCAGTTTAAAAACGACCATCTGTTGAAAATCGCTTTATCTTTCATTTACTCTTTACTATGATTTAGCCATCGCAAGGAGGTGTTGGGGTGCAAATTGAAATCAGAATCGACACTGAGCAAAAGACCCCGAAAATTATCATACTGGCGGATAAGATCACGGATGAAGTAACGGCTATTATCAAAAGGCTTTCGGAAGAAGCGCCGCAAGTGATTGCCGGTTTTCGGGGGGATACGTTAAAAATACTGGAGCCGCTGCAAATGGTTCGAATCTATGCCGCAGCAGGCAAAATCTATGCCGCGACGGAACAAGGCGAATATACTCTGCGGCTTCGGCTTTACGAGCTTGAGGAACGGTTGGACCAAAACTCGTTTGTGCGAATTTCCAATTCCGAAATTGTTAATCTCAGGAAGGTCAAGGGATTTGATTTGAGTCTGGCCGGAACCATCTGCGTTACTCTATCCGATGGCACGACGACGTATGTCTCAAGGCGCTACGTCGCCAAGATCAAACACGTATTGGGATTATGAGGTGAATATCATGAAAAGGCAGGTATTCTTAAGAGGTTTGCTGGGGTTCCCGCTTGGTATAGCCATGGGCTATATCATTACAATTATCATTTCACTGGCGCTTGGACAGGGTTATTATTCCCCATGTGTTCCTTCTCTGGCTGAGACTGTCGGCAGCGAAGTCGGGGCCGTCGTGCTGCAGGCCGGACTAAGCGGCCTGCTCGGCGCTTCTTTCGCCGCCGCCTCTGTTGTGTGGGAAATGGAAGCATGGGGCATCGCCAAGCAAACGGGCATCTATTTCCTGATCGCATCATTAACGATGCTTCCGATCGCGTATTTCGCGGAATGGATGGCGCATACGGTAACGGGGTTCTTCGTCTATTTCGGCATTTTTCTTGCGATATTCATTGTCGCATGGATTTGCCAGTACGGCTTCTGGAAACAAAAAATTAAAAATCTAAACGCTAAGATCGGCAAGCAATAATATCGGGCAGGCAGGCGCTGCGCGTGATCCGCTCGCTCGCGAGCGGGCATATGACGATGGCCGTCGTCACGAGATGGCATTCGCCCGGAGGTCAGCGACAAGGTCATATTCACGGACGAGGGCACGATCGTGGACCCGGGCACGCCCGAGGAGGCGCTCTTCCATCCGACCAAGGAAAGAACATAGCAGTTTTGGCTGGGCTATTCGGAAAGGTAAGCCTTTTGGATTTAATAGCGAAAGATAATGAAGGGCGTGCTATCACAGGGAATTGTTGTAGCGTACCCTTCTTTTTGATATGCTTAAGACAAACAAACAGGATTTGAATTTTCTGATTATTGATATAGTTTTTTCGAGATAATCGCAATTGCAACCGCCGGTTGACAAGGCTCCATGCGCAGTTGGTGGCAACGCAACCATGTTTTTTGTTATTCTGGCACTATCAAAAGAAAGGAAGTGTCAATTATGAATATTGCAGACAGAATTCAAAACCTTAGAAAAACCAAAGGCATCTCTCAGGAAGAGCTTGCGGATAAAGTCGGAGTATCCCGTCAGGCCGTTTCAAAATGGGAAAGCGAACAGAGCTTTCCTGATTTAGAAAAAATAATTATGATGAGCGAGTACTTTAATGTTACAACAGACTACATTTTGAGGGGAATTGAACCAATCGAAGATTGTAAAGGGAAAAGCCATACTCTCACAAGTAAAGTATTATATGTCGCATCAACCGCTTTTATCGTAATCGGACTATTATGCGCCTTTTCCGGTTGGTATGAGGAACAAACCGCTGAGAGCATTTGGGGATCCATGATCATTCAAGCGGTAGGCGTGGCAGGATACTTTATCGGAAAACTCATGTCCCAGGAAAAAGCGCCATTTACAATTAATTGGCTCAATATTATCCTCGTATCATTTATACCGATTTCTATGATAGTCGCAGGTATTCTCAACCGTGTTATTGCCCCGTATCCAACAGACATTTTAAGCGGTTGCGCATTCGCAGTGATATATATCATCACAGCGACTCTGACATTTATAATTTTGAAGAGACAAGCAAAATAAGAACAATGGGAAACTTACAAATTCCCGCTTTGTCACCGTATGCCCGCAAGCATAGCGATAAATGCCGCTTGCCGGGCAGCCTTTAACCTCACAACAAAACACCTGCGTTTTACGAACAAGTTAGAGATCCGCTTGTCCGTAAGCTACTGTTTCGGCCGGCGCATCGAAAGCGAGATGCGCTTTTTCTTTTCGTCGACCTCGAGCACCCAAACCGTGACCACGTCTCCGATATGCACGGCCTCGCTCGGGTGTTTGACGCGCCGGTCGGAGAGCTCGCTCACATGCACAAGGCCGTCCCTGTGCACGCCGATGTCCACGAACGCGCCGAAATCGGCGACGTTGCGCACGGTGCCCTTAAGCTCCATGCCGATCTTAAGATCCGAAAGCTCCATCACGTCCTCGCGAAGAAGCGGCGGCTCCAGCTCGTCGCGCGGGTCGCGGCTCGGCTTGGTCAAGTCCTTTACGATATCCCGGAGCGTCGGCGTGCCGATATTAAGCCGCATCGCCAACGCGCGGCTCCCCACCTCGGCCACGCGCTCGCCGAGCGAGGATAGGCCGCCCGCGCGCACCTCTTCGAGCGTGAAGCCGAACGCGTCCAAAAGACCCTCGGCCACGGCGTAGGACTCCGGATGCACGCCGGTCGCGTCCAGGGGATTCCCCCCGGCGGCGATCCTTAAAAAGCCCGCGCACTGCTCGAACGCCTTCTTGCCGAGCTTAGAGACCTTTAAAAGCTCGGCACGGCTTTTAAACGCCCCGTTCTCCTCGCGGTAGGCGACGATGTTCGCGGCGATGCTTTTATTGAGCCCCGCCACATAGCGAAGCAGCGCGGCGCTCGCGGTGTTGAGCTCCACGCCCACCTCGTTGACGCACCGCTCCACCACGCCCTCGAGCGCGGCGCCCAAATGCGCCGGGTTCATATCGTGCTGATACTGGCCGACGCCGATCGACTTTGGATCGATCTTTACAAGCTCCGCCAAAGGGTCCTGCACGCGCCGGGCGATGCTCGCGGCGCTGCGGATCGTCACGTCATATTGCGGAAGCTCCTCCGAAGCGAGCTTCGACGCGGAGTATACCGAAGCGCCCGCCTCGCTGGTAACGACATAGGGAACTTTCAACTCGTACTCGCGAGCGGTATCGGCGTAAAAACGCTCCGTCTCGCGCGAGGCGGTACCGTTTCCGATGGAAACGAGCGTGACATTATGTTTCTGAATGAGCCGCGCGAGCTGCTGCGCCGACTCCTGCGCCTTCGCCTTGGAGTGCATCGGGTAGATTACGCCGGTGTCGAGCACCTTTCCGGTCTGGTCGACCACGGCGAGCTTGCAGCCCGTGCGGATGCCCGGGTCCATGCCTAATACGACATGCCCGCGCACCGGAGGCAGCATCAGAAGATCGCCGAGGTTCTGCTTGAACACGCCGATGGCCGCGTCTTGGGCGCGCTCGGTCAGCTGTGCGCGCGCCTCCCGCGCGACGGCCGGGGCGAGCAGGCGCGCATACGCGTCCGCCGCGGCCTCGCGGATCAGCTGCGTCGAAGGCGCGCCCCCGCGGACGGCGTCCTTCTCCACCAGCGCGGCCGCCTCGGCCGCGTCCACCTCCAGAGTTGCCTTTAAAAAGCCCTCGCGCTCCCCGCGGTCGACCGCGAGCACGCGGTGCGGCGCGATGCGCGAAATCGGCTCGGAATAGTCGTGATACATCTGGTAGACCGTATCCTCCTTACCTTCGACGGCGCAGGTGCGGATCAGCCCCGCGCGCCAAAGCTGCGCGCGAAGGCGCGTCCGAACGGCGGCATCGTCGCTCAGGCGCTCGGCAATGATGTCCTTCGCGCCCGCGAGCGCGTCCTCGATGGAATTTACGCCAAGCTCCTCGTTGATATAATCCTTTGCGAGCTCTTCGGACTCCTTCATATCCCGCGACTGAAGCAGGAGCGCGTCCGCGAGCGGCTCGAGCCCCTTCTCACGGGCGATCGAGGCGCGCGTGCGCCGCTTGGGCCGGTAGGGGCGGTAGACGTCCTCAAGCTCCGCGAGCGTCGTGCACGCTTCGAGCGCGGCGCGCAGGGCGTCGTCCAGCACGCCGAGCTTTTCAAGCTTGCCCTCGATGCTCTCGCGCTCCTGCTCGAGGGATTTAAGGTACGCGATCCGCTCGGAAAGGCCGCGCAGCACATTGTCGTCCAGCTCGCCGTGCTGCTCCTTGCGGTAGCGCGCGATAAACGGTATCGTGTTGCCCTCCTCGATCAGGCCCATCACGTTTTGTACCTGCCAGGCCGCGAGGGAAAATTCCTTCGTCAATTGCTGTATCTTATCCATGTCCGCTCCTTGGGGATGCTCCCGCGCGCTTGCCGCGAGGCGATAAATATTATTGTAGCACGCGAAGGCGATTTCCTCCAAGCGCTTTATGCATATGAAAAATCCGCGCATCCTTGGAAGGCGCGCGGATTTTTAGGCTTTGGACGGCGCTATGGGCAAATCGAGGCACGCTTATTTTTTTTCGAGCGCCACGAGCGCGGACTCGGCGAGCAGCAGGGCCCCCAAGTGGAGCGCGCGATCGTCGGTCGCGAAGCGCCCGCTGTGCCACGGCGCGTTCTCCTTGCCTGGAACGCCGGAACCGAGCCAATAGAAGAAGGCCGGAACCCTCTGCCCGAACACCGCGAAATCCTCCGACGCGAGGCAGGGCTCGGGTACGACTATGTTTTCCTCTCCCAACGCCTTCGCCGCCGCGCGGCGGGCGAGCGCCGTCATCTCTTCGCCGTTTTCGAGCACCGGCACCTCGGGAATCATGGTAAGCTCCGCCGTGCAGCCGTACGCCGCGGCAGTTTGCCGGACGATCTCGTCGAGCCGCCGCTGTGCCATTTGGTGCGTAGCGGTCGAAAGCGAGCGCAAAGAACCCGTCATCGTGAGCGTATCGGTGATTAAGTTCTTCGGGGTACCCGCGTGGATCGAGCAGATCGCGCAAACGATCGGCTCGAGAGGATCGGTGTTGCGGCTCACGACGGTTTGCACCGCATTGATGATCGCGGCGGCGGCAACGATCACGTCTACGCACTTGTGCGGCATGCCGCCATGCCCGGCGACGCCGTGCAGCACGATTTCGAAATTCGATTTCCCCGCCATAAGCGCTCCGGGCTTAACGCCCACCTTGCCCGCCTGGATCTCCGGGCGGTTGTGAAGGCCGAACAAAGAGTCGACCGGCGGCAGCTTTTCAAACAGGCCGTGATCGATCATGGCCTGCGCTCCGCGCGTGATTTCCTCCGCCGGTTGGAACAAAAACGCGACGTTGCCGAAAAGCTCATGCTTGCGCTCAGTTAACAGCGCCGCCGCGCCCAAAAGGCAGGTCATATGAAAATCATGCCCGCAGCCGTGTATTGCGCCGCGATCCTGCGGGGCAGCCGAACCGTTTTCCCCCGGCCGCTCGATCGCGTCGATATCCGTGCGCAGAGCGACGGTCTTCCCCGGCCGCGCGCCGCGCAATAGCGCGACGACGCCGGTTTCCATCCCAATATCGATGATTTCAAGCCCCATCCGGCTGATTTCCCGCTTTAAAAACTCGGTGGTTTTATGTTCCAAAAAGCTTAGTTCCGGCATTCCATGCAGTTTGTTTTTGATTTGCTCGAGCTGTGTTTGCAGTGCCTTGGCACGTTCGATCATTTCAGTCGCCTCTAATCCGTCTGTTTTTTCGCCTACTATTTTACCGCATTCCATCGCGAAGGTAAAGCAACCCGAGCGACGCGGTCATTCCTCTGCGCCACGCGGTTTTGCCGCGGAAACCGGGCGTTTTTCTTGCCCTTAAGCCGCGCTTGTTGTATGATGAAAATGATTTTTTATTTTGACCGAAGAGGTGATCGCATGAGAGTATCCGAGGAGGTTGTGCGCCATGTGGGGCATTTGGCGCGCATCGAGCTTTCCGAGGCCGACATCGCCCGCCTGAGCCGCGAACTTTCGGGCGTGGTCTCTATGGCGGACAAGCTCCGGGAACTTGATACCGAGGGCGTCGAGCCCACCACGCACGCAATCAGCGTAACGAACGTATTCCGCGAGGATGTGTGCAAGCCCTCCTTCGAGCGTGAAACGATCCTTGAAAATTCCGCCGGACGGGACGAGAAGACTTTTCTCGTGCCGCAGGTGGTGGAATAGGGGGCGGATATGGGCATCTTTGACGAAACCGCCTTCGCGCTTTGGCAAAAGCTCGAACAAAAGGAGCTTTCAAGCGAGGAGCTTACCCGTTCGTACCTCGATCGCATCGCGGAGACGGACCCTAAGATCAACGCCTATATCACCGTGACGGGCGAGCAGGCGCTAAAAAAAGCGCGCGAAATCGACGCGCGGCGCGCCTCCGGCGAGGTCCTTCCCCCCCTTGCGGGCATCCCCTACGGTTTGAAGGATCTTCTTTGCACTAAGGGCATCCGCACCACCGCCGCGTCGAAGATGCTCGGCTCCTTCGTGCCGCCCTACAGCGCGCACGTGTACGAGCAGCTCGAAAAAAACGGCGCAATCATGCTCGGCAAGACCAATCTCGACGAGTTTGCGATGGGTTCGGCCAACGAGCATTCCGCGTTCGGCCCGGTGCGCAACCCGCACGATCTTTCCCGCATTCCCGGGGGTTCGTCCGGCGGAAGCGCCGCCGCGGTCGCAGCCGGCGAAGCGGTGTTTTCCATCGGCACGGACACCGGCGGCTCCATCCGTCAGCCCGCCTCGCATTGCGGCGTGGTCGGGCTTCGGCCCACGTACGGCACGGTATCGCGCTTCGGCGTGATCGCGTTCGCATCCTCGCTCGACCAGGTCGGCCCGATCACCAAGGACGTGCGCGATTGCGCGCTCGTGCTGAACGCCATCGCCGGGCACGATCGCCGGGACGCGACCAGCATGGACATCGCGTACCCCGATTATACCGGCGCGCTCGGGCGCGACATCAGGGGGCTTCGGATCGGACTTCCCAAGGAATATTTCGGCCCCGCGATCGACGAAGAGGTGCGCTCCTTTGTGCTCGCCGCCGCGAAACGGTACGAATCGCTCGGCGCAGAAATCGTCGAGTGCGGGCTCCCGATGATGGGATACGCGCTCGCCGCGTACTACATCGTCTCCTCCGCGGAGGCGGCGTCGAACCTCGCCCGCTACGACGGCGTGGAGTTCGGCTACCGCGCAAAAGCCGCGCGCGACCCGATGGAGCTCTACCTGCGCTCGCGCAGCGAAGGCTTCGGCAACGAGGTGAAGATCCGCATCCTTCTCGGCACGTACGTGTTGAGCTCGGGCTATTACGACGCATATTACAAAAAAGCGCAGAAGGCCCGTACGCTGATCCGTCAGGACTTCGACCGCGCGTTTGAGAAGGCCGACGCGCTTTTAACGCCTGTTTCCCCGTCCGTCGCCTGGGAGCTTGGGAAAAACCAGTCGCCCGAACAGGTCTACGCCTCGGACGTATGCACGGTCTCCGTCAATGCCGCGGGGCTGTGCGCGCTTTCGCTCCCCTGCGGCAAGAGCCGGGAGGGTCTGCCCATCGGCATGCAATTGATCGGGAAGCCGTTGGACGAGCCGACGCTTTTAAGCGCCGCTTACGCCTATGAATGCGAAAGGGGGCGGATCTGATGCGCTACGAAACCGTCATCGGCCTCGAGGTGCACTGCGAGCTTTGCACACAAAGTAAAATCTACTGCTCCTGCTCGACGCGCTTCGGCGCCGAGGAGAACACGCAGGTTTGCCCGATCTGCTCGGGAATGCCGGGCATGCTCCCGGTGCAGAACATCGCCGTGGTGGAAGCGGGCATGCTCGTCGGCCTCGCGACCGGCGGCGCGATCCCGCGCGTGATGCGCTCTGAGCGCAAGCACTACTTCTACCCCGACCTTCCCAAGGGATTCCAGACCAGCCAGAGCGAGATGCCCGTATCCGTCGGCGGCTTCGTCGCCATCGACACGCCCGAGGGCGAGAAGCGGGTCCGGCTTCACCACATCCACTTCGAGGAGGACGCGGGCAAGCTCATCCATGACCCGATGCTCGGCACCCTCGTCGACCTGAACCGCTGCGGCGTGCCCCTTTTGGAGATCGTCAGCGAGCCGGACATGCGTTCCCCGGAGGAGGCGCGCGACTTCGTCGAGGCCCTTCGCGAGATCCTCCTGTTCCTCGGCGTTTCCGATTGCCGCATGGAGCAGGGCTCGCTCCGGTGCGACGTCAACGTCTCCGTCCGCCCCATTGGGCAGGCGGAATACGGCGAGCGCACCGAGATGAAGAACATCAATTCCCTGCGCTCCGTGTACCGCGCCGTGGAGTTTGAGAGCAAGCGCCAGATCGCCCTGCTCGAAAAGGGCGAAACGATACGGCGCGACACCCTTCGATGGGACGACGCGCGCGGCGTGGCCTACGCCATGCGCTCCAAGGAGGGCGCGAACGACTACCTGTACTTCCCCGAGCCGGATCTCCCCTTCATCGTGACGGACGACGCGTGGGTCGGGCGGATCCGCGAGCGGCTCGTCGAGCTTCCCCGCGCACGCAGGAACCGCTACGCGAGCGAATACGGTCTTTCCGAATACGACGCGTCGCTGATGTGCGCGACGCCCCATACCGCCGCGCTCTTTGAGGGGACCATCGCCGCAGGAGCGCAAGCAAAGGTCGCCGCCAATTTCATCATGAGCGACGCGAGCCGCATCCGCAACGAGCGGGCGCTCGAGGAGATCCCGTTTGACAGCCGCGCGCTCTACGCGCTGATACGGCTCGTGGAGGACGGCACGATCAGCCGCTCGGCCGCCTCGAAGGTCATGGAGCTGATGTTCGACGACCCGGACGCCTCGCCCGCAAAACTCGCCTCCGAACACGGGCTCGGCCAGATCAGCGACGAGGGCGCGGTGCGCGAATTATGCGTCGCCGCCGTCGCAAACGGCGAGAAGGCGGTCGCGGACTACAAGAAGGGCAACGTCAAGGCGCTTACCTCGCTCGTAGGTCAGGTCATGAAAGCGAGCCGCGGCAAAGCAAACCCCGCGCTCGTGAACAAAATACTGCTCGAGCTGCTCGGGGGATAAGGCCGCGCGTCAAGGCGCGCGCCGAATCCGCCCGAAACGGACGCGTTCCAAAAAGCAGGACGAAATCGCAAGGCGCGGCCGGCGGTCGAAAAGCCCTCGTTTTGAAAACGAGGGCTTGTTTTTGCTGTCTCCGATAGCGTCGGACGGCGGCGCATCCATCCCTATCCGGCGCTATAAAAACCTTCGGACTTTCCCGCAGTATTCCTCATATGCGCCGCCGTATATCGAGCGCAATGATTTTTCCTCGAGCTTAATCTGCCTGTAAATAAGGCAGGTGCCTGCAAGTACATACACAAGCAGGATCCAGTTTGGAATAATGAAGAAGATGCCGATAAAAACCAGGATAAAAGAGACATAGATCGGATTCCGGCTGATCGCAAACGCCCCGGAAGTGACAAGCTCCCCGGGATGGTTTTCATCCAGTCCGACGCGAAAGCTTTTGCCGAACGAGATCAGCGCGTAACCAAAAAACAGGAGTCCCAGCAAACAAAATACGACGCCGATGATGGACATCGCCTGGGAGCGATACAGTTGTGTTCCCAGCACGGGCCATTGAAACGAGCTTCCCAACAAGATATAAATATATAGGATTACAAACGGAGGGATCAGGAAATCCTTTTTATCCATCTTCCCAAACAAAAAGGCGCGAATGCCGAGTTTTTTCAACTGGATCGTCCGCATCATCACCAGAAGGATTAAACAAGCCAATGTTGCAAGAGCAAAATAGCGATCCAAACAATCCACCCCTTTGACTCGCGCTGCTATAGATTATACATCTTTTGCCGCCCGGACAAAAGCTGAATGCGCGGCCGACCGGCCGCGTATTTTCCCAAATATCAAATTCTGCGGTTTAGAGCTTGCTCACCGCGAACGTCGCCGTTTCGCCGTTGATGTCCCATTCCTTGACATAATCGCCCTTGGCGGACGGGTCAAACCGGTCGCACAGGGTCTCCTTGCCGATGTATTCGCCGAAGCGGCGCAGGAGCTGCTCGATAACGTCGTTGCCCTCGCTCCCGAGCGCGATATGGTCGGTCACCTCGAAGCCCGCTTCCTTGCGCATGGTCTGCACCTTGCTCACGATCTCGCGCACCATGCCCTCCTCGAGCAGCTCCGGCGTAAGGTTCGTGTCGAGCACCACGCTCGTGTCGTTGTCGCTCTCGGTCACGAAGCCCTGCCGCTGCACGGTATCGACCAGGACGTCGTCCTTGGAAAGCTCTACCGTGACGCCCTCGAGCTCGAAGCAATAATCCCCGCCCCTGTTGTGCGCGGCGACGACCGCGTTGCCGACGCCCTCGCCCGCGAGGTATGCGTTGATCTTGGGCAGGCTCTTGCCGTAGCGCGGGCCGAGCGTCTTAAGCTGCGGCTTGACGCGGTAGGAGATGAACTCGGACGCGTCCTGTACAAAATTCACCTCTTTGACGTTGAGCTCCTGTTCGATAATGCTCACGAACAGCTTTGGAAGCGTCGCTCCCTGAACGAACATGCGCGCGATCGGCTGCCGGTTCTTGATGTTCGCCGTGTTGCGGGCGCTGCGGCCGAGCACCACGAGCCTTAGAACCTCGTCCATGTTGCGCTCGAGCTCGGCATCGACCATACTCGCGTCCGCGACCGGGTATTCGCACAGATGCACGCTTTCGGGCGCGTTCTTGTCGACGCTTCGGACGATGTTCTGATAGATCTCCTCGCTCATGAACGGTACAAACGGCGCGCAGAGGCGCGCGAGCCGTTCGAGCACCGTGTAGAGCGTCATAAACGCGGCGCGCTTATCCTTGCTCATGCGCTTGCCCCAGTACCGCTCGCGGCAGCGGCGCACGTACCAGTTGGAGAGATCCTCCACAAACCGCTGAAGTTCGCGGCCCGCCTCGGTGATGCGAAGCTGATCGAGGTAGGAGTCCACCTTGCCGATCAGCGTGTTCAGGCGCGAGAGCACCCAGCGGTCCATGACGGAAAGTTCCTCGGGCGCCAGTTCGTTTTTCGTCGGGTCGAACGAATCGATCTCGGCGTAGAGCACATAGAACGCGTAGGTGTTCCAGAGCGTGCCCATGAACTTTCTCTGCGATTCGCTCACGGCCTCGTCGTAGAAGCGGCTCGGCAGCCACGGCATCGAACCGGTGTAGAAATACCAGCGCACCGCGTCCGCGCCCTGATGGTCGAGCACCGCCCACGGGTCGACGACGTTGCCGAGGTGCTTGGACATCTTCCGGCCCTCCTTGTCCTGCACGTGGCCGAGCACGATGCAGTTTTTGAAGGAAGGCTCGTCGAAGAGGCATGTCGAGATCGCCAAAAGCGTATAGAACCACCCGCGCGTCTGGTCGATCGCCTCGCTGATGAACTCGGCGGGATAGCGCCGCTCGAACTGCTCTTTGTTCTCAAACGGATAGTGCCACTGCGCGAAGGGCATCGCGCCCGAATCGAACCAGCAGTCGATCACCACGGGCTCGCGCTTCATGTCGCCGCCGCATTTCGGGCACACGACCTGCACGGCGTCGATGAACGGCTTATGCAGTTCGATATCCTCGGGCACGTCGCGCCCCATGCGCTTTAGCTCCTCGCGGCTGCCGACGACGTGCACGTGAGTGCAGTCCTTGCAGATCCAGACCGGCAGCGGCGTGCCCCAGTAGCGCTCGCGGGAGATGCCCCAGTCGATGACGTTCTCGAGGAAGTTGCCCATGCGGCCTTCCTTGATGGTCTCGGGGATCCAAGTAACGCTGCGGTTGAATCGGATCAGCTTGTCCTTGACGGCGGTCATCTTAATGAACCAGCTCTCGCGCGCGTAATAGATCAGCGGCGTGTCGCAGCGCCAGCAGAACGGATAGCTGTGCTCGAATTCCGGCGCGCTAAAGAGCAGACCCTTCTCCTGCAGCGCCTCGATGATGAGCTTGTCCGCCTCCTTGACGAAAACGCCGTCCCAGGGCGTGCCGCCGCACATATCGCCCTTGGTGTCCACAAGCTGGATGAAGGGCAGATCGTTGTCCCGGCACACGCGCGCGTCGTCCTCGCCGAACGCCGGGGCGTTGTGGACGATGCCCGTGCCGTCGGTCGTTGTCACATAATCGTCCGCGACGACGAAGAACGCCTTTTTCTTGCCGCAGGCGGCGGCGGTGCATTCAAAGAGCGGCTCGTAGCTTCGGCCCACCAAATCGCTTCCCGGGAAACTCGATAGGATCTTCGCGCCCTCGCCCAAAACCTCCGGGACAAGCTCCGTCGCGAGTATGAATACCTCGCCGTCCTTTTCGGCGCGGGAATAATTGACGTCCGCGTTGACGCAAAGGCAGACGTTGGACGGGAGCGTCCAGGGCGTGGTCGTCCACGCAAGGTAGGAAGCATCCTCGTCCGCGCAGCGGAAGCGGCAGGTCGCCGACGTTTCATGCACGTCCTTATAGCCCTGCGCGACCTCGTGCGAGGAAAGCGCGGTGCCGCAGCGCGGGCAGTAAGGCACGATCTTGTGGCCCTTGTATAAGAGTCCTTTTTCGTAAATGGTCTTCAGCGCCCACCACTCGGACTCGATATAGTCGTTTTCATAGGTGATGTAGGGGTTCTCCATGTCCGCCCAGAAACCGACGCGGTCGCTCATCTGCTCCCACTCGCCTTTGTACTTCCAGACGGATTCCTTGCATTTGGCGATGAACGGCTCCACGCCGTAGGCTTCGATCTGCTCCTTGCCGTCGAGCCCGAGCTGCTTTTCGACCTCGAGTTCCACCGGAAGGCCGTGCGTATCCCACCCCGCCTTGCGGAGCACGTCGTAACCCTTCATCGTCTTGTAGCGCGGAACGATATCCTTGATGCACCGGGTCAGGATGTGCCCGATGTGCGGCTTGCCGTTTGCGGTCGGCGGCCCGTCGAAAAACGTGTACGGTTCCCTTCCCCGGCTCTGCTCAATGCTCTTCTCGAATATCCGGTTCTCTTTCCAGAACCGGAGCGTTTCCTTCTCGCGGGATACGAAATCGAGCGAAGTCGACACCTTTTTATACATAGTTTCTCCCCTTCCGGTCTTCTCCAAAAACAAACGCCCTTCGTCCTGTTCGGGACGAAAGACGCATCTTTCGCAATACCACCCAGGCTGGCCCACTCACTTGCCGCGCGCGGCGCTTATGAGGCGGCGCGGGGCACTTGAGCGCCCGAGCCTGTGTCTTATTTGGCGCCGCCCGACGTTTGCAGGGCGATGCGTCCCGCCAAAGCGAAAACGCCACCGCGACATTCGATCGTCGTTTATTATATCAAAGTCCCGCTCGTTTTGTAAAGCGCACGGGGCCCGTTTGCCGCGGTTTTTCTCGCGGCGCGGGCGGTTTTGCGCACTTGAGCCCGCGTCGGGCAGCGTTCGGATTCCCATAGCCCGGCAAAACGCTTACGGATATGAGTTTTCAATCTCTTCGAGCTCAATCAGGTACCCTTCGAGACCGTCCGCGTCGCTCACGCGGACGGAATCCATTTTAAGCCGGTTCAGGATCGTTTCGAGGGCCATGCCCCCATAGAGGATCACATCGTGACGGGCTTTTAAGAGCGGGTGTTCGCTCCGCTTCGCGCCCAGCGCAAAAAGCCATGCGAGCAGCTCCCCGAGCGCCGCGAGCGACAGCCGCTCACCCTGCACCGCGCCGGAACGGTATTCCGTCAGCCCGAGCTTTAGCGCCATCAGCGTCGTTATGCTGCCGCCGACGCCCGTAACCTCCTGCTCGTCAAAGCGTGCGTCCCCGAGAAGGGACGTGACCCGGCCTGAAACCGCACGGCGCTGTTCCTCCAGCGGCGCTTCCGCCAAGCCCTCTGCAAGGATGAAATCCTTCAGCCGCACGCAGCCCGCAGGTATGCTGACGCCGTGATGCCGATCGACGATCTGGATGGAACCGCCGCCGATATCGATAAGGCCGCCATGGCCGCATGTCGCGCCCAAAAGGGCGAGGTTCGCTTCCCGACGCGTCGAGAGCACGTCGACGACAATGCCCGCCCGCTCCCCGATGCGCAGGAGAAATTCCCTGCGGTTGAGAGCGTCGCGCACGGCGCTGGTCGCATACGCGAAAATATACAGGCCCGCTCGGCGCGCCCGATGCGTGAACGATTCGAGCGCGTCGAGGCTTCTGAGGATGCTTTCCTCGCATAGCCTGCCGCTTTGATCGATATTTGCGGCCAGCCGCGTCGTCTCAAGCAGGCGCTCTTGGGTGTAGACGCATCCGGATCGCACCTCGCCGCGCAGATATCGGATGGAATTGCTCCCGATGTCGATAATGACCGCTTCCATATTCACCTCTCTGGCAGGAAGAAAGTTGAGAAGAGTTTATCCCCTAACGACGCGGGTTCAAAAAATCAACCCGAAACGCATTAGGGGTAGACGCTTGCATATTCGCTTATGCCGTACCGCAACATCGGTACGGCGGCCGACGGGACGCATCCGACGCCCCGGCTTGATGAGGAATAAGTTGCAGCCTCTGATCCAAGCGGAACTACATATTATATACCCAGAATTACAAAAAATAACGCCGATAAGAGCGAATCTCTTATACGGCGTGGATAAAACAAAAAAAAGCGTTCGCGGGAGGCTCAATCCTCCAGATGAAAACGAATGTCGCCGGGAAGCATGTAACCGATCTTCTCGCGGGCATATTGGAGTGCGTAGTCCTTCGTCTTCGCGTATTCGATCATGCGCTCGATGCGATCCGCCTCGTTCGTAAGAGCAAGGGATTGCTGCCTCAACGTCTCCTGTTCCGAGAGGATTCCGTTGAGCTTGCTCTCTTGCGAGATATAGACCGCTCCAAGGAGTCCGAACGCCAACACAAAGGCGTAGACCAAAAAGCGGCGGCGGATCGCCAATCTGCGCTTAGTCCCCCGTGCCACGACATCCTCTCCTTTTCATTCCCAAGCTGAGCGGTGAAGCCATCATATCATATTCTATAAATTCACGCTATGTGGAATACTATCGAGATTTTTCGAAAAAACATGAGTTTTAGGGGCGGGGCTCTTCAGCCTTGCGCGCGCCGCAACGCTTTGCCGTATGTTAAGAAAGCCTGTCCAACGATAAAAATCGGCAGGAATAAAATGTTAATTCTACTTTATATTTCAAAATCCTTCTTTATCGTCTGTTTTTTTCTATATCGGCCGTTTTTTCAGCTTTTTTCTGCACCAATCGATCATTTTTTGCGCGGACGGTTTGAGCGGCCGCGCCACAAAGCGCAATACCGCAGCCACCCCGAGCGCCATCCCAAGGAACAAATACGCGCGCGGCGTGCCGCCGTTGATGCGTATGATCGCAAACGCGCCTATAAGCCCCGCGAGCAAATAAAACAGCGCATCGAGCGCACCATCCGCCCATTTGTTGTTCCCCAGCGCCGTCCGCAGGAGCCAAAACAGCGCGTAGAGCACGCCGATCCAAGCGCCCGCATATACCGCGCCCAAAAATGCCGGCCATTCGGAAAGCGTATTCGCCATCAGCGGAACATCCTCGAAAGCAGCGATCCGCGCGCCTCACGGGACTCCTCATACCCGATCGAGCAGATTTCGCCTTCGATCACCACGTGCCCCTCCTCAAGGCTCAGCTTCGTGATGTGCAGCCCATCCCCTTCGACGCACAGTTCCCCGTTCTCCGTTAAAAGCAATACCTCCTCTTCGTTAAAGCTCATCACGTCCTTGACGCCGGTAACGCTCATCAGCTCCCTGTTGTCCATGTGCAGCGTGTGCGCACGGATGCGCTCCCTGCCCTCGATCCCTCTGAGATCCGCCATATTATCCCCTCCTTTGTGCCCGCCCCGCGGCCTCGGGCTTTCTTTGTATATATATGCCTGAAAGTCATCGAAAAATTCTGGCGAAAAGTCGGTATTGACATCCAACCCATGTGATAGTATAGTATTGAAGAGGTATTATGGAGTTCTGATTCGCGTCAGATTTTGCCCCCCAACAAATGCCCAATATTCAACAAATGAATGGCATACCGCAAATTTAGGTGTGTTTGTTTTCGTTTTATTCGGGGTATACTTGCATTGCATCGGCAATTATTTTCTAAAGTTACGTCTCATAATTTTAACAACAGACGTGCTCAATCTTCACATCCGCTTTGAAAGGGGAACATTTGTTTTGACAAGAGAATCTCTCTTACAAAAGAGCCTTGGGGATCTTAGAGAGATCGCCAAGGATCACGGCATTAAATCGATAACCAAATATCGAAAAAATGAATTGATCGACCTGATTACCTCAGCCGATCCTAAAAAGTACGCTTCCGAGGGCGCGCCTTCTGAGCAGCGCGCCGACGGGCCGATCGCGCAATCCGCGGCGGAGCCCGCCGATCAGCCTATAAAGGAAGCCGCGCAGCCTTCCGAGGCCGCCGATCAGAACGCTGCGCAGATCGAGCAGCCCGTGCAATCGGTATTAAAAAACGCGCCTGAAACCGCTCCCGTCGCTCCCGCACACCACCGCGTCCCGATGCGGCAGCCCGTTTCGCCGCCGCAGGCAGGCGCGCAGCAGCCCTCCTATGTGGCGCCGGGATATGTGCGCGAACGCCCGCAGAGCCCCTATCAACAGGGCGGTTATCAGCAGCAACAGCAGCCTTATCAGCCCCAACAGCAGGGCGGCTATAATCGCAGGCCCTATGGCGGCGACCGCCAGCAGGGCGGATACGTTCCGAGGACGTTCAACAACAACGCCTATGGGGAACGTCCGCAGCAGGGCTATGCGCCGCGCAGCTACGCGAACAACGCCTATCCCGAGCGCCAGCAGGGCCAGGGCGGCTATCAGGAGCGGCAGCAGGGCTATCAACAGCCCTATCAGCCCCAGCAGCAAGGTTCTTACGCGCCTCCCGTACAGCAGAGCGGCTATACGTCTCCCCAGCAGGTTCCCGGCTACGATCCCGATCCGGACGCCGAGCCGCGTTACCGCAACCGCCAGGAAGGCTACTACAATAAGGAATACGGGACCAGCAATCCCGCGGTGCCTGAGCTTTTGACCAGCGGCGAATGCGGGGATGCCGAGGGCGTACTCGAAATACTCCCCGACGGCTACGGCTTCCTGCGCTCTGAAAACTATCTGCCCGGCAACCGCGACGTGTACGTTTCCATCGCTCAGATCCGCCGCTTCGGGCTCAAGACCGGCGACCTCGTCACCGGCAAGACCCGCCCCTCAAAGGAAGGCGAGCGTTTCTTAGCGCTTTTATACATCACCGCCGTGAACGGCTGCGATCCGGAAACCATCATTTCGCGCAAGCCTTTTGAGGAGCTTGTTCCGATTTATCCGAACGAGCGGCTCACGCTTGAATTCCCCGGCCGCGGAAAACAGGAGAACCTTGCGATCCGCCTGATCGACTTCATCGCGCCCATCGGCAAGGGGCAGCGCGGCATGATCGTCTCCCCGCCCAAAGCGGGTAAGACTACGCTGCTCAAGAACATCGCCAACGGCATCTCGACCAATTATCCCGACGTGCACCTGATCATACTGCTCATCGACGAGCGGCCTGAAGAGGTCACCGACCTGCAGCGTTCCACCAAGGGCGAGGTCATCTACTCCACGTTCGACGAGCTGCCCGAGCATCATACCCGCGTCGCCGAAATGGTGCTCGAGCGCGCGATGCGCCTTGTCGAGCTCGGCCGCGACGTGGTGGTGCTGCTCGACTCGATCACGCGCCTTGCGCGCGCGTATAACCTCACCATTCCGCCGACCGGCAGAACGCTCTCGGGCGGTATGGATCCGGGCGCGCTCCACAAGCCCAAGCGCTTCTTCGGCGCCGCGCGCAACATCGAAAACGGCGGCAGCCTGACCGTGGTCGCTACCGCGCTGATCGAAACCGGCAGCCGCATGGACGATATCATATTCGAGGAGTTCAAGGGAACGGGCAATATGGAAATCCATCTTGACCGCAAGCTCTCCGAGAAACGCATTTTCCCCGCGATCGATATCTATAAATCCGGCACGCGCAGGGAGGAGCTGCTTCTGACCAAGGAGGAGCTCGAGGGCGTGTTCTCGATGCGCAGGGTGCTCGCGGGCGGAAATCCCGGGGATGTGACCGAGCAGTTTATCTCCATGCTCGACAAGACCGCCAGCAACGAGGAGTTCCTGCAAAAACTCAAGGGCTGGCTGAGCATTTACGAGAAGGACGGTTACTCCACCGGAAGAAGCTTCAAATAATAAAGGCCAAAAAGCGTCGGGCGCCCAAAAGCACCGACGTTTTTTTGTACGGATACAAACGCAATAGGCCGCCCCACCGCGCTTTTATTAAAGGTTTAAAGAAAAGCGCCTTGGGGTACGCGGAAGGTTTTTAGCAAAGCGAAGCAACTTCCGGCAGACGGTTTCGCGGCAAAGCGGATTTTAACAAAAACGGAGCGAACGCCCGACGGAATGGTTTCACGGCAAAATGAAAATAGGAAGAAATAGTTCTTGCGCATTCATGCGGGGATGTTATATAATGACCTTTGCCCGGGCGCATTTTGCCCGCCGCGCCACAGGAGGGCGGCTACTCGCCCTGCGTTCAGCATTATGAAGGAGTGTTATCAAGATGAAGGAAAATATCCACCCGAATTTCGGCGAGACCGTTGTCCGCTGCGCTTGCGGCGAAACGTTTAAGGCCGGTTCCGTCAAGCAGGAGCTTAAGGTCGAAATCTGCTCCAAGTGCCACCCGTTTTTCACCGGTCGCCAGAAACTGGTGGATTCCGGCGGACGCGTCGATCGCTTCAAAAAGCGTTACGGCATCTGATTTTAAGAGCGCATCAAAAATCGCCTGTAAACAACAGGCGATTTTTATTGCTGCAACAAGCAGCGGCTTTGGGGATGAATTCTTTGAAAATAAAAAACGTCTGCCGAAGCAGGCGTTTTTCAATCGGTTTATTCGCTTTGCTCTCCCCGAAATGCTGAAATCAACTCTTAGGGGTGGTGGTTCCCGTCGTCGGCATCGGTGAGCCGGTCGTAGCGCCCGTGCCTTCCGTGATCGTGCCGGCCGGATCGACATAGACCTGTACGTTCTTCGAATCCTTATCGATCAGCGTTACGCTATAAACCTGCTTTCCTTGATATTCCGCATGCGTCACGGATTGAATGGTGGCCCCGGGATATTTTTCGTCGATGGCCTTTTTAACCGCGGGTACGTCCTCGATAGGAACAACGGTCCCAACCAGGAAATTCGGAATCGTCGCGCCGTTCATGCCTGGGGTGCCGACGCCCGGGCTAGCGGCGCCGGGGCTGGTGATTTGCGGAGTCATTACCGGAGATGGTGACGGTCCGGCCTGCGGAGTGCAGCTGCACGCCCCCAGCACCGAGAGGATCATCACAAGAACCACCAGGACTGACCATACTCTCTTCATATTTTGTTCCTGCCTCCTTAAGGTTGCATGTTGCGGCCAAAGTGCATCGGCCGCTTTCAGGCTTTAGTATACCCGCCGAAATGACGTTTATACGAATATTCAGCCCCACTTTGGCAACATTTCCTACGGAAATGAACAGAAAATGAACAGAAAACCTTTTCTTTTATTCAATGTAAAGGTATAATAATCTGAAATAGGTATCCTTTTACAAATATTTCCTGTTTCCGTATCATGCATGTATCGCTTTGAAAAAAAGAGGGGTGATTCCCATTCCTGCTTTGGAAAAGACCTACCAAATCCAAATGTTTGGTAATTTCTCCATCCGCTGCAACGACGCCGTACTCGAGAGCAATTTCGGAAGAATGCAGCAGGTATGGAACTTTTTTGAGTACCTCCTGGTGCATCGAAAAGAAAGCGTATCCCAATCCACGCTTATCGAGGTGCTCTGGCCGGACGAGCAGAGCGACAATCCTTCCAACGCGCTCAAAAACCTTGCCTATCGGCTGCGCACGCTTCTTGCGAGCGCCTTCCCCGACGAAGATCGCCCTTTCATTGTGTACCACCGCGGCTCATACTCCTGGAACTCCCATATCGGCTGCATACTCGATACCGAGGCGTTCGAAAGCGCGGTCAAACGCTCTTCGCAGCAGGGCATCACGTCGGAGGAAAAGAGCGCGCTTCTAAACGAGGCGATCGGCCTGTACGTAGGCATGTTGCTCCCGCGCTCGACGCGCGAGCAATGGGTGGTGCCGTTGCGCACATACTACCATTACATGTTCCTCCAGGCGGTCGACGCCGCCGCCGCGCTGCTCTTTGAGCGCGAGCAGTTTGAGCAGGTCATCTCCATCTGCGAAAAAGCCATCGCGCTCGAACCGTACGAGGAACACCTCCACGGGCTGCTCATCCAGGCGCTTGCAAGCGCCAACCGCCATACCGCCGCGCTTGACCATTACTACCGCGTGACCAATATGTTCTACAACGACCTCGGCATCAAGGTCTCGTCCGAAATCACGAAGCTCTATAACCAGATCGCGAAATCCGTAAGCCATGTGGAAGCGGATCTAAGCGTCATCGAGGAGAACCTGCGCAGCACCGCAAAGCATAAGGGTGCGTTCTATTGCGACTATGAGACCTTTAAGAGCATCTACTGCTCGCAAAGCTGCATGATCGCGCGCTCGGGCCAATCGATATTCGTCGTACTGCTTACGATAAGCGACTATAACGGCGCGGTTCCCAGCACCAATATCCTTACCGCGGCGATGGACACGCTCAAAACGGTCATTTGCGGCTCGCTGAGAAAGAGCGATATCGTCACACGCTTTTCGCCTACGCAGTATATTCTGCTGCTTTCCTATCTGACCAGCGAAAACTGCGACATGGTGTTAAAGCGCGTCCTGGCCCGGTTTTCCCAGGAATACAGGCTCCCCACGGTCAAAGTCCACACGACGCACTGCCCCGTCGTCCCTGTAACATAATCTGTACTTTTTCGCATCTTTTCAGCCATTTGTTTACACATGGTCCCATACAATCTTTGTTGCTGTGACCGATTTGTGACCGCGTCGCGTATACTATAAGACAGGCGGTGTTGTGATTGCGAAACCAAAAAGAAGTGATCTCCAATCGCGCCACCAGTGTCATCCTGGCTCTGGATGCACACAACAGGGCGGATTTTTCCGGAATGGCTTACAGTATGTTCTACGATAAGTCTGTGCCGTTTCGTACCGCTGCCGAAATGTTAACGGTGTTGGACTCGCTGTACCATGCGTTAAACTGTCCTCAGCCTACGATGAGATTGAGGCGTTTTGGCCCCAATCCGACCGAAGTCAGAATTTTGAGCGCAATGGAGCGATCGGAGAATATGGATAAGTTATTGGGCAATAACCAAAAAGCGACGTTTGTAGTAAATGTGCTCTTTCAGCAGAACGCATCCTGGCAGGGGACCGTCAGCTGGCTCAACCAGGGTAAGACGCTGCCGTTTCGCAGTCTCCTTGAGCTTTTGAAATTGATGGACAGCGCGATCGCAACCGACACCGTGGTAGAGGTGATCTCCTGGGATGACGCTCCGAATCTTACGCCGGAAGCATAGCCGCACAACTAAATACAATGCGCAGGCCGGTTTCCTCCTGCGCCGGTCGCAGGTATAGTCACATCCAATATATTAATCTGTAAAACTATAATTTTCTGTTACTTCCCTGTTGCCGCGGGTATATCTATGGTAACGCTTTGCCGCTATCATCAACCGCAGAAAGAGGGAATCCGTCATGAAGAAAAAAACCGTTTCCGTTGCACTCTTATTCTTTGCAGCGGCTTTTTTAATCGGCGCGGTTTTCCCGGCGCACGCATACGCACAAGAAGTATATTCGGGCTCCGGGGTGACCATCGACGCGACCAACGCCGCCGGCGGAACCGTTAAAGTCGCCTATCAGGACAGTTCCAACAGGCGCATAAAAGTGCAGATCGTCAAATCCTCTACCTACAACTACAATCTCACCCCGAACGGCGAGTTTGAATCCTACCCGCTCAACATGGGCAGCGGGCAGTATACGGTGACGGTTTACGGCAACGTCACGGGTTCCACATATTCGGCGATCTTCAGCACGGTGCTCAACGTCGCGCTTTCGGACGAGTTCGCGCCTTATCTTATGCCGAGCCAGTTCATCGATTACGATACCACGACCAAGGTCGTGCAAAAAGCCGAAAAGCTGGTGCACAAGTGCAAGACCGATACCGAAAAGGTCAACGTCATCTACGCTTACGTGATCGATCTACTCAACTACGATAAGGAAAAAGCCGCGACCGTCAAATCCGGCTATGTCCCGAATCTCGATGTCATCTATGCGAGCAAGAAAGGCATCTGCTTCGACTACGCATCGATGCTTGCGGCGATGCTGCGCTCCCAGGGCGTGCCGACAAAGCTCGTCATGGGCTATGTCGCTCCCAACAGCCTCTATCACGCGTGGAACGAGGTCTACACCGAGGAGAGCGGCTGGGTCAAGAAGGTCATCCTGTTCGACGGCAACCAATGGGTCCTGATGGATCCGACATTCGCTTCCTACTGCGACAGCAGCAGCAAGATCATGAAGTTTATCGCCGACGAATCGAACTATCGCGTTAAGTACACCTACTAGGAGGTCCCATGCAACCCGCAGGCAATGCGCGCTCCTATGCCGCGCAGCAGCTCGCGCTCCTGTGCGCACAGATCCAGCTGCTGCTCAAGGCGGGCGTATTCCTGGCCGACGGCATCGCATCTATCGCCGAGGACTCAAAGGATGGAGTGCTTGCCGATGTATCCAAGGACATACGCAACGGTATAAGCCTCGCAAGGGCGCTCGAAAGAACGGGCGCCTTTCCCCGCCATATGATCAGCATGGTGGAAATCGGCGAGAAGGGCGGCCATCTCGAGGTCATTATGGGCTCGCTCGCGGAGTATTACGAACAGGAAGTGTTCCTTCGCAAGCAGATCAAAGTTGCGGTATTCTATCCGCTCCTGCACGCCTGCATGATGATCGCCGTGATCGCGGTGCTCTCCATCGTCGTTCTGCCGATTTTTGCCGAGGTGTTCGCGGGCCTCGGCGGCGCGGCATCCTCACAGGCGGCCGCCGTTTTGCAGTTCGGCCAGATCGCGGGCTATATCTCGCTCGCTTTTACCGTGCTCATCGCGGTTGTGACGTTTACGCTTTTTATGCTGATGCGCTCCAAGCGCGGCTATGAGCTGCTCTCCTCGCTGCTCGAGCGCTTCCCGCCGACCCGCAAGCTCTCCGAGAAAATCGCGTCCGGACGGTTCGCCTTCGCGCTCTCGCTCCTGCTCTCGAGCGGTTACGACCTCGACGGCGCGCTAAAGCTTATCCCCGACGCGGTCGGCAACAGCGCCGTGCGGCGCCGGATCGCCGTCTGCAGGGAGGCCCTCGCGGATCACCGCTCCCTGATCGAGGCCATCGAGCTGAGCGGCCTGTTTTCCGGGATGTACGTACACCTGCTGAGCGTCGGTCAGCGCACGGGCGCGCTCGATACCGTAAGCCGCAAAATCGCCGACATCTATGCGGAGGAAATCGACGATGCGCTCAGCGGGGCCATCGCCGTGATCGAGCCGGTGCTCGTCGCGGTATTGTGCGCGGTGATCGGCGCGATACTCTTGAGCGTCATGCTCCCTCTCCTTAGCATCATGACGTCGATAGGATAAGCCTATGAAGCCGCAGCTGACAAGGAACCCCCCCGAACCGCCCTGGTGGCGTTCCCTCGCGATCTCCGCGCTGCTTCTGCTTATCGTCATCGCAGCGCTGTGCTTTGCGGCGAACGACGTGCTCGCGGGCACGCGGGAGGAAAGGCTCGAGATCGCGAAGCAATCGGTCGTTCGCGCGGCGGTGAACTGCTACGCCATCGAGGGCATCTACCCGCCCACCCTTGCATATCTCAGGGAGCACTACGGGCTCAGCGTCGACGAACGGGAATATATCGTGCATTACGAGGCGTTTGCTTCGAACATCATGCCGATCATCGAGGTTTTCGAGACGGGGTGGCGGCAATGAAGAACGGTATTCGGGAACACGCTTTTTCTGAGACCGCGTCGGTGCTCGCGCTCTTCCTCATATTCGCGCTTTTCGCGCTCTTTTTCGCGCTCTTCGGCGGGCGCGTGTACAAGGCGATCTCCTCCGATATGCAGGCCAATTACGAGCTGCGCGCGTCGCTGAGCTATGTGGCGGGTAAGCTCCACGGCGCGGACGCGCAGGGAGGCTGCTTCGTCGAGAACATCGGCGGCGTCGATGCGATCGTGCTCAAGCACGAGTACTACGGCAGCGAATACCGCACTTATATCTATTACTTCGACGGCATGCTCAGGGAACTGTTCGTCTCCAAAGAGATTGCCTTCAACCCGGGGATGGGCCTTGGAATCGCCTCACTGTCGGCGTTTTCCTTCGATCAGACGGATCGGGGCATCACGATCGACGCGACCTGCTCGGACGGGCAGACGAACGGCAGGCTCACCGTCGCGCACAGATCCGTGGAGAGCGCATCATGAAAAGGGTGGTACGCGGGCGCGCCAACGCATTCCTCATCGAGATGATCATCGTCGTTATGCTATTCGCGCTCTCGAGCACGGTGGTTCTCATGCTCTTTACCAAAGCGCACCAGCGCTCGCAGCAGAGCATCGTTCTGAACGAATCGATGCTGCTCCTGCAGAGCACGGCGGAACTCATCCGTGCCGGAAGCGACGCCAAAGCGGCGTTCCTCTCTGCTTATCCGGAGGCGCAGAGCGCCGGGGACGGCTTCGCAGTCCGGGTCAACGTACTGGGCGAACCCGAGGAACAGGGCGAATACATGCTGGAACTGTCCCTCAGCTATGAGGAAGGCCCGGCCGGCCGGATCGAAAACGCCACGCTCCGCGCCCTTAGGGACGGCGGATGCAGCTATACGCTGTCGGTCGTCAACTATGTGCCCAAGGAGGCAGCCGCATGAGCCGAAAGAGCAACCGTGGCACGATGGCGATCGGAACGCCTTCTGCGATACTGGTGTTTGTCGTGCTCTGCCTGACAAGCTTCGGCGCGCTTGCGTTCTCTACCGCCAATGCGGATTTAAAGCTCTGTGCGCAGACCGCGCAGAGCGTGACCGATTATTACGCGGCGGATGCGCGCGCGCAGAGGGCGCTGATGAAGCTCGACGAAAAGCTATTCGCGATGCCCGAAATCGACGCCGCGGAGCTTGCAAAGTCGCTTGCGCCGCTCGCCGGCTCCGTGCAGGAGAGCGCGGACGGCGCGAAGATCAACATGGCGTTCCCCTTCGGCAAATACCAGGCGCTCAACGTAACGGTCGAGCTGTCGCCAAAAAGCGGCGCGCGCTACGAGATCACCGATTACTCGAGCATCATGATCAACGAGCCGGAATACGGCCAGGAAAGACTGAACATCTGGGACGGGGTTGGATGATGGACATTATCAAAGTGCTCGCAGAAGCAGTAAAACAAAACGTTTCGGACGTGCTGATCTGCCCGGGGTTTCCGGTCGCGTTCAAGTGCGCGGGATCGCTGATCCCTCAAAGCGGCGGCTTGCTCCTGCCCTCGGATACCGAAGCAATCATCCGCAAGCTCTACGAGCTTGCCTCCAACCGCCGCGCCGACCATTTCCTCGAAACGGGCGACGACGATTTCTCCTTCTCGCTCAACAGCGTCGGCAGATTCCGCGCGAGTGTCTTTCGCCAGCGCGGCACGGTTTCGGCGGTCATCCGCGTGGTGTGCTTCGAGCTTCCCGACCCCGGGAAACTGAACATCCCGCCCGCCGTCATCGACCTGTATACGATCAAGAAGGGGTTGGTGCTCATCACCGGCCCGGCGGGCAGCGGCAAATCGACGACGCTCAGCTGCATCGTCGACAAGATCAACCGCAACCTCCCCTACCATGTGATCACGATCGAAGATCCGATCGAATACCTGTACCGCAACGACAAATCCATCGTGAGTCAGCGCGAGGTAAACCACGACACGGCGGACTTCGGCATCGCGCTGCGCTTCGCGTTACGCCAGTCGCCCAACGTGATACTCGTCGGCGAGATGCGCGATTTCGAGACCATCAGCATCGCGATGACCGCCGCGGAAACCGGGCAATACGTGCTTTCAACGCTCCACACGGTGGGCGCGGCCAACACCATCGACCGCATTATCGACGTCTTCCCGGCCGCGAGGCAGCAGCAGGTGCGCGTACAGCTCTCGATGGTGCTGCAGGCCGTCGTCTCCCAGCAGTTGATCCCGACGCTCGACGGCGGCGCGATCCCCGCATTCGAGATCATGGGCGTCAACAGCGCGATCCGCAACCTGATCCGTGAAGGCAAGGTGCACCAGATCAGCAACGTGATCCACGCGAACCCGGACTGCTCGATGGTCACGATGGACGCGAGCATCTATCAGCTATATCTGGCCGGGCGCATCAGCAAGGAAAACGCCGTGATCTACAGCATGGATCCGGACGCGATGAAGAAGAAGCTATCCGGGAAATAACCCGAAGCAGGCGGGAAATTTCCCTTTCCTCCCCTATGGAAAGCCCTCGGTGACTCCCCTTTCACCGGCGACGCAGGCAGCAGAGCCCGGCGGATAAGAATTCGCCGGGCTCTACTGTGTCACGGAAACGGCGGTGCCGTTCCCGTGAGTTTTTACAGAAATCGCCTGTACCTTCGGTACGGCCGGCGATTTCTGAGAAGAAAGCCTTGCAAGCAAGGCTTAGCGCAAGCGCCGCGCAGGTCGCCGCTTGCGAATAAAGCCCCGGGCCTTCAGTTCCGAACCCAAAGGTCGAACGGATGCAGGCTCTCAAAAGGATTGTTTGAGTGTTCTTTCTATCCAATAAATAATAAACCCGGCTGATTTAAATTCGCCGGGTTTTGCCATCGATATTATCGTGCGCCGGGCGCGCTACTTATGCCATTCTTCAGGCCGCGAACAGCGCCGCCGCGCCAAAGGGCGATACGCGCGCGAATACGCGGCCTGCAAGCGATTGTACGGGAACGACCTCGCCGCTTTGCTCGCCGCGAACGTCGGGAAGCACGAACACGCTGCCTTTGGGCACCGTAAACTCCTCGCGATCCCCGAGGACGCCCGAAGCGTACTTGCCTTCGTCCAGGAATATCCCGTCGATATACACCCTGCCTTCGAAGATATTCACCCGCTCGCCGCCGAGCGCGACGACGCGCCGGATCTCGATCGCGCCGCCCTCCAAGTCCAAGGCGACAAGCTCGCCCCGGTCCGTGCCCCAGACATAGTGGGCCAAACGGTCTACGAGCAGCACGTCCCCGTTTTGGATCACCGGGGCCATCGCGCCGCCCTGCGCCTGTACGCCCGAAAACCATACCGTAAATACGATCGCGCACAGCGCCGCGACAAACCCGAGTGAAATCAGCGCGTGCGCCCTTTTCGCCCTTTTGTTCCGCCGCTCGTCCGTGCGCCGTTCCATGCCCGTTACCCGATCCCGATCGAGCGGATGCCCGAGACCGGCCACATCACCGCGAACACGTGCCCGATGACCTTTTCGAGCGGGATGCAGCCCACGTTGAGCAGATCCCTGCTGTCCTCGGACCAGTTGCGGTTGTCGCCCATGACGAAAACGGTTCCCTCGGGCACCGTGACTTTGGGCGAATCGAACCACATCGGCTCGTATAGGTAGTCCTCGTGCAGCGCGATGCCGTTGACATAGGTCACCCCGCCGGTCACCTCTACCGTGTCGCCCGGAAGGCCGATCACGCGCTTGACGCAGCTTATGGTATAGCCGGGATAATAGCAGATCACGATCTCGCCGCGCCGGGGAAGCCCCGTCCACTGGCTGAACTTCTCCACGAGCATGAGCTCGTTGTTCTCGAGCGTAGAGATCATCGAATCGCCGTCCACGCGTATGGGCTCGCAGAGGAACGCGCGGAAAGCGAATACCGCAATGACCATCGCGACCAGATAGATCGCGAAGCTGATGTTGGAGGCGCGCTTGTACGCGGGTTCATTCTGGTGGATTTGTTCGGAAAGCGCACGAAGATCCCTCTTCTGCGCGCGCGTCAGCCCTTCAGTTTTCTTCATGCATCCGTTCCTTATCCGATAGATTCTTTTTCGCGCGCTTGACGAATTCCGCGCGCTCGAGCATCACGATGCGCCCGCACGAAATGCACTTGATCTTGATATCCGCGCCCACGCGGATGATCTGCCATTCGTTCGCGCCGCACGCGTGCGGCTTGCGCATCTGCACGCGGTCGTTGAGTTCAAATCCCTGCAACATTTACGCACCTCCGTCCGAATGCACCAGGGTGACCTTCGGATACGGGCTCCCGATATTCTCCTGCTCGAGCCGCCGCTTAAACGCCGCGTTGAGCGCGCGCACGACCTCCCACTGCCTGAGCGCCTTGGTCGTGGCCATCGTGCGGATCGTAACGCGCAGATCCTTCATCTCGGCAATGCCGAGGACCTTGACCGGCCCGGTAAAGAGCGGATTGTCCTTTGAAAACGCCTCGGCTTCCTCGGAAAGCGCCTTGATCGCGCGCTCGGCGTCCGCCTCGAGCGAGATCTCGGTATCCACATACACGACGTAGTCGCCGCGCGAATAGTTCGTCATCGTCGCGATCTTGCCGTTGGGAACCACGATGAGCTCGCCGCGAAACCCGCGGATGCTGGTCGTCCGCAGCGCGATCGACTCGACCACGCCCTCCACTCCGCCCGCTTCGATATAGTCGCCGACGCTGAGCTGATCCTCAAAAAGCAAAAAAAAGCCCGTGACCACGTCGTTTATAAGGCTCTGCGCCCCGATGCCGAGCGCGAGCCCGCCGATCCCGACCGACGCGAGCATTGAGTTCATCGCGTTGGACAGGCCCAGCGTCCCCAATCCCGCCGCAAGCACGAGAAAGTAGATCACATACTTCGCGATGCTCGTGATCAGCGTGGACGCCGTCCTCAATCGCTTGACCCGCTCCGGCGAAGCCCCTTTGACGCGGAAGGCGATCACCGCCCCGACGGCGCGCGCGAACAGCTTTTCGGCTATTCGCCCGACGAGTACGATCAGTATCAGCTCCACCGCTTTAACGATATACCCGCCCCACGGATCGCCGATCGCGCTCTCGAGTTTGGTAACGATATCCAAAATCACAGGCCTTCGCCCTCCGACTTTCATTATAACACGGCGCGCCCGATTGGCAAGCGCGGATGCTTCGGTAATCTTGCCCTAGACTATCGCACATGATACAATATTCATATGAAACGGAATCGCATGAAATGGAGACCAGGGCGTTTTGTATTAAAGGCGAACCGCCGCGTTTTGCTTTTTGCCGGAGTGTTCGTCGCGGCGCTCGTGATCGTGCTTGTTTCGCTGCCGTCGCAGCAGCTTCGCAACACCCCCGAACTATCCATCATCAAGGAGCGCGGCGTGCTGCGCGTGGGCGTGCGCACGGATATGCCGGGATTTGCGCAGGATGGTCAGGGCTTTGAAATCGACCTTGCGACGCGGTTCGCACAATATCTTCTGCCCGACGCGCCCGCTTCCTCCGCGGTGGAATTTGTGACGGTGGACGCCCGCACCCTGGGCGCGCACATCGACAACGGCGACGCAGACGTCGTGCTCGCGCTCGCGCCAAAGGACTTTTCTTCCTCCTATGTGTACTCCCGCGCTTATTATGAGGACGCATGCCGCTTCCTCTGCGTCGCCGGAAAGGAAAGCCTCCCTCTCTCGCAGGCGCGCGTCGGCACGCTGCAGGTTTCGCCGCTCTCCTCAAGGCTTTCGAGCCGGCTGAAATCGGAACCCGCCTATGTGGGCGAGCAAATACAATTTGCGTCCTATCCCGACATGCTCTATGCGCTCGTCTCCGGGCAGATCGACGCGGCGCTGATGCCCGGAGCCTATGTGAGCCGCTATCTCGATTCTTCGTTTACGGTGCGTTCGGAGGAGTTCGGCACGCTCGAATACGCTTTGATGTGCGGCACCGACGCACCCGCGCTCGCCGGGCTCTTCGATCTCTTCCTCGACCAATGCGAGGACGACGGTACGCTCGAGAGCCTGATGAAAACCTACTCCCTGGGCGGCTGACCCCCGCGCCAAGAAGATTTCTAGAAAGGGGAACCTCCTTGAACACCATCATCCGCTCCCATAGCCATAACCCCTGGTACAATCTCGCCCTGGAAGACTATCTGTTTTCGCTCGGCAATCTCGGCGCGGTCCTCTATCTTTGGCAGAACCAGAACACGGTCGTGATCGGGCGGCATCAGAACGCATGGAAGGAATGCCGCACGCAGCTGCTCGAGGAGGAACACGGCTCCCTCGCGCGCCGCACGACCGGCGGCGGAGCCGTGTTCCACGACCTTGGGAACCTGAATTTCACCTTCATCCTCCCCATGGAGCTCTACGACGTCGGCCGCCAGTGCGGGGTGATCCTGAAGGCGCTGAACGCCTTGGGAATCAATGCGGAATTCACCGGCCGCAACGACCTGACCATCGGCGGCGCGAAGTTTTCCGGCAACGCGTTTCGGAAAACGCGCGAACGCGGAATGCATCACGGCACGCTGATATTCGACGTGGATATGACCAAGCTGGCGCGCTATCTCGCTCCCTCCAAGGCAAAGCTCGCCGCCAAGGGCGTCGAATCCGTCCGGGCGCGCGTGACCAACCTGACGGAGCACCGGGAAGACCTGACGCTTGAAATGCTCATCGAGGCGCTCGAAAAAGCGTTCGTCGAGGAGTACGGCCCCGCGAGGACGCTGCTTGAAAGCGAGATCGACGCCGAAGCCTTCCGCCACGTTCACGAGCGCTTCGCGTCCTGGGAATGGCGTTATGGGGAAACCCCTAAATTCGACGTTTCGATCGAGAACCGGTTCGACTTCGGTTCCATCGAACTGCTCTTAAGCTGTTTCGAAGGGTTTGTCAAGTGCGCCACCGTCTATTCGGACGCAAACGATGAGGCGTATATCGACGCCCTGGAGGAGGCGCTCCCCGGCGCGAGGTTTGCGCCCGAGGCGCTCGCCGAGCGCGTTGGGGCGCTCGAAGGCGAGCTGTCCGCGCCCATCGCGGATTGGCTGAAAACCGTAGAGTTCTAATGCCGTCGCGCGGCCGTGCGCGGCGAGGCGGCAGCCCGATTCCGACAGTGAAGCGGCATGGAGGTGCAAGAATGAATGCACGGGAGAGCGAGCTTTACCTGTTCAACGAAGGAACGTCCGCCTATGCCTATCGGGAGCTTGGTTGCCATCGCGTTGAAGGCGAAAACCCAAGCAGGCGCCGCTTTTCGGTCTGGGCGCCCGCTGCACGCGCCATCAGCGTCGTAGGCACGTTCAACGGCTGGGATATCAGCCGCGATCCCATGGAGCGCGTCGGTACCACCGGGGTTTGGGAGACTGTGCTCGAGAACGCGCCGCCCGGCGAACTCTATAAGTACGCCATACTCCAGGAGGACGGCGAGATCTGCTTTCGGGCCGACCCGTTCGCTTCGCGCGCGGAGCTAAGGCCCGGCACCGCATCCGAAATTTACGACCTGCCGGATTTTCGCTGGACGGACGCGGAGTATCTTAAAAGACGCAGGGAGCGCAATCCCTTCCAAAGCCCGATGAGCATCTACGAGGTGCATGCGGGCTCCTGGCGCGAGGGCCTCGGCTTTCGCGCGCTCGCGCACGAGCTTGTCGACTACGTCGCCGATATGGGATACACTCATATCGAACTGATGCCCGTCTCCGAATATCCCCTCGATATGAGCTGGGGATATCAGGTGACGGGTTTTTATGCGATCACCTCGCGCTACGGCACGCCGGAGGACTTCATGTACTTCGTAGATCGCTGCCACTCTAAGGGCATCGGCGTGCTCGTGGACTGGGTCCCCGCGCACTTCCCGCGCGACATGCATGGCCTCCGGCGCTTCGACGGAACGGCTTTATACGAGCATCCCGACCCGCGCCGCAGCAACCAGCCGCAGTGGGGCACGCTGATGTTCAACTACGGCCGCACCGAGGTGGTGAGCTTTCTTATCTCCAACGCGATTTACCTTTTGAACGAATATCATCTCGACGGGCTGCGCGTGGACGCCGTGAGCTGCATGCTCTATCACGATTACGCCAAAAAGCCCGGCGAATGGATTCCGAACGAGTACGGCGGCCATGAAAACCTCGAGGCCATTGCGTTTTTAAGGAAGCTCTCCAAGACCGTCGGCCGGGAATGCCCGGGCGCTCTGCTCATCGCCGAGGAATCCACCGCGTTCGCGCTCGTTACGATGCCGCCCGAGCACGGCGGGCTCGGGTTCCACTTCAAATGGAACATGGGCTGGATGAACGACACGCTCGCCTACATGAGCCTCGACCCCATCCACCGCAAATTTCATCACGACAAGCTGACGTTTTCGCTGTGCTACGCGTTCAGCGAAAACTACATCCTGCCGTTTTCGCACGACGAGGTCGTGCACGGCAAGCGCTCGCTCATCGGGCGGATGCCGGGCGATTACTGGAAGCAGTTTGCGCAGATACGGCTCCTGTACGCCTACCTGTTCGCGCATCCCGGCAAAAAATTGATGTTCATGGGAAGCGAGATCGCGCAGTATATTGAATGGCGCTACTACGAGCAGCTCGAATGGTTCCTGCTCGAATACCCGATGCACAGATGCGTGCAGGATACGGTGCGCGAGCTCAACCGCATCTACGCCGCCTCGCCCGCGCTGTATCGCCTCGACTGCGGCTGGGAAGGCTTCGAGTGGGTCAGCGTGAATGACCGCGACAACAGTATCCTGGCGTTCCTTAGGCGGGATGCACAAGGCGGGGCGATGCTGTGCGCATTTAATTTCACGCCCGTTCCCCACGGCGAGTACAGGCTCTGTTTCAACGAAGAAGTCGTCGCACGCGAGCTCTTTAACAGCGACGAAGCCCGCTTTGGCGGAACAGGGGAATGGCTGAATCCCGATCCGATCGCAACCAGCGCCCTTGTGGGCGGTGAACGCCCCTTTGCTCTGTCACTTCGGCTCCCTCCGCTGGGCGCCGTATATTTTGATGTCAGTGAAGGAGGTACACGCGTATGAAAAAGAAGATCGTAGCCATGCTGCTTGCCGGCGGTCAGGGCAGCCGCTTGGGCGCGCTGACGCACCACATGGCAAAGCCCGCGGTTCCCTTCGGCGGCAAGTACCGCATCATCGACTTTCCTCTGTCCAACTGCGCGAACTCGGATATCGACACGGTCGGCGTGCTCACCCAGTACGAGCCGCTCGCGCTCAACGCCTACATCGGCAACGGCGCGGCATGGGACCTCGACCGCAACCTCGGCGGCGTCTACGTTCTGCCGCCCTATGTCAAGAGCGGCGAACGCGGGGATTGGTACACAGGCACCGCCAACGCGATCTATCAGAACGAGCTCTTCCTCGACCAGTACGACCCCGACTGCGTGCTCATACTCTCGGGCGACCATATCTACAAGATGGATTATGCCAAGATGCTCCGGTTCCATCAGCACAAGCGCGCGGACGCGACCATCGCCGTCAAGACCGTTTCGCTCGAGGAGGCCAGCCGCTTCGGCATCATGAACACGGACGAGACGGGCCGCATCGCGGAGTTTGAGGAGAAGCCCAAGCGCCCTAAGAGCTGCAACGCGTCCATGGGCATCTACATCTTCGACTGGCATGTGCTGCGCCGCTACCTCAAGGAGGACGACGAGAACCCCGACTCCTGCCACGACTTCGGCAAGGACGTCATCCCCGCGATGCTCGCGGGCGGCTGCAGCCTGTACGCGTACGAGTTTTCCGGCTATTGGAAGGACGTAGGAACGGTTCAGAGCCTCTGGGAATCGAATATGGATCTTCTGAACAGCCCGCCCGCGTTCGACCTTCACGACAGGGAGTGGCGCATCTACAGCCGCAATCCCGTCATGCCGCCGCATTTCGCGGCCGACGGGGCCGAGATCACCAATACGCTCATCTGCGAAGGCGCGCAGATCTACGGCAAGGTTCACCACAGCGTGATCTTCTTCGGCACGACCATCGGCAGGGGCGCAAGCGTGACCGACTCCATCATAATGCCCGGAGCGCATATCGAGGATGGGGCAACCGTCACCAAGGCGATCGTCGGGGAAAATACCATTGTGGGAGCGGGCTCCCGCATCGGCGATCCGGACGGCAAGTGCGACGGCTCGATCGACAACAGCCTGACCGGCGACATCACGCTCATCAGCAGCGATCTGAACGTGCCTGCGGGAATGCACGTGCCGTGCGGAACGCTCCTTAGCACGGAGCTTCTGTGCGAACTCGAATGCAAAGGAGGGCAAAAGGCATGAACGGGAACCTCTTCGGCCTGATCTATACCGGCGAATCGAACATGCAGCTGAGGGATTTGACCTATTCGCGCTCCATCGCCGCGGTTCCCTTCGGCGGAAGGTACCGCTGCATCGACTTCATCCTCTCGAGCATGGTCAATAGCGGCATCACCAACGTGGGCGTCATCGCGCAGAAGAACTATCATTCGCTGATGGATCATCTCGGCTCGGGCAAGGAATGGGATCTTCGGCGCAAGCGCGACGGTTTGTTTATACTGCCCCCTTTCGTCACAAAGGACAATACCGGCATCTATAAGGGCACCGTGGACGCTTTAAGGTCCTGCATGGGCTATATCCGCCGCAGCGCGCAGCGCTATGCGGTGCTCACCGGCAGCCATACGATCTACAACATGACCTATGAAACCATGCTCGAACAGCACATCGCCACGGGCGCGGACATCACGATCCTCTACCGCAACGAGACGCAGCTCGACCGCGACGACCAGTTCGACAACCTGCGCCTGACCATGGCTCCCGGCGGCAGGATCACCGACATCGAGATCAATCCCTACCGCCCGCAATCCAGCGCGCGCTCCTGCGACGCGTATATCCTCGAGCGCACGCTTTTGGAATACCTCGTGGAGGAAGCGGACGCGCACGCCAATTACGACTGGGTGCGCGACGTGCTGCTGCAGAAGATCAGCTCCCTCAAGATCTACGGCTTCGAGTACAACGGGTACGTGGCGCGCTTTAACTCGCTTACCTCGTATTTCAATCACAATATGGCGTTATTGGATCCCGCCGTCCGCGCGGATCTGTTCAACCCCAATCAGCCCATATTCACCAAGATCAAGGACGAGGTGCCCGCGATCTACGGCGCGAACGCGCGCGTGAAGAACTGCATCGTCGCCGACGGATGCCTGATCGAAGGGGAAATCGAGGACTGCGTGCTCTTCCGCGGCGTGCGCATCGGGCGCGATACGAAGCTCCGGCGCTGCATACTGATGCAGGCCGTCGAAATCCAGGACCAGTGCGAGCTCGATCATGTGATACTCGACAAATCCGTCATCGTCAAGCGCGGCAGAAGGCTGATGGGACATGAGAACTTCCCCGTGATCCTTAGAAAAGGCGCGGTGGTTTGAACCTTTGCCAAAGAAGTGTTTACTACGCGAGGAGAAATTTGAAATGAAGATTCTATTTGCCGTAAGCGAATGCGTACCCTTTGTTAAGACAGGCGGCCTTGCGGACGTCGCGGGTACGCTGCCCCCCGAGCTATGCGCGCTGGGCGCGGATATCAGGGTCATTCTGCCCAAGTACCGCGATATCCCGAGCTACTGGAAGGAGCAGATGCAGCATTTGACCTCTTTCTACGTCAACCTCGCCTGGCGCAAGCAATACTGCGGCGTCGATATGCTTTCCTACCGCGGGGTAACCTACTACTTCATCGACAACGAGTTCTACTTCGCGCGGGATTCCGTTTACGGCGACGGCGAAGGCGAAGGCGAGCGGTTCGCGTTTTTCTGCCGCGCGGTGCTCGACGCCATACCGCGGCTTGATTTCGTTCCGGATCTAATACACTGCAACGACTGGCAGACGGGCATGATCCCCGCGCTCCTGAAGCTCCAATATGCGCGCCTGCCGCTCTACGCGGGCATCAAAACGCTCTTCACGATCCACAACCTCCGCTATCAGGGTATTTTCCCCTGGAAGTACATCGACGATCTCCTCGGCCTGGGCGACGCGTACTACACGCCCGATTACCTTGAGTTCTACGGCTGTGTCAGCTTCATGAAGGGCGCGCTGGTATTCGCGGACGCCCTGAGCACCGTCAGCCGCAGCTACGCGCGCGAGATCACAACGCCGTACTTCGGCGAGCGGCTCGACGGCTTGCTTCGCAAGCGCGAAAATTCGCTGATCGGCATACTCAACGGGATCGATACCGAACGATACGATCCTGTGACCGACGCGTTCCTCGCCGCGAATTACGACGCCGATCATCTCGAGGGCAAAGCGCTCTGCAAGGAGGAACTGCAGCGCTCGCTCGGCCTCACTCCCGCGAACGTACCGCTCATCGGCATGGTCACGCGCCTCACGCCGCACAAGGGGCTCGATCTTGTCGAGCGCGTGCTCGACGAGATCATGGCTCTGAACGTCCAGCTCGTGATCCTGGGCAGCGGCGAAGAGCATTACTGCGAGCTCTTTACCTGGGCGGCCTGGCGCTACACGGGCAGGCTCGCCGCCTCCATAGGGCTCAACGAATCGCTCGCACAGAGGATCTATGCGGGCAGCGACCTATTCCTGATGCCCTCGCAGTTCGAGCCCTGCGGGCTTGCGCAGCTGATCGCGATGCGCTACGGCAGCATCCCCATCGTGCGCGAGATCGGCGGCCTCCGCGATACCGTGATCCCCTACAACCGCTATACCGACGAGGGCAACGGCCTTTCGTTCGCCAACTACAACGCGCACGAAATGCTCGGCGCCATCGAGCGCGCCGTCGCATTATACTATGATAAGCCCGCGTGGCAGCGCATGATCCGGCGCGCGATGCGCTCGGACTACTCGTGGGAAAGCTCGGCGCAAGAATATCTTTCGCTCTATGCGCGCATCACAAACCTCATGCCGTACCAGGAGGAAGCGGAACCCTCCTGCGCGCAGGGCGCTTTGGCCGATCCCGCCGCCCCGGACGATCCGGAGCACAAGCCCGTGTCCGCAGCCAAAGCAACCGTCCGCAGGAGACGGCCGCACGGTACATCCGTTCCAAAGAAGGAAGGTTGAGCATGGACAACTCGAACAAACGGCTCGTACTCGAGCGCATCCGGGAAAAACTTCTCAGCCTTTTCGGACGTACGCCCGAGGACGCCACGCGTCAGCAGATCTACCGCGCCGCCGCCCTGACGCTGAGGGATGAGCTCATGCCGCTTTGGCGGCAGAGCGAGCAGCGCGACTTAGCGGAGTCCCGCAAGCTCTACTACCTGAGCGTGGAGTTTCTGCCGGGGCGCATTTTCCATTCGAACCTTCTCAATACCGGCCTGTGGGACGCCTACAGCGGCGCGCTCAAAGAGCTCGGCGTTCCGCTTGAGGAGCTCTTTCAGCAGGAGCGCGAGCCCGGCCTCGGCAACGGCGGGCTCGGCCGGCTTGCCGCATGCTTCATGGATTCGCTCGCGACGCTGAACCTGCCCGCGATGGGCTGCTCCATCCGCTACGAGTTCGGCCTGTTTCGCCAGCAGATCGAGGACGGCGCGCAGGTCGAGCTGCCCGACGTATGGCTCGACGAGGACTTCGTCTGGGAGATCGAGCGCCCGGAGGACGCCATCGAGGTGCACTTCGGCGGAAAAGTCGCGGAACAATGGGAAAACGGCAGGCTCTGCATCAACCATACCGGGTATTCGACCGTTTTGGCCATCCCCTACGATATCCCTGTGGTCGGCTATCAGAGCCAAACGACCAATACGCTCCGGCTCTGGAGCGCACGCGCGCCCGAGCGGCTGGACATGGACCAGTTCAACCGGGGCCAGTATATCAAGGCGCTCGAGGAGACCGAGCTCGCGGAGGTCATCTCCAAGATCCTCTACCCTGCCGACAGCCACATCCAGGGCAAGGAGCTTCGGCTCAAGCAGCATTATTTCTTCACCGCCGCCACCGTCGGCTACATCCTGAGGGAGTACAAGAAAACCAAGAACAGGCTCTCGGATCTGCCCAAGTATGTGTGCATCCAGATCAACGACACACATCCGGGCCTCGCGATTCCCGAGCTGATGCGCCTGTTGCTCGACGAGGAGCGCCTTAGCTGGGACGACGCGTGGGACATCGTCAGCCGCACGTTCCATTATACGAACCATACCATCATGAGCGAGGCGCTCGAGCAGTGGCCGATCTCGCTGATGCAGCCGCTGCTGCCGCGCATCTATTCCATATTGCAGGCGATCAACGAGCACATCTGCTCCCGGCTGTGGTCGTTCTACCCGGGGCAATGGGAAAAGATCGGGCAGATGGCGATCCTCGGCTTCGGCCAAGTGCGCATGGCAAACCTCTGCGTCGCCGTGAGCGCGCACGTCAACGGCGTTTCCGGGCTGCACGCGGATATTTTAAGGCAGCAGCTCTTCCACGATTATTATCTGGTGGAGCCATGGAAATTCCTCGGCATCACCAACGGCGTCACGCACCGGCGCTGGCTGATGCTCGCCAACCCGAAGCTCGCGGAGGCGATTACCGAGGCGATCGGCCCAAAATGGATCCGGGAGCCGGAGCGTTTGTCGGAATTGGCTTCGTTTAGCGCCGATCCCGCGTTTTTGGAACGGATCGGCGCCATCAAGCGCTCGAACAAGGAGCGGTTCGCGGCATTCCTGCAGGAAACCCAGGGCGTAACGCTCCCCTGCGACGCGGTGTTCGACGTGCAGGCAAAGCGCCTGCACGAATACAAGCGCCAGCTGATGAACGTGCTGCATGTGATCTACCTGTACGACCGGCTGCTGGCGGAGCCCGAGCTTAGTATGCAGCCGCAGGTGTTCCTCTTCGCCGCCAAGGCGTACCCCAACTACCGCGTCGCCAAGCAGATCATACGCCTGATCCACAAGGTCGCGGACATGATCGAGCGCACGCCGCGCGTTTGCGACGTGCTGAAGGTCGCGTTCGTGGACAATTACAGCGTCGAAAGCGCGCAGATACTGATCCCCGCCGCCGAAATCAGCGAACAGATCTCCACCGCGGGCCGCGAGGCCTCCGGCACGGGCAACATGAAATTCATGTTAAACGGCGCGATTACGCTCGGCACGCTCGACGGCGCGAACGTCGAAATCCACGACCGCGTGGGCGACGAGGGCATGTTCCTGTTCGGCCTGGAGGCGCGCGAGGCGGAAGCACTGCTCTCCGGCAAGACCTACAATGCGGGCGCTCTCTATGAGAGCGACCCCTTGCTCCGGCGTGTGCTCGACTACCTGATCAACGGCAGGATCGTAGCCGAGGACCCGAGGATGTTCCAGGATCTGTACCATCTGTTGCTCTTTGGCGACGATCATGGGCTTGCGGACAATTATCTCGTGCTGAGGGATTTTTCCGCTTACATCGGCGCGCATCGCCGCGCGCTGCAGACCTATTCCAGGCCTTCCGAGTGGAACGCCATGGCTGTGAAGAACATCGCGCAGGCGGGCTATTTTTCCAGCGACCGCGCCATCGCGGAATACAACAGCCTCATCTGGCAGCTTTGACGGGAGGCTTTGGACGGCTCCATGCACAGTTTTGAAATCGCGCTTAATGCCGTCGCCCCGCTGTTCATGCTGATGGCGGCGGGATTTATCGTCCGGCGCGCCGGAATGGTGGACGAGCACTCCCTCTCCAGGCTCAACAAGCTCATCACCTACCTGTTCCTGCCCGCGCTGCTCTTTTGCAACGTCTACGGAAGCGACTGGAGCACCGCCGTAAACCCGCTGGTGATCGGCTACCTCGCGCTGAGCGTCGTGATCTCGGTCGCGGCGCTTTGGTTCATCATCCCCTGCCTCGAACCGGAAAACTGCAAGCGCGGCGTTATCATTCAGGGGATATTCCGCAGCAACGCCGCCATATTCGGCGTGCCCATCGCAGCCTCGCTGCTGGGCGAAGGGTCGCTCGGCCTTGTCGCTGTGCTCATATCCGTCACCGTGGTGCTCTATAACTGCTTTGCCGTAATCGTGCTCGAGCGCTTTAACGGCAAAAGCACAAACGCAAAGGCAATCCTGCTGGGCGTGATCCGCAACCCGCTGATCCTCTCCATACTCGCGGCGATCGCGCTGAAGCTCGTCGGGCTAAAGCTCCCCGAAATCCTGTTTTCCCCGTTAAACAGTCTCGGCTCCGTCACCGCGCCGCTCGGCTTTGTGCTGCTCGGCGCGTCGTTCTCGTTCAAATCCGCGAAGGCGCACCGGCGGACGCTCGTTTTCACGGTGCTCTCACGGCTGGTAATCGTCCCTTTGGTTTTCCTGATCCCCGCCTATCTCCTGGGCATCCGCGAACACGCGCTCGTCGTTCTTATGATCATCTACGCCGCGCCGACCGCGCTGAGTTCCTTTCCCATGGCCAAGGAGTTCGGCGGCGACGACGCGCTTGCGGGAGAAATCGTCGTGTTTACCTCCGCTTTGTGCATCCTGACGCTGTTCGTTTGGATCTACGCGTTCAGCGCGCTCGGGCTGCTGCCGGGATAAAGGAATCGATTTCGGGTCCAATTTGCAGCCGTTTTATGACAAATAACAACGAATCCCCCGGCTTTGCCGGGGGATTCACTATGAACGCTACCATAAAAAGCCTAAGAGTATTAGAGAGGCTTCCAATCCGTCATTTTGCAGCGGCACGTACGGTGCAAAATGACACCTTGAAGTGCTTTTCGGCCCGACAGTTTGAGCGGTTGCGAGAACTGAGGGCCGAAAATGCATGGTGAACCTCGCAAAAGTGGGTTTCCCACTTTTGCGAATTATTTATCGTCGTCCGTAGGCCGCACGCGGCGCACGCGGTTGCGGTCGGAATACCCCATCCCTTCGCCGGGCAGCTTGGGATCCGGGCGCTGCTTGGGCTGCTGCGGCTGCGGCTGCTGCGGCCGAAGCCTAGAGGGCGCAACCGGGGCGCGGCGGACGTCATCCTGCTCCCGCTGCGGCGGTGTCGGCACGGATGGGCCGCCGTACGAACGGGACGGGCGATACGGTTCTTTGGGCACAATGGGCCGGCTGGGCTGCGGCGCATCCTGGACGCGCTTCGGCCTTGGCGGCTCGGCGCGCACAACGCTCTGCGCGCGCGGAACCGGTCTTTCCGTGCGCATCGGCTGATCCGGCTGTACCGGCCTCCTCTGAGGCCTCTCGGCGGCGGGAGCGACGCCCAGTTCGACCGTGCCGCGCCGCCTTGCGGCGGCGTTCTTTTTCTCCGACGCGCCCAAAACGTACATCGCCACGCCCGCGATCACAGCGAGCACCGCGATCACGATCGCAAGGGTTTTCAGCGTTTCGGTCAGCGGCGCGCCGACGGTCTTCGCCTGTTCGTCGATCGTCTCGACGCCGTCCGTCGGAGCGCCGGTCACAGAAGGCGCGGCGCTCGGAAGCAGCGCGTTGAGCTTAACGATATACTCGTGCGGGTTTCCGGAGGGATCGAGCGCCGAGAGCGTGAACACCATCTGGCGCGGGCTTCCGACGTTGAGCGTCTTCTCCACGATTTGCGTTCCCGGGTCGATCGCATCCAAGCGCGCGAGTTCGCCCAGCGTTTCCTCGGATAGCACCACTTCGGTCATCGTGACGGAGCCGGCGTTGTTGAGCGTGAAGCGCAGGGAGATCGAACCGGCGCTGTTGAGCGGCGAGACCACCTCCGTCGCGATGCTCAGATCCATCAGGTTCGGATCGATGTACGAGCGCACCGGATAGACCTGCGATTTATCGCTGTACTGCTCGCCCGTCGCGTCGACGCCCGAGATCGAAAACACCACATCGCGCTTCTGGTCGGCCGCCACGGAGTATTTGAGCGTCTTCTTCTCGCCGATGGCGAGCGCGAACACGGACTCGTTCACCTTGTTGCCGAGCTCGTCGATCACCTGGATCGACTTGACGGTCTGGTTGCCGTTGTTGGTCACGAGGATGGTGAACTCGGTGCCCTGCTCGGTCGTCGCGCCCTTGGTAACCTCCCAGACGAGCTTCGCGTTGACCATGCCCAGCGACAGCTCGGGGATGGAGTAGGTCTTTTCCTCCGTCGACTGATCCGTGGTGTAGGTAATGACCGGCTTTGAGACGATGGTCTTCTCGCCCATCGTGTATTCGTAGACGATTTCCTTCTGCGCGCCGCCCTCGAGCGTGATATCGCTCGCGATCTTCTTGCCGCGCAGCACTTCCTTGTCCGTGATCGAGATGTTCTTGATCGGGACGCTGCCGGTGTTTTTAAGCGTGTAGGTGAGCTTGATGATCCCGCCCGTCGGGGCCTGGGTCTTGTCCGCAGTGCGCTTTGCCTCCAGCGCGACCTGATTGCCCAAGAGGACCGTGGTGGAAAGATCGCGGCTCTTCAGTTCGCCGTTCTCCTGCCATGTCACGGTGTATACGAGCTCCTTGCCGATCTGATCCTTGGAGATCTGCAGTCCCTTGAGCGGGAAATACAGGCTTTCGCCCGGCTGGACGACCTTGCCGTCCGCGGAATACGCGACGCCCGGCCCCCCGATGAATATATTCTCCATCGGCGCGGAACCGTCGTTGGTCACCGTGATATTGAGCGTTACCGTTCCCGCCTGCTCGAGCTGCGCGGGTTCCGTGCCGATGGTAAACGTCGCCGCGAGCGCGCCCGCGGGACACAATACCGCCAGCATCAGCGCGGCGATCGTCAGTACGGCTAATCTACGTTTCATTCCCTGTTCCTCTGTCGCTTACTGCGTCCCAAAGTCAGAACTTCGGCACTTCGCTTACCCAGCCGTGGGTATCTGGCTCGCTGCCCCATTGGATCGCAGTAAGCATGTTGTAGAACTTCATCGTGATCGGCCCGATGCCGGAATCCTGCACGGGGACCGTTTCGCCGCGATAGGTCAGGTGTCCGACCGGCGACACGACCGCCGCCGTGCCCGTTCCGAACGCTTCCTTCAAGCCGCCGTCCCGCGCCGCAGCCATCAGCTCGTCGATGGAAAGCTTGCGCTCCTCGACCTTGAGCCCCATCTCGCGCGCAAGCGTGAGGATCGACGCGCGCGTGATGCCCGGCAGAATGCTGCCGTGCAGCGCGGCGGTAACGAGCGTATCGCCGATGATGAACATCATGTTCATCGCGCCGACTTCCTCGATGTATTTGCGCTCCGCTCCGTCGAGCCAGAGCACCTGGGCATAGCCCTCGGCCGACGCCTCATCCGCCGCCTTGATCGACGCGGCATAGTTGCCGCCGGTCTTGGCCTCGCCCGTGCCGCCTTCGACCGCGCGCACGTAGCGATCCTCCACGCGGATCTTGATCGGCGCGAGTCCCTCGGGATAATACGCTCCCGAAGGCGCGCAGATGATGTAATAGATATAGTTGTGCGCCGCGTGCACGCCAAGGCCCACATCGTTCGCGATCATCGTCGGGCGGATGTAGAGCGACGTACCCTCGCTGTGCGGCACCCAGTCGCGCTCGACGTCCACGAGCATCTGCATCGCCTTCATGTTGAAGTCGACGTCGATCTGGGGCATACGCATGCGCTCGGCGGAGCGGTTCAGGCGGATGCAGTTGTCCTTCGCGCGGAACATCAATATGCGTCCGTCCTTCGCGCGGTAGGCCTTAAGCCCTTCGAAAATCTCCTGGCCGTAATGAAGGACCGTCGAGGCGGGGTCGAGCGCGAGCGCATGATACGGCTCGATGCGCGGATTGTACCAGCCCTTGCCCTCCTCGTATTCGACGATGAACATATGGTCGGTAAAGAGCTTGCCGAAACCCAGTTTACTTTCGTCCGCGGGCTTCGCTTTACCCTGGGCGACCCGATTTACCTTGATCTGCATAATCATTCCTCCAACATATAATCTATCTGATGCGGATGATGCACTCCCCGAGGATCTCCGGCTGAACGCGACCGCAGGTCAGGTCGCTGACCCTGGCGAAAAACGGTTCGAGCCTGTCCCTGAGAAGTTTCAGGCGCATGGTGATCCTGTCCGAAAACTCGCTTTGCACATCGGCGGCGTATTCGCGGGCGAGCGGCTCGAGAGCGCCGTAGAGCGGATAATCGACCGTCAGCCGGATTTCCCAGCCCGGCTCAAGGCGAACGATCCCCGCCGCCTCGACGGCCAGCGACGCCGCCTTGGCGTATGCGCGGACGAGCCCTCCCGCTCCGAGGAGCACTCCCCCGAAATAGCGCGTGGCGATCACGAGCGTGTCCGTTACGCCTTTTTGCCGGATGACCTCGAGCACCGGAAGCCCGGCCGTACCGCCCGGTTCCCCGTCGTCGCTGTAGCGCGCGATGCCGCCCAGTTCGCCGAGCGAGTAGGCGTACACGTTGTGGGAAGCATCATAGTATTGCTTGCGCGCGAGTCCAAGGTGCTCCTGCACCGTTTCCTCATCCGCCGCCGGCATGCAGTGGCCGATAAAGCGGGACTTTTGTATCACGAGCTCGATCTTCGCGCTCTCGTGCACCGTTTTGTACGCTCTCACGCGAGCAATACCCGGCAATAGCCTTTTTTGCCCTTGCGAAGGACCGCGCCCGACTCCAGCGCTTCCGGCTTGAGCTCGGCGTGGACGTCCTCAATCTTAACGTCGTCGACGAACACCGCGCCGGACTCGATCATCCGCCGCGCGTCGGACTTGGACTTACAGAGGTTCCCAAGCACGAGAAGATCCGTGATCCGAAGGCCGGTCTGTTCGATCAGCGCGCTATCCAGGCGTATGGTCGGCATGTTCTCAAGGCTGCCGCCGCCGCCGAAGAGCGCTTGTGCCGCCTGTTGCGCCTGCTCGGCCTCTTCGGTCCCATGAACCTGCTCGGTCAGGGTAAACGCCAAAATTCGCTTCGCCTCGTTGATCTCGGAGCCCTTGGTTTTGCAGAGGTCCCGAACCTGATCCATCGGCAGGAAGGTCAAAAGCGAGAGGCATTTCTCGACGTCCGCGTCGTCGACGTTGCGCCAATACTGATAGAAATCGTATACGCTGCACTTTTCCTTGTCGAGCCACACCGCGCCCTTCTCGGTCTTGCCCATCTTCTTGCCGTCGGACGTGGTCAAAAGCGTGGTCGTCAGCGCGTAGGCGGGACGCTGCTCCTTGCGGCGGATGAGGTCCGCGCCGCTTAGGATGTTGCTCCACTGATCGTCGCCGCCCATCTGCATTACGCAGCCGTAGCGGCGGTTCAGCTCGAGGAAGTCATAGCTCTGCATGAGCATATAGCCCATCTCAAAAAACGTCAGGCCCGTTTCCAGGCGCATTTTATAGCATTCGGCGGCGAGCATACGGTTGACGGAGAAATACACGCCGATGTCGCGCATGAAATCCAAAAAATTCAGGCTCCGAAGCCATTCCGCGTTGTTGACGACGATCGCCTTATCGTCCGAAAAATCGATCAGGCGCGACATCTGCGCCTTAAAGCGCGCGGCGTTGTGATCGAGCTCCTCGATCGTCAGCATGCGCCGCATATCCGCCTTGCCGGACGGGTCGCCGATCATCGCCGTACCGCCGCCCAACAGGGCGATGGGGCGATGCCCGGCGCGCTGCATATGCGCCATCGTCATCAGCGCCACATAGTGGCCCACATGCAGGCTATCCGCCGTCGGATCAAATCCGATGTAAAAGGTGAGCCGTTCCTTTCCCATGAGCTCCCTGAGCTCTTCCGGGTGTGAACACTGCCTGAGAAAGCCGCGCTCCTCCAGAACATCATACGCGTTTCGCATAAACCCTGTTTCGCTCCTGTTTCTAAGACAAAGCGAATCGGGCTTCCGTACAGGATCCGATTCCTTGCCTTATGCCTCATAGTCCATTTTTATAGCATAGCAGATACGGATGCCTTTTTCAACCGCGCATTGGCTTGCCTGCGGCCCTTTTGCGGCATAAGGGGACCGTTGTGGTCCCTTTTGCATGAAGCGCACTTCGTCCGATATTAATCGAACGTTAACTTGCGCGACCCGATTGCAAGCTCTATAATGATACCTATGAAGCAAACTACAAAGACATTTTGGGAAAAAGCGCTCGCGGGCCTCGTGATCGGCATCGGAGCGATATTGCCGGGCGTGAGCGGCGGCATACTCGCCGTTTCGATGGGCTTATACCGGCGGATGCTGGATGCGATCTACAGCTTTTTCCGCGCTCCATCGGCGAATTTTCTGTTTTTGCTGCCGATCGGCATCGGCGGCGTGGTTGGATTGCTCGCGGCCGGGCAGGTGCTCGGCGTGCTCCTGAGCCATTTTCGCCTGCCGATCCTGTATCTGTTCATGGGACTGGTCCTCGGCGGGGCGCCCTCGCTGTGGAAAGAAGGCGTCAAAGAGAGCGGCTTTAAGCCGAAGTATCTGATCGCGACGCTCGTCGGCGCTCTGGTCATATTCGCGCTTTCCCTGATTAAGAACCTCACGGGCGGCATCGACCTGCCCTTAAACGGCTACACGGCCGCGCTCTGCGGCGGCATCATCGCCGTCGGAACCGTAATCCCCGGCATCAGCACCTCTTTCCTTTTGATCTATCTCGGGCTGTTTGACGAGATGCTCGCCGCGCTCAACGCCTTCAACATCCCGATGCTCGCCTGTACCGGCGTAGGCGTCGTGGTCGTCGCGCTGCTTTTGATCCGCTCGGTGCGCGCGGCGTTCATCCGATACCCGCATGCGGTGTATTTCGCCGTTTTGGGATTCCTCTGCTCAAGCGTCGCGCTGATCTTCCCCGGCTTACCCGCCGGCATCAACTGGCTGACCTGCCCGCTGCTGCTCGTCGGCGGCTGTTTGGCGACATTTGCGATCGAAAAGGCGATGTCCAAGGTCTGAACCGACTTTACTTCACGCATTAACGGCGGCTTCCGGAACACCGGAAGCCGCCGTTTTGCATGCCGCATCGCTTGTGGATTTGATGAGAAATTGCCCTTCGGGCGCCGTTTCGCGTTTTGTAAAAACGCAAGCTTCAGCCGATCGCCTCGGGATCCACGGTTCCGCCCGCCTCCGGGCTCGGCGTGGGTATGATCGGCTCAAGCCCGCCGCCGGTGGGAACGGGCGTCGCGATCGGCGAGGCGGCCGGGAGATCGGAAATTACGTCCGCGGGCAGGAGTTTCCTTGTGCTGGAGGTCGAAAAATCCGCTTTTGTCTTGCCTAGCAGCGTGAGCGTGTCGACCAGCGCCAAGCGCAGCTTCTCCTGTGCCGCCTCGATCTTCTTCACCGATAGCTGCTTCGGGGAATCCGCGTCGTCCAGGTCGATCAGCGACAGGCATTTATCGCGCGCGCCCACGAGGCTGTGATACGATTCCGAAAGCCCGGGAATCGTCTGCAGCAGAGGAGATGCCAGCGACGCGACGTAATCGGCCGCATCGGTATAGGCGCCCGCCTCCTTGGCGGCCTTCTGCGCCTTGACGTAGGCCGCATCGTAGCGGATATCCGGTTTGATCGTTATGCCGAACGTATCCTTCACAAGCTCCACGAGCTCGTCGTTATGGAGCACGTAGAACGATCCGTTCGAATACGCCGTCTTGGTGATGTACTCTCCATCGAGCGTCGCGCGGGTCAGATTCTCGCTCTTAAGATCGAGCGCGAACACCGACAGGGCGGCGATCTGCTCCAGGTTGAGGTTCGTATTGATGTAGCCCTGCACGCTCGTGAATATCTTTGGAAGGTTCACGAGCTGGTTCTTTGACTTGAGCTGCTCGAATATCGCGAACAGTATCCGCTGCTGGCGGTCCGTGCGGCCCACGTCCGTGCTGATGCCCTTGCGCGCGCGGCAATAGTCGAGCACCTGCTGCCCGTTCAAATGCTGATATCCCGTTTCCAGCACGCGGCCGTTGAGCACAATGCGCTGATCCACATCGTAATCCACGCCGCCCATCGCGTCGACGACGGCCTTGATCCCCGTCATATTCACGCCCGCGTAGTAGTTGATCGGGATGCCGCCCAAGAGGCTGCTCACGGTGTTGATCGCATACTCGAAGCCGTTGCCCTTGGCGGAGCCGCCCAGGGCGAACGCCGCGTTGATCTTCCAGTGACCCTTGGTGTTGTAGATCGGCGCGAGCGTGTCGCGCGGGATCGAGATGAGCTTGGCGGTGTGCTGTTCAAAATCGATCGTGAGCAGCATTAAAACATCCGAGCGGAAGTTGTTGTTTTCATCCCGGTACAGCTCGCTGTCCTCATCCTCGGTGCGCTCGGGGCTTTCGTCCCAGCCGAGCATGAGGATGTTGACCTTGTTTTTCATAAACTCGAGATCCGCCGCGGAAAGAAGCGCCTCCTCCGGCGAAAGCGTAGGCGTGGGCAGCGGCGTCGGCTCGCCCGGCAAGGGAGGAGAAGCGGTCGGACTTTCGGTTTGCGCCGGAGGTTCGAACGCGCTGAGCGGATCGATAAACATCACATAGACATATCGCCCAACAACGATGAGCAGCACGGCGGCAAGTATGATCAGCACCGCTTGCCACCATTTTAACTTTTTCATGGAAAGTAGCCCTTCTTTCTTTGCCGCCAACCGGCATTGTCGCTAAAAAACTAAAGCGTCACGGGGATTTGCCGTCGAAGCCCGTCCGCAGCGCAATCCGAAGAATGCATCTCTATAGAGAGATCCTCCCCTTGTCACCCACAGACCGCGTCCGTTTTCCCCGGCGCTTTGCATCCAATTTATCATATTATTTCGAGAGCAACGCTACTACAACAGAAAATAGTTCTATCGTATTATCACGCTGCAAAAAATCGGGCATTTCCGCGATTTCCCGGGAAATACCGCCATATTCCCCCCCCGTTACTTCCAAACGATATCAAACTTTGGCGTAAAATCGATAAACCGGTCGAGCACCTTGCCAAAACCAATGATCAATACCCCCGTGACAGCGGCCGTGACAAACGTCCCGATATGGATGCCGCGGATCGCCCCAAACAGCACAAAAGCAAGCGCGACGGATACAACGAGTATGGTTAAGTCATATCCAATCTTAAGCTTTCCAATCGCCCACCCCTTATGCACGGCCAGTTCCTTGACGAACATGTCGTACGCCATCAGCGGCAGGTTCGTCCTGAAGAACAGCGCTACGGAAAGCCCTGTGAGCAGCTGACCTACGGCGAAGTACGCGATCCGTTCAAAGAGCGTCGAAGGCATCACGCCCTTGAGCAGGAACACCATCAAATCCAACGACAGGCCGTACAGGGCGCTCGTTACAAACGCCAGCGCAAACTTGAGCGTCAGCTTGCGCGTGATGATCGCGAGCGCAACCAGCAGCAAAAACTGAACCGAGTAATCCGCCATGCCGAATGTGATCGAGTCAAACCGAAGCGACAGCAGATAAGCGGGCGTAACGACCATGGCCACCCCAAGCTCCGTCTTGGATTGCAGCGCCAAGGCAAAAGCCATGAGCAGCACGCCCAGAAACAATCCAAACTCGCCCCAGATCCGAATACGCTTCATATTGCCTCCACACATATAAACGCCGCATCCTCCGCGTTTGGTTCCAAACTGCGAAAAAATACGGCAGATTGAATGCGAAACTCATTGTATTGTATCACAGGGATCTTTTTTCGTACAGCGACCGATGCGCAAACGAAGCTGGAAAAACCTTGCGCCGGGCGGCCGCGTTCTTAGCCGCAAACGGCGCGCTCCGGGGGAAAATCAGGCGCGGCGGCGAGCTTTAACAAGCGGATCGGGCACGCTATCGCGCCGGCTCATGGTTGATCGCGGCCCGATTGCGGCCGCCGCTTTTGGCGACATAGAGGTTGATGTCCGCATCCTCGACCAGCATCCGCTCCGTCTTGTCCTTTTCAGGCACGCGAACCGACACGCCGACGCTGACCGTAACAAACTCGGATACCCCGTTGGGAGCGGTGCGGATCCGCAGCCCCTCGACGCGCTTAAGTACGGTACGTGCGAGCGATAGCGCCTCCTTCTCATCCTTCACGACGGCGCATACAAGGAATTCCTCGCCGCCGAGGCGACAGACGACGTCGGTCGCCCGGCTGAAGCTGGTCCGCAGCACCCGCGCGACGTTGACCAGAACGGCATCCCCCCGAAGATGGCCGAACGCGTCGTTGTAGGATTTGAAAAAGTCGATGTCTATCATCAGCGCCGCGCAGGCTCCCCGCATCCTGCCGCAATGCTTCCATAGCGTTCTCACGCGCTGCATCCCCGCCCCGCGGTTTAAGAGGCCGGTCAGATCGTCGGTCTGCGCGTCGTGATAAAGCTCTGTGACGATCCTCGAATAATTCTTGTGGACGCTCAGGGCGAGTATCAGGCAAACGAGGTTAATGAGCAATACGGCGGCATATACCGGCGCGCCCGCATTTGAAAAGGCGGCCGCGCATACGCCGACCGCCGTGTGAAAGACGAAGTGGAAGAGTATTTGGCGCACGGAGTAGATCTGCGCCGCAATCATCACCGCGCAGGCGAGGGCGACGGCTGTCTGCACGCTCGCAAACCGGGGCATGAGATAAAACGGGAGCATCGAAAGCGAAAAGAAAAACCAGAACGTCCGGGAAACCACCAGTTGCAGCTTCGACGGGCTGTATTTGCTCTTGAGCGTCCAGACGCCCAGCGCGACGTACAAACCGGCAAACGCCGCGATAACGATATGAACCGCCGCCGGGCCGACCCCTGTCGTCCCGGGAATAAACGCGGCCAAAAGCTGAACGGTGAATACGAAGCAGGATACCATCGCTATTCGCTTAAAATTCAGCCAGCTGAATCTCGCCGCGGACACAGCATCCGCCTCGGCGGTTCGTGGGAACGCTCTGGACAATTTCATTCGGTTTTTCTTCCTTACGATAGTATCGCTTCCCTTGAGCATACGCAAATTCCCGCGATGCCGTTCATGGCGCAAAGGCCTTTGCCCGCGCCGCATGATTCATCGGACTTTCATACGCCCTCAACAGGCGTCTGCAAAAAAGGGCCAAGCCCCGCGGTCGATCCATGCATGCGGTACGCGGCGTTCGTCATCGAGATTGCTTGTAGGTGACGGTGTGTCTCTTATAGTATATTATATCGTTATCCCCTGGAAAGCTCAAGGGATTTCGGATACGTCCTTTTCCCGATCACAGCTTTGCGGCGCATGGCATTGTCCGCCATGCGCCGCAAAGCCGGTCCCTTTGAGGATGTCTGTTTATTGCGGCGGTTGCTTTTGTCCGGCTTTTATGCGCTCCAGGCGCAGCACCGAGGCGACGCTCTTGTACAGCAGCAGCGTGGCGAGGGAGTTGATGCCCGCCTTGATCAGGTTAAACGGGATGATGATCGGCACGATCATCCCGGCCACCACGTCGTAAGGAACGCCGTTGTAGTATACGGTTAAGGTCAGGTTCAGAGGGATCATCGCGAGCGTCATCGCGAGCGAGCCGAGCAGCAGGCCGATGATCGCGCCTTTGAGCGTGCGGTTCTTGCGATAGACCAGCCCGGCGATGCCGGCGAACAGCCCCGTTGCGACCAAATGCATCGCCACTCCGATCACGCCGCTCGCGGCGGACACCGTGATCCCTTGCAGCACCGATACCGCCAATGTGAGCAGCAGCCCCCACCATGGGCCGAACAGGAACGCGCCGATGAGTATCGGCACATCGGCCATGTCGTACTCCAGATACGGCGCGGCCGGGAAGATCGGGAATCGGATGGCATACATCAGTATCACCGACAGCGCGCACAGCAGGCCAAGCCGAACCAGACGTTTGACATTTTCGTTTCTCATACATACTCCTCCAATCATTATTATGACCGGATGCTCGGATAAAAAAAGCCCCCGAAATCGGGGGCTTTTGCGGCGTGCAAAAACAAAGGACCATGCGCCGCTTCTTCCATCCGGACTATACCGTCGGCGCCGGGATCCCACCGGCTCCGCCCCTAACAGGGGGTCGCGGGCTCATCGGCTCTAGGCCGCATCACCGCCGGTGGGGAATCTCACCCCGCCCCGAAGCATCTATCTACCGATATCATAACGCACCCGATGTATATTTGCAATGTGCAAATTGATGGAAGGATCGTTTTTTTGCCGCCGCAAGCAGCGCCCCGCCGGAAGTCCGGCGGGACGCTGTGTAAACCCTCGGTAAATTGCGCGGCAAGGCGTTTACGCCTTATTCCACCTGGGCAAGCAGCGCGTTCACCGCCGCCATATCCACATAGAGGATGTTGCCCAGCTCGTCGACAACGGTGCTGCCGATCGCGGTCGCTCCCTCCGGGATCGAGGTGCGCGCGGGATCGCCCGTACCCACGCCGATCTCCGCGATGTTGCCCGAGTAGCGGTCCGTATACATCAGCTTCGACTCCGCCAGCTTGCCGTCCTGATACTTATCAAGATACGCTTCGGCGACAAACCCGTCCCTGCGGATGATGATCACGCGCTGGAATCCGAGCGGCGTTGTCGCGTCCGCCGTGTACTTGACCTCCTCGTGCGGGATAATCTCGATCTCCACGCTGCGCGTCTTATAGGTGACGCCTTCGGGCAAGGGCTTGCCGTATACGTATACGGTGATATCGAGGTAGCGGCTGCTCTCCTCGTTCTTGGTGATGCGCACAAACAGGTAGAGCGGCTGTCCGGTATCGTTCAGGAACTTGAGGTCGATGCCGCTCGAGTCGACCGTAGCATCCAGGCCCTTATCCACGTAATCCGACGGGATCGAGTGTTTTCTTCTATCCGTAACATTGACATTGCCGCACAAAAGCGCGTTGTAGAGCGTTGTGCTGACCTGGCAGATGCCGCCGCCCGCCTGGAGCGTATACTCCTTGCCGCCGCTGATGCCATTGGCTTCCTTCCAGCCGGCGTCCAAGGTGCGAAGGCCCACAAAGCCGTTGAAGCTCCACTCGGCGCCCGTCTCCACCTTGCAGCCGTTGATGATGCCCGCCGCCTTGCGGATGTTGAACACGCGGTTCTTGATGATCTGATCCGACGAGCTGTTGCGAAACTTCGTCGTAAACTTTGAAATCAGCGTTATGTTCGACTGAATGTCCGTAACCGTAAGCGTAGGCGCAACAAAGGTCGTCGTAAGCAGCACCGTCGCGTCCAGATCGCCTTTTTGGACGGATTCCGCGATCGCCGCGGCCGCGGCCGCAACGTCGAGCTTCACGCCGTCCTGCCCTTCGGCGTAGGTAAAGAATTCCTCCGCCTCGATATCCGTATTCGGGGTCGCATAAGGCTCCACAGGCTCCGTGTCGACCTTTTGGGCGATCCCCTCCAGCGCGCTTACGATGTTCTCGTTCACCGCGGAGTATGACGGGTAAAATCCCGGCTGCTCGATATCCTTATGTTCCTCTTTGCTGTATTCAAGCGCATTCTTAAGCGCGCTCTCCACGTCCGCCGTAATTCCAAGCTGCGAAGCGGACAGCGTATACATTTGCTCATCGTACACAAGCTTAAAGGCGGCGTCCGCCACCACGGCATCCGCCGCGGATTGTACCTTTGGCTGCGCCTGCTCCATCGTCATGCCGCCGACGTCCACACCGGCGACGGTCACGCCCTGATCAAATCTCGGCGCGGGAAGCACCGCGTCGAGAAGGTTCCCTTCCCCGCCGCCCGTCAGCAGTACGATGACCACGCAGGCAAGCAGCAACACCAGAAGGATCACCGTTCCGCGCAGAAATCTTGTGCGGCCCGATGCTTTTTGCTTGCGCTTGGGAGCGGGCTGACCGCCCTTGCGGTTCGCGCCCGCGTCGTTCGTATTCGCGGTTCCGCCCACGCGCCGCACGCCGGGCGTCCCTCCCGCACCGTTCTTCCTTCCAGAATATCGCTCCATTTAAACTCCCCGTCTTAATTCGTCCTGTTATGGCGGGCCGCGTCCCTGCGCCGCCGTTATTTCGCTTCATCCAAGGGCGCTTGCGCCCCGCACCGATGGTTCCCGTGGCTTTCGCACAGCCGAATAACCCGGCTGCACGGTTTCACGCCTTTCATCCTCCGTCAAGCGAAGTATACTGATTATGCTACAGGTTTTGATCCGATTCGTCCACCGAAATTTCAAAAACGCTCTTTTCAGGCGGCTCGCTCATGCCGAAAAACGGATCTTCAAGGCCTGCCCGGCATCTCCGCAAGCTCATCTTTTTAAAAAAAAGATGGATCGAAACCCTAATACGCGCAAAAATACGCCGATTTACCAGCGATGGCATAATATCTAAAACGCCCCCTTTTCAGGCGGCGTTTGTATTCTATCAGAGGATCATCAGCGAGGTGATCCGATAGCCCGCGGAGCCTTCGCCCGCGACCAGATCCACCTCGACGGACGCGACCTCCGCCGCTGCCGTATCCGCCCCCGTGGCGGACACGATGCTGCCCTTCAGGGAGATCATGTTATCCACGCTCTGCGCTTCGTTGAACACCACGTGGTAATCGCTGCCCGATCCGGCAACCTCCACGCGATAGGACGCGCCGTCCTTGACAATCGTGCCGCCCGAATCGTCGATGCCGGGGAACGCGCCGCGGAAATAGGCTTCATAGAGCGCCAGAAATTCTTTTTCCGGCACGATCAGCGTATCCCCATCCTGCGCGATGGGCGCTTTGGGCGGGTATGGGAGCGCGTTGACGGCGTCCGCCATGTAGAGCGTCGCCACGTATGCGGAAGGCGAACCGTCGAACGACTCGAAATTGACGGCCGACGCCGCGGCCAGACGGTCGATCACCGGCATCAGCTCGACGTACGCCTTCGCGGGCAGAACGTCGCCCACGAACGACGGATAAAGATCCGACGCGGCGATGTCCATCCAGATCGGGCCTTCCACCTCGGCCGCGATCGTACCGGCGCCGAAGTAGAGCTTAAATCCGTTGTCGGTCACGGCAAAGGCATTGTACAGGTCGAGAAGCTCCTCGATCTGCTCCATCGTCATATCGCTGAAGTACACGTCGCGCTGCTGATCCATGCGGTTGTACACGAGCTGCGCGACGAGCGGCGCCCCGTCGACCAGCCCGGCGATGGCCTCAAGCCCGGTCTCGCGGCCGCGATCGTCGAACACGATCGTGGAAATGTGATCCTGCAGGCTTTCACCGATGGTCAGGTGCTCGCTTATGATCAGGTTCGTATAGCCGCGGCTCACCGAAATCTGCGCGGAAACCTCGTCGCTCGCAATCTCCGCGCCCTCGGGCACGGACGCGAGATATTGCTCGTTCACGCGTTCGAAGAGATCTTCAAGGTAGAGCTTGACGCTGTCGTTCATCGCCTCGCTGCGATCATCGCCGCCGAGGAACTCGGGGAGCGTGTAGGTCAATGTGAATTTTGCGTTCTCTTGGGTGCAGCCCTCGGGGAAATACACGACATTGGTCGAAAGCGAATAGCTTCCATCCTCGCTGACGAACGAACCGGTACCCGGGGTCTGTTCCGGCAGGGGCGAAGACGTCGCCTGCAATTCGGGCGTCGCCGTCGCGGACGGGCCGGTTGTCGCGTCGCACGCGCACAGCAGTAAGAGTACCAGCGCCAACAGCGCCGCAAACGCACGCTTTTGCATGACAATACCTCCCTATGGCAGGCCCGGGAACGAGCGTTAAACGCACCCGGGGGAATTACAATATATGCTCAGTTCGGCTTAACTATATCATATGGGTATCGTGCTCACAATTCGATCACGAAAAATTTACAACTTATGGGATGCATCGGCACGTTTGATCGCATCGCGGCGAAGCAGGAACGGCCCGAACAGCGCCGCCGCACTTGCGGCAAAACCTTAGATGTTGTAGAATAATGAGATTAAATGGGGAGGGTTCTTTGCAATGCTCACGTTCGCTAAGCGCATGGATGGGGTCACAGGCTCCGCGATCCGGGAACTGTTCAAGCTGATGACCAACGCCGACATCATCTCGTTCGGCGGAGGCAATCCTTCCAAGGATTCCTTCCCCGTGGACACCGTCCGCCGGATCGCGGACGAATGCCTAAAGGACAACGGCGTCGCCCTGCTCCAGTACGGGCCGACGGAAGGCTATCTTCCCCTTCGCGAAGCGTACTTAAAGCATATCGTGCGCCCGAGGGGCATCCAAGCGGAGCTTGAGAACGCGCTTATTACGACCGGTTCCATGCAGGCGCTGGACCTTACTCTCAAGGTGCTTCTCGACCCCGGCGACCGCGTGCTCGTCGAATCACCCACCTTCCTTGGCGCGCTCCAGGCGTTCGCGATCGCGCAGGCGAAATGCGTCCCCGTCCCGATGGACGATGAGGGCGTCGTCATCGAGGAGCTCGAGCGCCTGATGAAGGAGCATAAGCCCAAGCTCTTTTACTGCATCCCCACCTTCCAGAATCCGACCGGCAGGACGCTGGGCGCTCTGCGCCGCAAGCGCATCGCAGAGCTTGCAAGAGAACACAATGTCATCGTGCTCGAGGACGATCCCTATTGCGACCTTCGCTATAGGGGGGAGACTCAGCCGCCGATCAAGAGCTTTGATACGTCGGATCAAGTGCTGCTGTTCAACAGCTTTTCCAAGAGCATCTCCCCGGGTCTGCGCGTCGGCTGCGCGCTGGGCGCGCCCGAGATCATCCGCAAGATGACCGTGTGCAAGCAGTGCACGGACACGCATACGACGCTTCTGACGCAGGCGATCGTCGCGGAGTTCCTCAACCGCGGGCTACTTCCGGGGCATCTTGCATCCATCATCCCCGGCTATACCGCACAGCTCGACACGATGCTCGAGGGCATGGACAAGTACTTCCCGGAGGGCGCGCACTATGTCCGGCCCGAGGGCGGCCTGTTCATATGGTGCGAGCTCAAGCCCGGTGCGGACGCGCTGCCGCTGTTTAAGCGCGCCACCGCGGAGCACAAGGTCGCGTTCATCCCGGGCGAGCACTTTTTCGTGGACGGGAGCGGCAAAAACACGCTGCGGCTCAATTTTTCGAGCGAGCCGGTCGAGCGGATAAAAATCGGCATCCAAAAACTCGGCGAGCTTCTGTGCTCCGCGCAGGGTTAGCTTTGGCGGTTTAGAAAAGAGCGTGCGATACCGTATGGATCGCGCGATAGGATACTCGGAAGGAGATTTATGGTCGCGATCATCGACTACGGCATGGGGAACCTGCACAGCGCGAAAAAAGCGTTCGAGCGCATGGGCGCGACGGTTGAAATCACGCAGGACGCGGACGTCATCCGCCGCGCGGGCCACGTTGTTCTGCCCGGCGTCGGCGCGTTTCCCGACGCGATGCAGGAACTTCGCCTGCGCAATCTGGACGCGCTCGTCCGCGAACGGGTCGCCCTCGGCGTTCCCTTTTTGGGCATCTGCCTGGGCATGCAGCTGATGTACGAATCGAGCGAGGAAGGCGGCCTGTACGGCGGCCTGTCCATCGTCAACGGCACGGTTGGGCGCATCGACGCAAAGGGCCTGAAGGTCCCGCATATGGGCTGGAACGAGGTTCACGCGGTGCGCGATTGCCCGCTTTTACACGGCATCGACGGCAGCGATTTCTATTTCGTGCACTCCTATTGCGCGACGGACCCCGAAAGCGCCGGCGGACTGACGGAGTACGGCTCCACATTCGTCAGCGTCGCGTGGGACGGCAAAAACGCGTTCGGCACGCAGTTCCATCCCGAGAAGAGCGGGGACGCCGGCATGGCGCTCATAGGAAATTTCCTCGCGCGGAAGGGAGCGTAGTATGCTCAAAAAACGGATCATCCCCTGCCTCGACGTGCGCGACGGCCGCGTGGTCAAAGGCGTGAACTTTTTGAATATCCGCGACGCTGGCGACCCCATCGAGGTCGCGCGGCAATACGATAAACAGGGCGCCGACGAGCTTGTGTTCCTCGACATCACCGCCTCGCACGAAAGACGCAGCACGGTCGTCGACATGGTGCGCCAGGTCGCCGAGCAGGTGTTCATCCCCTTTACGGTCGGCGGCGGCGTGAATGATATCGATTGGATCCGCACACTCCTGCGCTCCGGCGCGGACAAGGTGAGCATCAACTCCCCCGCGCTCAACGACCCGTCCCTTATCGATACCGCCAGCGCGCGCTTCGGCAGCCAGTGCATCGTCGTGGCGATCGACTGCAAGCGGCGCGCGGACGGCTCGGGTTACGACGTGTATAAGAACGGCGGGCGAATCCATACCGGAAGGGACGCCGTGGAGTGGGCGCGCGAGGCCGAGCGGCGCGGCGCGGGCGAGCTCCTTCTGACCTCCATGAACACCGACGGCACGCGCGAGGGCTTCGACATCGGCATCACGCGGGAAATCGCCGACGCGGTGCGCATCCCGGTCATCGCGTCCGGCGGCGCGGGCACGATGGAGCACTTTTACGACGTGCTCGCCGAAGGCGGCGCAAGCGCCGCGCTTGCGGCCTCGCTGTTCCATTACGGCGAGCTCGAGGTGCCCACGCTCAAAGGGTATCTGCGCGGCCGCGGCGTACCCGTGCGCTAAGGGCCCCCGCATCGGCCCCGCCGCGCTTGCGCACATTAATTTATGCGATATTCCAACGCGCTTGACTCTACCGAAGGAGGAACGTATGCCCGCATCGGCCTTTGAGGGATTTACCCCGGAAACATTCCTGTTCCTGATGGAAATCCGCTTCAATAACAACAAGGATTTTTTCGAAGCCAACCGCGCCCGCTACAACCGGGTGCTCAAAGCCCCGCTACAGGCGCTCGCGGTACGGATTTTGCCCTGCGCCCTGAAGATGAACGCGCAGTTCGATCAGCGCGTCAGCAGCATCGTCTCGCGCATTCGCCGCGACACGCGCTATTCGGCCGATAAGTCGCTCTATCGCGATCACGCCTGGCTCGGCTTCCGCCTGCCCGGATCGAGCATCAGCGAGCAGTTTACGCCGTACTTCGAGATCACTCCCGAAAGCTACGGCTACGGTATGGGAATGTACGCTCCGGACGCGGCCATGATGCGGCGCTACCGCGCGGTTATGCTCGCGTGGCCGTCGGAGTTCTTAGCGCACGCCAAGCGCCTTGAGGAGCGCGGCTTCGTGCTCGAGGGCGACGCCTACAAGCGCGACCGTTTTCCGGACGCGCCGGAAGCGCTCAAGCCCTACCTCAATCGCAAGGCCATCGCCTGGTGCTTTTCATCGCCGTCGCTCGCGCCCACGCTCGCGCCGAGCCTTGCGGATGAAATCGCCGATGCGTTCGATTTGTTAAGGCCGATGTATTGCCTTTTGCATGACAAGCTCGTCAAGGAGGACTGATCGGTTCCTCGATCATTTTTTTGGAGTCGGCCGATTGACCGGCTCTTTTATTTGTTTGCCCAAACCGCGCTAGGGCATATTTTTATGCCCGGCACGTGTCGGCCGGAGGGCCGAGCAACCATTGGCCACTCAATCCGCCTGTCGGCCGTTTGGCCGACGGCATTTTTATGGTCAAACTTCTTCAAGGGCGTTCGAATTGTTTTTACATTCTTTTGACGATGCGTAACATCCTTGCGTCCGCATTCATAGATTAGTCCAAGAATAAAGCGTTGCGCGCTCCCGATGGGAACGCGCCGGATACGACGGAAAGCGTTGAAGCGGACACACGCCGCCCCGCCCAACGTGCACGACCCTACAACGGCATCACGAAGCGTCCGTAAGTGCCGCGGCTGCGGGCGACTCGTTCATGGCAGGCTCCGAAGCGTTCGCTTCGGAGCCTGTCCGGTTTCATCGTTTCCCGCGCGGATGATGCCCCACACCGACACCGTCAAAGATCGTCGGCGTCCTGAACCGGCGCTGAGCCGTCCTTGCTTATCCCCGTATAGCTTCCAAGCACATCCGATACGATCGGCTCCGCGTTCTCATAGGAGAGAAGATCATAATACTCCTTTGTCGAATAGGACGTTCTTTTTTTACCTTTCGTCATTATCGTCACTCCTTTCCTTGGCGGCGCGCCGCGCCACAGGCATAGTATGCGCCCGAATTGGGCCGCTCACACCTGCAGCCGGGCAACCATGGGCGAAGCCGCAGGTTCATCCGTTCCTTGTCCCTCTCCTCCTGCGTCCGCCGACCCGACAGCGCGCCTGCGCCTTGCCGCCAAACTCAACAGCTCGAGCCCGATCTCCGACGCGACCCTTTGCATAGAAATGGTACCCTCTAACCTGATGTTGAGCATTTGTTTTTCTATGGGATGTTTTGTCGAAGTACCCGATGCGCCTATAGGGTTCTGTTTCGCGCTATCTCATCGGTTCCGCATCTACCAAAAAACAAGAGAGGGCCTCCAACGAGGCCCTCTCTGAACAAGGGCGGTTTAGATTTTATTTCGCGGATTTCTTCTGCTTGAAGATGGTGAGCATGCACAGTCCGATCGCTGCGATCGCGAGCGAGATGCCCGAGAGGATCAGCATCAGGTGGGACGACATACCCGTCGTGGGTTCGGCCAGCGGCACATCGTCGTCATCGATGATATCCCCGGGATTGGCCAGCGGAACCTCATCGGAGTTGAGCTCGAACGCCACCGTCAGAACATTGTTGCCCGGTGAAACCGTCACGACCTTTGGGTCGGTTCCCAGCAGGAAGTAGGGCTCCGGAATGATGCTCGCATCGGGCGTTATCGTAATATCCAGCGAGCTTAAACCAGATACGATTGCGGTGAGCTGGTTGCCCGTCCTGATGAGCTGGCCGTCGTAGCGGTACTCGACAGTGATGATGTAGGTGTACTCTTGCGCGACCGGCGTTACGTCGAAGCGTACCGTGTGGTGCAACGCGTCCCCCTCATCGATGGTAACGGTTTTGATTGCGCTCTCGCCCGCCGCCAATGCATAGCCGCTGGGCATATGATCGGCGCTGTTGACGGGCACGTCGAACGAGGGATCGTTTTCAGTAAAGGGGCCATTCGCATAGAGGATGTCGCTGCCGACCTGCCCGCCCCCCACAGTGCTGAAGTACTGCACCGTCACGGTATAGCCCTCTCTCCAAAGCTCATCAAGGTAGAGGGTAGTGGTCGGCGTACGGTCGGTGTAGGTAACCGTCTGAGTCGTATTGCCGCCCGGGTTGGCAGCCGCCCACTTATAGCCAGAGGGAAGTGTGCCGCTCACGGGGACGTTCAACGATTGTCCTTCAAGGATCGTGCCAGAGGGTCCTGCTTCAATCCCGCCAACCTGAACGCCATCGCACATGTAGATGATAGAGATCGAGTAGGTATCGCTCGGAATCAGCTCGAGCTCGAAGACTACGGTATCCGTCGGATTCGCCCTGGTCACGTGGCCGTTCTTCGAAGCCGTGCTCACCAGGCGATAGATAGGATCCGTGTAGCTCGGCGTCACAGGCACCGAATACGGATCGGAGGATGCGCTGCCCGTCACCGTGGTACCGTCCGCGATCTTGGCGCCGTTATACCAGTACTCCACATTGACCGTATAGTCGTACGGGTTAAACGCGAGCTGGAAGACCACCGTATCCGTCGGGTTCGCCCTTGTCACGGTGCCGTTCTTCGAGGCCGTGCTTACCAGGCTGTAAGCTGCGCTCGTGTAGCTCGGCGTCACCGACACCGAATACGGATCCGAGGGGGCGCTGCCGGTCACCGGGGTCCCGTCCGCGATCTTGGCGCCGTTGCACCAGTACTCCACATTGACCGTGTAGTTGTACGGGTTAAACGCGAGCTGGAAAATCACCGTATCCGTCGGGTTCGCCCTCGTCACGGTACCGTTCTTAGCGACCGTGCTTACCAGGCTGTAAGCTGCGCTCGTATAGCTCGGCGTCACCGACACCGAATACGGATCCGAAGTCGTGCTGCCGATCACCGAGGTGCCGTCTGCGATCTTGGTACCATTGTACCAGTACTCCACATTGACCGTGTAGTTGTACGGGTTAATCGCGAGCTGGAAGATCACAGTATCCGTCGGGTTCGCCCTCGTCACGGTGCCGTTCTTCGAGGCCGTGCTTACCAGGCTGTAAGCTGCGCTCGTGTAGCTCGGCGTCACCGACACCGAATACGGATCCGAAGAGGCGCTGCCCGTCACCGGGGTTCCATTCGCGATCTTGGTGCCGTTGTACCAGTACTCCACATTGACCGTGTAGTTGTACGGGATATACGCGAGCTGGAAGACCACCGTATCCGTCGGGTTCGCCCTCGTCACGGTACCGTTCTTAGCGGCCGTGCTCACCAGGCTGTAAGCGGCGCTCGAGTAGCTCGGTGTCACCGACACCGAATACGGATCCGAAGTCGTGCTGCCGGTCATCGAGGTGCCATTCGCGATCTTGGTGCCGTTGTACCAGTACTCCACGTTGACCGTGTAGTTGTACGGGATCATCTCAAGCACGAAGACGATTGTTCCCGTCGGGTTCGCCCTCGTCACGTTCACGCTCTTGTCGGCCGAGTTCACCAAGCGATAGAGGCTGTGCGTAAAGCTCGGCGTCACCGTGACGGTTTTCGGATCTTCAGCCGTACTGCCGACCACCGTTCTTAACGCAGTGCCATCCGTAATCAGTGTGCCGGTGGTGCTGCCGAGGCGGTATTCCACGTTGACCGTATAGCTGTACGGAATCACCTCAAGTATGAAGACGATCGTCTTCGTCGGGTTCGCTCTCGTCACGTCCACGCTCTTATTGGCCGAGCTCACCAGCCGGTAAAGGCTGTGCGTAAAGCTCGGCGTTACCGTAACGGTTTTCGGATCGGAGGTCGTGCTGCCCGTTACAGGCGTACCACCTGCAATCTTGGTGCCGGTTTCGCTGCCGAGCCGATACTCCACGCTGACCGTATAGTTGTACGGGATCACCTCGAGCACGAAGACGATCGTTTTCGTCGGGTTCGCCCTCGTCACATCCACACCCTTATTGGCCGTGCTCACCAGCCGATAAACGCTGTTCGTGTAGCTCGGCGTCACCGTTACGGTCTTCGGATCGGATGTCGTGCTGCCCGTTACAGGCGTGCCGGTTTGGATCAAAGTGCCGGTTTCGCTGCCGAGCCGATACTCCACGTTGACCGTGTAATTGTACGGGATCACCTCGAGCACGAAGACGATCGTCTTTGTCGGGTTCGTCCTTGTCACATTCACGCTCTTATTGGCCGTGCTCACCAGCCGATAAACGCTGTTCGTGTAGCTCGGCGTCACAGACACCGAATACGGATCTACGGTGGCTTTTCCGGTCACCGGGGTCCCGGTTTGGATCAAAGTGCCGGTTTCGCTGCCGAGACGATATTCCACGTTGACCGTATAGTTATACGCAACTTGGAACGTCACCGTCTTGGTGAGGTGGTCCTTATCGATCGTCACGGTCTCCCGTCCATCCTCGCCGGCAGCCCATACGTAGTTCGTCGGCAAAGTGCCGATCACATTAATATCCTTCTCCTCGTTGTACCTAATCGTTCCGGTTTCATAGGTCTTGGTCGAGCCGATCTGCGTGGTACCCATCATGTACTTCACTTTAACCGTGTAATTGTAATACGTAGCCAGCGCGCTGCCCGTTGCAAACGCTACGGAAAACACCATCGTCAGCACTAGAAGCATCACTAGAAGCGCACGCTTTTTCCCTGTCAACATAATCTATATCCACCCTTCTTTTGTACTTGTTTCCTATTATCTCCATTTCAGTCACACGCGGGTCACATTTATATATATTTTTATTATTTTTTTGACTATAATCAGCAATTTAAGCCCACGGAGAAGTATTTCTATCTTTTTTCGCCTCAAATACGCATGTTTCTTATCGAAAGTCGATGTTTTCGGTATTTACTATGGTCATACGGATGTCACTTGATAAAGAAGCTACTTGCCTCTTTTCAAATAGATCTGTGACCGACGAGGCGTTTAGACAACAAAGACTGTTTCCGGGGGTAGATGGTAAAGCCGTCATCGTTGCGCTTTCCGGTGTACCTATCCCGGAATTTTATAAACCGGCTCGTGGGGCCGCGGCGCAGCGTCTGCAACAGCTCCGACTATTTTAGCAATATAAACGCAGTGCTTTCACACCGCGTCCTGTTCCGTTATTGTTTGATGCGTTTTAATTGATGTCCATGTGATGTTTGCCGGTGAAATCCTCTACAATCGGTTGTGTTGGTAGTTTTCCCCGATTGAGCGCAAAAGAAAGGACCTCATTTGAGGTCCTTTCTAAACAAGGGTGGTTTAGATTTTATTTCGGAGACTTCTTCTGCTTGAAGAAGTTGAAGGTGCACAGTCCGACCGCCGCGATCGTGAGCGCAATGCCCGAGATGATCAGCAGCATGTTGGGCGCCGTGCCGGTCGTAGGTTCGGCCAGCGGCACATCCTCGTCCGGGATGGCCAGCGGGACCTCATCGGAGTTGAGTTCAAACGCCACCGTCAGAACATTGTTGCCCGGTGAAACCGTAACAAGCTTTGGGTCGGTTCCCAGCAGGAAGTAGGGCTCCGGAATGATGTTCGCATCGGGCGTTACCGTAATATCCAGCGAGCTTAACCCGGATACGATTGCGGTGAGCTGGTTGCCCGTCCTGATGAGCTGGCCGTCGTAGCGATACTCGACAGTGATGATGTAGGTGTACTCTTGCGCGACCGGCGTTACGTCGAAGCGTACCGTGTGGTGCAACGCGTCCCCCTCATCGATGGTAACGGTTTTGATTGCGCTCTCGCCCGCCGCCAATGCATAGCCGCTGGGCATATGATCGGCGCTGTTGACGGGCACGTCGAACGAGGGATCGTTTTCAGTAAAGGGGCCATTCGCATAGAGGATGTCGCTGCCGACCTGCCCGCCCCCCACAGTGCTGAAGTACTGCACCGTCACGGTATAGCCCTCTCTCCAAAGCTCATCAAGGTAGAGGGTAGTGGTCGGCGTACGGTCGGTGTAGGTAACCGTCTGAGTCGTATTGCCGCCCGGGTTGGCAGCCGCCCACTTATAGCCAGAGGGAAGTGTGCCGCTCACGGGGACGTTCAACGATTGTCCTTCAAGGATCGTGCCGGAGGGTCCTGCTTCAATCCCGCCAACCTGAACGCCATCGCACATGTAGATGATAGAGATCGAGTAGGTATCGCTCGGAATCAGCTCGAGCTCGAAGACTACGGTATCCGTCGGGTTCGCCCTGGTCACAGTGCCGTTCTTCGAAGCCGTGCTCACCAAGCGATAGACGGGATCCGTGTAGCTCGGCGTCACTGATACGGTTTTGGGGTCGGAGGTAGCGCTGCCCGTTGCCGACGTACCGTCCGCGATCTTGGCGCCGTTATACCAGTACTCCACGTTGACCGTATAGTCGTACGGGATGAACGCGAGCTGGAACGTTACCGTAGGCGTGAGGTTGGTCCCGGTAATCGTCACCGACTCCGTTCCGTCCTCGCCGCTCGCCCAAGTATAGCCGTAGGGCAGCGTGCCGTTTACGGTGACGCTCTTCGCAGCGCCGTCAACGATCGTGCCGGAGGGGCCGGGAACGATGCCTCCAATCTGAACGCCGTCACACATGTACTTTACGGAAACCGCATAGTCGAGAACCTGGGACAGTTGGAATATAGCGGTTTCGGTATCACCTAAAAAACTCTTTTTGAACTGAACGGTGGTTGTAGCGCCGGGAGCGATCCCGTAATCAGTCTTGTCCTTACCGGGGGCAGCGGTGGCGCCGGCGTAATTCTCCGTCACCGTAACATTGGCATAATAATTATGGTGGCCCAAAATAGGCCAAAGGTCCCACACCCACTCTCCCTGCTGCCAGTTGAGTTGATTTTCATTGAAAGTCGTCGTTGGGCCGTTCGCGATCGTCGTGCTGCCGTATCTGTATTGCACATTGAGCGTATACTGGCTGAAGGTCGCAAGCGCGCTCACCGTTCCGAACATTACGGAGAATACCATCGTCAGTACGAGAAGCAGCGCCAAAAGGGCGCGTTTTTTCCCTGTCATCATAATTTGTATTCCACCCTTCTTTTGTTGATAATACTGATTATATTGCCTTTGGTCACACGCCGGTCATATTTTCTCTTATTTTTCCAGTTTTTTTGTCGATAATTTTGATTTTTGATTCAGTGTCCAGAAATTCCGTCGCCATTTTAAATTTAAATATGCGGTATTTCAATCGGATTCTGGTATTTCCGTCATTTTCTTTTGTCATAAAACGGTCATAAGTGCAAGGATATCGTCCCATCATCCTCCCTGGAATCCGTGACCGGATTTCCCTTGAACAAGAAGCAATCTTGCGCGGCGGGTGCGTAACGTGAGATGGCTTTTCGGCCGGTGCGTGCGATCGATTCGCACCTTTTGCCGGGTAAGCGGTCGTTTGCCGCGTTCCCGCGTGGCGATGGGCGCGGCAATTCCCACAACGCAAAGGGGCTGTCTCACAAAGCCCAGAAAAAACGAGCCAAGGCAGAAGCCAAGGCTCGTTTTTTGTAGTAAACTGGGTTTGTGAGAACACCAATGCTACAAGAGGATCATACAAGGGTTGGCAGCGGA
>JBCFAY010000014.1:0-85493 GCA_038562375.1 Bacillota bacterium | reverse complement strand
TCTAGGTTCAAATCCTAGTTCCGCAGCCAAGAGCTTAAAGCCCCTAATTTGGGGCTTTTTTCTTGTTTTTTGGAACAAGAATACTGACTGATCTTGCAGTTTTGCTGGTATTTGCTATGGTTTTGCTCCGTGGTACTCAATGGGATAGCATGGTATCAACGGGGAAAAAGCACCTTTCCGCAATATCAGCCGCGTCTTTGTGTCGCCGTATCACATCACAGTAAGCATACTCGGCTAAATCTATCTGCGCCATATTTAACCCCTTTACTCTGATTGCATAGCAAGCAACCCTTTAAGATCGGGGGCTTGTTTTTTCACAATGCCTTTTTTATAGGCTTCTTGCTTGAGATACCGATAATAACCCTCTCGCCACTCGTCATTCTGCATGAGTTTATCAATGCGGATATGCTTTGCAATACCAAGCATAACGCCCAAAGGCATATGCATGATTTCTTCGTAGCTAGACGGCGCAAATCTTTGCATACAAAATGGCTATTTTAACGTTGAGTTCGGGATCTTCGCCAGTGATACTTTTGGCTTGCTCGCGCTTAAGCAAGCGATAGAGAGCGCAGATATACTTATCTTGAGGCAGTTTTGGCTTCAAAAGGATTAACTCGCTGGATTTTGAGGTCATTTATTACTCTCCTTTTTTTGATTTGTGTATTACGAGAACGCAAAAGTGGGCATCCAATCGCCTTTGCGTAACGCAAAATAGACTGATGCAAGTATCAGTTTTTAAACAGTTCTTATAGTATTATGATTGTAGAGAAATTGGTACTGCTACTGACCGAAATGCAGTAAAATATAGTTCCTTTGGATAGCAAAATAAAACCTGTGTCCTCCTTTCTTTTCAATTTTGGTCTTATGAACTACTGGATATCGTGTGCCTCGACGGAGGCGTGAGTTGTTTGCGCTGTCACTTGGACATATATTTTACTATGCTTTAGCCACTCTGTCAAGTACTATTTTACACTTACTCACATTTATTTCACAATTTAAAATCCTTTTGCGCTATGCACCCATATTATCAGCTTGCTGCTTCAGTTCATTAAACTCTTCCATGAGCCTTTCATACGCTGGAATTTCCAAACTAAGCGCTTTAGTATTTTTCACAGCACTATGAAGAGCTATTAAAAAATCATAATTAGTCCTATTATAGTAATTTTCATATATTTTTATATAAAGTTCTTTACGCTTGCCATCCTCCATAATTTTCATTGCGATCTTAGACCATTGAATAAATTCACTTCCTGATTTATGTGGGTAAGCCATAAACTCATGTGAATAGCTACGCAATTTGCCCCACCAACCACGATAATCTGCTGGATATTCTAAGGTTATTTGATTGAATACTTGAAAAGCCCTATCATATTGTTCTATGTACATATTGGCCTCAGCGGTTTCAATTAACTTTTCAAGCGTGGCAATACCCGCAACCTCAACTGTTCCAACAACTTGTACCTTATTGAGTTTTATCGCATCTTCAGAAATTATTGATGAGCCACAGTAAGTACAGAACGTTTTTTGAGTATCATCAGGCACCTGGATTCCTGCTCCACAGGCTGGACATTTTGCCGCAATGTAAGCCATATTTGACCCTCCGCTGATTATGATAAGCTCATGGTGGAATGAGAATTGATCCTTTTTACACAATACCGCTTTTAGTAAAAAGCGTCAAGAATTGCATTTTAGATCAAGCAATGGAAGACTTCATTTTATTGCTGTCGATCCGCTCCAGTTTGCGCATAAAAAGACCTGCCGCGATATGACAGGTTCTTTTATTGGTTGCTTTGGCTATGTTAATTCCAGTTGATTTGATCGTGGCTAATGGTCTCGGTTTCCTTCAAGGCCTGGTTAAGTCGCTCCTGCTCCTTGGGGGTTAACCTTGTAAAGTCAGGATCCCACGCGAGGAGCAATTTCTTTACCATCTGATACGCCAAATCTTGATCCTGCTCGGGGAGCATCTCAAGCATTTCGGTCACTTTTTGCACTAATGCGGTCATTTCAAGCCCTCCTCACTTGTAAATATCGCCACGGGAGCCTATATCTATAATATACAGCACTTCAACTGAATTATCTACAAGGAACCTGTAAATAATCCTGTATTTGCCTACTCTTAGACGGTAATAGTCCTGATACCCTTGTAGGCGCTTTATATCGCCCAGGGGCGGCTTTTGCGTTAGGCCTTCAATTCCCGCCTTGACACGCTGCTTGGTGGCACTGTTCATGCTCTCAATGGCTTTGACGGCGGCTTTGCTGTATCGGATGGTCAAGTTATATCACCGTCCTTTTGTTTGTTTGGAACATAATCAACTATATCCCCAATGTTGCAATTAAGAGTAACGCATATCTTCTCAAGTATTGCAAGAGAGACAAGTTCATTCTTTCCAAGCTTTGCAAGAGTGCTGTTGCTTATGCCTAGTCTATCTCGTAATTCCATTTTCTTCATACCTTTATCAATAAGGAGCTTCCATAGCTTGTTATAACTCAGTCCCATATTCTAGCCCTCCCCCCCCTTTGATACAATAGCATATGAGTTCTGCTATGTCAAAATTATTTCTGCTATAATGTAATTTTATTCTTGACATTTGCTCCCCCTTATTGGTACAATGCATTTAGTTACATGAACACAGAATAAAATTCTATTATATCAGAATTTGAGGAGGGCACACTAATGACTAAGTACACCGCTGAACAGTTGACCACCATGTTCCCCGAGAAGGACCAGGATCAAATCGAGGAGCTTTTAACCATCATCGAGGTCAAAGGCTGCAACCTTACCGCCGCACTCTCTGATCAAGAGGAGAGCCGCTGTATTTTGCACAACGGTATAACTAACTTCACGGAGCTTGCTCATCTGCTATTGGTTGAAGTGGGTTACTGGATTGAACGCGAAAACCTAAAGGAGCTTGCACAATACGTTGACCTTGAGCGATTAGGCCGCGACATTTGCAAAAAGGGAGAGTACATCACTACCAGTAGAGGTATCTTGCTTGTAAGCCAATAACCTCATAACATGTTCCGGCGTGTCTAAATAGACCTTAGGCCGGAAGCGTCGCTGTTCATATTCCACGATGGGCAGCGGGTGGTTGTAACCTAAGCACAAACAAAAATAGAAAGGAAGAAACACTATGAAAATCGGAGAACGCAGCATGTACCTCGGACGCAAGAACACCAGCATCATCACCGCCGACCTTAACCCAAACGCTATTACTAACATGGACATCGATGAAGATGACGCTTCCCTTACCTACTGTGACCCGCTGTTAAAGGATGCCATAGAAGAAATTGCTTATGAAATCGCCTCGGACACAGGGATCCTTGAGATTAACGCCGAGCATACCGAGACGAAACTATTTGTATACTTCACGCCGACCGGAAGCATTGACTTCGCTACGCTTTACGTTAAAGTTGAGCCATATCGGTACAGTGAAGAAGAAATCTCCAGCATACTCAACCATTCAACCGGTAATGAACGCGAAGTATGGGAGATTATTTTCTCGCTTACCAATGACTACTACAATTCTGATCCTCACTCATGTTTGCTCCTTGAGCTTGAAGACTGCCTAAGCGTTGAGCTTACGCCCGAAGAAAAACTCATACTGCATAATCTGATAGCCCAGCAAGCCGCCGCATAGAGATAGTTCAGTGCGCTACAAGCCCCGTACAGCCTTTTAGGTTTTGTATGGGGCTTTTTCCTTGCCGCGAGATTTAAAGTGTTTTGGTAAACAGCTAAGCGGCTCTCTGTTAATTTGATAGCTTCTCATGCTCTGCCGGATATCATGCATTGCCATCAGAGGATAAATTAAATAGGTTAGTCACTTTGTAATCATTTTCTATTAAAAATATCTTTGAAAATGTGTGAGTTATTTTAATTCTTTGAATAGCTCTAACATAATTATCAGCATCGGCAAGGGGATATCCATTTAAAACTGCAAGCCACTTTTCTCCATGCCATTCCATCCCATTTATTATTTTTGTTTTATTTTCTTTTTCGGTTATAATATTCTCTAGTATTAAACGGGTTTGTACATTAATGTTTATTAATTCTTTATTATCTACAACGCCTATTAATCCAGATATTCTCTTTTTCTCTGGTAAGTTATCAATTAAGATAATTCCGATTTTAGTTCCCCCGATATCTAAAGACATCCAATTATTATAAATATCTGAGAGTAGTTTTTTATCTTCAGTAATAGATGAGATCGTTTGTTTTATTGCTTTTTTAAATTTTGGATAATTACTTATGGGGCCCTTTATTGATAATAAGAGGGTTTTCGGAGGGACAATTCTTGAACCAAATTCATCATTTAATTGGTTACATAACCTTATGAGCGCGATATCGTTTGTAGTTCTATTTCCTAAACCCTCTTTTCCCAAAAAGACAGGATCAGCACGGGTAACCTCAAGTAGTATCTTTGTATTATCATATTGCACATAATAATCTGGTGGATCTTCGCCTTCAATAATTTTGAAGTCTCCAATAACATCCGACAAATACTCTTCCAGAGATCTTTTAACATAGTCCTCATCAGGTCGCATAATATGTTCACCAACTTTCCGTATACTTAGCTGAATATGTTTATATTATCATATCACCCCTGATTTTGTTGATTTTTGCTATGTTTTATTAATCCCCTGTTAAATATTGCTTTTTCAGATTATCTCATTATGGCTCTTTCCAGTAAACCAACTTTTTCTGCTAGAATTGTGCGATTTTACTCCGTCATTCGCCTGAAATTGCGAAATTGCTTCGCGTAAGTGCATTTCCCTAATGGTTTCTATCGGTATACACAACAGAGATAGCCAAAAAACGATAAAATATTATTTTTCACTTTAACATATCTTGTTAATGTTATATAATTAAAAATAGTAGAACATCATTAAACCCTAATGAGGATGTTCATCTTATGAAGAAAAATGAGATCGAAGCATTTGCACGCCAAACGCTGCTTGACCATGGAATGTATAGTATCCCGGTTGATCCAGTTGTCTTGGCCAATAAGTTAGGTATAAAAGTATCTAATGCTGTGTTTTCGGAGCCTTCTTTATCTGGAATGATTGCCAAACGAGGTAATAACTTATCACTATTAGTGAATACCAATGATCTACCATATAGGAAAAGGTTTACTATTGCCCACGAATTAGGACATAGTTTGTTGCATTTGCATTCCGATGGCGAATTTATCGATACTGAAGTAGATTTATTCAGGACAGACAACTCTGATAATATAGGCAAGGCATATTTGAACGAAATTGAGGCCAATCAATTTGCAGCCGCTTTACTAATGGATGCAGAATATGTTAAAAAGTATTGGAAAGAGCTCAACAGTTTGGAACAATTAGCCTCAATATTCAAAGTCTCAGAATCCGCTATGGGAATTAGATTAAGTAGTTTGGGGTTGATCTAATGCCAAATTTTAATCCCGTTGATTTGTTCTCTGTTAAGGCGCAGAATTCAATATCCAGTATAAATGAACAAGAAACAAATAACATTGATGACCTTATTAAAGTACAGGCAGCTACCGATAAAAGTCATATAATACACGGATTATTATCTTCATGGGCAACTCAGCAGTCTCAAGAAAGAAAACTCAGACGTTTATACGCAATATGCTTTATGTTTATTTTGGGGATACAGATTATATTGTTAAATACTGTGTTTATTTTAATTGGCCTTGATAAACTTAATATTAGTGATATACAGTTCAATGCATTCTTTATTTCTGTGTTTGGAGAAATAATCTCTTTAGTCTTGATAATCACAAAGTATCTATTTCAAAAGAGCAACGATTCTAAATTATTTGAATTATTTAAAGATATCTAAATTGGAGATGAGGTTATGGATTTACGAAAAAGCATCAACTACATTTCTGATATCGTTGCGAACCGGCCATTGCCAATCAGAGAGCTTGATCAAATCTATATGAAGCATGCTGATATGCTCTTACAAATTGAGCATATCAGTAAATGGGTTTCAAAATCAAACATGATTTTTATTGGTGATGGTGACGCAATTGCTTTAGGGTTAGCATATTTGCAGAAGAATTCAGAAATTGATAGTAACATTAAGAGTATTCTTGTAGTAGATTTCGATGAGAGAATTGTGAATTCCATAAATTTCTTTGCAAAAAACCATAGAATGCAAGATCTCATATCAGCAAGGCTATATAATGTTGCTGATGCGTTACCAATCGACCTATGGCATAAATATGATGCATTCTACTGTAACCCACCTTACGGAGCGAGTAATGATGGCCGGAGTATTTCATCATTTATGCGACGGGGATTTGAAGCAACAGGTCGCAATGCTATAGGATGTGTTGTACTAGCTGATGTTCCACAACTTACTTGGACTTGTGATGTTTTACAGCATACACAGAAGTATGCGCTGGATAACGGTTTTATTATATCTGAAATGGTTCCACAATTTCATACATACATACTTGAAGATGATCCAGACCTTACATCATGTAGCATAGTCTTTAGGCGTATCAATTTTGTCGAATCTGATTATAACAGTATTGCACTTGATCCATCAGATTTAGAAATGTTTTATGGTTCCCATGATCCGTTAAAAATACAATATGTTAAGGATAAAACGGCGCGAAAGTATATAAATCCTGATTACGAATTAATTCCAATTATTAAGGAGATTAACGAAGAATGATAGATATAAATAATAGCCATTTTGTTTTCATGAAAGTTGGACAACATGCGAACGAGGACTTCGACACCATTATTAAACGCAAAATGAAAGAAATTGAAGATACAGGTATGAGTTTCTGGGGCTATGGTGGGCCGACATGCCATCCGACCAGACAAATACAACCGTTTGCAAGGCATGTCGTAGAGAAAAATGGTTCAATATATTTATTCATGGAGAAAATTAACTCTCACGCTGATCCGGATATTGTGCCTGCAACCATGTTTTCAGTGGACGGAGTTAGCTATGAGCCCATACCAGTTGGAATTAATGTAACTGGTTCAAGATATGCTATAGTTCTAGACGAGATTAGACCTGAGGAGATTGAAATACCTATAAATGCATACGAGGTCGGTTGTGGCGTAAGTAAAGGGCGGCCTGCAAATGATTATATTAGAGGGCATGTAGATAAGGCTTGTCTTGAAGTTAATTATAATAGAATTATAGAAGCTAGGATTGATCAAAAGATTACAGCTATTTCATATGTCGCAAAAATGAAAGACCCTTATGCCGTATTTGTTAAGTAGACTATGAAGATAGTTTATTTAACCGGTGTTGCAGGATCAGGGAAGTCATCTTTATGTAATTATATTAAGTCTGTCAACCCCCAAATAGAGGTAGTTAGCTATTCCAGTATATTGAAAGAATTTTTGGAAGCTAAATCCAAATGTAATATTAGTCAAGAAGAGATGCGAACAAAATCGGCATCTGTTATTACTCCTGAGGATATTAATGCTGTTGATACATTATTACTTGATATAATCAACAATCTTAAAAAGACGAACCATGTAATTGTTGATTCTCATGCTGTTACATATGAACAATATGGTTTTAGAACCACCCCATTTAAAACATCAATTCTAAACGAGCTAAATTTTGAATTGTTAATTTCTTTATATTGCAGCACTAATAGCATCATAAAAAGGATATCTGCGAATCCACAGGGTAGACCAATGTTAGGTCCTGAAGAAATATCGTATGCGATTAATCTTCAAAACTCCCTAGTTCTCAATTACGGAATTATATTAAACAAACCAGTATATTTTCTCAATACAGATAAGGATTTATTATACATATCAGAATGGATTAATAAAAAACTTAGCTAATTGCCTCTAAATTATAGAATCGATTTATTAAACACGTAACGCCGCCTATCATCTCAGTTTGGAAGCGTTTTTGCATGGGTAAGGTTACTTTGGGCCAACATTGCCGAAATGGAAAGGAGGGATTAACCATCCCCACAGAGCTTGATTGAAAAATCAGACCCTGTTTTCATGCCTTCAAGACGAAGGAGTAATACGCATGGAGAAAAGCAAATTGGGGGTGGTTCAATTTGCGATACCGCCTTTTTTTACACAAATACAAACCTCAATTCAAAAGAATAATTTGCATTCAGGTTTGTACTCTTATCACCGCTGAACAGGGCGCTTGTTTAGCTCATTATTTTGATGTTTTTTGCTATGATTTTGCTACATCCGGCATTTCGTCGCACCTTTTCCCATAGTGTACCCCTCAGTACCACCTTTTCCGAAAACCCAGATATTTAGCGGGATTCTGTGGTATTGTATGGTACGAAAAGGGACTCCCTTCACCCCTCTGACTCGTATTGTCTAGGTTCAAATCCTAGTTCCGCAGCCAAGAGCTTAAAGCCCCTAATTTGGGGCTTTTTTCTTGTTTTTTGGAACAAGAATACTGACTGATCTTGCAGTTTTGCTGGTATTTGCTATGGTATTTGCCTCGTTAAGCCGCTCCTGCTCCTTGGGGGGTAACCCTCGTAAAGTCGGGATCCCATGCGAGGAGCATTTTCTTTACCATCTGATACGCCAACTCTTGTTCCAGCGCCTGCGTTTTAAGTCATAGGTCAATGATGCTTGCTTCAATTCAATGGTCTGGCCCACTTCGTTCACCTCCTGCGGGTATAATAAAGCGCCCCCCGCAGGAACGCTAAATTCTTGGGCAATCAATGATTCGACTCAATGGGTTGGGCTTGAAGAAACAATATGGTTTCATTTGTGGTCGCAAGATAACTTAACTTAATTTCCGCTTGTGCATTTTTATAAATATATTCATTGGCCTTGAAAGCGCCCAACTCATTAATATCAGCCGCATAATGCGGCTTCAAGGCGGTATTTGACTTCCTTTACCCCTACCTCTGGCCGATCCTGCGGATCATATCCGCCGGGTCCTCGGCGCCGAAGACGCTGTTTCCGGCGACGAGCACATTCGCTCCCGCCTCAACGCACAGCTTCGCCGTCTCGGGGTTAATGCCGCCGTCCACCTGGATATCAAGCGCATGCCCGCGCTCGTTCGCCATCGCCCGGAGCTCCCTAATTTTCTTTAACACCGACGGGATGAACTTCTGCCCTCCCGCGCCGGGGTTAACGCTCATAATCAATATCATTTCGCAGTCTTCGAGGATCGGTTCCACCAGACAAACCGGGGTCGCGGGATTCAACACCACGCCGCCCTTTTTCCCGAGGGAATGGATCAATTGCAGCGTCCTATGGATGTGTTTGTCCGCCTCTACATGGATTGTGATATAATCCGCGCCCGCTTTAGCGAACGGTTCGACCCATTGGGTCGGGTGTTCCACCATCAGGTGCGCGTCGATGGGCAGCTTCGTATAGGGGCGCACCGCGGAGCACATGACCGGCCCGAACGTGATATTCGGCACAAAGGCGCCGTCCATCACATCAAAGTGCACCAGATCCGCGCCCCAGGCTTCGAGCTTGGAAACGGACTCCCCCAGCGCCGCGAAATCGGCCGACAGAATGGACGGAGCGACCTTAATCATACTGGTGTTTCCTCTTTTCCACTAAAATATTTAAAATCGCAACATATCGTTCATAGCGCTCTCTTGAAAGCGAACCCGAACCGATCAGTTCCTTAACGGCGCAATCGGGTTCGTCCTTATGGAGACATCTTGCGAATCTGCACCGGCCGAGGGCCTTGCGCATTTCGGGATACAGTTTGCACAGCGCATTCGGCTCGAGCTCGATCGGATCGAGCATTGAAAATCCCGGCGTATCGGCAATCACACCGCCCGACGGGAGCTCTATAAGCTCCGCATGGCGCGTCGTATGCCTCCCTCTGTCGGTGCGCTTGGAAAGCACGCCCACCGGCAGATCCGCGTCCGGTATGAGGCGGTTCAGCAGCGACGTCTTCCCGACCGCCGACTGTCCGGCGAGGCAGGAGACCTTGTTTTTGAGCAACCCGCAAAACTCCTCAAGACCCCGGCCGTTGATCGTCGATACCGCGAGCACGGGATATCCCGTCGGCAAATACTGCATCGCGATGTTCGCTTTGAGCGCCTCGTCCGCCTCGTCGAGCTTGTTTAAAAGCAGCACGGGCGCGATTCCGGTATTCTCGGCCGCGATCAGGAGCTTATCAAGGAGCAACAGATCCGGTTTTGGCGCGGAGAGCGCAAGTACGACGACCAACTGGTCGACATTCGCGATCGCTGGGCGCGCCAAGAGATTTTTGCGCGGATGGATTTCAGCGATGCGGCTTCCCTCCCCGCCCGCGCCTTCGTCGATCAGCACGCAATCGCCCGGCAGCGGCGTTTCGCCGTCGTTGCGGAACCTTCCGCGCGCCTTGCAGGTGACGCGCTTGCCGCCTTCCAGCAATACCGTGTAAAAGCCGCCCACGCCTTTGAGTATGACGCCCTGCGCCAGGCGGTTACCCTCTGTATTCATATGCTATCGTGCTGCGGCGCACCGCTTCCCCATTGACATATAATATCGTCTCATATTCTCCGCCGAAATTGGTCATCGCCTGGAAGGAAACCGTGCGCTGCACGCCTTTCTGCAGCGTATCCTCATAGAGCACCCATTCGACGCCGGGCGTTTTAACGCAGGTGACCATTACGGACGAATCGTTTTCCGCGATATCCACATTGAACGCGATATCCGCCGCGTATTCGCCGGGCACGATATTGCTGATCGTCAGCTCCACGGTCGCGAATATATCCGAGCTCATTCCGCCGGAAGGCGACTGCTTGATCACGGTATTCTCCAGCGCATCGTTGACGGGCTCCTCGCTGCGCACCAGTATGCGCTTGAACCCCAGCTCCTGTATCGCCGCGATCGCATCCTTGATGCTCGTACCGGTCAGCGTCGGCATTTCGATTTCCTGATCCGCAGAACCGCTGACCCAAACATCGACGCTGTCCCCCTCCATCAGTTCCGCCCCCTCCGCGGGATTCTGCCTGCAAATGCTGCCGGGCGGCACCTCATCGCTCTGCTCGTATTCGATCACGCCGAGCTGCAATCCGTTCTCCGCAAGAAGGTCGGCGGCATCGTTCAAAGGAAGGTTTACAAGCTGAGGCACGACCGCGTTCAGGCTTCCGCGGGACACGGACACCGAGATTCTAGTGCCCTTGCCCACGCTCGCGTTGGCCTCCGGCGACTGGTCGAGCACCGTCCCGTCGGCGACGGTATCGTCCGACAGCCATTGGGTCACCTCGATCGTATATCCGCGCAGCTGCGCAATTTGCTCTGCCTCGTCGAGCGTCTTTCCCGTAAGCTTTGGAACGCGGTCGGATTCGGACGCGCGATCCCTGTCCCACAGGGATCGGACCAAAAGGAACATCATGACGAACAGGCCCAGCGAGAGCACCAGCGTCAGGGCGATCCTAAATATGCCGCCTGAGCGCCGTTTCTTCTCCTTCGGCTGCGCGGCGTCCCGGGCCATGGAGATGCGTACGAATTTCCCGTGCGGCTCCCGGAGCGCGCGAAGAAGGTCGCGCTTCATCTCCGCCGCGCTGTGATAGCGCATCGCGGGGTCTTTTGCCGTCGCCCTGACGACCACGTCGCTGAGAGCGGATGGAATGTTTCTTCGGATTTGAACGGGAGGGAGGATCGGCTCCTGAAGATGCTTGAGCGCGATGGAAACGCTGTTATCCCCGCCGAACGGCACGCTGCCCGTGAGCATCTCGTAAATCGAAATCCCGAGCGAATAGAGATCGCTCTCCACCGTGACAACCTCGCCCTTCGCCTGCTCCGGCGAGATATAGTGCACGGAACCGAGCACGTTGGTACCGGCGAACGTCACCGTGGAAGAATCCGCGTCGCGCGCGATGCCGAAGTCCGCGAGCTTAGCCTTGCCTTTCGGCGTGACGATCACGTTCTGCGGCTTGATATCCCTGTGGATGATCCCATAATGATGCGCATGCCCCAGCGCGTCGAGCAGCTGTCCGGCGATCGCCACGACCTGGCGCGGGTTCATCGCGCCCTGATCGCGGATCATCGCCTTGAGCGTGCAGCCTTCCACATACTCAAGCACGATGTAATGATAGCCCCGGTCCTCGCCCACGTCGTAAGAGCGGACGATATTCTCGTGAGAAAGCGTCAGGACCGCCTGCGCTTCGCGCTCGAACCTCCGTAAAAACTCGGCGTTGTCCTTAAACTGCTCCTTGAGCACCTTGAGCGCGACCGTTCGCCCGGTCTGTAGACACTGCGCACGGTACACCTCCGCCATGCCGCCGGTGCCGATCAGGCATTCCACCTTGTAGCGGCCGGATAAAATCATGCCGGTATCGATCATTCGCCCACCTCCCCGTCGTTGAGCGCGAGCACAACCGTCACATTGTCCGACGCGTCGGCATTCAGCGCGAGATCGACCAGCATGGAGCATTTGTGTTCCAAGTCGACATCCTGTCTCAGGATATCCACGAGCTGACGCTCGCGCACGGCGGTATACAATCCGTCCGAACAGAGCATCAGTATATCGCCCTTGTCCCATTTTTCATGGAAAAGATCGAGTTTCTCCTGCTCGCGCGTGCCTAACGCGCGCGTGATGATGTTGCGCTTGGGGTGCGTCTGCGCCTGCTCCGGCGTGATTTCGCCGCTCGCGACAAGCGTCGCCACAAAGGAATGATCGACGGTGACCTGGCGGATCGACTGTCTCGCCTGATAATAATGATACAGCCTGCTGTCCCCGATGTTCGCGGCGATGTATTCCCCGCCCTCGACGACGGCGAGCACGATCGTCGTTCCCATGCCGCGGCACTCCGCACGTTCGAGCGCAAAATGATAAATCACCGTATTCGCATACGCGACGGCATGGCGGATCAGCGCATCCGTATTGAAGAATCCGCCCTGCTTCATACGTTCGGAAACGGTCTGCACGGCCATATGGCTCGCGAGCATTCCGGCGTTGTGGCCGCCCATGCCGTCCGCCACGATCAGCAGCATGGGGCCGCCGTCCTCGGGGACGTAGCAGTAATCCTCATTCTTAGCGCGCTTGCCTATATCGCTCCGGTATGCGAACCTCATGAACCCTCCTCGAGAACCCTTCTTCTTAACTGGCCGCAGGCGCCCTCGATGTCCGCGCCCATCTCCCGCCGGACGCTTGCGGAGATCGAGCGCTCGTCAAGCCATCCCGCGAAAGCATACGCATCTGCCCGGGATACGCCGAACAGGTCGTGTTCGGGCACCGGATTGAGCGGAATCAGGTTGACGTGGCAGTTGACGCCGCGCACGAGATCCGCCAATTCCATCGCATGGACGCGCTCTGAGTTGACGCCTTTGATCAGAGCGTATTCGAAGATCACTCTTCGGCCCGTGCCCTGTGCATAGTCCTTCGCCGCCTGCACGAGCATCTCGATCGGATACGTTTGATTGATGGGCATCAGCTTCGAGCGGATTTTGTTGTTCGGCGCATGCAGAGAGATCGAAAGCGTAACGTGGGGCGCTTCTTTGATCAACGTATAGATCCTGGGAACCAGCCCGCAGGTCGAAAGCGAGATGTTCCGGGGGCTGATGTTCATGCCTCCGGGCATGCTTACAAGCTTGAGGAACCTGACGACGCTCTCATAGTTCAAAAGCGGCTCTCCGCTGCCCATGAGCACGATGTTCGTCACCGAGCGTACATGGTGTTCCGGGCAGGGTTCGTCTGCTTCCACCAGAGCGACCTGACTTAACATCTCTCCCGCGGTAAGGTTGCGCACGCAGCCCGCGAGCGTCGACGCGCAGAATGCGCAGCCCATATTGCAGCCCACCTGCGTGGACAGGCATAGCGTATTTCCGTAATCGTAATGCATCAAAACCCCTTCCACGAGGTTTTGATCCTCCAGCTCGAAGAGATATTTGACCGTGCCGTCGATCTCGGAGATGCGGCGCGTGTGGATCTTCGCGCCGCCGAACGGCAGGGCGGAGAGCTTATTGCGCAGCGCCTTGGGAAGGTTGGTCATATCCTCGGGGCGAGCGCCCTTCTGCAGCCACTCGAAAACCTGGCGGGCGCGAAAACGCGGCTCGCCCCAGCTTAAGAGCAGCCCTTCCAGCTCTTCGAGGTTTTGATCCATCAAATTCATCGTTTCACCATGCGGGCGATAAAAAACCCGTCCGTGTGATCCATGTGTGGAAACAGATGCAGCATCCCGTCCTTCGCGCGATAGCGCATCCCGTCGGGCAAAAGCTCCGTGAATGGATCAAGCTGAAATTCCGCATGCCGCTTGAGAAAATCCGAAACGACATCCTGATTCTCCCTTTTGCTCACGGTGCAGGTCGCATACACGAGCGCGCCGCCTAGCGCGACGTAATTCGCGCAACAATCAAGGATCTTTTTCTGAAGCGCGGCGAGCGATTGGATATCCCCGGGGCTCCTTGCGTAGCGGATGTCGGGTTTGCCGGAAACGCCGAGCCCCGAGCACGGCGCGTCCACAAGCACGGCGTCCATGCTCCCGACCAGCTCCTCACGGAGTTCGCACGCGTCCTGCACCCGCGTGTTCGCGCAGCGCACATGCAGCCGCCCGAGCGTCTTATCTAAGAGCTCCTTGCGGTGTTCGTGCACTTCCCACGCCTCCAGATGCCCGCGATCCTCCATCAGCGCGGCGAGGTACGCGCTTTTTCCGCCGGGCGCGGCGCAGGCGTCGAGCACCCGCATTCCCGGCCCGACCTTGCACGCTTTGGCCGCCAGCATCGCGCTCTCGCTCTGCACGGCGACTTTCCCTTCCAAAAACAGCGCGTCCGACGCGATATCAAACCCTTTTTCGAGCTTAAACGCCTCGTTTATGATCGTCCCGCGCGAGAACGAGACGCCGCGCGCGCAAAGCGCGTCCCCGAGTTCTTTCGGCGTAAAGGGCGGCTGCGCCCGTAGCGTCAGCCCAAGGTTTTGCGCGAAGAGCAGATTGCGCGCAAACTCCTCGCCGTATTGCCCGATGTATTCCTCGACGATCCATTCCGGATAGCCGGACTCGATGCTGAGCCTCTGCGTTAGGTTCTCGGGCAGCGCGGGCAAGGAGCCTTTGTTCCTGCAGATATTGCGCAGCACGCCGTTGACATAGCCCGAGAGCGCGCCTTTGCCGACCTCGCGCGCAAGCTTGACGCTCTCGTCGCACACGGCGCTGTCGGGCACGTTCATATAGAGTAGCTGGCATACGCCGAGCCTGAGTATTCCTCTGATGATCGGCTTCGGTTTTTGATGGACAAAGCCGGAAAGCACATGGTCGATATACGCGAGGTGCTCGATCGCCGTATAAACCGCTGCGCTGACCCAGCGCGCCTCTTGCTCGGACACGCCGGAAAGCGTCTCCTTGAGCTTTAGGTTTGCGTACGCGCCATGATCGGTGATCTCCACGAGCGCCTCAAGCGCTTTTCGCCGCGCGCTCATTATGAAAACCGAACCCCGGAGAGGGAATGCCCGCGAAGGGCGCTCTTCGCGTCCATGCGTTTGGAGCCGGGGAACTGCATCTCCAAAACCTCAACGCAGCCGTCCCCGCACGCGACGAAAAGCCCCTGCTTCGGGTCGGCAATCACGCAGTCGCCCGGCAGCGCCGATCCCTTTTCCAGATCGCATTTTCGGGTGCGCCAGATCTTGATCGTTTCCCCGCCGTTTATCGCATACGCGCCGGGCCACGGGTTGACGCCGCGCACGATATTGTGTACGCTCAAAGCGCTTTTTAAAAAGTCGATATGGCCGTCTTCCTTCTTCAATTGAGCGCATCTGGTCGCCTGCGCCGGATCCTGTGGGGTACGAATAATTGTGCCCTTTCGGAGCGCCTCGATCGTCTCCCTGAGAACCTCCGCACCGATCCCTGCAAGGCGCGTCAGCAGTTCGCCCGCCGTCTCGTCCTCGCCGATGGGCGTGCTTCTCGACAAAAGTATATCTCCGGTGTCAAGGCCAACGTCCGTAAGCATCGTGGTGACGCCGGTCTGCGCCTCCCCGTTGATGATCGCGCACTGTACCGGCGCGGCCCCCCGGTATTTCGGCAGCAGCGAGCCGTGGACGTTGACGCAGCCGTATCTGGGAATCGCAAGCGCTTCCTTGGATAAGAGCTGACCCCAGGCGGCGGTAACCATCATCTCCGGATCGGCTTCCCGAAGCAGGGCGATCCCTTCGGGCGAGCTGATCTTCTGCGGCTGATACACGGGCAGACCGTATTCCTGCGCCGCCTGCTTGACCGCGGACGCCGCCAGCTCATAGCCCCTGCCTTTAGGCCTGTCCGGCTGGGTAAAGACGCAGATCTCGTGCCCGTCCTCCACAAGCATTTTCAGGGATGGAACAGCAAAATCCGGCGTGCCTAGAAAAGAGATCCTCATAGCTTCTCCCCGGCATCCGGCAGCGCCTGCCCGTCCAGGTCCTCGTCTTCCTCCTCTTCGCCAAAGCCCTCGGGAGGCTCGGTTACAAGCCTAAGATATACCTGTCCGTCGAGGTGGTCGTTCTCGTGCAGCAGCGCCCGCGCGAGAAGGCCTTGCCCTTCATATTCCACCCATTCGCCGTTTCGGTTCTGCGCGCGCACCACAACCTTTTCCGGACGCACGACATAGCCCTGCTGCCCCGGAAAGGAAAGGCAGGCCTCCATTTCGCCGATCTCACCCTCCGTAGAAATCACCTCGGGATTGATAAGCTCCAAAAGCCCTTCCCCGCAGTCGACGACGAACATCCGCCGGAGTATGCCGACCTGCGGTGCGGCAAGGCCGACGCCGTCTGCGTCGTACATCGTCTCGGCGATGTCGTCAAGCATCATGTGGAGCCGCGCGTCGAATTTTTCGACCGGCCTGCATTTTTTATACAAGGTGGGTTCGTCCCCGACCAGAATCTTGCGTATCGCCATTTTTCCCTCCGAAGCGAGTCTTGATCTATTTTCCTATTATAATGCAATTAACGCCGCGGGCGCAACGTTCCGTCAGAACATGTCCTGCGGGTTGACCAAAAGCGCCGTGAAGCACGGGCTCCGATTCGCGTCCGCGAAGCGGTAGATTTCGGAGATCAGGCCCGCGGTATTGCCGGTGCGCAGAAGCTTTATGAGCACATGGTAGCGGTACATCGCCTGCCGCCGCTTGATGGGCGCAGGCGCGGCGAGGATAAAAAGCAGCTCAGCGGGATCGGCGCCGCGCTTTTCAAGATGAGCCAGCAGCGCTTTTTCCAGTCCTTCCCTAAAACGTTCGGCCTCCTGCATCGGCCCCGCCTCGTTCGCGCCCGTAAAAAGCACGCGCACGAAGATCGAAAACGGCGGGAACAGCGCCGCCCTGCGGTTCGCGAGCTCATAGGCATAAAAGCCCTTGTAATCCTGCCCGGCGGCGAACTGTATGACGGGATGTTCCGGCGTATAGGCCTGTATCACCACATGCCCGGGGTGTTTCGCGCGCCCCGCCCGGCCGGACACCTGCGTGATGAGTTGGAACGTGCGCTCATAGCTCCGGTAATCCGGAAGATGCAGCAGCGAGTCCGCCGCGATGACGCCTACGAGCGTCACGTTCGGAAAATCGAGCCCTTTCGCGATCATCTGCGTGCCCACGAGCACCTGCGCCTCGCCTTTGGCAAAGGCTTCGAGCATCGTGCGGTGCGCGTCCTTGGTACGCGTCGTGTCCATATCCATGCGGAGCGTATTCACTCCGGGAAGGAGCTTTTTCAGCTGTTCCTCGACCTGCTGCGTGCCCACGCCGAAGTATTTGATGTACTTTTTCCCGCAGCTCGGGCAGACTTCCGGCAAAAACCGCTCCCTGCCGCAGTAGTGGCAGCGCAAAACTCCGTCCGCCTTATGATAGGTCATCGAGACGTCGCAGTCGCCGCACTCGAACACATAGCCGCAGCCCCGGCAGGAGACGAACGTCGAATATCCGCGCCGGTTCACGAACAATATCGCCTGCTCGCCCGCTTCCAAGCAGGCGCGCAGCCTTTGAAGCAGAGTTTCGCCGAAGATTGAATTGTTTCCGGCTAAAAACTCGCGGCGCATGTCCGAGATCTCGATCTCCGGCATCCTCGCGCCCGAGGCCCGCTCGTTCAGTTCGATCAATTCATATCGGCCCCGCTGCGCGCGGTAATAGCTCGCGATCGACGGCGTAGCCGATCCGAGCACAAGCGTGCTCCCTGTGATCTGGCAGCGCTTTAAAGCGACCTCGACGGCGTTGTACGCGGGGATCTGTTCGGAAAGATACGAAGGTTCGTGCTCTTCGTCGACCACGATAAGGCCGAGCCGCTCGAGCGGAGCGAAGACGGCGCTTCGCGCGCCGATCACCACGTCGACGCGGCCGGTTCGGATGCGCCGCCATTCGTCGTACCGCTCCCCGGCGCTCAGGCGGCTATGCAATACCGCGACGCGTTCGCCGAAGCGCGCGCGGAAGGAATCCACGATCTGCGGCGTGAGCGAGATCTCGGGCACCAGCACGATCGCCGTTCGTCCCCTTTCGATCGCCCGAGCGATGCTGCAAAGGTACACCTCGGTCTTTCCGCTTCCGGTGACCCCGTGGAGCAAAAACGCGCCGGTCCCGCACTGCTGCGCCTTAAGGATGCGCGAACACGCGTCCTCCTGCTCCCTCGTAAGTACCAGGGGTTCGGACGCGGGCGGCGGCTGCGGGAAAGGGCTTCGGAACGTCACGCTGCCCATCTCGACGAGCACGCCTTTTTCGATGAGCTTGTGGATCGCTCCACCCGCCCCCGGGATGAACGATTCGATGTCCGAAACGCTCAGGAAGTTTTTTGACGCCGCGAGCAGGTCGAACACCTCGAGCTGGCGGGGCGCTTTGGCCTGCCCTGCTCGGTTCAAAAGGGTCGCGCGCACGCGCTCGGCGTCGCAGTTTTCGGCGAGACCAACCATGCGCACGCGGTTTTCTTTGACCCGCCCGCCGCGCATCTGCGCGGGGATCATGAGCCGAAGAGCGTCCACCGTCAGGCAGTGATAGGTCTGCTTGAGCCACTCGCAGAGCTTGAGCTGATCCGGGAGAAGCGCGGTATAGGGTTCGAGCGTTCCCGCAATGCTTTTAAAGCGCGCCGCACCCTCGGGCGCATGTTCGCTCATCGAGAGCACAAACCCTTCCTTGAGTGCGTTTCCCCTTCCAAACGGCACGGTGACGCGCTGCCCAGGCGCGATTTTAAGCTCCGGCGGAACGAGATAGGTAAACGGCTGGTCGACCTCGCTGTGCGCGATATCGACATAGACATCCGCAACCATTCCCCATCCCCCCTTAACAATACGAATCCGCATAGGCCCGACTCCCTTTACCTTAGAGCGGATTCGTAAATACTATTTTCCTTCGCCGAAAATCCAAAGATTTCCGACATTCACTAACGAGCCGCGGACAAATATTTTGTCCGCGTTTTAATTCGAGAATAGTACAAAAGGCAGCAGACCAAAAGGCCTGCCGCGCGTTTTTTTGGTCTGTCAGCGCCGCTTCGCGATCTGGTCGAGCATCCAGTCGGCGACTTCCCTCTTCTGCATCAGGCCGCTGTTAAGCTCGCTCCCGTCCGGCAGATACAGCGTAAGGCTATTGGTGGATACGCCAAAACCGGTATCCGTCCCCGAAACGTCGTTCGCGAATATCATGTCGAGATTCTTCCTTGCGAGCTTCTCCCTGGCGTTCTTTGCAAGCTCCTCGGTCTCCGCCGCGAAGCCGACGAGCATCCGCTTCTCCTTTTTCTCACCCATCGCTCCGAGGATATCCCTTGTGGGCGAAAGCTCGAGCGAAAGCGTTGCGCTGCCGCTCTTTTTAATCTTATGATCCTTCGGCTGGGCGATCGTGTAATCCGCGGGCGCGGCCGCCATGATCAGCAGATCGCATTCTTCGAAGAGCCCGTCGATCGCGCGGAACATCTCCTGCGAAGATCGAACGTCGACGCGATCTACGCCGCTTGGCGCAGCAAGGCCGGTCGGTCCGCTCACCAATGTGACGGAGGCTCCGCGCTCCGTCAGCGCTTCGGCGATCGCGTAGCCCATCTTTCCGGAGGAGCGGTTCGTCAAATAGCGGACGGGATCGATTTTTTCCTGCGTTGGTCCGGCGCTCACGAGGGCGCGAACGCCTTCGAAGTCGCGCTTTGGGTACAGGGCCCGCATGGTACGCTCCACGATGTCGGAAGGCTCCGCGAGCCTTCCCGAACCCGTGTCCCCACAGGCAAGCAGCCCCTCGTCGGGATCGATGAACATAAAGCCGCGCCGCTTTAGAATTTCGATATTCTCCCGCACTGCGGGATTTTCGTACATTGCGGAGTTCATCGCGGGCGCGACGAGCACCGGCGCTTTGGTCGCGAGCAGCGTCGTCGTGAGCATATCGTCCGCGACGCCGTGTGCAGCCTTTGCGATAAAGTCCGCGCTCGCGGGGGCGATGAGGAACACATCGGCCCTCTTTGCGAGCGCGATATGCTCAACCTCCCACGGCGCGTCGCGGTGGAACATGTCCACTACGACCGGAGCATGGCTGAGCGTTTCCAGCGTCAAAGGCGTGATGAACTGCTCGCCGGCCTTCGTCAGGATGACGCGGACGTCGATATCGCGCTTTTTGAGGCGGCTGACGATCTCCGCCGCCTTATAGGCGGCGATCGAGCCGGTTACGCCCAGAACCACGGTTTTAGACATCGTTTAATCCTCTGCCCGGTGCACCTTGTACTTTCCGTTGAAAAATTCCTCGACCGCGACGGACACCGGCTTGCGATCGCCCAAAGTGTCCGTATCATCCAAAAGCTGCCGCGCGCGCTTTGCGACGGCGGTCACCAGCATGTAGCGGCAGCCCGCCTTCTCGACCAGTTCGTTCAACGGCGGATGGTTCATCATAGCATTTCGCCCTCCTGTAATCTCTGTATCAAAATCTCGTTTCTTTGCACCCGGAGCTTCTCCGCGGTGACGATGGAATCGATCTGCTTCACCGCGTCCTCCAGCACATCGTTTACGACGATATAATCATACTCCCCGATCCACTTCATTTCCTTGAAGGCCGTATCGAACCTCCTCTGAACCGCCTCCGGCGACTCCGTGCCCCGACCGACCAGCCGGCACCTCAGCGTGCTCATGGATGGAGGCGCGATAAATATGAACACCGCGTCCGGGCACCTTTTTTTAACGGACATCGCGCCCTGCACATCGATCTCGAGGATCACATCGTTGCCGAGGCACTGCTGCTCCTGTACATATGCGTGCGGCGTGCCGTAGTAATGCGATCCGAAAATCTCCGTATATTCCAAAAACGCGTTGTCCGCGATCATGCGCTTGAATTCATCTTTAGACTTAAAAAAATAATTGACGCCTTCCGTTTCGCCTTCGCGCATCGCGCGGGTCGTCGCGGAAACGGATACTTTGAGCTCCGGCCTTTGGTTGAGCAAGCACCTGCATATGACGCCCTTGCCAACCCCGGACGGACCGGATATCACGATTAAAAGCCCTTTGTGCATGATTCCCCCTAAAGAACTATTCCTCCGCCGGATCGGCGGCATCGTCCCCGATGCGCCGCGCAATGGTCTCCGGCTGCAGCGCCGAAAGTATCACATGGTCGCTGTCCATCACGATGACCGCGCGCGTTCTTCTGCCGTACGTCGCGTCGATCAATCTTCCCATTTCGCGCGCTTCCTGGATGATCCGCTTGATGGGCGCGGATTCGGGTGAAACGATCGCGATAAGGCGCGTGGCGGATACGATGTTCCCAAAGCCTACATTGATTAAGCGTGCCTGATGCATAGCGTTCTCCTATTCAATATTTTGAACTTGCTCGCGGATTTTTTCAATCTCGGCCTTGCCTGAGATCACCCAATTGAGAATTTCCGCGTCGTTTGCTTTTGACCCGATGGTGTTGAACTCGCGATTCATCTCCTGGACGACGAAATCGAGCTTCCTGCCCGCCGGTTCCGCCGCGTCCAGGATCGCGTTAAACTGCCCGACATGGCTTTTGATGCGCACGAGCTCCTCGTCGATGCTCGCCTTGTCCGCGAATATCGCGACCTCCGTCGCAATGCGCGCGGGATCGAGCGCGACGGCGTTGCCGAGAAGCTCCTGGATACGCTGGCTGAGCTTCTGCTGATATTCGGCCACCACGATAGGCGCTCTCGCGCCGATCTTCTCGGCGAGGCCAAGAAGCGTTTCAAGTCGGGCGCAGAGGTCCCGCCGAAGGTTTTCTCCCTCACGCTCGCGCATTGCGGCAAGTTCGTCACAGGCGAGCTGCACGGCTTCGCGCGCAAGCTCCAAAAGCGCCTGCTGATCCTCCTCGGCTTCCGTAATGGTCAGCACCTCCGGCAGGCGCAGCACGTCCGAGAGCATGAGATCGTCCTCAAGTTCAACCCCGAGGGCCGCCTGCCGCGCGGCGGCGAGATACGCCCCGAGCAAAGCCGAGTCCACGCTGACGGAGCGCGCATCCTTGCGGTTGTTGCGGTAATTGACAAAAACATCCACATGCCCGCGGGAAAAACGGGCGCTCAGCGCGCTGCGGAAAACATCCTCCAGAAATGAAACGCCGCGTGGCATCCGAAACCCAAGATCCAGATACCGATGGTTGACGGCCTTGAGCTCCACCGTCATCTCCCTGCCGTCGCGCTCCACGCAGGCGCGTCCAAATCCGGTCATGCTGTTGAGCAAATCGAGTTCCTCCTGTCGTCCAGCCGTTCGGGCTGCAACAAATCGGTACAACTAAAAATTATAACATGTTTTTTACGTTTTGTATGCAGATTCGGCCAAATATGCATTTGCTGTTGCCCGGAACCATAACCGGATCATCTATGCGCATTCAGCCGCGCGCATTGAGCGCCTTAGCTCCCCTGCACCCCGATCAAAGTCAACAGTTCCTGCAGGGAGAGCGTGCGGATGCCGAGTTCCCTCGCCTTGTCGAGCTTGCTGCCGGCGTCCTCGCCGACGACGAGAAAATCCGTCTTCTTGCTCACGCTGGAGGAAACATCGGCGCCCGCACCCGCGACCAGCGCCTCCGCCTCGCGGCGGCTCAATCCCTCGAGCGTGCCCGTGATTACCACGGTCTTGCCAAGCAAGGGCTTGGCCTCGGCCGTTTCATAATGGGGCCTTGGAGTTACGCCGTGCTCGAGCAGGCGGTCGATCTGACGCCGTATCATCGGGTTTTCAAAGAATCCGACCACGCTCGAAGCGACGATTTCTCCGACCTCGGGGATTTGTTGAAGCTCCTCGAAGGACGCTGCGCGCACGTTCTCGAGCGTGTGCAGATGCTCCGCGATATCCTGCGCGGTCTTCGTACCGACGTTCGGGATTCCGAGCGCATATAAAAACGCGCCGAGCGTGCAGTCGCGGCTGCTTTTTATCGCCTCGACGAGCTTTTGCGCCCGCTTTTGGCCGAAGCCGGGCAGCCCGGAAAGGTCGGCCTCAGCAAGCTCGTAGAGCGACGGGATATCCGCGAGCCCGAGCTGCTCCGCAAGCAAATCCGCAGTCTTTGTGGAAAACGTGTCGATATCCATCGCATCCCTGGACGCGTAATGCGCGAGCCGGCCGACGATCTGCGGGCGGCAGGAAAGCGAGTTTGGACAGTATAGATGCGCGCCGCGCTGCTCGACGGAGGAGCCGCACGCCGGGCAAACCTCCGGCGCTGAAATCTCCTTTGAATCCTCGCCGTTTTCGACGGCGCCGAGAATCTCGGGAATCACGTCGTTGCTGCGCCTGATGAGAACCACGGAGCCGACCCTTACGTTCTTGCGCTCGATATCGCCGATGTTGTTGAGCGTCGCGCGCCGGATCGTCGCGCCCGCGAGTTCCACGGGCGAAAGATGCGCGAGCGGCGTGAGCTTGCCGGTGCGCCCGACCTCCCACGTCACGTCGAGTACGCTTGTAGTCGCCTCTTCGGCGGCGAATTTGTAGGCGATGGCCCAGCGCGGGAAGCGGTCGGTATACCCCATCCCCGCTCGCGCGGCGAAATCGAAAACCTTGACGACCATGCCGTCGATCAGAAAATCCAGGGAATCGCGCTCCCGCTCGACAAGTTCGATCTCCTTCATCAGTTCCGCCGTCTCGGCGCAATAGCGCACATAGGGACTGACCGGGAACCCGTTCTTTTCCAGAAACGCGAGCATCTCCCCCTGATTGGTCAGCGTCTCGCCCTCGATGTGGCCGACGTTGTAGCAAAAAAGATCGAGCATGCGGCTGGCCGTCACCTTTGGATCGAGGTTGCGCAGCGCTCCGGCGGCGGCGTTGCGCGCGTTTTTCAGGCGCTCGTCCCCGCTTTGGTTGAGTTTTTCGAGCACGGAAAGGCGCATGAAGCATTCGCCCTGCACCTCGAGCTCGCCCTGAAAAGGGATCGTCAGCGGAACGCGGCGAACGGTCTTGATCTGCTCGAGGATCCCCTCTCCGGTCATGCCGTTTCCGCGCGTCGCACCCTGAACGAGCGCGCCATCGCGATAGGTGAGGTTTACGGTCAGTCCGTCGAATTTATATTCGAGCGCGAACGAAGGCGTAGAAAAGCCCTGCGCAATACAGGCGGAGCGCGCCTTTTTTACCCACTCCTCGAGCGCTTCTTCCGTTTTGACCTTGTCAAGGCTCCACAGCCGCCCGATGTGCCGATGCGGCAAAAACGCCGCGACGGGCTCCGCCCCCACGCGCCGCGTGGGGGAGTCCGCGGGCGTTTCGCCCGTCTCCCGCTCCAGCTCCAAAAGCTCGTCGAAGAGCGCATCGTACTCCGCATCGCTCACCAGGGGCGCCTTCGTCATATAATAGGCGTGCGAATAGGCGTTTAGCTGCTCGACGAGGTCTTTCATCCTCGCCCGCGTCGATTTTTCCAAGGCGCTATTCCTCCTTGAACACGGTGATGGGCGCATATGCCGCCGCGAATTTCTTCACTCCGTACGCGATAAAATCGATGGTCACAAGCTGAGTATTGCCAGAACCGCTCACTTCGAGAACCGTTCCTTCCCCGAAACTCGCGTGCGAGACGCGCTGGAACGGCTTGAGCGCCTTCTCCCCGATCTCCGACACGGCTGGAGCCGGCGCGGCCGCGGCCGCCCTTGACGGCGAGCCGAATCCCGCGTGCATGCCTTTTGAGTAAAGCTGCGCCTGTGCGCTCCGACGGGGCTTCGCCTCCATCGGCGCAGCGCTCACCGTCGGGGCCGGAATCGCCTGCTGTTCGAGCAGTTCCTCCGGGATCTCCTCCAAAAAGCGCGAAGGGCGATTGTACGAATAATTGCCGAAGAGCTGCCGTTGCTGCGTGTTGATCAGGTACAGCTTGTCCTTCGCACGCGTGATGCCCACGTAGCAAAGCCTTCGCTCCTCCTCGAGCGTAGAAGGCTCGTTGGCGCAGCGTGCGCTCGGGAAGATGTTTTCCTCCATGCCGACGAGAAAAACGGTCGGAAACTCCAGCCCCTTCGCGCTGTGAAGCGTCATCAGCGATACCGAGCCGCTCGCGTCGTCTACCGTATCGGCGTCCGAAATCAGCGCGGTATTCTCCAGAAATACCTGCAGCGCGTCCTGACTTTCCTCCACATCCCGTTCGATCTCCGCGATGTGCCCGATCAACTCCATGACGTTCTGCATGCGCGAGTCATACTCGGAACGCTTGTCGTCCCGCAGGTACGCGTCGTATTGAATCGCGGACACCATATGTTCGACGAATTCGGCGAGGCCCATCGTTTCCTTTAATACGACCAGCTCCGAGATGATGTCCGTAAACGCGGCAAGCTTGGATTTGACCCTTGGGGATAGTCCCTCCCCTTCCATCGCCGCGAGAAGCAGCGGGAGGCCCGTACGCCGTGCGGCCTCCTCAAGCTCCGCAAGCGCGCTCTCTCCGATCCCCCTCCGGGGGACGTTCACGATCCGTGAAAACGCGACGTCGTCGCCCGGGTTGCCGATGAGCCGCAAGTACGCCAGGATGTCCTTGACCTCCTGCCGCTCGTAGAACCGGAAGCCGCCGTAGACCTTGTGCGAGATGCCGTAGCTCAAAAGCACGCTTTCAAGCACGCGGCTCTGCGCGTTCATGCGGTAGAGCACCGCGAAATCGTCGTAGCTCATGCCGCCGCGCACGCCCTCGATGATCCTGCGGCAGACAAAATCCGCCTCATACCGCTCGTTCGGCGCGGTATAGCAGGTAATTGTATCGCCGCCCTCGCGGGCCGTCCAAAGGCGTTTGCTCTTGCGCGCCCTGTTGTTGGAGATCACATGGTTCGCGGCGTCGAGGATGCAATTGGTGGAGCGGTAATTCTGCTCAAGGCGGATCACCTCCGCGCCCGGAAAATCCCGCTCGAACTCCAGGATGTTTCGGATATCCGCGCCGCGCCAGCCGTAGATGCTCTGGTCGTCGTCCCCGACTACGCAGATGTTGCGGTGTTTGGAGCACAGCAAGCGGATCAGCTGGTACTGCGCCTGGTTGGTGTCCTGATACTCGTCGACCATGACGTAGCGGTAGCGATCGCGGTGCCTCTCGAGCACATCGGGATGCTTTTCGTATAGTTCGATCGCCAGAAGAAGAAGATCGTCAAAATCGAGCGCGTTGCAGGAGCGAAGCTTGTCCCGATACAGGCGGTACGCCTTTAAGAGCGTATCCCCACGCCAGGCGTCGTCCGAAAAGAAGGCCTCGGGATCCGTCGACTTGTTTTTCGCCTCGCTGATGCGCTCCTTCAAATACCGTTTCGGAAAGTCCTTCTCGTTCAGGCCGAGCTGCTTGATGATGTCGCCGATGAGGGCCATCTGGTCCGAATCGTCGTAGATCGTGAAGTTCCTTTCATATCCGAGCCGATCGATATCCCTTCTTAGGATACGGTTGCAAAAAGAGTGAAACGTCGTGACGAGAAGATCCGACGCGCCTTCGGACAGCAGCGTCTCGGCGCGTTCCTTCATCTCCCGCGCGGCCTTATTGGTAAACGTCAGCGCCAGTATGTTCCATGGCGCGACTCCGTGTTCGATCAGATTTGCGATGCGGTAGATCAATACGCGCGTCTTGCCCGAGCCGGCGCCGGCCAATATCAAAAGCGGCCCCTCCAAAGTTTGAGCGGCTCTTTGCTGCTCGGGATTGAGCTTCGTTAAATCCATAATACCCCCATTTTTTGCCGAATTCCCCATCCGCGGCGCGCCAAGTGAACCCATGGAACACCGGCGCCCATGCGCATCCTTTAAGATAAAGGGAGCCGAATTTGCACGCCTCCCTTTATCTTATCCATAAAAGAAGGCGCCCGGGACGCTGCCATGGCGGCGGCGACCCGTTGCGGCGCCCGCTCCGTTGTACGAGTCTATCGCTTTGTTCCGAAGAAGAAAAGCGCGATCGTCCCGGGGCCGGAGTGCGCTCCGATCACAGGGCCGATATAATCGATCAGGATATCCTTAACGCCGAATTGTTCCTCGATGAGCCCTTTCACGAGCAGGGCGTCCTCGATCGCGTCGCCGTGGCCGATCATGACCGCGTCGCTCATATCGGGCAGGAACGTGCTTTCCATCTGCTTGACCAGCGCCTTAAGGGAATGCTTGCGGCCCTGTACTTTGCTCGAAAGCACCAGGCGGCCTTCATCATCCACGTGCATGACGGGCTTGATTTTGAGCGCGGTGCCAAGGATCGCGCTGGTCGCCGACAGGCGGCCGCCGCGCTTGAGATGCATCAGGTCGTCGACCGTGAACCAATGGCAGAGCTTTAATTTGTTTTCCTCCACGAAGGCGCATACTTCGTCGAAGCCCATGCCCTCGCGCTGTTTCTTGGCGGCGGTGCACACCAGGAGCCCTTCGCCCAGGCAGGCGGCCAAACTGTCGATGCAGACAATCCTGCGCTCCGGGAACCGGGGACGCAATTCCTCCGCCGCGAGGGTCGAAGCCTGAAAAGTGCCCGAAAGCGCCGAGGAAAAGCCGATATAGAGCACGTCGATCCCCTTCTCCAGGAAAGGGGTAAACGCGTCCACAAACGTGTATGAATTGACCTGGGAGGTCGTAGCATGCTGCCCCGCCCTGACGTTTTGATAGAAAGCCTTGGGCTGAAGCTCTGCGCCGACGGGGCCGAACAAATAGTCGACGCCGCCCTGCTCAACCTGCATCGGAATCACGACAAGGCCATATTCTTCCGCCAGTTTTGCCGGGAGATCCGACGTTGCATCAGTAATAATTTGATATTCTTTTTGGTGCATGCGTTTCTCCTTGCCAAAATTACTTTATTGTCATTATATAGAATTCACGCATGCATTACAAGCAATTTAGCTCTCCACGTCCTCCAGATATGCGTCGATCTGCTCGAGCGAATCGAAGGGGATCCCGGCGTAGAGCGCCGACCGGACGGACTCTTCCAGCGCGTCCGTGTCGATATCCAACTGCATGACCTGTTCGGATTCATACGTGGTCGGATTGGTTTTAAAGATGCAGACAACATCCTGATCGGTCATCACAAGCACGTAATGATCGGGGCAGTATTCGTCGATGCGCATCTGGACGACCACTTTCTGGCTCGTCATATCCAGCACCTTCGCGCCAGGGTACTTGTCCGTGATGTCCTTGAGCGTCAATCCCGTGATGTCGGGATGCACGCTGCTCTCATATTCCTCGCCGCAGAGCGTGAAGTAATATTTCCATACGATCTGCGTCGTCGGCAGCACGCTGATCTCGCCGATCTGGCCTACGGGCTCCACCAAAACGGTGGGCTCAGGCGTCGCGCTGGGCATAGGCGCGCTTAAAACGCCGGCGTCGCCAAGCGCAAATCCGAGCCCAAGCGCGGCGACCAGGCCGATCAAATAGCTTGCGTTCGCGCGCAGAAACCGAAACAGTCTCACGAGGCCTTCCTCCTTATGCTATGATAGGAAAGTATTTCCGTTCATTCTCAGGATCATACATCCGGAAGCGCCCGAAAAAAATATTGTATCTGCCCTCTTGCGCTGACAAGCAAATGCCGATACAATATGTATGGTATTGTTTGTCATTTTTATCTATATATTGTATGCGATACGGGTTGGGGGGAAAGTTTAGTGGTCATACAATCCATCAGGAAACGCGACGGGCGCATTGTGCCCTTCGATATTGAAAAAATCAATATCGCCATCCGGAAGGCGCTCATAGCGACGCACGGCCGGGTCGACAATGTGGAACGCCTCGCCGAGCGGGTTGTCCAGCTGCTCGAGGATCTGCACATCGTTCAGCCGGACGTCGAGCAGATCCAGGATATGGTCGAGCGCGTGCTCATCGAGGAAGGGCACGTGCGCACCGCAAAGGCGTATATCCTGTACCGGGCGGAAAGAAGCCGCGTCCGCGAGATGAACACGCGGCTCATGCGCACCTATGAGGATATCACCTATAAGGACGCGTTCGACAGCGATATCAAGCGTGAAAACGCCAATATCGACGGGAACACCGCGATGGGCTCGATGCTCAAATACGGCAGCGAAGGCGCGAAGCAGTTCTACGAGATGTTTGTGCTCGCACCGGAACATGCGCGCGCGCACCGCGAAGGCGATATCCACATCCACGACCTCGACTTTTACACGCTCACGACCACCTGCTGCCAGATCGATCTTTTGGATCTGTTCCAGGGCGGTTTTTCCACGGGCCACGGCGTGCTGCGCGAGCCGAACCACATCTCGAGCTACGCCGCGCTCGCCTGCATCGCGATACAGTCCAACCAGAACGACCAGCACGGCGGGCAGTCGATCGTCAACATGGACTACGGCCTCGCGCCGGGCGTCGCAAAGACGTACTGCCAGCGGTATCGGCAGATGCTGCGCCGCGCAATGGAACTGATCGCGGACGAGAGCGCGCAGAAGATCGTCGAGGAGGTGCAGGACGCCCTGCAAAAGGAGGGCGTGATTCCGCAGCTTGAGAACAGCAACGGCTATATCGAGCGCGAATACGCGCTTTTGGAGCAGGCGGGCCTCGAACCCTCCCAGATCTCCCGCGCGCAGAACTTCGCGCGCGAGAAGGCCTACGCGGATACCGACCGCGAGACCTATAAGGCGATGGTCGCGCTCATACACAACCTCAACACCATGCACTCGCGCGCAGGCGCGCAGACGCCCTTCTCCAGCGTCAATTACGGCATGGACACCTCGCCGGAAGGGCGCATGGTCATGAAAAACCTGCTTTTGGCGACGGACGCGGGGCTCGGGAGCGGCGAGACGCCGATCTTCCCGATCCAGATTTTCCGCGTGAAGGACGGCGTCAATTTAAACCCCGGCGAACCCAATTACGATTTGTTCCGCCTCGCCTGCAGGACAAGCGCCAAACGGCTGTTCCCGAACTTCTCGTTCATCGACGCGCCGTTTAACCTTGAATACTATGTGCCGGGCAAGTACGAAACCGAAGTGGCGTACATGGGCTGCCGCACGCGCGTGATGTCCAACGTTTTCGATAAAACGAGGCAGATCGCGCCGCGCAGGGGCAACCTCTCGTTCACGACGATCAACCTCCCCAGGATCGCGATACTTGCCAACAGGAACATCGAATGGTTCTTCCAGGAGCTCGATCGCAAGATCGACCTGTGCGTCGAGCAGCTTTTTGAGCGTTTTGAAATCCAATGCAGGAAGAAGGTCTGCAATTTCCCCTTCCTGATGGGCGAAGGCATCTGGCTCGACAGCGAAAAGCTCCAGTGGAACGACGAAATCGGTACGATTCTGCGCCACGGCACGCTCAGCGTGGGATTCATCGGCCTGGCGGAATGCCTTACCGCGCTTTTGGGCGAGCATCACGGGCAAAGCTCGCGCGCGCAGAACCTCGGTCTTGAAATCGTCGGCCACATGCGCGCGCGCATGGACGCGCTCTGCGAGGAAAAGAAACTCAACTTCACGCTGCTCGCGACACCGGCGGAAGGCTTGTCCGGGCGCTTCGTGCGCATGGACGCCAAGCGCTTCGGCAAGATCGAGGGCGTGACCGACCGCGAATACTATACCAACAGTTTCCACGTTCCGGTGTACTTCCCGATCAGCGCATACGACAAGATCCGCATCGAGGCGCCCTATCACGCCCCGACCAACGCGGGCCACATCACCTATGTCGAGCTCGACGGGGACACGGCGGAGAACCTCGAAGCATTCGAAAAGATCATCCATTTTATGAAGGATCAAGGCATCGGCTACGGGTCGATCAACCATCCCGTCGACCGGGATCCAGCGTGCGGCTATAACGGCATCATCAAGGATTCTTGCCCGCGCTGCGGCAGAGCCGAGGAGGACGACGGCCCGCATTTCCAGCGCATCCGGCGGATAACGGGATATCTCGTCGGAACGCTCGATCGGTTCAACAACGCCAAACGCGCGGAGGAGGGCGACCGTGTAAAGCACAGCGTTTCGCTTAAAAACAGCGAACCGTCCGTGGAAGAGAAAGCCGCGCAATCCCATGACAAGCGCGCCGAGGAACACGGCCGCGTAAAGCACAGCGCCCCGCTCGGCGACAGTGAATCGCCCAAGGACACGGAAGCCGTACAATACCATGAAGCTTCGAATTCATGAGGTGATCCCGGAATCCGTTGTCGACGGTCCCGGCCTGCGCCTTTCGGTATTCACGCAAGGCTGCCCTCACGCTTGCCCGGGCTGCCACAACCCCGCGACCCATGACCCGAACGGCGGATACGACGTCGAGGTCGAGGCTCTCGCCAAAATGCTGGCCGACGATCCTCTGCTTTCAGGCGTCACGCTCACGGGCGGCGAGCCGTTTTTTCAGCCGCTCGGCTGCCTCTCGCTCGCGCTGAGCGCGCACGCGCAGAGCAAAAGCGTCTGGGCCTATACCGGGTATACGCTCGAAAAGCTGCGCGAAAAGAGCGATAGAGAGATCAACGCGCTGCTCGGGCAGATCGATGTGCTGGTGGACGGACCGTTCCTCCTGCCTGAACGATCGCTGGAACTCAAGTTCCGCGGCAGCAAAAACCAGCGGCTGATCGACATGGCGAAGACCGGCTCCGGCGAGATCGTGCTCTGGCAGGATCCGTGGGAGTTTTAGGGCGCCAAGAAATGCCTGTATAAACCAATAGAACATGCTTTAAGGGGGTATGCCGCCACGGGGAACTGTTGTGGGTATGCCCTTTATATGATTAGTATGAAATAAAATGAAAAACAAAAAGATGGTGAAATAAAACAATTTTGGGTGAAGGGTACAAATACAGATCGTACAAAGCGATTTGAATCAGCAGACGAAGTCCAGAAATATGTGATGAGTATTACAGACATAACAAATTGAGCTTCTTCTAATGTTTATGATGGACAAGCGCTGCAACACACTGTGGTTTCATACCACCTTGACCACAACGAAAGGAATGGTCAGAATATGATCATTGAAGCGGCGACAATTAAGCTTTATGCGCCATGGGTTCATTCTTTAAAAGAGAAGCGTATGGTGGTAAAAAGCTTAATTGCCAAAACAAAGAACAAATTCAATGCTTCGATAGCCGAGGTAGGCGAGCAGGATATGCACCAGACGATTGTGCTTGGACTGGCCTGTGTCTCCGGCACTGTATCGCATGCGGACAGTATGGTTGACTCAATACTGACATTTATTGAGGACAATACTGATGCCGAAATCATTGAAGTGCAGCGTGAAGTCAGATAAGCAGACAGTTCATTATTGAGCACAGTTTTAGGCTTATGAGTTGAGTTTTGCAGTTTGTTCAATCTGGATATAAGGAGAGGCCCGCTATGAGCAAATACAATGCGCTATGGGAGTATATACAGAAGAATGGCAGTCCGTCAATAAAGCTATCCTTTACTGAAATCCACGATATCGCCGGGATCGAGATAGACCATTCTTTTTTGAATTACAAAAAGGAACTCATCCAATACGGGTATCAGGTCGGAAAGATTTCACTTAAAAAACAGACGGCCATTTTTAATAAGCTTGGCTAAGGGCAACAAATTCCTGTTTTGCGAGCAGGCTAACTTCCTGTAATGTTTATGATACAAACTAACTCATACAACCAATGTCGTGCAAGTACGCCTTCAATCTTACCCCGTAACCCCCACCAAAAACTCCTGCACCATACCTGATGCAGGAGTTTGTTTTCATTATTACCGCATTCTTTGCACTGCGATTACGGGCATTCATAACCCCAACAGGGTAATTCCATATCCGCCTTAGAAAACCGCCCCTCACTCCACCGTAATCACGGATACGGGGCATCCTTCCTGCGCTTCGACGGCTTTATCTTCTACTTCTTTAGGCACATCCTCATGGTACACCTCGGCTATCCCATCGTCGCCCATGCGAAACACTTCCGGGCAGGTCTCCGCGCAAAGGCCGCAAGAGATGCAGCCGTCTCGATCCAAAGTCGCTTTCATTATGATGTTCCTCCTTAAAACGCAAATGTGCGTCTTTTTCTTATATCAAGTATAAACCAATCCACCGGAAATCGCACGTTTTAATCATCCGTACAGGCGGGAATTTTCGCATCGCCTATAGGGGGTAAATAAAGCGGGAAGACGCCGCCGTCTGCCGCCGCAGGACGGAGGCCAAAAAATCAATCTCGCTGATCGTATTGTAGAACGCCAAAGAAACGCGGACCGTGCTCTCGTGTCCGAATCTCCTCAATATCGGCTGCGAGCAATGGTGGCCTGTGCGCACCGCTATCCCTTCCTTGTTCAAAAGAGCGCCGATTTTTTCGGGCTCCATGTGCCTGCATACAAACGGCAGAATGCTTGTCCTGCCCTCTGTGTCTCCTATTAAAGTCAGGCCGTTGACGGACCGCAGCGCCTCCTCCCCGCGCGCATACAGATCATGCTCATATTCGGATATGCGGTTTAAGCCGATGCCCGTGATGTAATCGAGCGCCGCGCCCAAACCGATCGCATCCGCAATGCTCCCTGTTCCCGCCTCGAACCGATGCGGCGGCTTTTTGTAGGTTGTTCTTTCAAAGGTAACGTCGTCGATCATGCTGCCGCCGCCCTGGTAAGGCTGCATCGCTTCCAGAATTGCGGCTTTTGCATACAATACCCCTACCCCCGTAGGGCCGAACACCTTATGACCGGAAAAAACATAGAAGTCGCAGTTAAGTTCCCGCACGTCAACCTTACGGTGCGCGACCGCCTGCGCGCCGTCGATCAACACCTTTGCCCCATATTGGTGCGCCATATGGACCATTTCGGCCGCGGGTGTCGGCGTGCCTAGCGCGTTGGAAATATGCGTGAACGCAACGATCTTTGTCTTGGCGCTAAGAAGTTGCCTGTACCCGGATAAATCGATCCGGCCGCCCTCGTCAACCGGAACGACTTTGATCCTGGCCCCCGTTCTCGCGCAAACCATCTGCCATGGGACGATATTGGCGTGATGCTCCAGCAAAGAAAGAACGACTTCATCATCCTTGGAAAGCGCAGTTAGCCCATAAGCCTCTGCAACAAGATTGATTCCCTCCGTCGCGCCCCTGACAAATACGATTTCATCGGCGCCGGCCGCGTTGAGGAATGAGGCGGCCTTTGATCTTGCGCTTTCATAAGCGTCCGTCGTCCTTGCCGCGAGCGTGTGGGCAGCGCGGTGAACATTCGAATTTTCATGTTCATAAAAATACTTTATGCGCTCGATCACCTGCCTGGGCTTTTGCGTCGTCGCGGCGTTATCAAACCACACCAGATCTTTGCCGTTAATTTTTTCAGACAGGATCGGGAAATCCCTTCGAACAGCGTTCGTATCCAATACAGGCTCCGCCAAAGGCACATACGGCATATTCGGCTCAAAAAGCCCGAACGGGATCGTTCCGGCAATATTCCGGCAGCATTCTAGCGGGGAGAGTAGTTCGTCCCAGGCGGGAGTGTCCTTTTGCCGATAGAATTCGGAGAAGTATTCCGGCCCCAACGACTGCAGGATTTCTTTGACCAAGGATTGATCCTCTCCGACCCCACCGGTTAATCCGAGCCCGTTTGCATCGCGGCTATTTGTAATCATAGTAATTTCCGATATCGACGTTTTCAAGCACAGCGATCGCATCTTCCGTCAGGATGGCAACGGAGCAATAGATAGAAAGCAGATAATACCCGATCCCCTGATTGTTTATGCCCATGAACCGCACCGAAAGGCCCATGGATTGCTCCCCGGGCAAGCCTGCCTGATAGAGCCCGATGACACCCTGCTTTTTCTCCCCGCTCCGTATCAGAAGAATATTGGTCTTCCCTCTTTGATCCGCGGGTTTCTTCTTCCCATCCACAAGAAGCTTGTCCGTAGGAACGATCGGTATGCCGCGCCAGGTTATAAACGGGGACCCGTAGAGATTCACGGCTACGGGCGGCACCCCCCGTCGGGTGCATTCGCGGCCAAACGCGGCGATCGCCGCCGGATGCGCAAGGAAGAAGGAGGGCTCCTTCCAGACTTTCGCAATCAGCTCATCCAAATCGTCCGGCGCGGGATATCCGGTACGGGACTGAACCCTTTGAGACTGGTCGACGTTTTTCAGCAAGCCGTAATCATCGCTGTTTATGATCAGGCTTTCCTGCTTCTCCTTTATGCTTTCCATTCCCAAGCGAAGCTGTTCCTTGATCTGGTCATAGGGCTTGCTGTATATATCCGATACGCGCGTACCGATTTTAACGATCGACGATACGGCGGTAAGCACATACTCCCTCGGTTCCGGTTCATAATCTATAAACCCTTCGGGGATATCGTCGCCGTTTGCCTGGGAGCAAAGCACATCCAGCGAAGCCTCGCCTTCTTTGGCCACCTTGTTCAGGCGAAAGATGCCCGTATCCATTTGCTTCCATTCCAGAAATTTTGACAGCCAGCGGGGCGTAATCGAGGTAAACTGGGGTGCGGTTTTTTCAACATCCGCAAGCTGATACGCGCACCGCGCCGAAAGGGCTTTGTTCTCCTGGTCCGACATGCTTCTTCTCCTTGTACTTGTGGTTAATATCCGTTTCCCCATTCGAGCATTCTTCTATTATTGCTCTTACGCAAAAATCTCCGCAAATCCGTCCTGGGGGTATTTTACCAACCCGCCATTCCAATCATGCATATTTCTGCAAATCCGACAATATTAAGCCGGATCAGGTGCTTGGAATTAGCAAAAGACGGTCCGAATACACGGCAAAACTGCATGTAGAACAGCTCTGTGTCAGCCCATAAAAAAAACCCTGCACCATGAAACGATGCAGGAGTTTGCTTTCATTCGTCGAAATTTTAAGGTTTTCGACATTTCAATAGGTACCATGTCAAAGCCTGTGGCTTTGACCACCTTATAACCGCGTTATCGGCGCGGCGTTTATATGGATTATAAAATGCCTTGCGGCCCGCCCATCAGCCCGGGATGCCGTCCCCGTCCATATCCACAAAGTTCTGGTCAAGCCCGTCGCCCTGCACGCTGATGTTCGTCGTGCCGTAAATTTCCCTCCCGGTAACGCCCTTCGCGTTGCGTTCGCGCTCGACGATGCGGCTTAAGAATTTACGGACCTCGTCCGGCTTTTTGATGTTCTTCAGCTCCAGCGTGCGGTTGCTCTGATCCGCGCAATAAAGGCTGAGCGTGCCGACGCCGAACATCTTTTGCCCCAGCGTGCGGATCATCTTGATATCCAGCACACGGTAAAGGAGCAGCTCGTCCGTCTCCGTCCGGAACAGCCCTTTGCGCATGGTCAGCCTGCTGTTGTCGACCTCGTATTTTGTAAAGCTGATGGGCATCCCTAAAATGCGTTTGCGGTCATGCCAAAGTATCTGGTCCTGCTCCTGCTCGACAAATTCGGCCTTCTTCCCCATATTTGCACACCCCTTTATTCTTATATCATAATACCGCGATATCGCTCGATAAGCCATTATAGCACAAAACGGCGCAAAGTAGATTCAACCTCGCCGCCGTGCATAAAAAAATGTGAGTTTCTGGGAAATCCGATAATGGCAGAAGCTCAGATCTCGTACGTCTCTCCTTCGTGAGCAACCTCGGCCTCCGGGAATGCTTCCTTCGCCTCGGCGAGCACCTCGTCATCCTGATAGCCGCCCCAGATATGCGTGCAGAGGAGGCGCTTCACGCGGGCGTCGCGCGCGATTTCGCCGACTTCCTTGGCGGTCATATGCGCGGCGACCATCGTGGTCTTATCGCTGCTTAAAAGGCCGGAATCCGCAAGAAGCAGATCGTGCCCTTCGCACAGCTCGGCAAGCTGTGGGAAATACGCGGTATCGCCGGTGTAGAAAAAGCGCTTCTCGCCGTCCGTTATGCTGAAGGCAAAGCTCGGCACGGGATGGATCATCCGGTGAAGGGTAACGCTTAAATCGCCAAACCGCAGGCGCATCCCATCCTCTGCAAGCGTCATATCGTATACGCCGAAGGACGCAAGCTGGCGGAATTCCGCCTCCGGTTCCGAAGGCGTGATGACCGAAAGCGGCATAGGAACATCCTTCCCCCGTGCACGCAGCTGAGCGAGCGCGTAGCGGAGGATCAGCATATCCGACATGTGATCGCTGTGAAGGTGTGAAAGCAATACGGCGCTGATCCGTTCGAGCCCGCACGCCTGCAGAAGCCTGCTCAGCGTGCCGTTGCCCATATCTAAAACCAGGCGCACATCCCCAGATTCCAGCAGATAGCCCGAGCAAGCGCCGCCCGCCCGCGGGAATGGTCCGTTCTTGCCCAGCACCGTGAGTTTCATGTTATTTCACCCGTGACGGAGCAGCTTCGAACGGCTGTTCGTAGGTTTTCTTGGGAATCAGCTTTAAAATGGGGATCGCCACCGCGCCGTTGGCGATCAGCTGCAGCACGTTGATCGGGAGCGACAGCGCCGCTACGTCATAATCGCCCATGATCAAAAGATCGAATATGAAATATCCGGCGACCATGACCGTCCCGGCATAGCTGATCGTCCTGACCATGCCGAGCCAGGAGCCGTCCTTTTTCATAAAGCCCGCGACGACGAACGCCATGGCTGCCTTGATGACCAGCGACGGCAGCGCATAGACCGCGCTACCGACGATCAAATCCGAGACCATGCTCGCAAGGCCCGCGCACAGCGCGCCCCAAGGGCCGCCGAGAAACGCCGCGGCAAGATACACCCCGAGGTCGCCCATATTGAAATACGCCCCCGATGGGCCCCCGTCCCGCAGGATTTCCAGAGGAACGCGAACCAGGCACGTCAAGAGCAGGATCCCCGCGAAACATATGCCTGCAAGGATCAAAAATTTAGGTTCGGGCTTTCGCATAAGCGCTCCTCCTGTGTGTAAACTAACAGTTTTATTATACCCGATCTTGAGAAGTTTTGTATGATTTTTTTGTAAATATGGCCAGTCTATGTCGAAGGAGCGCGATGCTATTTATGCATCTGTTTCGCGAGCTCGTAAATGATGATCCCGGCCGCCACCGAAGCGTTCAGGGATTCCGCGAACCCGTACAGCGGCAGGCGGTAGAGCGTGCAAAGGGCGCTCACCGCATCGTCCGCGCCGCGCGCCTCGTTGCCGATGACGACGACGCATTTTTCGCCGGGATCGGGAAGGGTTTCTGAGCCCCTAAGATGCCCGCAGATCAATTTGAAGCCCTGAGCGCGCAGCTTTAAAAGCTCCTGCGGCAGATCCGCCTGCCACAGCGGGATATGATAATTCGAGCCCATCGCCGCCCGGAGCGGCTTGGGCGCGTACGGATCGGCGCAGCCTTCCCCAAGGAGCGCGCCTACGCAGCCCATCGCGTCCGCCGTGCGGATGATCGTTCCCATGTTGCCCGGGTCCTGCACGCGGTCGAGCGCGACGATGAGGCCTTCGGAATAGATCGCCGGAGCCTCAAGGGATGGGGTTTCTACGGTCGCGCAGACCCATTGCGGCGTCTTGGTCTGGGCGAGCGACTCCATAACGCTGCGCGCCACGACGTAGACGTTTGCGCCGCTCCCCTCGAGCACCGCCTGCATCAAAGGATGCCCTTCTTCGATGAACGCGTCGCGAAGGAGCGCCCCGGAAACCACGGCCTCTCGGATCAAAAGCTCGCCCTCGATAAAGTGCAGCCCCTGCTCCGCCCTGCCCTTGTGGGCGGCGAGCGCGCGGGCGCGCTTGATGGTTTCGTTGCGCGTGCTCTCGATGATCGACGGCGTTTGCATCCTTATGCCCCCTTTGAAAAAAGGGCCTAAACATCCGTTTAGGCCCTCATTGATTTCGTTCTTTAAGCCTTTGCCGCCGTCGCGATGTCGACGAGCTCCTTGAACGCAGCCATATCGCTTACCGCGAGATCCGCAAGCACCTTGCGGTTGACATCCACGCCCGCGAGCTTAAGCCCGTTGATCATGCGGCTGTAGGACGTTCCGCAGATACGCGCGCCGGCGTTGATGCGGGTGATCCAAAGCCTGCGGTACTCGCGCTTTTTGAGCTTCCTGCCCACGTAAGCGTAGGCCATGGAGCGCATAACCTGCTGCGTAGCGGAGCGGTACTGCTTGGATTTTGCCCCGAAATAGCCCTTTGCGAGCTTAAAGATCTTACGACGTTTCTTAACGGCATTGACTGCCCTTTTAATCCTGGCCATATACGATATCCTCCCTTACTTATACGGTATCAAATCGCGAATCTTCGCAGCTTCGACAGCAGCAATGTATCCGGTTTTACGAAGTCCGCGCTTTCTCTTGGTGGACTTTTTGGTCAGGATATGGCTCTTGTAAGCCTTGCCCCGTTTGATCTTTCCGCTCTTGGTAAGGCTGAAGCGCTTGGCCGCACCCCTGTGTGTTTTGATTTTCGGCATGGGGGGGTTCCTCCTCTGTGGTTAATTTTTCGGTGCCAGTATCATGAACATGTTGCGCCCTTCCTGCTTTGCAGGCCGGTCGATCGCACCGATGTCCTTGACGATTTCAAAGAATGTGTTCATTACTTCCAGGCCGATCTCGCCGTGCGTCGCCTGACGCCCGCGGAACCGGATCGAGACCTTGACTTTATCGCCGTTTTGCAAAAACTTTCTGCAGCTCTTCGCTTTTACTTCAAGGTCACGCTGATCGATGGTCGCCGAGAGCCGAACTTCCTTAATCTCAATGATCTTTTGATTCTTGCGCAGCTCTTTCTCCCGCTTTGTCTGTTCAAAGCGATATTTTCCGTAATCCATGATCTTGCATACCGGCGGGTTGCCCTGCGGCGCTATCTTGACCAAGTCGAGCGAACGCTCTTCAGCGATACGCTGAGCGGTGGCGAGTTCCACCACACCGAGCTGGCTGCCGTCTTCGTCGATCAATCGGACTTCACGATCACGGATTTCATCGTTGATCATCAGATCCTGGTAGCTGATAATACACACCTCCAAAAAAAATAGTGGGCGCAGTGCACCCACTCATCCCACAAGCATAACAAATGAACCATGATTGTGCAAACCGCGCCTGGCTTAAAGCCGACGGGTGAGAAGCGGGGCGCTTCTGCTTAACGCATATATTATATGCACGGAAACAGACGCTGTCAAGCGTTTTATCGAAGAAGCGCCGAAACGTACCCTTCGAACTGCTCCACCGCCTGTTCAAGCCCGGTTTTAAGCGTTCCCGAGCCCTGCGCAAACGAATCCCTGCCGCCGCCCTTGCCTAAGAACGCGGCGTTCGCGGCGGCGCAGACGTCCTTCATGCTAAGGCGCACCTTATCGCCGCGCGCAAAGGTATAGGCGATCTGTTCGCCCTCGGGAACAAACAGCAGCATAAGGCACCCGGGATCTATGCACAGCGCGTCCGCAAGCTGTTTGCGCTCAGCCTGCGACCACCCCTGCTGCATCAGGCAAACGAGCTTCACGCCTTTGACCGCCCGCGCATTCCCTAAAAGCTCCCGTGCGATATAATCCATCAAGCGTGCGGTGCGTGCGCGGAATTCGCGCTTGAGATCGGAAAGTTCCTCTCCCTGCCGAAGGACTGCGTCTTCCACCTCCGAAACGCCGGTGGAGAATCGTTTTGCGAGCCGCTGCACCAAAGCGTGCTTGCGCCTGTAATCCGCCATCGCCCGCGAACCGCACAGGAAGAACACGCGCGATCCCGATTTGTATTTTTCGACGCCGGTGATCTTGATCAGCCGTACAAGCGCGCTGCTTTTGCAGTGCGTTCCGCAGCAGGCGCAACAGTCGACCCCGTCCATCGATACGACGCGGACCTCCTCGCCCAGGCCATCCACCTGCTTGCGCAGCGAGACGGAGTCCAGCTCCCCGGCACTCATCACCCGCATGACGACCGGGATATCGCGGGCGATCGCCGCGTTGGCGGCGTCCTCGAGCTGTTCAATCTGCTCCTGTGAAAGAAACAGATCGAGATCGATCGAGACATAATCCTCCGCCATATGAAAACCGACGTTCTTCGCGCCGAAAAGCTCGAGTGCGAGCCCGGAGAGGATATGCTCGCCCGTATGCTGCTCCGTGTGATCCAGGCGCGTTGGGACGTCGATGACGGCGCGCACCTTCGCACCCGGGGAAAACGCCCGATCGATGCGGTGCCAGATCCCGCCCGCCTCGTCCTCGTACACGTAGCTTACCGCCGCGCCGTCGAGCGTCCCGACGTCCGAAAGCTGCCCGCCGCCCTCGGGATAAAACACCGTCGCGTCCAGCAGCACTTCATACCCTTGCTCGGACGAACGGCACGCAAGCACGTTCGCCATGCATTCGGGAATCGGTTCGGCCCCATGATAGAGCTTTCTCGTCATAGCGTGTTCTCCTTAAAGCCTTCGCCGTGGACCTCCGTCGCGTTGTGGAGTATCACGAACGCGCGCGGATCCGCCTGCTTGATCGCCTTGAGCGTTTGAGTCACCTCGCCGCGGCGCACGGCCGTCATCAGCATGCTCTTTTGTTCGCCGGTATAGGCGCCGCGCGCGGGCAGAACGGTAACACCTCTGCCGGTCGCGCGCATCAGATACTGCGCCACGGCTTCGCCGTCATCCGTGATGACGAGCAGCACCTTCGCAAAATCCACGCCCTGCATCAGAGCATCCACGACCTTGCCGGCGCAGAAGATCGCCACGCCCGAATAGAGCGCGATTTCGATATCGCGGAAGATGAGCACCGCGATCAATACGACGCAGGCATCGAGCATCATCAGCAGCTTGCCCATCGGGATATGCGCGAAGCGCTTGCGCAGCAGCAGCATCAGAAGATCCGTCCCGCCTGTGTTGAACCCGCGCAGGAACAGCACGCCCATCCCCAGGCCCATGCACGCCCCGCCCATGACGGAGGCAAGCAATACGTTATTGCTATAGGTAAATATAACAGGTGTGAAGCCATCGATCAACAGGGAAAGCAGCGCCGTCGCGATCATCGTGCGGACGAGCGGTTTGACGCCGAACATCCGCCACGCTGCAATCCAGAGCGGGATGTTCAGCACCAGCGTCAGCATGCCGACCGGCCAGCCGGTCGCATACGCAATCGCCGTCGCAAGGCCCGATACTCCGCCCGGCGCGATGTTGTTCGGGATCGTAAAAACGGCCAATCCCGCCGCGATCATCGCGGTCCCTCCGACGAGGGCGGCGATATCGGCAACGCGTTCCCTAAGCCGCACCTTATTCCCGGCCATTTATGGATTTAATCCTTGGAGCGCGGCCGGAAGGAAGATGCCGTCCTCCCGGATCGGCTCGCCGTCGAAGTAGATCGTGCCTCCGCCGTATTCTTTGGTTTGAATGCAGACGATATCCCAATGGATCGCGGACTTATTGCCGTTGAACGCATCCTGATAGGCGTTGCCCGGCGTGAGATGGAAGGAACCGCCGATCTTCTCATCATAGAGCGTGTTGCCGAGCGCCTTGGTGATCCTGTTGTTGACGCCAAGCGCGAACTCGCCGATATAGCGAGCGCCCTCGTCGGTATCCAAAAGGCGACTGAGCGCGTCCGCGTCGTTGTCCGCCGTCGCCTCGATGATGCATCCGTCCCGGAATTCAAATCGAACATTGCGGTATTCATGCCCGAGGTAATTCGTCGCCGTGTTGTAGCGGATCGTGCCGTTGATGCTGTCCCGAACCGGGGCCGTGTAGATTTCGCCGTCCGGGATATTCGCTTTGCCCGCGCAGGGCCTTACCGGTATGCCCTTGATCGAGAATTCAAGGTCGGTATCCGGCCCGGTGATACGCACCCGGTCGGTCTTTGCCATCAGTTCCCGGAGCGGTTCGAGATCCTTGGCCATCTTTTGATAGTCCACGAGGCATACGTCGATGAAGAACTCGTAGTAATCGTCGTAGCACATGCCCGCCTTTTGCGCCTGCGCCATCGTCGGCCAGCATAAATAAACCCATTTGCGCTGGTCGATGGTCAAATCTTTGACGGATTTTGTCGCCGTGCGCCTTAGCTGGATCTTGCGCGGATCGACGCCCGCGAGCTCCATATCGTTTTCGTCGACGCCGATGTCCACATGCGCCGCCACATGCTCCCAATAGGCCATCTCCCACTGCACGTATTTCGCCAAGACCTCCTTGGCAAACTCCGGATGCTCCGGATCGATGAATTCAAAGGAGAGCCGGGACAATTCGTCGTCCTCCAGCTTTAAAAGCGGCACCGCGCCGACCTTGTTCGCTTCGATCATCAAGGCCTTGATCAAAGGCTTCGCCCCGATGCCGGAGTTGATCTGAAACAGCTCGCCCCGCTTGAGTTCCAAAGAATAGGTCAACAGCATCCTCGCGAGGTCAAACAGCCTTTCGTCCCTCATGGTCGCATCCACCTTCCCGTCGTTGGTAATTATAGCATATCCCATCGGCTCGAGCTATAACGCGAAACGTCGCGGAAACGTTAAAACGCCCGGGCGGCCTGAAGCGAAAAACACCGCCGGAAGAATTCCCGGCGATGCAAAGCATTATCAATTCGTATTTTTGTAGCCAAGTTTATGATTAGGGATTAAAGGCTTTAAATCCGTCATTTTGCAGCGACATGCGCGGTGCAAAATGACACCTTGGAGTGCTTTTGGTCCCGACAGTTCAAAGAACCGAGGGACTAAAAGCACGGTGAAGATCGCAAAAGTGGACTTCTCCACTTTTGCGACACGCCTAGTTCTTCATGTAGGGTTTGCCGAGCGCCGCGGGGCCGTGGGCCCTGCCGCCCGCGCCCACGAGCGCGATCATTGATAGGATGTAGGGGACCATCATCGTGACCTGATACGGCAGGCCCACGTTGAGTATTTGCATCTGGTTGGAGAGCGCCATCGCCGCGCCGAAGAGGAGGCTCGCGCCGAATGTCCCCAGCGGCGACCAGCGCCCGAGTATGATCGCGGCGATCGCGATCCACCCGCGTCCCTCGATCATATTCTCCGCAAACCGGGAGATCTGGCTGAGCGTCAGGTAAGCGCCGCCGAGCATCGCTAAGGACCCCGAAACCATCATCGCGCCGTAGCGGTACCGGAACACCGGTATTCCCGCGGTCTGCGCCACAGCCGGGTTTTCGCCAATCGCGCGCAGCGCCATGCCGTACTCGGTACGCCGCATGAACCACGCATAGAACACAAACAGGGCGATTGCGAGGTATACGAGGATGTTCTGGCGAAACAGCATGTTCCCGACGATCGGGATATCGCCTAAAAACGGAATGTTGATATCGCCTATCATATTCGTGAGCGCCGCGCTCGTGCCCAATCGGTCCATGACCCGGTAAAAGAATCCGGTCAGCCCGAGGAAGAACGTGTTCACGCCCAGGCACACGACCAGCTGGCTCACGCCGAAGCGGATCACGATATATCCCAAAAGCCAGCCGAAGAGCGCCCCCGCAATGATGACGCCGAGGAAGCCCACCAGCGCGCTGCCGGAGATCAAGCTGAAATAATAGCCTGCGAACGCCCCGCCGAGCATCAACCCTTCCAGCGCGAAGTTATAGATGCCGCTTCTTTGGGCGATCAGTCCGCCGAGCGCTGCATAGAGAAACGGCGTTGAAACGCGCACCGCCATGCTCAGGGTACTTGCAATGATGTCGATCATATCACGCCCTCCCTCCGACGACGGTCTCGGACACCTTGCGCACGTAATAGGCGCTCACGATGACGGAGACGATGATGATGCCCTGCAGGATCGAAACGAGAGGAAGCGGTACCCCGACGCCGCGCTGCATCGCGCCCGCGCCCACGCGCATCGCCGCGAACAGGAACGCCGAGAGCGCGATTCCCACAGGATGATACTGTCCCATAACGGCGATGCCGATCGCGTCGAAGCCGTAGCCGCTCGAGAAGCCCTCGAGCAGGCGGTATTGATTGCCTATAAGCTCTATCGCCCCGCCCATTCCGGCGAGTCCTCCCGAAATCACGATCGCGAGCATCAGCGTTTTGCGCGCGTTTACGCCCGCGTAGTTCGCCGCCTTGGGGTTGATCCCTGAAAGGCGCATTTCAAAGCCGGGCGTCGTGCGCTGGAAGAAAAACCATACCGCGACCGTAATGACGATTACAATGATAAATCCGGCATGAAGCCGTGTACCCGGAAAGATGATGGGCAGCTTGGCGCTCTCGAGCGTCGCCTTGGTCTGGTTCATCATCCCGGCGGGATCCTTGAGCGCGCCGCTGACGAGGACCGCTACCAGGAGCGTCACGATATAGTTGAGCATCATGGTGTTGAGCAGCTCGCTCGAGCGGAAGAATATTTTCATGGCTCCGGCGATCGCGCAGCAGAGCGCGCCGCCCAAAAAGCCTGCCAAAATCGCAAGCGCAATATGCACCGCCGGCGTGATCCCCGGCAGGTAAGCGCCGACGAGGACCGCGCAGATCGCGCCGCAATAGAGCTGACCCTCGCCGCCCATGTTGAAGAAGCCCGACTTCTGCGCGAGCGAAAAGCCCAGCGCGCAAAAGAGCATCGGCACGAACTTGGACAGGGTTTCACCCATCCCGTAGAGCGTTCCAAAAATACCGTAGAAAAAATGCCAATACGCAAGCCACGGGTCCACGCCGGTCAGCGCGATCAGCACCGCGCCCACGAGCAGAGCGAAAACGATGGCGAGCAGGGATACGATCGTCGATACCAGGAAGGTCGGCATCTTCCGAATGGCCTGAAGACTCTTGTGCATGGCGTCGCCTCCTTCAACGGCCGGGCGGGACGAACCTTCCCGCCCGGCACATCGCGTTCACACAGCTTATTCTTTGACTTCCGGTATCACGACCACGCCGTCGATGACATCCTGGCGCGCCTTGTCGATCGCGGTGAGCACATCCTGCGGGATGGTGCTCTTGAGCTGCTCGTTGAAGCGGAGCTCTTCGACGCCTTCCTTCAGGCCGTATACCAATACATTGGGAGAACCCTTCATCGAGCCGTCGAGATAGCCCTCGACGATCATGCGCAGGATGTTGCCCGGGGGCAGCATCGCGCTCGCAAGAACCGTGTCGGGCGCGAGCGAGCTCATGTCCACGATAGCGCCGATTGCTTTGATCCCGGCTTCCTTGCAGGCTTCAACCGCGCCCGCGTTGACCGCGCCGGACTGCGAGTACAGCACGTCGACTCCCTGCTCGATCATCGAAGCGACGAGTTCCTTGCCCTTGACCACATCGTTGAAGCTTCCGACGAAAGCGTGGATCATCTCAACATCGGGGTTGGTGATCTTCGCGCCTTCGGCGTAGGCGTTCGCCATCCGCTTGGCGGTCGGGGATTCGGTCGCGGTCAGTATGCCGATCTTACCGCTCTCGGTCGCATATCCCGCGAGCACGCCGGCGAGATAGCTCGCCTGCCAGTTCGTGCCGGTGATGGAGATCAGGTTGTCGCCGCCCATGTAGCCGTTGACAAGTCCGAAGGTAACGTCCGGAAACTCCTTCGCGGCCTCCGCCATCGCCTCGGTATGATACTGCTCGCTGGAAACCACGAGATTGTACCCTTCCGACGCATAGTTGCGGATAACGTCCTTCGCGTCGCCCGCGCTCACGTTTTCCTGGAAGCTGACATCGAGGTTGTATTCCGTCTGAAGCTTCATGAGCGTTTCATAGGAATCCTGATTCCAGCCGAGGTCCGTAATCGGGCCGCCGAAGATCACGGCGACGCGTACTTTGGGCGCTTCGGGCGTCGGCTGCTCGGTGGTAACCGCTTCCGTCGCCGCCGCCGTGGGCGCCGCCGTCGGCTCCGTGGACGCGGGGGGTGCGGAACATGCCGCCGCTGCGCCAAGGATCATGATGATCCCAAGCAACAATGCAATTGTCCGAAATTTCTTCATCGGTAAATCCTCCTATTGTTATATTTGAGAACCGGCCATCATCAGGCCGATTTGCTCAACTTCCGTAACGCTCGGATCGACCTCGCCGACGATGCTGCCTTCGTAGATCACCATCAGCCGATCCGAAAGCCTTCTGACCTCCTCGAGGTCGGTGGAAATCAATAGGATCGCAGCGCCGCGCCTGCGCTCCTCGAGAAGTTTTTCATATACGAAGGAACACGCTCCGATATCGAGCCCCCAAGTCGGCTGTACGACCAGGAGAATATCCGGGGAACGCTGTATTTCGCGTGCAAGCACGATTTTCTGCTGATTGCCGCCCGAGAGAGTACGCGCAAAGATGTTGCAGTTGGGCGCTTTGATGTTGAAATAGCGGATCTGTTCGGATGCGTTCTTGCGCATCGCTTTCGGGCGAAGTATTTTTTTCGAGCTGAACGGGGAGTTGTAATAGTGCGTCAGCGTCGCGTTCTCATAGAGCTTAAAGTCCAGCACGAGGCCTTCGTTGCGGCGATCCGCGGGCACGTAGGAAAAACTCGTCTTCATCGCGCGCTCGCGCACATTCCATCGGGTCACGTCCCTGTTCTGGAACAGTATGCGCCCGCTCGTCGGCTTTAGCGTGCCTGCGATGATCCCCGCGAGCTCGTTTTGGCCGTTGCCGTCCACACCCGCGATGCCGAGGATCTCTCCGCCGCGCACGGAAAGATTGATGTTGTGAAGGCTGTGCGCGCTCGAGGCGCCTTCCAGGGATACTTCCTTGAGCTCGAGAGCCACGTCTTTGACGGAGGCCGCCTCTTTGTCGATCTGCAGGCTGACTTCCCTGCCCACCATGAGCTTTGTCAGCCCTTCACCGGTACAATCAGCAATATCGAGCGTCTTTATGAGCTCGCCGTCGCGCAGCACGGATACGCGGTCGCTGATTGCCATCACCTCTTTGAGCTTGTGCGAGATGAATATGATCGTGCTGCCCTGTTCCTTCAGCCGCCTGAGCATTACAAAAAGGTCTTCGCTCTCGCCCGGAGTGAGCACGGAGGTCGGCTCGTCGAGGATGAGCACCTTCGATCCCCGGTATATCGCTTTGAGGATCTCGACCTTTTGCTGCATCCCCACGCACAGATCCTCAACGCGGTCGTCGACGTCGATCTTGATGTTGAGTTCGTCCGCCAGGCTCGCCACCCGCTTTTTGAGCTGCGCGACCGGCAGCAGCGGCGAAGCCTCGCTCTTTTGGCCCAGCGTTACATTTTCCCAAACCGTGAAGCTGGGGATGAGCATAAAATGCTGATGGATCATCCCGATGCCCAGGTGTATCGCATCGTTGGGCGACGCAATTGCCGCGCGATTGCCGTTGACGAATATCGATCCCTCGTCAGGCCTATACAGGCCGTAAAGCATGTTCATCAGCGTGGATTTCCCCGCGCCGTTCTCCCCGAGCAGGCTGTGCGTTTCCCCCGCCCGGATCGACAGATCGATCTTGTTGTTCGCGACGATCCCGGGGAAGAATTTGCTGACCCCCTCAAAGCGAACAATCGCGTTTTCCATGATGCTTGTCCCCCACTTTGCTTGTTATAATTGATTTGGTCTCCCGATTGCCGCCGGCAGCCGGGCTTTGGCCGATAGAAAACGAATGCCCGTCATGAACAACAACGCACGCAAAGCGCATCTGAGCTTCAAAAAGACAACGATCGGATTCCCGGAAAGAAGCTCTCCCGTCGGCGAAGGTGCCGACGTCCATTTTGTTGTGCCCCTCCCGACGATCGGGCCGCGGCAAGGATTTCTCGGGGGTTGAAGCGTTCCCCGCGCGAGGGTTGAAGAAGCAAGTCTCAGGGATCGCCTAAAGGATATTGGGGTTGATTCAAAGGTATATCGGCGTTCAGATCCGCCGACTTTGACCGGCGCGCAGATCCGCCGGTTTCCACAAAATGTTACAAACTATAGGTTAGACTACAAGCTTGGACCATCGTAATTTTATCACAGCAATTGTCGGCAGTAAAGGTATTATATCTTCTAATATCCTTCGGCAGATAAGATAACGATGATTCATGATGCGTTTGCAGTCGGCGCCGCAGAGGCGAGGAAGGGATATAAAAAAGCCCGGTGCATGCGACCGGGCTTTTGGGGCTGTAAATTATCTCTTGGAGAACTGCGGCGCGCGGCGGGCGGCCTTCAGGCCGTACTTCTTGCGCTCCTTCATGCGCGGGTCGCGGGTCAAGAACCCGGCCTTTTTCAGGCTCTGCCTGAGCGCGGGATCAGCGTGCAGCAGCGCGCGGGCGATCCCGTGGCGGATCGCGCCGGCCTGGCCGGTCGTCCCTCCGCCGTAGACATTTACCAGCACGTCATACTTGCTGAGCGTATCGGTGAGCGTCATAGGCGCGCGGACGATCATCTTGAGCGTTTCCAGACCGAAATAATCGTCGAGGTCGCGGCGGTTGATGCGGATCGCGCCGTTTCCGGGAAGCAGGCGAACACGGGCGACGGACTTCTTGCGCCTTCCGGTTCCGAGATATTGAACGGTAGCCATTGTTTGTTTCTCCTTCCCGATTATCGAAGCACGAGGGCTTCGGGCTGCTGCGCGGCATTTTCATGCTGTTCGCCGCGGTAAATGCGCACTTTTTTGAGCATTTTGCGGCCGAGCGGGCCCTTGGGCATCATGCGGCGAATCGCTTCATAGACCGCGAACTCCGGTTTCGTCCTAAGGAGATCGGAATAGGCGGTAACCTTCAAACCACCGGGATAACCCGTGTGATGAATATATTTCTTCTGTTCAAGCTTCCTGCCGGTCAGAACGATCTTTTCGGCATTGAGAATGATAACATGATCCCCGGTATCGACATGCGGGGTAAAAATAGGTTTATGCTTGCCCCGAAGGATTGCGGCAACCTGAGACGCGAGACGGCCGAGCACCATACCGCTTGCATCCACGACATACCATTTCCTCTCGAGGGTTTCGCCTTTGGCCATATAGGTTTTCATGGCGCAACCTCCCAATCGTGTTTTTATGTTGTTGCTGTGACACGCTTTTGTATAGTTGCTACCGGGGCTGGTGGCCGCAATACACCAATCGTATCGAATGCACGAACTATATTCTATCCAGATTGTCCCTTCCTGTCAAGCAAAAAGCCAAGAAACTCAGAATTATTCGCGGCGTTTCTCGAAACGGATCCCTTCGCTTTTACAGGGTGCGCTTTGTATTTCAGCCTCGATTCCAAAACCGGAGGTCAAAATGAACTTGTCGGCGTCGTTTTATAAGACTGAGTCTTCATGGCGGGCGCAAAAGCCGATCGTCTCTTAGGAAGAGACCGGCGGGGAAACCCGCGCATCCATCGCGGTCTTTTCAGCGCTAAATCAAGTTCGCGAAGCCATTCTGCCGGAGCGCCTCGTAAAGCACGACCGCAACGGAGTTGGAAAGATTCAGGGATCGCTGCCCCTCCCGCATCGGGATGCGGATGGCGTCCTTCGCACGGCGCTCCAGTATGGCTTTGCCTAGCCCGGCCGTTTCCTTGCCGAAGACGAGGAAATCACCATCGCGGTAGGAAACATCCGCGTAGCTGCGCTCTGCATGCGTCGAGGCGAGGAAGAAGCGCGCGTTCGCGTGCTTTTGCTCCACTTCCTCGAAACGATCGTAATATGTAAGGTTCAGGCTGTCCCAATAGTCGAGCCCCGCGCGCCTGAGGTGACGGTCGTCCACCGAGAAGCCGAGCGGCCGCACAAGATGGAGCGCAGCCCCGGTAACGGCGCAGGTTCTAGAGATGTTCCCGGTGTTGGCCGGTATCTCGGGTTCCACCAAAACGATATGAAACATGGGGCCATCCTATATCAATAGTAATAATTGTTTCCGGCGATGGTCGCGTAATACGTGCGCTTTCCCCAGGATTTCGAGTTCCGGGCTGATCTGAAATACATCACGCCCGCAGGAAGCACGCGAAGGCCGCCGTTGAACACCTGTTCGGCCGCTGAAAGCGCGGTGGAATTCGGCTTAATCGCGAGGAACTCCTCGCGGTCGTCGGCGACGGTAAACTGCCCCGGCCGGAAGATCACGTCCTCGATGCTGCCGCCGTACCTCGACGAATGGACGCGGTTATAGAGCACGTTCGCAATCGCCACATAGCCGTCCAACCCCTGCCCGCGCCCCTCCGCATATGCAAGCTGCGCGACCATGTAGATTTCCTCGTCGTTGTAGGAGCCCGGCTCACCCTGTTTGATGGTCGGCTTCGGCGTAGAGGTCGAGGATGGTTTTTTTGTCGTCTTCGGCGTTGTCGAAGGCTTTTTGGTGGGCTTGGGCGTAGGCGTCGGTATGCCGCCGATGCCCACGAAGCTCTTGAGTATGAACCCTTCGACCTCATCGGTCTTTATGCGGTACCAATCCCCGCTCTCGCCCGTGACCTTCACGATCGTATGATAGCCGACGACGTCGACGATCGGATAGGTCAAGCCCGGGCCGCCGCGAAGGTTGACGTCGTGGCCGTACACATAACCCCGCTTATCCATCTGCTCGACGGCGTACGCCGGGGCAGCCGTCGGCGCGGCGGTCGGAACCGGCGCGGGGCTGAAGGACGGCATCGGCGACGGAGTGACGCCGATCTCAAAGAACCCGTCGTCGGGCGAAGGCGAAGCGATTGCGGCAGGGACCATGGTTTCCTGCTTCGCGCAGGCGGAAAAGCCCATCACTGCGCTTGCGAGCAATAGTGCGGCGGTGAATATGGCGAGAGCCCTATATTTTCCGCTTCGTATCACAAGATAAATCGCTTTAAATCCTGATCCTCGATCGCTCCGTTCAAGTGCTGCTCGACATACGCCTCGTCGATGAGCACCTCGATCAGCGGATGATCCCCTCCCGCGTTGAAGGAGATGTCCTCCAGGAGCCTTTCCATGATCGTATGCAGCCTCCTCGCGCCGATGTTCTCGCCGGATTCGTTCGCTAGATACGCGCGCTTGGCGATCGCCTCGAGCGCGTCGTCCGTAAAGCGGAGCGAGATGTTATCGGTCTCAAGCAGCGCCGTATACTGCTTTGTGACGGCCGATTCGGGCTGCGTGAGGATGCGCTTATAGTCCTTTTGCTTGAGCGCCTCAAGCTCCACCTTGATCGGGAACCGTCCCTGAAGCTCGGGGATCAGATCCGTCACCTTGGAAACATGGAACGCGCCCGCCGCGATAAAGAGGATAAAATCGGTCTTTACCGGGCCGTATTTGGTCGATACCGTACAGCCTTCGACGATGGGCAGAATATCGCGCTGCACGCCCTCGCGAGAGACGTCGGGCCCGTGACCGCCGCCGTTCGAGCCTGCGATCTTGTCGATTTCGTCGATGAATATGATCCCGTCCTGTTCGGCTTTTTCGATCGCCTCGCGCGTAACCTCGTCCATGTCGATGAGCTTGTCGCTCTCCTCCTGGATGAAGATGCGGCGCGCCTCCTTGACGGTGACCTTGCGCTTCTTTTTCTTTTTGGGCAGAAAACCGCCCAGCATTTCGTTGAGGTTGATGTCCACGCCCATGGCGATGAGCGCGTCGTTGTTGCCGACGCTCTGCTCGACCTCGACCTCTAAAAGCTCGTTCTCAAGCAATCCGGCGTGCAGCTTCTTTGCGACCTCCTCGCGCTTTGAAAGGTGCGCGCTCTTTTCCGCCTCGCTCAGTTCCGGTTCCTTGGGCATCTGCCCGGAGCCGAGAAGCAGCTGAAGGGGATTGACCTGCGGCGCAGATTTTCTGTGCAGCGGCACCAGGCAATCGATGAGCCTCTGCTCCGCCGCGCCCTGCGCCAAGAGCAGCACGGACTCCTGCTTTTGCGCCTTGCACAGACGGATCGAAGCCTCCACAAGGTCGCGCACCATCGAATCGACATCCCTGCCGACATAGCCGACCTCGGTGAACTTCGTCGCCTCCACCTTGACGAGCGGCGCGTTCGCAAGCTTCGCGAGCCTCCTCGCGATCTCGGTCTTGCCTACGCCCGTGGGGCCGACCATGATGATGTTCTTGGGCGTGATCTCATCGCGCAGCTCGGGCGAAAGCCTGCTGCGGCGGTAACGGTTCCTAAGCGCTACCGCGACAGCGCGCTTGGCGTTATCCTGCCCGACGATATGCTTATCGAGCGCCTCTACCGTTTCCCTCGGCGTAAGCATATTTAGACCTCCTCCACGATGATGTTCCCGTTCGTAAACACGCAGATCTCCCCGGCGATCAAGAGCGATTTCTCCGCAATCTCCCGCGCACAGAGCTCCGTGTTCTGCATCAGCGCCTTCGCGGCCGCGAGCGCGTACATTCCGCCCGAGCCGATGGCCGCGATGCCGTCGTCCGGGTCGATCACCTCGCCCGTGCCGGAAATCACCAGAAGCTCCTCGTCGTTCGCCGCGATCAGCATCGCCTGAAGCTGGCGCATGATCTTATCGTTGCGCCAATCCTGCGCGAGCGATACCGCGGCGCGCGCCAAACTCCCCGAATGCTGCTCGAGCTTCGACTCAAAGCGCTCGCAGAGCGAGAACGCGTCGGCGACGGAGCCCGCAAAGCCGACCACGACCTTGTTGTGATAGAGCCTGCGCACCTTTTTGGCGTTGCGCTTCATGATCGTCTTTTCGCCGAGCGTTACCTGCCCGTCGCCCGCGATCGCGCACGCGCCGTTCCGTTTGACCGCGATGATTGTCGTCCCCTCGAGCTGCATGGGTGCCTCGCTTTCCGATACCGGTTTATTGGCTATCTTATCACAGCAATCCGCCGCTTAGGCAAATTGTCATCGACACTTTACAGTTTATTTGCATTTCTGAGCGATAGTACGCATTGTAGCGCCCTGTCGGAAATCTTCAGACAGCGCTCCTCTTTGTCCTTTACGCGCTCGGAAAGTTCGGCCATGATGCCGAAATTAACGTTCATCGGCTGAAAGTCGCGCCCGGGATATTCCGAGACATAGTGTGCGAGCGCGCCGATCGCAGTCGTTTGGGGAAAATCGACCGGCTCAAGCCCCGAAAGCTTTCTTGAAAGGCTCATCGCAGCAAGAAGGCCGCTCGAGGCGGATTCGACATACCCTTCCACGCCGGTGATCTGGCCCGCAAAGTAAAGACGCGGCTCGCTTTTGAGGCTATAGTCGAAAGAGAGCTTCCCGGGCGAGGGCAGGAACGTGTTGCGGTGCATCGCGCCGTAGCGCACGAATTCCGCGTTTTCGAGGCCCGGGATCATCCGGAACACCCGTTTCTGTTCGCCGATCTTGAGGTTTGTCTGGAAGCCGACGAGGTTGTAGAGCGTATCCTTCCCGTCATCCTGTCGAAGCTGCACCACGGCGTACGGCCGCTTGCCCGTGCGGGGATCGGTGAGCCCCACCGGCTTTAGAGGCCCGAACGCCAGCGTGCGCTCGCCGCGCTTTGCCATTATTTCGACCGGCATACAGCCTTCGAACACCTTGGGCGTCTCGAAGTGCTTGAGCTCGGCGGTCTCGGCCTCGATGAGCGCCCGGTAAAACGCGCCGTACTCCTCGCGGTCCATCGGCGCGTTGAGATAGTCCTCCCCGCGTCCGTAGCGCGACGCGCGGAACACCTTCTCCATATCGAGCGATTCCTTGGTGACGACCGGCGCCGCTGCGTCGAAAAAATGCAGACCCGCGCCGACAACGCTTTCGATGTTTAGAAGAAGCTTGCCCTCCGTCAGCGGGCCGGTGGCGACGATAGCGGGCGGCTCCGGCACAGCCGTTACCTCTCCTTCGATCACGCGTATGAGGGGATGCGTACGAATTGCCTCCGTAATATAGCGGGAAAAGCCCTGCCGATCCACCGCGAGCGCGCCGCCCGCCGGCACGCGGGTTCTATCCGCCGCGCGCATCACGAGCGATCCGAGCGCCCGAAGTTCTTCCTTTAGGAGGCCTACGGCGTTTTGCAGCCGGTCCGAGCGCAGGGAATTGGAGCACACAAGCTCCGCAAAGCCATCCGAAACATGCGCCGAGCTTCGCTTGCCCGGCTTCATCTCATACAGATCGACCTCTATGTCCCGCTGGGCCAGATAATACGCCGCCTCGCAGCCTGCCAAGCCCGCGCCGACGACTTGGGCGCGCTCACTCATTCGCGCTTTCCTTCTTGGCGGGCCGTAAGACGTACCCGCATTCCTTGCTGGTACAGGTCACATAGCTGCCGTTCTGCCCGAGCTTTTGCACCATCATCGCGCCGCACTTGGGGCAGGGGTCCTTCGCGGGCTTATCCCAGGATACAAAATCACATTCGGGATATTTTTCGCACCCGTAGAACGTCTTGCCGCGCTTGGACTTGCGCTTTATGAGCGCCGCGCCGCATTTGGGGCAGGATACGTCCACCTTCTCAAGGATCGGCTTGGTGTTCCTGCAATCGGGGAAGTTCGGGCACGCGAGGAACTTGCCGAAGCGCCCGAATTTATAGACCATCAGCGCGCCGCATTTTTCGCACGGGATATCCGAGACTTCATCCGGTATCTCGACCTTCTCGATGTTGGCCTCGGCGGCGAGCACCTTTTTCTCAAACGGCTGATAGAATTCCTCGAGCACGCTCGTCCATTGGGCGCTCCCCTCCTCGATCTTGTCGAGGCTCTCCTCCATGCCGGCGGTAAACTTGATGTCGACGATTTCCGAAAAATTGTCCTTCATCAGCTGCGTGACCACAAAGCCGAGCTCTGTGGGCATCAGCAGTTTTTTCTCGCGCATGACGTAGCCGCGCTCGATGATCGTGGAGATCGTCGGCGCGTAGGTGCTCGGGCGGCCGATGCCCTTTTCTTCGAGCACCTTGACGAGGGACGCTTCGGTATAGCGCGACGGCGGCTGCGTGAAGCGCTGCTCGCTTGAAAGCTTATTGAGCTTTAGTACCGTGCCGACGGGCAGCTCGGGCAGCGCAACGTCCTGCTCCTGAGCGTCGTCGCGGCCTTCGGTATATACGGCGGTATAGCCGTCAAAGAGCGTACGAATGCCGTTGGCCTTGAAAGTGCAGCCGTTCGCGTCGAACGTCACGGCGTTGGTTTCATATTTCGCCTCGGCCATTTGGCTCGCGAGGAAGCGCTCGTAGATGAGCTTATAAAGCTTATATTGGTTGTTGTTGAGCGACGCTTTGACCGCCTGTGGCGTATATTGGACATAGCTCGGGCGGATGGCCTCGTGCGCGTCCTGCGCATCCTTGCGCCCCTTGTAGACGTTGGGCTTGGGCGGCAGGTACTCCTGCCCGTAATGCTCGCGCACATATTCGAGCGCCTGTTCCTGCGCTTCGCTCGAAATGCGCACGGAGTCCGTGCGGATATAGGTCACAAGGCCTGTGAGCCCCTTGCCTGCGAGTTCGATCCCTTCATAGAGCTGCTGCGCGACCATCATCGTATGCTTGGTCGTAAACCCGAGCTTGCGCGCTGCCTCCTGCTGTAGGCTGCTTGTCGTAAAAGGAGCGGGCGCGTGCCTCGTCTTGTTCGCTTTTTTGACGTCCGTCACGGCGAAGTCGGCGCCCTTGCAGCGCGCGAGCACCGCGTCGGCCGCCGCCTTGTCATGAAGCTCCTGCTTTTTGCCTTCGATGCCGTAGAATTTGGCCTCGATATCCTTCTTAATGCCGGCTTCGCGAAGAAGGGCGCTGATCGTCCAGTATTCCTCGCTCTCGAAGTCGATGATCTCCTGCTCACGATCGCAGATGATGCGCGTCGCGACGGACTGAACGCGTCCGGCGGAGAGACCCTTTCTTACCTTTGCCCAGAGTATGGGGCTGATCTTATAGCCTACGAGCCGGTCGAGCACGCGGCGCGCCTGCTGCGCGTCCACGAGGTTCACATCGATGCTGCGCGCGTTCTTGATGGAGTTTTTGACCGCGCCCGACGTAATCTCGTTGAAGACGATCCTGCACTTGGAGTTTTGATCGAGCTTGAGGATGTGCGCAAGATGCCAGGAGATCGCCTCGCCCTCGCGATCGGGGTCGGTCGCGAGCAATACGTTCTTGGCGGCCTTGGCCTCCTTGCGGATCTTCTCGAGCACGTCGCCCCGCCCGCGAAGGGTGATGTATTTGACCGCGAATCCATGCTCGACGTCCACGCCCAATTGGCTCTTGGGCAGGTCGCGCACATGGCCGTTGGAAGCCACCACCTTGTATTTCGATCCGAGAAATTTCCCGATCGTTTTCGCCTTCGCCGGCGATTCGACGATAACGAGCATATCCGACATAACCGCACCTCCGTACATTCGCTGCCGGTCTCCGGCGGTCCGCCTCAAAGGCAATAGACCCGCCCCGGCAACTGCTTAATTATTTCTGAAAACTCAAGGGATGTCAAGGTTGAATTTAGTTCCGCCGCGCCGATTCCCGTCAATTCGCACAATTCATCAAAACTTCGAGCGTCGGCTTTTAAGAGTTCGACGATCGTTTTTTGACCCGGATCCAGCGCCGAAAGATCCACCGCCGCGCGAATGGGGCGGTATTCGAGCGAATACCCGTACTCCTCCAATATATCGTTTACGGTGAATACCGGCTTGGCGCTTCCCTCCCGGATCATTCGGTTTGTGCCCAGGCTCATCGAGTCCGTGATGCGCCCGGGCACGCTATATACGTCCCTTCCCTGCTCGAGCGCGCAGTTCGCCGTGATGAGCGCGCCGCTCTTTTCCCCGGCCTCCACCACGATCACGCCGCGGGACAGGCCGCTGATGATCCGGTTGCGCATCGGAAAATTTGAAGCGTAGGGCCTTGTGCCCGGAAAGAATTCCGAGATCACCGCCCCACGCCGGGCGATCTGTTCATACAACCGCTGCTGCTCCTTGGGATACACCACGTCGACGCCGCAGCCGAGCACCGCGACGGTAGGATAGTCGTTCGATTCCACCGATAGCGCGGCCAGCGCGCCGATCGAATCGATACCGTGCGCAAGCCCCGAGACGATGCATGCGCCCGCCTCACAAAGCGCCCCCGCGAGCGCCCCGGCGACCTCGCGCCCGTACTGCGTGCAGGTTCGCGCCCCGACCATCGCGAGGGGCAGCGTCACCTCCGGCCGGAGCTCGCCGCGGACGAACAAGACCGAGGGCGGATCGTAGATTTCCTTTAAAAGCGTCGGATAGCGCGGGTCGGTGATCGGTATGGCCTCGATCGAGCGTGTTCTGAGCCATGCGAGATACTCCCGGATCTTCTTCCCGCTCGCGCTCTCCTTCATGCGATTGACGAGCGCGGGATCAAATCCCTCGAGCGCCTCCGTGCGCCCGGCGGCGACGGACTCGAACAGCCCGAGCGCGCTCCCAAAGACGCCTACGAGCCGGCGGAACAGGCGCACATCGTGCCCCGTCAGCCGGTTGAGCCATAGGACGCTTTGTTGCTCGTCAACGCTCATATTACGAATCCTTCCAGTATTTGCGGTCGAGGCTCCTGTACTGAATCGCCTCGGCGATGTGCGGCGGCTGCAAAAATTCGCAGCGCTCGAGGTCCGCGATGGTACGCGCGACCTTGAGAACGCGGTGATAGGCGCGCGCGCTCAGATGCAGCGAGTGGAAGGCCTGCTTTAAAAGTTTTTCGCACTCCTTGGTAAGCGCGCAGTATCTCTGGATCGACTTGCCGGTGAGCTGCGCGTTGAAAAGGAATCCTCCGTCCGCATAGCGCTCCCTCTGGATGGCGCGCGCGGCGTTGATGCGCTCTCGCACCGCGCTCGAAGGCTCGCCCGTAGAATTGGAGGAAAGATCGGAATAGGCGACGTCGCTCATCTCCACATGGATGTCGATGCGCTCGAGCATCGGCATGCTCACGCGGGACTGATAGCGCTGAATCTGCGACGGGGTGCAGGTGCACCGCTTGGTGCGGGACCCGTAGTTGCCGCACGGGCAGGGATTCATCGCGGCGACGAGCATGAAATTCGCGGGATAGGTCGACTTCGCATTGGAGCGAGCGATCGTGATCATTCCGTCCTCGAGCGGCTGGCGCAGCGCCTCGAGGACGGGCTTTGAAAACTCCAGAAACTCGTCGAGGAAGAGCACGCCGTAGTGCGCAAGGCTGATCTCGCCCGGCAGCGCGCGCGTTCCGCCGCCGATGATCGCGGCGGTGGAGGTATTGTGGTGCGGCGCGCGGAATGGACGCTCGCGCACGACGCCGCCCGCGTTGAGTCCCAGCGCGGAATGGATCTTGGTGATCTCGAGCGCCTCTTCAAACGTCAGCTCGGGTAAAATCGAAGGGATGCTTCGGGCGAGCATGGTCTTGCCCGTACCCGGCGTGCCGATGAGCATCAGGTTGTGGCCGCCCGCCACCGCGACCTCGGCGGCGCGCTTCGCGCCTTGCTGCCCCTTGATTTCACAGAAGTCCGTAGCATACGCCGTGCCGGCGGAAATATCCCATTCCTCGGGAGGATACGGCTCGATGGCGGTCTCGCCGCGCAGGTACCCTACCGCCTGCAAAAGCGAATTCACGGGGAGTATCGCAAGGCCTTTGGCGCAAGCCGCCTCGCGCGCGTTCTGTTCCGGGAGCAGCACCTGCGCCGCGCCGTTTTCACGTGCGCTCAGGAGCATCGCGAGAACGCCGGTCACGCCGCGCACCGTACCGTCGAGCGAAAGCTCGCCCAATATCAGCACGTCCTTCGCGGTATCCCCGGGAATTTGGCCCGTCGCGATCAGAAGGCCGATCGCGATCGGAAGATCGTACACCGAGCCTTCCTTGCGAAGATCCGCGGGGGCGAGATTGACCGTGATCCTGCGCGGCGGGAACTCGAAGCCGCTGTTTTTGAGCGCGGCGCGCACCCGCTCCTTGGACTCGCGCACGACTGCGTCCGGCAGCCCGACGGTCTCATAGGACGGAAGGCCGTTCGACACATCCACCTCCACGAGCACCTCGTGGCCTTCGATTCCGCAAAGGCCGTAGCTTTTAATGCTTGCGAGCATTCGCCCCCAACCCCCCAAGCTTCGATTATTCCTGCGTCCGTCCGCCTTTCGTCCCGTCTGCCTTGAACACGAAGAGTTTGTTGCCTATGAAGTTCACGACCATCGCCACCGGCGTGACGATGAGGTTGCTCCAAAAATCGCTCGTTATCCCGAGCGCGTTCTTACAAAGATACATCCCGCCGAGGGATACGCCCAAGGATACGAGGTTCACGGCGACGAACAGCATGAACTGTTTGCCCGTTCCCTTGCCCTCGCCCCGAAATGTCCAGCGGCTGTTGAAGAAGAAGCTGTTGAGCACGCCCGCGGTATACGAAAGCGTCTTTGCAACGAAGTATACCACGCCGAAGACTTCCGTTAACAGCGTGTAGATCGCAAAATCCACCGCCGTATTGAGAAGCCCGACGAGATTGAACTTTATAAACTGAAAAATCGTATGCTTCAGGTCTTTCATACTCATGCTCCTGTCTCAAACACCCATGTCGGCATCCATTCGAGCGCTGCAAGATACTTCGCGGGCACCTCCATGCCGGAAAGCGCCGGATAGAAGACGATGAACAGCACCAAACACAGCGCCATCCAGATCCACTTGACCCTCCTGAGCCATACGAGGTGCGGCATCCTCAGCTCAAACTGCCACAGCAGCCATACCGCGCCGAAGATGATGAACGGTACCGTCGCGAAGAAGTGGTAGATGAACGTGCAGCGGCTTACGAGCACCCACGGCAGGAAGTTCGCGCACACGCCGACGAGTATGACGAACAGCCCGCGGTTGACGCGCAGCTCCCTCCGAAGCAGCTTTACGGTCAGCACGCCCAGGCCGATCGTCGAGACCCACCAGACGGCGGGATTGCCGAACGACGAAATGGAGGAAGCAAGCCCGGTTTCCGATATGCCGCTCCAGTAGTACCAGATCGGCCGGATCGTGAAAGGCCACTGCCACCAGCTCGACTGGAACGGATGCGTTGCCTCCAGCGTGCTGTGGTAGTTGTACATGAATTTCTGAACGCCCCAGATGCCCGCGAGATCATAATGCTTCTCGCTGAGCACATACGGAAGGTACGACGCGAGATATACCGCTATCGGGATCACGATGAAGAATCCCGCGCAGCAGGCGAGCGTCGCCGCGAGCTTTTTATAGTACTCGGGCATGCGCTCTTTCCCGAGCGCGCGATATTCGCGATAGCGCTGTGCGAGCGAGGTAAAGAGTATCACCGCGAGCCCGCCGCCCGCATAGATATCGATCCACTTCGTGGCCGCGCCGAGCGCGAAGAAGAGTCCGGCGAAGAAGAGCGGCTTGAGCGTCGCCCCGAGCGAGTGCTTCAAAAAGCTCATCGTGTAATACCGGTACATGAAGTAGAACATCAAAAGGATAAAGAACACCGCGTAGACGTCGATCGTCGCAAGGCGCGTCTGCGCGAAATGCATGAAGTCGAACGTGAAAAGGAACGAAGAAAGCAGCGCATAGTCCGGCTTTTTAAAGAGGCGCTTCGAGAAGGCGTAGAAAAGCGGCACCATCGCCGCGCCGAAAAGCGCGCCCATGATGCGCCAGCCGAACGCATTCATACCGAAGAGCGCGATCCCCGTCATGATGATGATCTTGCCGAGCGGCGGATGCGAGTTTTCATAGGGTCTTAGCCCATGCAGATGCTCGTACGCGGTGCGGCCGTGATAGAGCTCGTCAAAATACATGCCGTTCTGCGCGGTGGCTTTCGACGGCACCTGGTCCGGCTCGTCAAGAAGCATGGACGCGTTGTGAGCATCGGACGCGTCGACATCCGAGAGCAGCTTCGCCTCCACCTTGTTCCCATCCGCGTCGAAGAACGCGACCTCGCACAGCCAAACTTCGCCGGATGCCACCGTTAAAGTGACCTCCTTGGCCGTGAAATCCTCCGCCGCCGTCTTCCAGCGGTACATATCGTCGTTGACCTGTTCAAACTCTGCGGCATATCCGCCGGCCTCTATATCGATTGCGCCCTCCGCTATTCCGCCGAAAACGCGCATCTCGGAGATCGTCGTCTCATTTGCAAAGCCGATGCGCACCTGCTCGCCTATTGTTTGGGAGAGCCAATAGGTCTGGGGCGCCTGCAGCGAGCCGAGGTTAAACAGCGTAAGCGCCGTATATACGATTGTCAGCGCCCAGCAATACAGGTGATCCCTGCGGCTAAAGCGCAGGCGCCTGGAGCCGTCTTCCTCAAACTCCTCCAGTCCAAGCTGTTCCGCCGCGCCGTGGACCTTCTGTTTTTCCGGTTCAGGCTTGGTTCGGTAGGCCGGGAACACGCGCCCGCGCAGTATGATGTCGGTCACGGCCCAGGTGAAATAGGCAAATCCCGCCACCGTCACGAACGACATCACAGCGGTGAGCGCGTCGTAGATAGCGCCCCTTGACGACTCCGCGTCGACGATCACAAACGCGGCGAGCGCATTGATGAGAAGCGTCGCCGAAAGCCAGCAGAAACTGATCATGATGCGCTTATCGCGGTATTGAACGAACGCGAATAGCATGAGCATCAGAGCCGGGAACAGATACCTTTCGTGCATGTAATGCCCGAGCGTAAATATTGCGGCGATCAGGAACGCGAGCACCAAGAGAGTGCAGCCGGGGCTCTTCTTCCTGCCTTTATAGTATAAGAACAGGCTAAAGAGGATCGAGAGAACGATGAATATCGCTCCCCAGGTTTTATAGCTGAAGAGGAACACGACTTTCGCGGCCGGCGTCCAATTGCCGCCGAGGAGCGCCATCAGGTTGAAGGCTTCGATGCTCCCGTAGGGGTAGGAGGTCGCGGTCGAAAAATACTTGTCCAGCAGCCAGTCCCAGCGCTGATTCGCCCAGAACGGGAGAGCGAGCAGCAGTATGACGCAGAAGGCGGAAACCACGGCAAGAACCGTTTCAAGAACGTTCTTCTTCCACGATTCGCGGCGGATATCCAGCAGATACATAAACGCGAACAAAGGCCCGGCCATCAGCGCCTGCGGCTTAAGCGCTATCGCGAGGCCGAATATCGCGCCCGCAAGGATCTTCTTGTCGCTTTGATACACCGCGACCGTCAAAAGAAGCAGCGCGGCGAGGATCGAATCGATCTGGCCCCAGCCGCCGGAAATAAACGCCGACAGCGGGTTGAGTGCGATGAGCGCCGCGAGCGCCAACGCTTTCCCATGGTTGACGCGCTTTGCGCAAAGGCGGTAGATGAAGTATGCGAGCGCGAGATCCGTCAGTATGGCGGGCATTTTAATTAGAAGAATCTGCCCCGCCGAGCCGTAGCTCAAGCCCAGGAGATTGGAAACCAAGCCGAGCAGATAAAGGACGACCATATATCCCGGCGGATAATCGGCGAACATCCCCGAAACGTAGAACGTCCCTGGCCCATCGGCCGCGAGCTTGTTGGACCATGCGAGGAAGCACCCGATATCCGTCGAATGGCCGACGAAGATCAGCGAAAGCGCGCACCGGAACACGAACCCGGCGGCGAGCAGCAAATATAGCTTCGACCTTTTGTTTTCGTCCTGCTTCTGCTCAAGCGGAATCGCCGCGTCGACGCCGCGGTGATAGAGAGCCGTGAAAAACAGCACGCTGACGACGACAAAGAGCACCAACGCGTCCAAATGCTCGATGCTTTGCTCCGCGCTGTCGCCGGAGGAAGCCTCCGCAGGCGAAAAATCCGCGATTGTGCCCGCGGGAGCCTGTACAAGTTTTTCCACCGTGAAATTATCAAACCATGCTTCGCCTTTGGAGAGCTGGCCATAGCCGCCTATGCGGACGGCGACGGTCAAGCTCGTCTGATCCGCCCCCGTTTTGCCGATGAGCTCGATGTGCTGCCAGCCCTCGCCGGAAAAGACGGCGTCGGAAGAGGCGAGACTGTCCGCCACGGACACGTTGGCGCCCGCTCCGCCCGTTATATTTGATACGAGAACATCGCAGGAAAGTTTGTAATAGGAATTTTTCTCAACGGCGATCGTCTGGCAGAGGCGCATATCGTTATCGACATGGTTGACGATGTGCGCGACCGGTTCCCCGTCGAGCAGCGCCGCCTCGGCGACACCATCGGAGGACAGGGTGTACCAGCCGTCCGCAAACCAGCCGTCCGGCAATGTTTCATTCGCGTTCGCACGGTCGAACGTTCCGTTTTGGATCAGCTGCCCGGAATCCGCAAGGGCGGTTGGCGCAACTAGGAATATCAGCAAAAAAACGATCGATAGAAGGATTTTTTTCAGCATCGATACTGCCTTTCAAGCATCGTAGTATTCCGCTACATCATAGCACATAATTCCATGGCAGGAAAGAAGCGTCCGATGCGCACAGACATCTCGCGGGTTCGGCATGGAAATTATGCCGAAAAAGCATCGATGATATGCACGGTGTCGCCCGTGTTCAAATCAACCTCGACGACGTCGAACCGCACCGGCGTATCCGCCGAGTCGTTTTTGACCAGATAGAGCTGCGCCGCCTTGACGATGTGCGCCTGTTTGCGGGCGTCGACCGCCTCGCGCCCTAAGCCGTAGCCTTGGCCGCTCCTTGCCTTGACCTCGACGAACACCAGCGTCGGCCCGTCGCGCATGATAAGGTCGATCTCACAGCGCTGCGCCCGGTAGTTCTTTTCAACGAGAACATATCCGGTCTTTTTGAGCGCGCCCAGGGCGATCATTTCGCCGCGCGCTCCGCTATCCCGTCCGCTCATGCCCGTCCTCCAGGATCTTTTTGATAAACGTCTTCCGATGCAGCGGGCAGGGACCGTATTCCCTGAGCGCGGCGATATGCTCGGCCGTCCCGTAGCCCTTGTTGCGCTCAAACCCGTATTGGGGATAGAAAGCGTGGTATTCGCGCATCATGCGGTCCCGGTGAACCTTCGCGACGATGGACGCCGCGCCGATGAGGTAGCTCAGCGCGTCCCCGTGGATCAAGGCGTGCTCGCATGCCGAGAGGCCGAGATCCTTGAGCGCATCCACCAGCGCGTGATCGGGCTTGACCGGGAGGTTTTCAAACGCCATGCAGAACGCCCGCCGCGTGGCCTGTAATATATTGATCTCATCGATGATCTCCCGGGGTACGACGCCGATGCCCACCGCGATCGCCTGCTCACGGATGCGTGCCGCAAGCTCTTCGCGTCGCGTCTCCGATGCGATCAGCTTCGAATCCTTGACCCCGTGGATCAGCGGCTGCGGCGGCAGTATCACCGCCGCAACGACGACAGGCCCGGCCAAGGGGCCCCGGCCGACCTCGTCCATCCCCGCTATCACGGCGCCGTTTTTCCAGTAGCCCCGCTCGATCTTTGTGATCTGCTCGAGCCGCTGCGCCTCCGTCATTCTAAGCGCGTTCATAGCTCACCTTCGGGCGCGTCCAGCGTCACGCGCGCGATCTTTCCTGCCCTGAATTCATCCAGCACGATCCTCGCCGCCCGTTCCCTGTCAAGCTCGCCGCCGGAGAGCAAAAAGCCCCGGCTTGCGCACACCGCGTCGATCAACTGCTCCGCGGTCCGGCCCTCCTCGATCTTCGAGTAGCGCTGCCTGACCGCCTCGGGGCAGATCGCATTCAAATCCACAAGCAGCTGCCCCGCGAGCTGCTCTACGTCCAGTATATCATCTTTGACCGAGCCGATATAGGCGACATGCCGCGCAAGCCGCTCGTCCTCGAGCTTCGGCCAAAGCAGGCCGGGGGTGTCCATCAATTCAAGATACGGCGAAACCTTTACCCATTGAAGACCGCGCGTCACACCGGGCTTATCGCCCGTAGCCGTCCGCGCGCCTGCGGCGAGCCTGTTGATAAACGTCGATTTGCCGACGTTGGGTATTCCGACGACCATCGCCCGCACGGTCTTGACGACGCCCTTTTTGCGCATCCGCTCGACCTTCTCCTTTGCCGCCTGCTCGATCAAAGCGATGGCGCTTGCGCGCTTCGCCGCATTTATAGAAACGAATTCGAGCGCTAAAACGTTGCGCCGTTTCCAGTATTCGATCCACCGCTTTGTGATCGAGGGATCGGCAAGATCGCTCTTGTTGAAAACAACGACGCGATCCTTGCCCGCGAACAGATCGTCGAAATCGGGATTTCGGGTCGCCGCGGGAGCGCGCGCATCCACAAGCTCGATCACGACGTCGATCAGCTTGAGGTTTTCGGTGAGCATCCGCCGCGCCTTGGCCATATGTCCCGGGTACCATTGAATGAGCATATCCGCCTCCGTGAAAAAACCCCAGCCGCCGCATCAAGTGGCTTCTGGGGTTTGCCTGAACCGTTTCAGCTTATTTCTCGACGATCCGCTCTTTGATCTTCGCAGCTTTACCCACGCGGTCGCGCAGATAATACAGCTTCGCCCTACGGGTATGTCCGTGGCGAACCACTTCGATCTTACCGATGCGCGGGCTGTGGTACGGGAACGTCCTCTCGACGCCCACGCCGGAGGATACGCGGCGCACCGTGAATGTCTTGCGGATATCGCCGCCCTGCATCTTCATCACGACGCCTTCAAAGCTCTGGAGCCTCTCCCTCGTACCTTCGATAACCCGCACGTACACGCGCACGGTATCGCCGATTTGAAGCTTAGGAAGATCCGTCCTCAATTGTTCCTTTTCAAGTTCCCTAATAATGTCAGCCATCTGCTTTCTCCTTCCTCATAGACGTTCGTGCCTTTTATGGAAAGACAGAGGACCGCCCGTTTTACAAACATTTGGATTATATCACAGCGCTTTTGTCATTGCAAGGCTTTTCCCTGCTTTAAGAGCGCAAGAAATTCTTCGTCCTTCTGCGAGAGCGCGGCCTTTTCGAGCAGATCGGGCCGCATCATAAGCGTCTTTTTCAGGCTTTGTTCCCTTCTCCATCGCTCGATGCGCGCATGGTTGCCGCTTAGGAGCACCTCGGGCACGTCGAGCCCTTCAAATTGCGCCGGGCGCGTGTACTGCGGGTATTCCAAAAGGCCGCCGAGCCGCTCCGAAAACGATTCGCCCTCGGCGGATTCATCGCTTCCGAGCACGCCGGGAACAAACCGGCTCACGCAGTCGATGAGCACCATCGCGGGAAGTTCGCCGCCCGTGAGCACATAATCGCCGATGGAGATCTCCTCGTCCACCAGCGTCATGACGCGCTCGTCCACCCCTTCGTAATGCCCGCAGAGCAGGACGAGCCGCTCCTCCCCGGAAAGCTCCAATGCGATTTTCGGCGTTAAAAGCTTCCCGCGCGGGCTCAGGAGCACGCTCTTAACGCGTTCGCCGCCTGTGACCGCCTCAAAGCAGGAGAAGATCGGCTGCGCCATCATGACCATGCCCGCGCCGCCGCCAAAGGGATAGTCGTCGGCGTTCTTGTGCTTGGAGAGCGAGTAATCCCGAATATTGTGCAGCTTAAACTCGATGAGACCGCTCTGCTGTGCGCGCGCGAGCATGCTGCTTCCGAGCACGCCCGTGAACATCTCGGGGAAAAGCGTTAAAACGTCAATCCTCAAACAGGCCGACCTCCTCGAGAACCGCGGGATCCAGCAGGATGCGCTTTTGCGCGACGTCGACCTGCGTTAGGAGCTTCTTGAGCGCCGGAATCAGCAGCATGCGTTTGCCGCGGACGACGTAAACGTCGTTCGCGCCGGTCTCGAGCACATCCTCAAGCGTACCGAGTTCTTCCGCGCCGGAGAATACCCGGCATCCGATCAGATCGGTGACGAAGTACCTTCCCTCCGGAAGCTCGACCGCGTGCGCGCGGTCGACGCAGAGGTATTTGCCGCGCAGCTTTTCCGCCTCGTCGCGCGTGGAGATTCCGGCAAACCAGAGGGTCACCGCGTCCGGCTGCACGCTGACGCGCTCGACGGCCACCGGCTCGTAGGCGGCGCCGTTTTCAATATACGCCTCCTTGAGCTTATGAAAGCGCGCGACGTCGTGCGTGAGCGGCATGAGCTTTACTGCTCCGTTTACCCCGTGCGGGCGCACGATCAGCCCTGTACGAAGATATTCCATGCCTACAGGATCTCGACGACGTATTTCTTATTATCCTTGATGGATGCCGCCTTGACCACCGTGCGGATCGCCTTCGCGATGCGCCCCTGCCTGCCGATGACCTTGCCCATGTCCTCCGGCGCGACGGTGAGCTCGATGACGGTCGAGCGGTCGCCGGGCTTGGTCGTCACCTTGACTTCGTCCGGCTTATCCACTAAATTCTGAGCAATGTACCTGACCAGGTCTTCCATGGAGTTTTTTCCTTCCTGTTCGTACGTCGCTTCGTTCGAAGGCGCGATGTTCCCTTCGGACATTACTTGATCGCTCCGGACTTTTTGAGCAGCGCGCGCACGGTATCCGTGGGCTGGGCGCCCTTCTTGATCCAGTCGGCGGCTTTTTCATTGTCAACGCTGATCTGGGCGGGGTTCATGAGCGGATTGTAGAAACCGAGTTCCTCGATGAACGCGCCGTCGCGGGGAGCGCGGGAATCCGCGACCACGATGCGGTAAAACGGAGCTTTTTTCGCGCCCATCCTGCGGAGTCTGATCTTAACCATTTTGAGTGTCCCTCCTAGTTGTTTCTCATAATCTAAATGAAATGTGTATAGAAAACGGCTTTGCCGTTATCCGCGTACTTAGAACGAAAACGGAAATTTCATCCTGCCTTTTTTCATCATCTTGCCGCCCGCGAACTGCTTCATCATCTTGCGGGAAGCTTCAAACTGATTGAGCAGCCGGTTGACGTCCTGTATGGTCACGCCGCTGCCGCGCGCGATGCGCTTCCTGCGGCTCGCGTTGAGGATGTCCGGCTTCCTGCGCTCCTGCGGCGTCATGGACTTGATGATCGCCTCGGTGCGCGCGAGCTGTTTCTCGTCGACCTGCATCGCTCCGAGCTTGGAGGTGTCCACGCCCGGCAGCATGCCGAGGATGTCCTGCATGGAGCCCATGCCCTTGACCTGCTCGAGCTGGGAAAGGAAATCGTCGAGCGTAAACTCGTCTTTGCGGAGCTTCGCTTCGAGCTCCTGCGCCTTTTTCTCGTCGAACGCGGTCTGCGCCTTCTCGATGAGCGAAAGCATGTCCCCCATTCCGAGGATGCGCGAGGCCATGCGGTCGGGATGAAACGCCTCGATATCCCCGAGCTTCTCGCCGGTTCCCGCGAACTTGATGGGCTTTCCCGTTACCGAACGGATGCTCAAAGCCGCGCCGCCCCTCGTATCGCCGTCGAGCTTTGTAAGCACGACGCCCGTGAGCGCTAGCCGCTCGTCGAACGCTTTGGCGACGTTGACCGCGTCCTGCCCCGTCATCGCGTCGACGACAAGGAGGATCTCGCTCGGGTGCACGCGCGAAGAGATGCGCTCGAGCTCCTGCATCATATCGCTGTCGATATGAAGCCGCCCGGCGGTATCGAGGATCACCAGATCGAGAAAATGTTTTTTTGCGTAGTCGATCGAAAGCGCGGCGGTTTCCACAGGGTCGCTCTGCCCGCGCTCAAACACCGGGAGCGAGAGCTTTTCGCCCACGATCTGCAGCTGCTTCACCGCGGCGGGGCGATAGATATCGCACGCCACAAGCAAAGGCGATTTCCCGTATTGCTTTTTTAAATATGCGCCGAGCTTGCCCGTCATCGTGGTTTTGCCGGAACCCTGGAGGCCCGCCATCAGTATCACGGCGGGGCTCGTCGAACCGAAGTCCGGCTTGCTGTGGCCGCCGCCCATCAGGCGCGTGAGTTCCTCGCTGACGATTTTTATGACCTGCTGCCCGGGCGTCAGGCTCTCGAGAACCTCCGCGCCCACCGCGCGCTCGGTCACGCTGGCGATGAAGTTCTTCACGACGGTAAAATTGACGTCCGCCTCCAAGAGCGCGAGCTTTACCTCGCGCATCGCCTCTTTGACTTCCTTCTCGTTAAGCTTGCCGCGGCCGGTCAGCTTTTTGAATATTCCCTGCAGTTTTGCGGATAGCCCGTCAAACGCCATGGGGTTCCTCCATCGATTGCTCCATCTCGCCGATCCTGTTTAGCAGCGCATCCTTGAGCGCGCCGGAAAGCTCCGCCCCGGCGATCATCGCGCGCAGCTCCTGCGCCAGAAGCGATACCTTTCGGGTCCGCTCGAGCAGCTTTAACTCCTGCTCCATCATGTCAAGCTGCGCCTGCGCCCTTCGGATCGCATCGTGCACCCCCTGGCGGGAGATGCCTTCCCTCTCAGCGATTTCCGCAAGCGAAAGATCCTCGTTCACGTGCAGGCCCATCAGCTTGCGCTGGCGCGGAGTGAGAATACAGCCGTACCGATCCAGCAAGATGCCAAGCTCAACGTTGCGTTCCATGGGCTGTTACCTGCCGATCTTCATTGCTGTAAAGGGGAAAAGCTTTACACCTATGCTATTATACCCTATATTGCGGATCCGTCAAGCGTTTTTTCCGAAACGAGGCTGGGAATCTTACCCAAGCAGCGCCGAAGCGAACGCGTCCGCGTCGAACGGCTGCAGATCGTCGATGCCCTCGCCCACGCCGACAAAGCGCACCGGCAGCCCGAGCTCCTGTCGGATCGCTACCGCGACCCCGCCCTTTGCGGTGCCGTCGAGCTTTGTCAGTATCACGCCCGTCAGGCCCGTCGTCTCTCCGAAAACCCTCGCCTGGGCGATGGCGTTCTGCCCCGTCGTCGCGTCCAGTACGAGCAGCACCTCGATCGGGACGCCCGGCATCTCGCGGTCGATCACGCGGCGGATCTTCTTGAGCTCCTCCATCAGGTTCTTCTTGTTGTGCAGCCTTCCGGCGGTATCGCACAGGAGAAGGTCCCTGCCCTTTGCCTTGTAGGACGCCATCGCGTCGTACACCACCGCCGCCGGATCCGCGCCCTCGCCATGCCTTACGATCGGCACCCCGGCGCGCTCGGCCCAAATGCCGAGCTGTTCCGCCGCAGCCGCGCGGAACGTATCCGCCGCCGCCAGCATGGGTTTCCTTCCTTTGGAAAGATAATAATGCGCGAGCTTGCCGATGGACGTGGTCTTGCCGACGCCGTTTACGCCGACGATCAAAGCGATCGCGCCGCCCTCCTGCCCCAGGAATCCGTCCTCGGCGCGCATCGCGTCCGCCACGATCGAAATAAGCGCTGCCCGCGCCTCGGACACCTCTTTGATCTTGTTTTTCTCGAGCGTATCCCGAAGCTCGTCGAGCAGCTTCTGTGTTGTCGCCATGCCCATGTCCGCCATGATCATGGCCTCCTCGAGTTCCTCAAAAAATGCCTCGCCGACGATCCCGGCGCGGGAAAACACGCCGGAGAACAGGCTGTCCCGCGTTTTGGCGAGCCCAGCCTTCAGTTTGGCGAAAAAGCCCTCGTTTGCCATATTGTTCATTCCTTCCGCAAGGCCGGGGATTTCAAACCCTTGCCTGAAACTATACCGCTTTGTTAAGGCGCGCGGAGATCAGCGTCGATACGCCTTTTTCCTCCATCGCAACCCCGTAGAGCGCGTCGCTCGCGGCCATGCTGCCGCGGCGGTGCGTAATCAATATAAATTGAGTCTGCTCCGAATAGTTCTTAAGATACTCCGCGAAGTTCAACACGTTCGTCTCGTCGAGCGAGGATTCGATCTCGTCGAGCAGACAGAACGCGGTAGGCTTAAGCTTCAAGATCGCGAACAGCAGCGCGATCGCCGTAAGCGCCCGCTCGCCGCCTGAAAGCAGCGAAAGGAGCGAGAGCTTTTTGCCCGGCGGCTGCGCGATGATATCGATATCGCAGTTGAGCACGTCGTCGGGATCCGTCAAAACAAGCTCGGCGCGGCCGCCGCCGAAGAGCTCGCTGAACACGACGGAGAAATTCTCCTGGATCAGCTGGAACTGCTTCTTGAACTCGCGCTCCATCGAGGCCGTCAGCTCGTCGATGAGCGTGTTCAGATCCGCCTGCGCCTGCTCGAGATCCCCGCACTGCTCCGTGAGCATGTCGAAGCGCTCGCGGACGATCCGGTAGTCCTCGATCGCGTTGAGGTTGACGTCGCCCAGGGCGCGGATCGCCTTCTTCAGCTCGTCGACCCGCATGTGCGCGTTCACCATCGATATGGATTCCTTGATCTGCAGCGCGTTTTCATAGGTGAGCCCGTAATCCTCCCAGATGCGATCCTGCATGGAGGTCAGTTCCATCTGCGCCTTGCTGAGGTTCAATTCCGAGCGGTGCAGCCGCTCCGAGAGGTCCCGTATCACGTCGGCGACCGAATCCCTCCGTCCGCGCAGCTCGGTCAGCGAAAGGATTTGCGCCTGGCGCTCCTCCTCGATCTTACGGATCTGGTCGTTCAGATCGTCGACCTCCTTGCGCTGCGTGCCCACGGTAGAGGTAAGCGACGCCAGTTCCTGTTCGAACCCGCGGATCGCGGCCTCCCCTGCAATGCGGCTCTGCTCGTCCTTTTCCGACTGGCGGCGCTGTTCGGCCTTCTCCGAAAGCAGGCGCTTTTGCTCCGCCCGGAGCGCGTCGCGCTCCTTCTGTGCGCCCGCGAGGGAGACCTGCTCTCGGGTGATGCCCGAGAGGATCTCGTCGCGCCGCACGCGGAGCTCCGCGATTTGTTTTTGCACACGGCGCACATCCTCCTGCGTCGCCGTGTTGCCCTGCTCAAGGTCGCTCTGCACCGAGGCCGCCTGCTCGCGCCGCTTTTGGAGCTCCGCGAGGTTTTCCTCGAGCTCGGAGCGCTCCTCGGCCAGCCGCTCGATCTCCTGATCGCATTTGTTCTGATCGCGGCGGATGATGTCCACCTTTTCGCGCTCGCGCGCGAGCGCGATCTCGCAGCCTTGAAGCGCTTGTTCGATGCGCTCAAGCTCCGCCTGATGCTCGTCCCGCTCCCGACCAAGCTCGCCGATCGCCGCCGCGAGCTTTTTCTGCTCTTCGGCGTTTGTCTTTAAAGCGTCCTTGAGCGACTCGATTTCGCTCTCGCGCCCAAGAAGACTGTATTCGCGCTTTTGCAGGCTGCCGCCGGTCATCGAGCCCCCCGGATTGATGATATCCCCGTCGAGCGTCGCGATGCGAAATGCGTTGCCCGTTTCCCGGGCGATGCGGATGCCCACGTCGAGCTCTCGGACGATCACCGTGCGCCCGAGCAGGTTTTCCACGATACCGCGGTACCTCGCGTCGAACTCGATCAGCTCGCTCGCGACGCCGAAGCAGCCGGAGGTATTCAGGCAGGCTTTTTCCTTAGGATTCAAGAGCCTTCCGCTCATCACGGAGACCGGCAAAAGCGTCGCCCTGCCGTACTGGCGTTTCCTCAGATGCTCGATCACGCGCTTCGCCGCGTTTTCATCCGGCGTGACGATGTTCTGCAGCGCCGACCCAAGCGCCATCTCGACGGCGGTCACATACTCGGCGGGCACATGGATCAGCTCCGCCACGACGCCCTCGACGCATTGCTTGAGCGACGGATCCTTCGCGCAGTCGTTCAATACGTTGCGCACGCTCGCATAATACCCTTCGTGCGCGCGCTTCATTTCGCCGAGCATGTGAAGGCGCGCCTCCTTGGCCTGCTGCTCGCCCTTTCGGTCGAAGAGCTGCTTTTCAAGCGACGTGAGCTTTTCCTGGCACTCCTTCATGCGGGCGGACGCCTGATCCTTCTCGTCTATACGGGCGCGCTTGGCCTCTTGCGTAGCCTCGAACTGGCGCTCGGCTTCCGCGTATTCCTCTTTGAGCGCCTCGGCCTGATCCTGCGCGCTCTTTTCCTGTTCCGTCAGCTGCTCCATTCGCTGGCCGATCGCCGTTTCCATCGCCTCGAAGCGCGAAAGCTGGCTGCGCGCGTCGGAAATGCGGTTCATGGCCTCCATGATGCTGGTTTTGTAGGATTCCAGCTGCGCTTCGGCCTCCGAAAGCTCCTCGTCGCACGCGCCCTTTTGTTCCTCGGCCGCCTCGATGCGCAAGCGTTTCTCGGAAAGCTCGCTCTCCTTTTCCGCCTCGCGCCCGGCCAGGCCGCCGAGTTCCTTCTCAATGCGGGCCTCGCGCTCGGCGCCCTCCGCCGTACTTTGGTCGATACGCTCGCGCTCGCGCCGGATGTTGGCGATGCGCTCCTCCAAAAGTTTCGCCTCGCCCATGCGCGTTTCCACGCCGGACGCCAAGCTTACAAGCTTTTGCTGCAGGGAGTTGAGCGTATTTTCAAGGGAGCGTTCGCTCTCCTCGATCGCGGCGCAGGAGCCCGAGAGCTCGCTCCGGCGCATCTCTTCCGACTCCGACTGCTCGCGGAGCTGGTCGATGACGCCCGTCAGCGACCGGATGCGCTCCATCGACTTATCGTATTGCTGTAAAAACAGATTGATCTCGATGCGTTTGAGCTCGTCGCGCAGGATAAGGTATTCCCTCGCGAGCGCGCTTTGCTGCTCGAGCGGGCCTTTTCGCTCCTCGAGCTCGGTGAGGATATCGTTGAGGCGCACGAGGTTTTTCTGCGTGTTCTCGAGCTTGCGCTCGGCATCCTCCTTGCGCGCGCGGTATTTCATCACGCCGGCCGCCTCCTCAAAAGCGGCGCGTCGCTCGTTCGATTTATTGGAGAGAATCTCCTCGACCTTGCCCTGGCCGATGATCGAATATCCTTCCTTGCCGATGCCGGTATCGCGGAAGAGCTCCGAGATGTCCTTGAGCCTGCAGGAGTTGTTGTTGATGCAATACTCGCTCTCGCCCGAGCGATACACGCGCCGCGTGACGGCGATCTCGGAAAAATCGAGAGGGAGGCTCCCGTCCTGATTGTCAAACGTCAGGGATACCTCGCAAAAAGCCTGCGCCTTTCGCTCCTGCGTCCCGTTAAAAATCACGTCCTCCATGCGCGTGCCGCGGAGCGCCTTGGCGCTCTGTTCGCCGAGCACCCAGCGCACGGCATCCGCAATGTTGCTCTTGCCGCTGCCGTTCGGGCCGATGATCGCGGTAATCCCTTTGTCAAACTGTATTTCGGTCTTTTTGGCAAAGGATTTAAACCCGTTGATCTCAAGCTTTGTCAATCGCAAGCGCGCCCACCGCCTTTCATTACAGGCATTTATCCAGTGTAAATTCTACCATAGCCGAACGAGCGAATGCAAACAAACGCTGCGGCTTGACCGCGTGCAAATCCCAGAGCAAGAATGGAAACAGTTTTCTCTGTGATCAGAGGCTTTCAATCCGTCATTTTGCAGGCGATCGGTTGTACGGTGTAGCCGTACATGCTTCCTTGATGGATACCCGAATGTGCCATTCGGGTGCATGCGCGGTGCAAAATGACACCTTGAAGTGCTTTTCGCCCCGACAGTTCGAAGCTACTGCGAGAACCGAGGGGCAAAATGCACGGTGATCCTCGCAAAAGTGGATCCTTCCACTTTTGCGATGTGGTAAACCAAACAAAGCGCAGCGGCTCTGCCGTGCGCTTTATGGAGCGTCATATCCTATTCCCCAAGCCGCTCAATCGCACGTTTGGCGGCTTCCTGCCCGGCCTCCTGCTTGGACCGCCCAACGCCTTCCCCGATCACGCGCTCGTCCAAAAGCGCCTGCATGGTAAAGCGTTTCTTATGGTCGGGGCCGGCCTCGCGAACGAGCGTATACTTGAGCGTGCCCAGATGCCCTTTCTGGACGCACTCCTGTAGGTAGGTCTTATAATCTTTCGAGAAATATGCCTTGTTCTTCGCGCTTTTGGCCGCCTCGTCGATGGCTTGGGAAGCAAAGCCGAGTATCAGCGTCCTCGCCGCGTCCATGCCGCCGTCCAAAAACACCGCGCCGATCACGGCCTCCAGAGCATCGCTCAGGATGGAGGGTTTTTCGCGCCCACCCGTGCGCTCCTCACCATGGCTTAAAAGCAGCGCCTCCCCGATGCCGAGATCCTTCGCGACGGGCGAAAGCGCCGCCTCGCACACCACGTGCGCGCGAACGCGCGTCATAATGCCTTCGTCCAAATCCGGATAGCCCGAATAGAGGCGCTCGGTCACGCAGAGCTCGAGCACCGCGTCGCCGAGGAACTCGAGCCGCTCGTTGTGCTCGCTGCTGCGGTTCTCGCCCTTGACGTAGGACGAGTGCGTCAGCGCGATATCAAGAAGCCCGGTATTGCAAAAAGCATAACCGAGCCTTTTCTCAAACGCTTGAAGCACATCTTCTCTTAAACGGTTCATGCTCGTCCCTCTAAGACAAGGCAATACCCGCACAGAACTGCACCGTGCGGGTATCGGATGAATTTATTTGCGGTTCACAAAGCCGACGATATCGCCTACCGTACGGATCTTCGGAAGCTCATCCTCCGGAATCTCAATGCCCGATTCCTGCTCGAGGTCCATAATAAGCTCCACTACGTCGAGCGAATCCGCTTTCAGATCCTCGATCAGGCGGGAGTCCTCGGTGATCGACTCCGCATCAATATCCAGCTGCTTTGCAATAATATCGCGAACTTTTTCAAAATCCATATCGGTAACCGCCTTTCCAAAGTACAAAAACATTTGATTTATAGTTTATCGCCTAGGCCTGTGCCTGTCAATCCTCAGCTTGCTCGAGCGATCCGATCCCCACGCGGATCGCGCCGACGACGTTGCCCGTCACCATTGCGCGCGCCTGCATCAAAGCCGAACTGATCGCCTTGGCGTTGGAGCTGCCGTGCGCCTTGATGATGCCGCCGTCGATGCCCAGGAGCGGGGCTCCGCCGTACTCGGTATAGTCCATCTTCTTTTTGAACCGCTTGAAGGCTGGCTTCGCGACGGCTGCGCCGAGCTTGGAGCGGAAATCGCCCATCAGCTCATCCTTTAGCATACCCATGAGCGTTCCGGCCAACCCTTCCATGAATTTGAGCACGATATTGCCCGCGAACCCGTCGCACACGATCACGTCATACTCGCCCGAGACGAGGTCGCGCGCCTCGCAATTGCCGACGAAGTTGATGGGCGCCTGCTCGAGAAGCGGATACGTCGCGCGCGTCAATTCGTTGCCTTTTTCCCTCTCCGCGCCGTTGTTGATAAGGCCCACCCGCGGATTTTCGACGCCCATGACGCCGCTCATGTAAGCTGCGCCCATGATCGCGAACTGCTGCAGATAATGCGGTTTGCAGTCGACATTCGCCCCGCAGTCGATCAAGAGCACGCATCCGTCCCGCGTCGGCAGTATCGGCGCGAGCGCCGGGCGTTTTACGCCCGGGAGCCGCCGCACGATGAACGTGGCGCCCGTGAGCAGAGCACCCGTGCTACCCGCCGAAATGAAGCAGTCCGCCTCCTTGGCCGCCACGATTTCGAGCGCGCGCACCAAAGACGAATTCTTCTTTTGCTTGATCGCGACGGTCGGCTGCTCCTCGCAGGTGATGATCTCGGGCGCGTCGACGATCCGTATCCTTTTTGCGTCGAAGGAATACTTCGAAAGTTCCTGTTCAATCCGATCCTTCGCGCCGGTCAGCACCAATGAAAAATCGTCCGCCAATTTCAGGGCGTTCACACAGCCTTCCACGATCGCGCCGGGAGCGTTATCCCCGCCGAATGCATCCACCGCAAATTTCATCCCCGTACCCCCTTATGCGTTCCTGCGCATACTTATGCGCGCTTTAAGACAAAAGGACCCTCCTAGGAGAGTCCTTCCAACGATTCTGATCTTTAAGCTTTGGCCTTGGCATTGCCGTCTTTTTCGACGCTGATCGCAACTCTGCCGTCATAATAGCCGCACTTCTTGCAAACCCTGTGCGCAAGTTTGGGCTGATGGCATTGCGAGCACTCCACGATGCCGGGAATGGAAAGCTTCCAGTTGGCCGACCTGCGTGAATCGCGCCGCGCTTTTGATGTTTTTCTCTTGGGAACCGCCATGATTACACCTCCTTATTCTCGCTCAACAGCTGTTCCAGTTCAGAAAGCGCGCCCTTTCGCGGTTCGGCTTCTTTCACGCAGGAACACTGCGCAATATTCAGATCACATCCGCAGACGCCGCACAATCCCCGGCAGTCCGCGCTGCATACGCTTGAAAGCGGCAGGTTCAGGAAGATGTTCGTCTGAACCATGTCGTCTAGGTCCAGCGTTTCGCCCGAAAACAGATAGTCCTCCGATTCCTCGTCGGTCTTCTCTTTTACAAAACGCTCCTCGAAATCGACTTCGATCGGTTCGGTCATGAGCTTTGTGCACCTTGCGCACTCGGTCAGAACCGCCGTTGTGAGCACGCCTTTCAGCCCGATCCCTTTTCCGTCGAAGGAGCACGCAAACTTCAAAATTACCGGGGCGGCGAACTCGATCGTTCTGCCCAGATACTCCATTGCCGGAAGCCGTTCGCTCAGCTCGCGTTCGCTCACCTTGCCCGGCTGTTTCAGCTCGCTTGATACGTTGAGCTTCATGCCCTCACCTCAAAAGTCAACCATCGAGTATTTTATCGTCTGGGCAGGTTTTTGTCAACAGGTTTATTTGGCGGCAAGCCTCGCCGTATCTTGTGCGATCACCATTTCTTCGTCCGTCGGGATCACGTAGACTTTGACGCGGCTCGTCGGCTTCGTGATCTCGATTTCCACGCCGTTCGGGGCGGTGCGGTTCTTCTCAAAATCCATGTCGACGCCGAGGTAATCAAGTCCCGTAAGGATCTTCTCGCGCACGCTGCCGTCGTTCTCGCCGACGCCCGCAGTAAATACGATCGCGTCCACGCCGTTCATCACTGCCGCATATGAGCCGATGTACTTCTTCACATTGTATGCGAAGTTCTCAACGGCAATCGCCGCGCGCTCATTGCCCTCCTGGGCTGCCTTCTTGAGATCCCTGAAATCGCTCGATACGCCGGAGACGCCGTAGACGCCGCTCTCCTTGTTCATGTACGCGCAGACCTGGTCGCAGTTAAGGCCTTTGCGCTCCATCAGGTAAGGTACGATCGCGGGATCGATATCGCCGCAGCGCGTGCCCATCGGCACGCCTGCGAGCGGCGTGAAGCCCATCGAGGTATCCATGGATTTGCCGCCCTTTACCGCCGCGATGCTCGAGCCGTTGCCGAGATGGCAGGTAATCACGCGGGTCTGCTCCACGGGAAGTCCCAAGAGCTCGGTCGCGCGGGAAGATACGTAATAGTGCGAGGTGCCGTGGAACCCGTAGCGGCGGATCATCAGATCCTGATACGCTTCATACGGCAGCGCGTAGAGGAACGCCTCCCGCGGCATGCTCTGGTGGAACGCGGTATCGAACACGCCGACCATCGGCACGTTCGGCATGATCGCCTGACAGGCACGAATCCCCTTGAGGTTCGCCGGGTTATGCAAAGGCGCCAGCACGATCATCTCCTCGAGGGTGTTGATCACCTCGTCGTCAATGCGAACCGATCCGCTGAAGCGCTCCCCGCCGTGCACCACGCGGTGCCCGACCGCGCCGATCTCGTCCATGCTCGCGATCACGCCGCGGTTCGGATCGATCAGAGCGTCGACCACCATGCGGATCGCGTCGGTATGATCCTTCATGTCCTTTTGCACTTCGTAGGCCTGTCCGTTGGACGCCTTGAACTTGAGCAGCGATCCGCCGATGCCGATGCGCTCGCAGAGCCCTTTTGCGATAACGGCGCTGCCTTCAAGATCGATGAGCTGATATTTGAGCGAGGAACTGCCCGCGTTGATAACAAGTATTTTCATTGTGATACCCCCTTAATCTTCCTGCTGCGCCTGCACAGCTGTAATTGCGACCACCGATACGATATCCTCTACGCTGCAGCCGCGCGAAAGATCGTTGATGGGTTTTCGGAATCCCTGGCTGATCGGGCCCGTGGCCTCCGCGCCCGCGAGCCGCTGCACGAGCTTATAGCCGATGTTGCCCGACTGCAGATCCGGGAAGATGAGCACGTTGGCCTGTCCGGCAACAGGGCTGCCCGGCGCTTTGAGCTTGCCGACCGTCTCGACCAGCGCGGCGTCCGCCTGAAGCTCGCCGTCTATCATCAAATCCGGCGCAAGCTCTTTGGCGATCCTCGTCGCCTCGGTGACCTTGTCCACCAGTTCGTGCTTCCCGCTTCCTTTGGTGGAGAAAGACAGCATCGCAACGCGCGGGGCGATGCCCGCGAGCGCGCGGCCGGTCTGTGCCGTGGAGATCGCGATATGCGCAAGCTGTTCCGCCGTGGGCACGGGGTTGATCGCGCAATCCCCAAAAATAAGAATCCCGTTTTCGCCAAAGCCGCTTTTATGCAGATCCATAATGAAGCAGCTCGAGATCACCGAGGTGCCTTGCTTCATCTTGATGATCTGCAGGCCCGGACGCAGGGTATCCCCGGTCGTGTTGATCGCGCCGGCGACCATGCCGTCCGCCTTGCCTTCGTTGACCATCATGCACGCAAAAAAAAGCGTATCCTTCATCGCGGCCTGTGCCTTTTCGAGGGTTACGCCTTTCTCCTTGCGCATCGTATAATATTGTTCACAGTAGCGGTCAAGATCCTCGCTCTTCCCGGGATCGACGATGCCGATGCCGTCGATATTGACGCCGAGTTTTTTTGCCGCTTCCTGAATCTTATCCTTATCCCCCAGCAGCGTAAGCTTCGCGATGCCCTGATCCCTGATCAAAGCGGCAGCCTGAAGCGTGCGCGGCTCCGTCCCTTCCGGGAGCAAAATGTGCTTTGGATCCGATTTGGCCTGTTGTTTAATTCGGTCGACAATTGACATGAAAACGGGCTCCTTTCAGAACATAGTATCCCTATCTGACACCGTTCTATTATTTGTGATAAATTAGCCGTTTGAATTATACCATAGTTGTTTCTAAAATGCATTGATGAATTGCAAAAATAATAACGAAATTTCTTCCTCAGGGAATTCCTCACGCGAATCCCCCGTGATATACTGGATTTGTGAGAATACCCCGACAAAATCAGGCCTGGAGGGCTCCTGATGAAAATTGCAGGAATTATTGCAGAATACAACCCATTCCATAACGGGCACCAATACCATTTGGAGCAAACGCGTCAATGCAGCGGCGCGGATGCGGTCATCGTCGCGATGAGCGGCGAGTTCGTGCAGCGCGGAGAACCGGCGTCTTTCGACAAAAGGCTGCGCGCGCGCTGGGCGCTCGAGGCGGGCGCGGATATCGTGCTTGAGCTCCCGACCGTGTGCGCCGTTTCCTGTGCGCAGCGCTTCGCGCAGGGCGCGGTCGCGACACTTGCAGGAACCGGGCTGCTGACGCATTTGGGGTTTGGCTGCGAAACGGATTCGCTCGAGGATTTGATGCAATGCGAAGCGGCTCTCTCCATCGAGGAACCGCATTATATCGATGCGCTTAAGGGGCATCTGTCGAGCGGAAAGTCCTTCCCGCGCGCGCAGGACGAGGCGCGCCGCGCCTGCGGGCTCGATCCGAAACTGCTCAGGGTTTTGCAGAATCCAAACGGCGTTCTGGGCCTTGAATATCTGCGCGCGCTCAGGCAATATGCGCCAGATGTTGTGTCCGTGCCTATTCTTCGCAGGGGCGCGGGCCATCATGATCCGGCGATTCAGGGTCCAAGCGCATCCGCCAGCGCCGTGCGCGCCGCTTTAAAAGCGGGGGACGACCGGGCGCTTTCGCCGCTGCCGGAGCATGTGCGCGCCGATATCGAATCGGCTCTGCGGGGCGGACAGGGAATACTCACCGATGCACGGCTTTCCGATTGCTTCCTCTATGCGCTCCGGGCGATGGACCGCGCGAGGCTCAGAGAGCTCCCCGAGGTTTCCGAAGGCCTTGAAAACGCCCTCTATCGCGCCTGCAGGGAGGCGGCAAGCTATGAGGAGCTCCTCGTCAGGCTCAAGAGCAAGCGCTACACGCTCGCGCGGCTCAAGCGCATCTGCTGCGGCGCGCTGCTCGATATCGACAACGCGCTGCAGAAAAGCGCGTCGGAAGACCCCGGCGCGCAGTACCTTCGCGTGCTCGGCATGAAGAAGGATGCAAAGCGGCTCGTTCGCGCGCTCTGCGAGGCGGCGCGCCTGCCGGTTTTGATGCGCGGCGAGGATTTCGAAAGCCTCAGCGAAAAGGCGCGCAAGGTATTCGCCGTGGACGAGCGCGCGAAACGGATCTGCGCAATCGGCCGGGGGATCCCCTGCGTCGAGGAGATGAAGGAGCGCGTGCTCGTCGTTGAATAACCCGGGTGTCAAATCAAGGGGAGACGAACCTGCGGGGTTCGTCTCCCCTTAAGCAACGATCGATTATTCCCTAAAGCCGTGCCGGAGCAGGCGCGATCAAGGGATGGGGCGGCACCGCCCGAGTTCCCCGTCGTCATCGTCGTCGGGACCATCAATCTCGGGCAGCACAACTTGCGGCTGCTCCGTCCCGGGAAGGGGGCGGCACCGCCCGAGTTCCCCGTCGCCGTCGTCGTCGCCGTTGGTTGGAAGGAGAGGTATGCCGTTTTCGCGGAGCGCCCGGAGCATTTCGGGGAGCTTTTCCTCGGCGGCCTGCCTTCCCAACGCCACAGCCTCCTCGACACGGCCGTTTGAAAGTCCGCGCATCTTCTTGATATCGGGGCATATCATCACATGCGCGTCCTTGGTGCGCTCCTTCGTGATCTCCCACTGCATAATATTGAGGCAATTGTCCAGCACCCCGCGGATGGAGCCTTTTTCAATGCGCGAAAAATCGCCGCGATTCCCGACGTCCACGCCGAAAACGACGTCGGCTCCCGCCTCCAAAAGCGGGCGGCACGGGACGCGGTCGAGCACGCCGCCGTCGACGCAAAGGTGCGCGCCGTGCTGCACGGGCACGAATACGCCGGGGATGGACATGCTCGCGCGGATTGCCGAGTACAGCTTGCCCTCCTTAAGGATCAGCCGCTCGCCCGTCTCCACGTCCGTTGCGGCGCAGAAAAACGGGATTTCAAGCTCGGAAAAGCTCTTGTCATGCGTGAGCGTCTTGATGAGCAGCTCCATCCGCTCGCCGCCCAACAGGCCTCCGTTCCGGCGGATGGTAATGTCGAAGTATTTTCGCTGGTTCAGCGCCGCGATGAGCTTGGTCAAAAGTCGCAGATCCGTGTTGCACGCGTAGATCCCGCCGATGATCGCGCCCATGCTCGATCCGGCGATCATGTCGATGGGAATCCCTTTTTCCGCGAGCACCTGAAGCACGCCGATATGCGCGAATCCTTTCGCGCTGCCCGAGCCGAGCGCGACGCCGACCTTTTTGCGCGTATTGTTCATTTCCAACCACATCCCGTCCTTCTATATTCTAGGTTGCGCATACATATCTATATACCGATGTGTCCTATGACATCGCACCCTCCATCTGTGAAATGCGGAGGTTTTTCCATGACCAAACGCGTCGGGATCGTACTGAGCCTTGCCTTTTGCTGCCTGCTGGTGCTGCTCTCAAAAGAAGCGATGCAGGCGGCCCGTGACGGCATCTCCCTGTGGTGGCAGATGGTCGTGCCGGCGCTGTTCCCGTTCTTCGTCGGCACGACGATGCTCCAGCGGGCCGGCGCGCTCACGGCGGTTTCCCGCATACGCGCTTCGAAGCTCTTCAAGATCCCTCCGGCCGGGCTGTCGGTAATGCTCATCAGCGCGATGTCCGGCGCGCCCACCGGCGCGCGCATGTGCGCGCTGATGCTCGAGGACCGCGCCATGAGCCGCGATCAGGCCGAACGCTTCGCCGCGCTGTGCAATTTTTCGAGCCCGATGTTCATCATCGGCTCGCTCGGCAGCGGGATGCTCAAGGATGCGCGCGCCGCGCTGCCGATACTCGTGGGACACCTTCTCTCGTCCCTGGTGATGATCGCCGCGCTCTCGATCTTTCGGCCGCTGCCCGGGCCGTCCGCCCGGATGAAGCGGAGGGAGACCAAGGAGTTTTCCCCGTGGCGCGACCTTACCGACGCGATATCGGACGGGGCGCTCGCGATGCTGCGCATCGGCGGCGCGATCGTATTGTTTATCGTCATTATCGCTTTGATCGATACGACCGTGCTCGCAAAGGTTTTCGCCCTGCCGATCTTCGACACGCTCGAACGGGCAATCGGGTTTGATCCCAAGCTGGCGCGCGCGATGTTCATCGGCAGCATCGAGATGACCAACGGTTGCCGCCAGATCGCCGCTTTGAGCGCGCCCTTGCAGTGGCGCGCCGCGCTTTGCTCCGCGACCGTATCCGCCGGCGGGCTTTGCGTGCTCATGCAATCGCTCGCTTTTATCGATCTGAACCCGTTTAAATACCTCACGCTCAAGCAGGTTCAGAGCGTCCTCTCCGGCGCGATCACGTTCGTGCTCTTTCCCCTGCTCGCGCCCGAGGCCGCAAGCGCCATGGCGCAATGGGATCCGGCGCTGTTTGAATACAACGCGCTGACCGGACTGATGCTCCTCATCGCGTCGACGCTCGGCCTAAGCGTGGTCGCGCTGCTGCTCGCGGTAGGCCGCAGGGCCCTTCTGCGCCATAAGACATAAAGGCGCGGGCTAAAAAGCCCGCGCCGCTGTTGTTTCATCATTCGTCGTCCAGGTCGACGTCCATTTCCCTTGGGCGTTTGAACCACAAGCGTTTTGTCTTGGGCGGAGCGGGCTCCTCCTCGTAGTTCTCATCGTCCTCGTCAAACTCGTACTCGTCCTCCTGGACATCCTTTTGCTTCCACCAGCCGCGCTTTGGACGCCGCTGCGGCTCATCTTCCTCCTGTTCGACCGCCTCTGCGCGTCGCTGCGGTTCGGGCGCGGGCTGCGCCGCCTGACGCACGGGATTCGGCGCATTCTGCGGCTGCTGCGCGGCAAGTTCCGGATCTTCGCGCAAGCCCAGTTCCTCGCGGTTTTTGCCGATCAGGCTCTGATACTCGCCGAGGAAACGCGTTAAGTCCGCGAGGATATCGTCCGCATACCGCTTTGCACCCTCATAGACGAGGACCGCGTTGCGCTCCGCCTTGCGCTCGAGCAGCTCCGCGCGCCTCTGAGCCTCCAAGAACACGGCGTTCTCGGATACGCATTCCTCAAACCGGCGCTCGGCTTCCTCCAGGGTTTCGGCCGCTTCCTGATTCGCCTCACGAAGCAGGGCGTCCGCCTGATCCTGCGCGTCTTTGACAAGTTCGCGCGCATGTTCGCTCGCGCCGTCGATGATATTCTCGGCTTCGAGGTTCACATTGTTCGCGCGCCGGATATCCTCGGGGATCGTTACCTTGAGGTCTCCGAGCAGATCGAACAGCGCGTCCACATCCACCAGCCGTCTGGAGCCGCCGCCGAGCTTGGGCTTGGGGCTGTTTTCGAGCATTTGCTCGATGTTGCTGATGATGCTGAAAATCTGCATGGATTGCGTATTGCTCATCGCTTTGACAACCTTTCTGCGATAAATTTTTCGGATTTCGCTGAAACAAGCCCGCTGATGCAGCCGCCATAGGCGGCAACCTCGCGGATCATGCGCGAACTTAAAAACGAATGCTCGGGATTCGCCATGAAATAAACGGTATCCACATCGGGCGCAAGCCTTCTGTTCATGGCGTCGATCTGGAATTCGTATTCAAAATCCGTCACCGCGCGAAGGCCGCGGACGATATAGCCCACTCCGAGTTGGCGCACAAATTCGGCAAGTAGACCGTCAAAGCTGGTCGCTTGTACATTTTTAAGCCCTGCCTCAGCGACCGCAACCCGGATGAGTTCCATGCGTTCTTCCACCGAAAAAGACGATTCTTTCGCGGGGTTGTTCAAAACCGCTACGTATACATGGTCGAGCATACCGCACGCCCGGCGGAGCACATCGAGATGGCCGACGGTAAACGGGTCGAAACTGCCGGGATAAATGCCTGTTTTCATCGGTTCATTCCCTTTCCGCAAACGAGAGGCGCACGGAACCGTATCGCCTGGTATCCCGGATGCGCATGAGTCCCGCAACCGGCAGGGGCACATGTTCCGCGTCGTGCTCGATCGCGATGAGGCCGCCCTCTTTCAAAAGATTCCGCTGCAATATCATCACGGCGGCTTTGTGCGCCAGATCCGATTCATACGGAGGATCGAGGAACACGATGTCGAACGGTTCAATATCGCTCCTTAAAAGGAGCTGCCGATAGTCGGAGCAGACGATCGTGACGCGATCGGCTATACCGAGCTTGTCCGCATTCCTGCGGATCAGCTCCGCGGCGGAGCGGCTTTGATCGCACAGCACGGCGTGCGCAGCTCCCCGCGAGATCGCCTCAAACCCGAGGTTGCCTGAGCCCGAACACAAATCCAACACGCGGCTTCCCGGAACC
>JBCFAY010000013.1:0-95751 GCA_038562375.1 Bacillota bacterium | reverse complement strand
ACCCTCGACCTGTGTTTGCTTTACTCCCAAATATGATTTGCGTTGCTTTTTGATCCCCGCCTTCCGCTTTCACAACATTTCAAAGGGCTGCCTCAGCTTTTTCTTCCTGAGACAGCCCCTTCCAACAAGGATGGATCAAATTTATTTTGCAGACTTTCTCTGCTTAAGGACGTTTACCGCGGATACTCCGATTGCTCCGAGCGTGAGCACGATCCCCAGCATGATCAGCGGCATGTTGGGCGCGGTGCCCGTCGTGGGTTCGGCCAGCGGCACATCTTCGTCGGGAATCAGCAGAGGATCATCGGTGAGCTCGAACACCACCGTATGAATGTTGCTGCTCGGCGACACCGCTATGGTTTTCGGGGCGGCGCTCAGCAGGAAGTAGGGCGGCGGGACAATGCTCGCGTCGGGAGTTACCGAAATATTGAGCGGGATGAGTCCTCCCACGATCGCGGTGACCTGGTTGCCCGTCCTGACGAGATTGCCGTTGTAGCGGTACTCGACGTTGATGATATAGGAATAGCCCTGAGTAATTTGCGTCACCTTGAAGCATACCGTATGATCCAAACCCTCGTTTTCACCGGTGCCGACGGTAACAGTCTTAGTTGAGGGTTCGCCCGCCGCCAGCTGATAGCCGGAAGGCATCTTGGTTGCGCTCTTGACTTCCACCGGGAACGAAGACGCACCTTCCAAGAATGAGCCGCTCTCATAGGTATCCGCAAAGACCGTCGTGCTGCCTGCCATATAGCATACCTTCACCTCATATCCCAGATCCTCGGGTGGAGGAACTTCGGACAGCTGGAAGACCACGGTCGCGGTTTTGCTTCCAAAAGCGTAAAACTTGGCAACTTTTTGGGCGCCAGAAGTGATCTCATACCCGGCCTTGCCGCCTACATCGGTGGCGTTCGCGTAATCCTCCGTCACGGTAACTCTCGCGATCCACCATGATTCATCCGAGTCCCAGTCAAAGTCAAGGTCCCTTTCACGAACGGTCTTCTGTCCCTGCGCGATCAAGGTGTCGCCAAACTTATAGAGCACATTGATTTTGTAGCCGGAGGTCGCAAGCGCGCTCACCGTGCCGAACATTACGGAAAATACCATCGTCAGCGCGAGAAGCAATGCTAAGAGGATACGCTTTTTACCAGTTATCATAATTTGTATTCCACCCTTCCTTTGTTATTAATAATTATTATATCCGTTTTAGTCACATGTCAGTCACAATTTATTAATTTATTCATCTCCATTTCGGTCACAATTTGCTCACTTGAAAAAAATCCTGTCGTTTTTTTCTCGTAAATCCCAAAAAAAACGCATTTTTACGACATTTTGAGCGTTTTTTCTTGGTCACAACTTGGTCATATAAATCCAAGGCACCTCCTCCCGCTTTTTACCAGTGTGTGATCGATCTGATTTTATGCTAAAAAAATCTTTTTTTGCCGGCGGCTGATAAATCAGATCAAAGCGCTGCTTTGTACTGTCGATTTAAGAACCCCAACGCATCCGGCTGCGTGATCCTCTTTGTCCACCACATCCCGCCTCGCGGCTGCGCTAAGCCACAGCACAGCCTCGGCAGCATGCACAGAAGGTTGACACGCATGAAAACGCCTGCAACCACGGCCTTTGATCCGGCGCGTCCGCAAGGAACGCCCGTGCCTTGGAACAAATCCGCAAGGCACCGTATAGGCAATGTTTTCCCCATTGGGCAGCGTCAATATACGCCTTGCTGCGTTTGGCGCGTTTTTCGGATTGCAGGGATGGTGCAGCTTCGGCAAATTCTTGCGGGATGCGCGGTTTTACATCTTCCGCCGCAAGCGCCGCCGTATGCCGTATGCCCGGCTTTGGATCGAGAAAACTCCGCCCTGCGGAGAGAAGGACGTCCCGTCCGTTGGATCCTTTCCCGTTTTCCCCTTTCCTTTTCATTGTCCATGCCTTTGGTTCTGTTCCCCGCCGCCATAACCGCGGACCGGACTGTACAATATATATTCCCAATGCGCCTTGGACATGCCGGATTCATGCAACCTGCGGGACAAAGCAATTCCGGACAAGGCTCCCCCCCCCGCTCTCAGTCACAGTCTTGTCCGCAGGCTTGCGGGCGCAGTTCTTTGCGGGCAAAAAGAGCCGCCCGTTTTCGGTGCAGCTTTATCCGCAGGCTCGCGGGCACGGCTCCCAGCGAACAGAGCGGCAAAGGTTCGAATCTTCGGACGCAAGGCGGATTGCCCGAAACATGCGGGACAAACGCGGCAACATGCGGGAAATAACTTCTCCGGCGGGCGAATTTCCTACGGCAGCCTCAAAAAAAACGACAGAACGAGGGCGTTTGCCACCCTTCGAGCCTGTTCGGCCTCGCTCGGTCGTGCGGCTCGCACGGCCCGGCTTCGCATTACCGACGGGAAGCATACGCCGCACGGAGGGCGACGCCGCGCGGGCGGCTCGCTAACGAAGATCAAAAAATCCGGCGCGCTCGACGGGTCTGCAGCGAGTATTATTTCCGGTGATCGGGATGAAGCGTTTCAAGGTCAAGGAACGCCCAAAAGCCGCGCCGCGACCGGTCTACCGCGCGGCGTCGCCGCCCCAGGCCCGTTAAGACGTCCGCACGTTTGCTCCAACGCCGCCGAGGCCGGGGAGCGCGATTGGCCGCGCAGGTTGTGAACGACCTATGCCGGTAGTATAATGAAGAAAGTGAAAACGTGCGGAGGACACTATGACCAGCATCGGCAAACACAAGCGCATCCATTTGATCGGCATCGGGGGATGCTCCATGAACGGGCTCGCTCAGATCTTAAAAGCGCGGGGATTCCTCGTTCAGGGATCCGACGCGGTGCCCTCGCCCTTCACGCGGCGGCTTGAGGAGCTCGGCATCCCCGTTACCATAGGCCATGACCCCAAGAACCTCGGCGACGCGGATCTCGTGATCTATTCCGCCGCCGTCAAGCCCGATAACATCGAGCGCGCCGAGGCGCACGGGCGCGGCATCCCCGAGCTCGAGCGCTCGGTGGCGCTTGGGCAGATCAGCGCAAGGTATAAAAACGTCGTCGGCGTCTCCGGCTGCCACGGAAAGACGACCATCACCTCCATGCTCGCGCTCATCGCCGAACAAGCGGACCTCGACGCGACGGTGCATGTCGGCGGCTATGTCGACTTTTTGAACGGCGGCACGCGCGTCGGCTCGCACGATCTATTCATCACCGAGGCTTGCGAGTATGTGGAGAGTTTTCTGACGCTGCACCCGAACATCGCGATCGTGCACAACATCGACGACGACCATCTCGACTATTTTAAGGACATCGACCATATCACCGCCGCGTTTGAAAAATTTCTCGCGCTTTTGCCCGAGGACGGCAAGGCCATCGGCTGCACGGACGACGCAAGGGTGCGCGGACTTTTGGAAAAACGAAAGGGTACGAATATCTCCTACGGGATGAGCGACGCGGACTATACGCCCGGCGACATCGCATATGATACTACCGGGAGTCCCTCGTTCGATCTTCTTTGGAAAAGCCAAAGGCTTGGAAGGATCTTTCTTGCGGTGCCGGGCGAACACAATATGATGAACGCCGTCGCGGCGGCGGTAACGGCCCTCGAACTGGGCGCGCCGTTTGAGCTGATCGCTAAGGCGCTCCACGAATACCGGCTGACGCGCCGCAGGTTTGAATTCTACGGCGAAAAGAACGGCGTGAAAGTCTATCACGACTTCGCCCACCACCCAGGCGAGATCCGCGCGGTATTGGATGCGGCGCGGCGCGTGCCCCACAAAAAGCTCTTCTGCGTGTTCCAGTGCAACAGCTACACGCGCGCGAAAACGCTGTTCACCGGGCATGTCGACTGCTTTAACGACGCCTGCATCACGCTCGTGCCGGATATTTTTCCCGGCCGCGAGAAGGATATGGGGCTAGTGCACGCGACAGACATGGTCGCATCGATCAACCGCAGCGGCTCAAGAGCGATCTATCTGCCTACGTTCGAGCAGATCCGCGATTACCTCGGCGAGAACGCTTCGCCGGGCGATCTTGTGATCACGCTTGGCAGCGGGGACGTCTACAAACAGACGGAGAAGCTCTTGTAGCAGGGTAAGGGGAATTAAACCCCTACGGTTTAGAAGGTCGCAAAGCACGCCATCGCTGTGTTGCCGGCGCTCGCCGTAGCCCCACTACGCCTTCGCACCGACGTCTTGCGCCGACATGCTTTGCGACCCTCTAAACTCTTCGACCTAAAATCTGCTGTTTGGGATGCAATTCGAGGAAGAGGAGGGAGCCGTAGCGGTGCCTACGGCGACTGACGATGACAATGAAGTGCGCCCAAACATCAGATTTTGGGCGCAGGGGTTCAACTCCCTTACCCTAATAATGTTACAACCCATATTGTTTTCCGCGCTCGCAGGCATCCTGGGCACCGGGCTTGGCGGAGCCTTCGGCGTATTGTTCTCAAAAAGCTCCGACCGCCTGCTCGCGGGTCTTTTGGCGTTCGCCTCCGGGCTGATGACGGGCGTCGCGTGCTTTGACCTTGTGCCCGAGGCGCTCGTGATCCTGCCGATACCCGATACGGCGGGCGGTATCCTTCTTGGCGCGCTCCTCGTGCTCGCGATGAGCGCGCTCGCGGATTTTATACTCGCCCGTAATAAAAAGAAACAAAAGCCCGCCCGCTTCGGCGCCGGCAACCGCCGCGCGCTGATGCGGTCGGGCTATATCATGCTGCTTGCGATCTCCCTTCACAACCTGCCCGAAGGGCTCGCGATCGGCGCGGGCAGCGAGTTCGACCCCAAGCTTGGGCTAACGATCGCGCTCTTAATCGCGCTGCACGACGTACCCGAGGGCATGAGCATCTCCGTTCCGCTGTGCGCGGGCGGCATGGGAAAAGGCCGCGCGATCCTGCTTACCGCGCTCTCCGGCGCGACGACGCTCATAGGCGGGATCGCGGGCGCGGTGCTCGGCACGCTCGCGGACGAGGCCGTCGCGCTTTCCCTATGCATCGCCGCGGGTGCGATGATACTCGTCGTATTCTATGAGATGCTGCCGGAGGTGTTCGAGCTCGATAAAAGCCGCACCGCGACGCTGCTCGCGATCGCAGGACTCGTGTTCGGCATGATCGCCGTCTCCTTGATCGGCTAGCGCCCCCGAATAAGCTTTAAATCGTGCAACTGGAACGACAAAACGCGCCTATCCCTGTCGGGAGGCGCGTTTGTCCGTATTCCGTTTCTTCAGCTTTGCGCGAACTGGCTGTTGTACAGGCTCGCGTACGCGCCGCCGCGCTCCAAAAGTTCCTCGTGCGCGCCGCTCTCGATGATGTTCCCCTTCTCCATCACCACGATCAGATCCGCCTCGCGCACGGTCGAGAGCCGGTGCGCGATCACAAAGCTCGTGCGCCCGCGCATCATCGCCTCGAACGCGCGCTGTACGCGGCGCTCGGTGCGGGTGTCGATGCTGCTGGTCGCCTCGTCGAGTATGAGCACCGGCGGGTCCGCGAGCATCACGCGCGCGATCGTGAGAAGCTGCCGCTGTCCCTGTGAGAAGTTCTCACCCGCGTCGCTCACAAGCGTATCGTACCCCTGCGGCAATCGGCTGACAAACCCGTGCGCGTCCGCAGCTTTGGCCGCCTTTACGATCTCTTCGCGCACCGCGCCCGGCCTGCCGTAAGCGATGTTCTCGGCCACCGTGCCCTCGAAAAGCCACGCGTCCTGTAAAACCATGCCGAAGCACTTTCGCAGCTCTTCGCGCGGGAGGTGCGCGATGTCGGCCCCGTCGAGAAGGATCGAGCCGCTCTCGAGCTCATAAAAGCGCATCAGAAGATTGACGATCGTGGTCTTGCCCGCGCCGGTCCTACCCACGATCGCGATGCGGCTCCCGGGCTCCACCGAAAGGTCGAAGTCGCTTATCAGCGTTTGCCCGGGCGTATAGGAAAAGAAAACGTGCTTAAACTCGATCCTGCCCCGTACGCTTTTTAAGGGGACGCTCCCCGGGATGTCCGGCGCTTCCGGCTGGAGGCTCATCATCTGGCCGATGCGCTGGGACGACGCGAACGCCGCCTGAATCTGCGTGAAAACGCCCGTGATCTCGTTGAACGGCTTTGCGAAAACCCCGGCGTAGATCAGAAAGCTCGATACGCCGCCCACCGTGACGCGCCCGTCGATCGCCGCGAGGCACGCGACCGCCCCGACCGCGGCGTAGGCGATGTTGTTGACCAGGCGCGTGGTCGGGTTGATCGAGGCCGAATACAGCTGCGCCTTGAGGCCCACGCTGTAGAGCTCGTCGTTGAGCTTTTGGAAGTCTGCGGCGGCGGCTTCCTCCCGACCGAAGGCCTGCACGACCCGCTGGCCGGAGAACATCTCCTCCGCGTACCCGCCGAGCACCCCTTGTGCGCGCGCCTGCTCGCGGAACATTTTCTGTGAGCGCATGACGATGAAGCGCGAGACTAAAATCGACAGCGGCGTGGACGCGAGCACGATCAGCGTGATCAGGGGGTCGATGCCCAGCATGAAAAACACCGCTCCCACGATCGTCGCCACGCCCGTAAAGAGCACCGAGACACCCTGTAAAAGCGCGTCGGCGATCGCGTCCATATCCGCCACGAAGCGGCCCATCGTATCGCCGTACGCCACGGAATCAAAAAAGCTCAGCGGCAAAGCGCCCATCTTATCGAACAGGTCGGAGCGCATCGCCTTGACCGTAAGATACGCGATGCGGTTGGACAGGTATGACAAACACCACAGCGCCAGGCTGTATATTCCGTATACGAAAGCAAGCTCCATGACGATGCGCCCGACCAACGCAAAATCGACCGCGCCCTGCGAGGCCATCGCGTCGACGGCCTCGCCGATCAGGCGGGGGCCGATAAGGCTCGCCGCGACGCTCCCGAGGGCGCACAGGATCGCTCCGGCCATCTGGAACGGGTAGCGCAGCGCATGGGAAAACACCAGCCAAACGGCTCCTTTCTTCATAGCGCCGCCTCCTTTTGCCCGAGCTGGCTCGCGCAGATCTCGCCGTAGATTGCGCAGCGCTCCATCAGCTCCTCGTGCCGGCCGTAGGCGACCAGCGCGCCGTCGTCGAGCACGGCGATCGCGTCGCAATGCCGGACGGCGCCGACGCGCTCGGAGACGACGATCACCGTCACGCCCTCGAGCGTAGAAAGCGCCCGCCTCAACGCCGCGTCCGTCGCGTAGTCGAGCGCGCTTGAAGCGTCGTCGAGTATCAGGATCTCCGGCCGCCGTACGAGCGCGCGCGCGATCGTCAGGCGCTGCTTCTGCCCGCCGGAAAGCCCCGCTCCGCCCCGCTGCACTGGGGTATCGTATCCTTCGCCGAGCGCCGAGATGAACTCGTGCGCCTGTGCGAGCGCCGCCGCGCGCACGACCTCCTCGCCGGTCGCCGCGGGATTGCCCCAACGGATATTCTCGGCGATCGTGCCGCTAAAGAGCGCCGCGCGCTGCGGCACCATCCCGATCTTTGCGCGCAGTTCCCGAAGGTCATAGCCGCGCACGTCCCTGCCGTCGACGAGCACCGCGCCCGCCGCCACATCGATAAAGCGCGCGATCAGGTTGACAAGCGTCGATTTGCCCGAGCCGGTGCCGCCGATCACGCCCACGGTCTGCCCGCCGCGAATGCAAAACGATACGTCCTCGAACACGGGCTTTCCGCCCGCGTAGGCAAAGCTTACATGATCGAACTCGATCTTGGCATCCGAGGCCCGATCGCGCTCCCATTCATTCTCCCCGTCCGCGATCGCAGGCGTTTCGTCGAGCACCTCGCCGATGCGGTGCACCGACGCGTGCGCCTTGGTGAAGAGCGTTATAAGGCCCGAGGCGATGATCAGCGAATACAAAAGCTGCGTCACGTAATTGACGAATGCGACGATATCGCCCTGGAGCAGCCTGCCGCCGTCGATCTCCCGCGCGCCCGTCCACAAGAGCAGCAGTATCATCGCGTTGACCACCAGCGAGGTCAGCGGGTTTAAAAGCGCCGATACCCTGCCCACGCGCAGCGCAAGCCGCGCCACGTCCTCGTTGGCCTCGGTAAATCGCCCGCGCTCCGTTTTAAAGCGCGCAAACGCGCGAACCACGCGCACGCCGGCAAGGTTCTCCCTTAGGATGCGCGCGGCCGTATCGAGCGCGCGCTGTACCGCGCCGTAGAGCGGCGCCGATTTTGTGACGATCAGATAGATGATGATCCCGAGCACCGGCGCGCCCGCGAGCAGATACAGCGCGAGATGCGGATTTGTCACGAACACCATCACGATGGAGCCGGCGCAAATGAACAGCGCGCGCACGGCAAGGCGGATGAATATCGCCACCGTCTGCTGGAGCACGTTGACGTCGTTGATGAGCCGCGCGAGCAGCGAGGACGCGCCCAAGCGCTCCGCCTGCACGCTTGAAAGCTTCAAAACATGCGAAAAGAGCGCGCCGCGCAGCGATGTGCCGAACCTTTGCGACGCGCGGGAAGCGTAATACTGGCATACCATCGAGCTCGCGTAGCCGAAAACCGCCAGGGCGAGCATCAGCGCGCCGATCTTTAAAACATAATCGCCGTCGTTCGCTTTGACGCCGTGATTGATCGCAAGCGCCATCAGCGCGGGGATCAAAAGCTCGAAAACCGCTTCGACCAGCTTAAAAAAGGGTCCCAGAAAGATTTCCTTTTTATATGGGTTTAAAAATGCGAGCAGCCGTTTCACCGTTGTTTTCCTTCCGGGCAAAGCGCCGCTTCCCGCGGCGGCCCGCCCTTGCGCCTCCACTTTGAACGTGCTTACGCCCGGGCTTGCTTCGCTTCCTCTGCGCCCTTTAAAAGGCCGAGCATGTTCGCGCGCATGACGAGGGCGAATTCGTCCTCAGAAAGCCCTGCCCTCTCCCGGATATCCTTTGCAAAAAGGCCGATCTCCAAGCCCTTGGTGATCCTCGGATAAATCGTCAGCGGAAAATCCGTGCCGAAGAGCACCCGATGCGCGCCCGCGAGCCTGACCGCCGCCGCGACGCAGTCGATATGATAAAGGAGCGGAGCCGCCGCGAGGTCGTAGTACGCATTTCGAAGCGCTTCCCTCACCTTTGGCCAAAGCTCGAAGTACGGCATACCGCCGCCGATGTGCGCCAAAATCAGCTTGAGCTTCGGAAAGCGCAGCGCGATCCTGTAAAAGCCGTCGATCGGGGTAAGGTCCTTGCCCGGATACTCGTGCCCGACCGGCTCGCCCACATGGAAATTCACCGGCAGGCCGCAGCTCTCGCAGCCCTCGAGCAACTCCCAAAGCGTCGGGTGGTCTAAAGCGAATTTGTTGCCGCCGGGCCCGAGCTCGCCTACGCCCAGGAAATTCATCTTTTGGATGCGCAGAAACTCCGCGATCGCCTCGCCGCCCATCGTCGGATTGATGGACGCGTAGGCGGCAAACCGGTCGGGAAAGCGGGAAACCACCTCGTGCATATAATCGTTGTGCTCGCGGCAAAGGCCCATGTCCATCCAGTACCAGCCCTGCATCACGATCTTCTGTACGCCCGCGCGGTCCATCGCCTCGATGGCCTGCTCTGGCGTACAGAACACCTCGATCACGCGGCTCTGCGGCGTAATTTCCGTAAGCTGCTTAAAGCAAGTGTCCTTGCAGGCGTATCGGTCGTAACAGCTCATCACCTCGACCGGGAACATGTGGGTATGCGCGTCGATAATTCCGCCGTTCATTAAAAGCCCCCCTTTTCGGCGCGCCCCAACAGAGCGTGCGCGTTCCCGCCCAAAACCGCCCCGGCGGCGGCCGCGTCGGGAAACGCGCCCTCGATCGCCTCGGGCAAAAGCATCCCTTCGGGCTCCTTCCCGCCCAAGACCGCGCCGGAACCGTACAGAAGCTTGCCGTTTTTCAGGATCGACGCCGTGACCGCCGCCGCCCGCGCGTCGGGCGCGGGATCGGCGGGCGCGGTATCGTAATAAACGTTCGCGAGAGAAGCGCGAACCTCGCCCATCAGCTCATAAAAAGGCAGCCCGCCGCCAAAGCGCGTCAGAAGCACTTTCTGGCCGGGCCGCACGCGGATAAAGTCCATAAACTCCCGAACCTCCGCCGTCGTCCCTTCAGATGCGCCCACAAGCGGCTCGAGGTACAGGCTTAAAAGCGCGCCCCGCTCCAACAATAGGTCCGCGATCGCCAAAAACGCCGGGTCGCTCAAGCGGAAGCCCTGTTTCAGCGGGTCGAATTCGCCCGCGCCCGCCATGCCCCCGTCAAGGCAGCGGCGCGCTTCCAAAAGCGCCGCGTCCCCCGCCGCCGGGTCGACGGCGCACAGGCCGAGGATCCGTTTGTCGCCGCGCATCAGCTCAAGCGTCCGCTCGTTTTGCTCCCTGCACTCCCCCAAGGAGCGCGCGGATCGCCCGTGCAGCAGCAGCCCGTCAAGCTCCAGCCGCTCCAGATGCGCGCGCACGTCCTCTATGCCCGCCGTGCCGAGGCAAACATGACCGTCGATCCGCAACCTTCCTCACGCCTTTCCACATCGTTCATACCGGCCGCCATGCCGGCAGGCGCGCCCACGCCTCCGGCGCAGGCGCGGCGGAGGCGTTTGCTTTTGTCCAGTGTATCACGCGTGCGGCGCCGGGGTCAACGCCGAACCGCCTTCCCCCGCGCCGATTCCTCCTCCTGCCGCAAAGATCCCTGAGGCATGGTGCTGTAACTATTATTCATGCAGCCCATACCTGAAATGTTATTCGCGGCTCCATAGCGTTTTCAGGCGTTTTATGGTATCCTATACAAAGCTTTTTCATGAGGGGGACAGACGATGAACAAGCTCACCACCGCCCGCGAGGCTGTAAGCCGCGTCAAAGACGGCGATGTGATCATGATCGGCGGTTTTCTGCGCGGCGGCAGCCCCGAAACGCTGCTCGCGGCGCTTCTCGAGCACGACGCAGCCGATCTCACCATCATCTCCAACGATTCGGGCACCGAGCATACCAACACGATCAAGGTCATGCGGCAGGGACGCGTCAGGCACGTTAAGGCGTCCTACATCGGCTTGAATCCGATCACCGGGCAGATGCTCTTAAACGACCCCGACAGCGTCGAGCTTTGCCCGCAGGGCACGCTCGCCGAGCGCATCCGCTGCGGCGCGGTGGGCATCCCGGGCTTCCTTACGCCCACGGGCGTAGGCACGTCGGTGGAAAAAAACAAGCGCATCGTCGAGCTCAACGGTTGCAAATACCTTCTTGAGACCGCGCTTCGCGCCAACGTCGCGCTCGTGCACGCAACGATCGTCGACGAGGCGGGCAACTGTTTCATGCGCGGTTCGACCAAGAATTTCAACGCTTTGATGCCGGGTGCGGCGGACTACGCGATCGTCGAGGCGGAAAGAATCGTCCCGGTCGGCGAACTGGGTCCCGACAGCGTTACGGTTCCCGGCATACTCATCGACGCGATCGTAAAGGCGGGTGAATGCTGATGTCCGAATGCAAGAACTTTATCGCCAAGCGCGTGGCGCGCGAATTGAAGGACGGCGATGTCATCAACCTCGGGATCGGCCTGCCCACGTTCGTGGCCAACCACATCCCCGAAGGCGTCCACGTGATATTGCAGTCCGAAAACGGCATACTCGGCGTCGGCCCCGCGCCCGCGCCGGAGGACGCGGATCCGGATATCTTCAACGCGGGCAATTTCCCCGTGACCGTGCTGCCGGGCGCTGTATTTTTCGACAGCGCAACTTCCTTCGGCATCATCCGGGGCGGGCATGTGGACGTGACGGTTTTAGGCGCCCTGCAGGTGGACGAGCAGGGGAACATCGCGAGCTGGATGGTTCCCGGCAAGCGCGTGACCGGCATGGGCGGCGCGATGGATCTGGTCGTGGGCGCAAAGCGCGTGATCGTGGCCATGGAGCACACGGTCTGCGGCTCGCCCAAAATCCTCAAAAGCTGCACCTACCCGCTGACCGCGGTCGGCGTCGTGGACCTGATCGTCACCGAGCTTGCGGTGATCCGGGTGACCCCCGAGGGGCTTGTTTTGGAAGAATACGCGCCGGGCGTCACAATCGAGCAGATTCAAGGCGCGACGGAGGCCAAGCTCCTCGTCAGCCCGGTTTTGCGCTGCATGTGCTAGATGAGACGCATCCCCTTTTAAAACAACGATCGGTTGATTAATGCATATCCTTGCGCCCACTTTTTCGACATCGGGACAGCCCGCTTTTAGGTGGGCCGTTCTGGTGTCCATCACTGCGACACGTATTCCGCGCCGCGCGTATCAAGCACGGTCAGCGAGACGAGGGCAAGCCTAAGGTATTTATAGCCGTCCTCCTCATATTCCTCAAGAGCCCCGACAGCTTCCACCCAGTCGCCTTGCTTGGGATACTCCTTATCCCACTTGACCTCAAAGCCCGCGTTCGCGTCGATGCCGCAGCAGCCGGGCCCGTAGCGGATCACCGCATAGTACTTCTCGCCGGTTTCGGGGATGGTATACTCGGAGAAGATGCCCTCGTACTTCAGCGTTTTTCCGAGGTAATCGGGGGCATTGTAGTAGACATCGTTGGTCTGGGCCACGAACATCTTTTCCTTGATTTCAATGATATCGCCTTCCGGCGGCGCAGGCGCTTCACCGTGTGAAATGCTGCCGTCGGGAGAATCCGTTGACGTCGGCTTATTATTCGCCTTTGAGGCGTCGGCGGCAGGCGATGAAGCCGGCTCGACGGTATTGCCCGGCAGGTCTATGGCAATCGTGCCGTTTCCGTTTTTCCCTTTTTGATTTACAGGCGCTTTGTCCCGGCATCCCGTCAATGTAAAAACCATGCATATTGCAAGCAGTATCGCTATCCGCTTCATTTGCGAACCCTCCCTTTGATTGAATTGACAGCCCAGAACAGCAGAAATGCCGCTATGTTTACGATGACCACGCTCGCTCCGGTCGGCGTTGCCTTGATGTAGGATAAGACCACCCCGATAAAAAAGCAGACCACGGACACCGCGGCCGCGCATACCGTCACGCTTCTGAACGTCTTGCAGAGCCGCATAGCAGTGAGCGCGGGGAATATAATCAGGCTCGAAATCAGCAATGCGCCCATCATCCGCATTCCCAGCACGATGGTTATTGCGGTCAGAAACGCTATGAGCATATTGTACAGTCCCACCTTTACCCCCGTCGCATCGGCGAAGCTCTCGTCGAACGTGACCGCGAAAATCTTATTATAGAACAAGACGAACAATGTAAGCACCACGACGGCCAGGATTATGGAGAGGATAACGTCGTCCCTGCTCATCGCCAGTATGCTGCCGAACATATAATTGCAAACATCCGTGTTCATGCCCGTCGTCAAGGAGATAACCACCACGCCGATAGCGAGCGAACTCGTGGAAATCAGCGCTATTGCGGCATCGCCCTTGATTTTGCTGTTCCCGCTTATTCTTAGGAGCAGAAAAGCCGCCAACACGACAACCGGTATGGACACCGTAAGCGGCGCGGCGTTCATCGCCGTTGCGACGGCCAGCGTACCGAACCCGACGTGCGACAGCCCGTCCCCTATCATCGAGTATCGTTTGAGCACAAGGCTCACCCCGAGCAGAGCGGCGCAAAGCGCAACAAGCAGCCCTACGACGACGGCGCGAACGAGGAAGGTGTACGAGAACATCTCGATCAGCGTGTCAATCATCGCGCTCACCCCCCAGGAATGCCTTTCCCACCGGGAATTTCACATAATCTTCGGTTCTGCCGAAAAACACCTGCTTCCTTTTAAGATGAAGGATATGGCTCGCGTACTTCACCGCGCTGCGGATATCATGGGAAACCATTATTATGGTAAGCCCCTCCCTACGGTTGATGTCGTCGATCAGCCGATACAGTTCCTGTGTGACGACGGGGTCAAGCCCGGCGACAGGCTCGTCGAGCAGAAGAAGTTTGTTCGCGGCGCAAAGCGCCCGGGCCAGCAGCACCCTTTGCTGCTGGCCGCCGGACAGTTCCCGATAGCATCTGTTTCGCAGATCCCCGATGCCGAGCCGTTCGATGTTCTTCTCCGCCGCCGCCCTGTCGCGCCGGGAGTAGAACGGAAAAATTCCCCGTGCGCCCATGCGTCCGGAAAGGACAATTTCATACGCGCTCGCGGGGAAATCCTTCTGCGCAGCGGTCTGTTGGGGAAGGTAGCCGATTTCGACGGCGCGAAGCCCGTCACCCGTCAGGACGTTTCCCGTCTGGGGCGCTTTGAGCCGCAACAGGCCTTTGACAAGCGTGCTTTTGCCGGAACCGTTCTCCCCGACAACGCAAAGATAATCGCCGCTATGGACTTCAAAATTGAGGGCGCCGACGACCGTATTGCCTTCATAGGCAAATGAAGCGTCCCGACAGGTGATTAGAGCCATTTTACGATAACGCCTCCCTCAATGTCTCTACATTGCCTCTCATCAGGTCGATGTAGGTTTTGCCCGCCTCGAAGTCGGCTTTGCTGATGTTGTGGCAGGCGTTTAGGAGCAGAACCTTTGCGCCCGTCGCCTCGGCTATGGTGTTCGCCATCTTCTCGTTGGACAATTCGATATGGAACACCACGGGAATTTTCTCGGCGTTTATCTTGTCGATCAAAAACTTCACCGTTGCGGCGCTTGCTTCCGTTTCAGTCGAGCAGCCGGGAAAAGCGGCATAGTATTCAAGCCCGTAAGCGTCCGCGAAATAGCGAAACGGGAAACGATCGCCAAGCACAATCGTCCTGCGGGCGGCGTGATCCACCACATTTTTGAACGCCTCGTCAAGCTCGTCGAGCTTGGCAAGATAGGCGGCTGTGTTCGTCTTATAGGTTCCGGCGTTTGCCGCGTCGGCTTCGCTGAGGGCGTCGGAAATCTTCTCTACAATCAGCTTCGCGTTGCGGGGCGAAGTCCAGACGTGTTCGTCGTATTCGGGCGCTTCCTCGCCTTCGGCGGACACTCCGGCTTCTTCCTCGTCCTGCATCCCCTCGACGATTTCTTCCTCGACGACCTCCACGCAATCCATCAGGGTGATGACTTTGATTTTGGACGTATCCATAGACTCAAGGACGCCATCCACCCATTCGTCGGACTCGCCGCCGACATAGATAAACACGTCGCAGTTCTGAATTTTGATGATGTCCTGCGGCGTCGGCTCGAATGAATGGCTCTCGGAAGCGGGCGGCAGAAGCATAGACACGTCCGCTCTATCGCCGACAATTTGGCGGGCGAAGTCGACGGGCGGAAATATGGTGGCGACAATACTGATTTTATCAGCCGTCTTGGATGCCCCGGCGGTACTGTCGGCGGATTTTCCGCTTTGCCCGCAGGCTGTCAGCGTCATTGCGATAAATAGCCCCGTGAGCAGCATCGATATGATTTTCTTCATGGGATAACCCTCCGTATTTTTGATTTTAGGTGCAAAAATAAAGGGAAACGCAACAAACCGCTTGCAAAGGGCATACTTCGCCCCTCGAACGGTCACCGCGCTTCCTTGCGGAGGTTATCTCAACTATTCAATCTGACTTTCAGGGCAAAAAGGGAACGGCAGTCAACATAAAATCCTATGAGCCTCAGTGCGGATACAACAACAAACGCATTGCCGAGGGAAACGGCGGCGGCGCTAACCGCCGCTCCAACGGTCTTTAATAGGTTCTTGGCCGCGGTAATATGGATGCATGTGGCGCAGCCGCCGTCGGGTCCGTCATGATCGTGGACGTGGTCGGCGTGGATCAGGATATACGCGAAGGAAAGGAATGTACAGATGAAAAAGAAGGCGCAGACAATCAGGGCAACAAGACGTCCCGTCTTTTGCCTTTTGCTTACGCCATGCAAAGTTGTTGCGCTCGCATCAGAGCACATATCCTCCTCCAATCCTACGATAGTCTATTCGACACTTCGGCAATCTTTGCACCTGCCGTAAAAAACCGTTTTCACGGGATCGATCCGAAACTCATGAAATTTCAGCACATGCTTCTCAAACTCGCCGACGGTGTTGCAGTCCAAACTGCATAGTTTTCCGCAACAATCGCATTTCAATTGAAAACTTTCGCTTTCCGGCCCATCCACATACCGGTAACACGCGCTTGAGATACCGTCTACGATCAGCTTGCGGACTTTGCCGCTTTGGGTCAGCCTGTCGAGATGCCGGTATATCGTGGTCGCTCCGACCGGCGTTTGGCTGCCCTCGAAGTAGGCGGCGATTTGCTCTGCGGTCGTATGGGCGCCTCCGAGCGAAGAGAGATATGTCAGAATGGCTTCGCCTTGTTTCGTGTTGTAATTTGAAGATCGAACCACTACATCGCTTCCTTTAGATGTTAATCTGCCGGCTGTTCATCCGCGTAACTTCCGCGGCAACCGTTACCCTAGCCGCCATCTTATGCAAACTGAAAACCGTTTTCATTTTAGCACGATTTTCCCAAAAATCAAATATAAAATCGATTTCGAATGCGATTTGCAAAACGGTAAGCCTTCGCTAAGACCGCGGCGCGGGCTCCTTGATCGTGCGCTCGAAGCACACGCTGTGCTCCTGCGCCGGGTTCAGGCACGCGATCTCGGGGTCGCACAGCAGCACGGCGCGGCAGATCGCCCGGTTGCCGAAGCGGCGGCGGATATCGTCCACCGCGCGCTCGCGCGCTTCGGCCTTCTCGCGCGCCGCCCGGTCAAAAAGCAGCGACAGCTGCGCGGGCGTATCGTCCGGGAGCAGCCCGGTCATGGTGACGCCCATGCCCCTCAACGGTTTTGTGAGCCCGCCGCTGCTTTCGAACAATTTCAGCGCCTCCTTGGCGATCTCGCCCGCGAGGTTCGTGGGCTCCGAAAGCTTTTTCTGCCGGTCGAACCAGGAAAGATCGTTCTCCCTGACTTTTAACTGCACCACGGCGCCCTTAAGACCCGCCGCGCGCATACGCGAGGCCACGCTCTCCGAGAGCAGATACAAAAGCACGCGCACATCCTGATCGCACGCAATATCGTGCGGCGTCGTGAGGCTGTTGCCGATGGATTTGGCCGGGGGATGGTCCTCTGCGAACGCTACGGGCGAACGGTCCCGGCCGTTCGCGAAATCGTGCAGCATCGGCCCGGATTTTCCCAACAGCCCCTTGAGTGCGATCGGGCTTGCGCCCGCGATATCGCCGATGGTATAAATGCCGCAGCGGCGGAGCTTCTCGCGCGTCACGCGGCCCACGTACAAAAGGTTGTCCGCGGGCAGAGGCCATACCCTCCGCTTAAAATTTTCCGGCGTGATGAGCGTGGACGCATCGGGCTTTTGCATATCGCTTCCAAGCTTGGCGAACACCTTGTTGTCCGCGATGCCCACCGACACCGTCAGCCCGGTCTCCCGCGCCACGTGCAAGCGGAGTTTATCCGCAACGCGCAAGCCGTCCTCGAGCGTAAAACCCGGCCCGCTGATGTCCACATAGCTCTCGTCCATCCCAAACGGCTCAACGCGGTCGGAATACTCGCAATAGATCTGTCTGGCCCGGTACGCGATCCGCTCATAAAGCGGGAAGTTCGGAGGCACGGCGATAAGACCGGGCGCTTTCTGCCGCGCCTGAAAGAGCGGCTCCCCGGTTTTAATGCCGTACGCCTTGGCGCGATCGTTTTTGGCGAGCACAATCCCGTGCCGCTTCTCGGGATCCCCCGCCACCACCATCGGAAAATTCCGTATTTCGGGGCGATAGAGGCATTCCGCCGACGCGTAGAACGCGTTGAAATCCACATGCAGCACAACCCGAGACACGATCCGTACCCTCCAAGTTCTTCTCTCGCTCTTATTATATTGTATCCCTTAAAGAAATAAAATATAAAGTTTCTATTTTAGATATTTTAGAATGCATTTGGCCTCTAAGACGCCCTGCCAATATATCGGTTATATGAAGATAAATAATTTATCGTATTTATTGAGTATGCATTGTTGACATGGGAGCATATTTCGCTATAATACTATATGGGACATGAAATTTTTCACTTTTTAAAGCGTTGGATGTCGAAACGGATCGGCGCCGTATCGTTATCGGATCGCCGGTCCGGACAAGTATTTTGATTTCGCCTGCAGCCAAACCGCTGCGCCAACCCCTGCAATGCTTCGGGTGGCTGGTAATAAGCCCGGTCATTCGGAACATACATATTGGAGCCCCGCTTTTGCGGGGTTCTTTTCTTAAAATCAAGAGACAACGCCGCCGCATCTTTCGGATTTTTACAGAATTTACCCGCGCGGCCGGCGCTAGGCAAAAATGATTGGAAATATGCATCCGATCCGTTACAATAAATCATATGGCGCTTCAATGTAAAGAGTAAAGGGAGCCGACTCCTAAAAGGCAGGAAAAAACCGCATGAAGATCACGCTGCAAAAAGGCGAGCGCGTTGTGGAAACGGCTTATGACGCGCCGCAATACCTGTCCGATGTGCTCCTAGAGCACGGCTTCGCGCCGGACATGCCCTGCGGCGGCCAGGGGCGCTGCGGCAAATGCAAGGTGGTGGCGACGGGCGCGCTCAGCCCCGTCCATCCCAACGAAACCGCGCTGCTGACCAAACAGGAGCTAAATGCTGCTTGGCGTCTCGCCTGCCTGACCCAGGCCGTCGGGGACGCCATGGTTTCCCTGCCGGACGCGCAAGCCGTCCTGACGCTCCATGACGGGCCGCAGGATCACACGGCGCTGCGCCCCTGGGCAAAGGGAATCGGCCTCGCCGTGGACATCGGCACCACGACCATCGCGGCTTACCTGTACCGGCTGGACACGGGTGAACAGCTCGCCTCAAGCGGCGCACAGAACCCTCAGCGGGCGTTCGGCGCGGACGTGATCACACGGATGACCCACGCTCTGCGCGGCAAGGGCGAGGAGCTTGCGCGCGTCGTCCGCGACGGGATCGACGAGCTTTTAAAACGGCTTTTAAACGAAGCGGGGCGCTCTTTAGACGAGCTCGGCGGCGCGGTCATCACCGGGAACTCCACGATGCTCTACCTCCTATGCAACCTCGACGTATCCTGTCTCGCCTTCGCGCCCTTCGCTCAGGATCGGATGTTCGGTGAATTCTTGGACGCGCGGGAGCTTTTCCCAAGCTGGCCGAAAGGCTGCCGCGTTTACCTGCCCCGATGCGTAAGCGCGTACGTCGGCGCGGATATCACCTGCTCGATGCTCTCGTCCGGCCTTTGCGATGCGAAGGAGCCGACCCTGCTCGCGGACATCGGTACCAACGGCGAGATCGCCCTCTACGACGGCGGGCGGCTCTTGTGCTGCTCCACGGCGGCGGGCCCGGCGTTCGAGGGCGCTCTGATCTACAAGGGCAGCCTTGCCGCGCCGGGAGCGATCGACCGCATATGGCTTGCGCAGGGCACGCTGCAGAGCCATGTCATCGGCGGCGGCGAAGCAACCGGCATCTGCGGCTCCGGCCTCCTGGACGCGCTGAACGCGATGCTCACGCTGGGGCTCGTGGATTCCACGGGCAGGATGGACCGCGAGCGTGCGCGGGAACTGGGCCGCTATATCGAGATCAACGGTCAGCCGGCCGTGACGATATCGGGCGACGTGCCGATCATACAGGCGGATGTGCGCGCGGTGCAGCTCGCGAAAGCCTCCATACTCGCCGGGATAGAGACGCTGCTGCATTATGCCGGGCGCGGCGCGGGCGAGATCGACGCGCTTTTGCTCGCGGGAGGCTTCGGCAGCTTCCTTTCGCCCTGGAGCGCGCAGGGGATCGGCCTGATCCCGCACGGCATCGCCGGGCGTACGCGCGCCCTCGGCAACGCCGCCGGGGCGGGCGCGATCATGCTCCTCCTCGACGAGGGCGCGATCGATGAATCGCTCAAGATCGCGAACAGGGCGCAAACGGTCGAGCTCTCTACGGACGCTTTCTTTATGGAGCACTATATCGGCAATATGGCGTTCGAGCTGTTCGTATAACGCTCAGTCGCAAAAGCGGAAAATCCGCTTTTGCGAGTTTCACCGCGAAAGTTGCCGCGTTCGTTTAGCCGCGGCATCACAGGCAAAAAAATGCATCGCGCTCGGCGATGCATTTATTCTTGAATATTGGTATCCGCGCGTTCGCCCGGTTTAGCCGACCTTGTTGATGTAGCGGTCCATCATGCGCTGCTTCGCGTTTTCGATGTGCGCCTTTAATTCGAGCACCGCAGTCTGCTTATCGCCGCGCTCGATCGCGTCGATAAACCCGGCGTGCTCGGTCATCGCGTCGGTCGTCATGGTCTTGATAACCTGCACGGAGCACATCATGTACTGCTCGCGCACGTTGTGCAAGAGCGTGGTAAGATGCTTGTTGCCGAGCAGAAGGAACGGGATCTCGTGAAGCTCGGTATCGAGCTGCATGTAGCGGGTGCTGCCGCCGGATTCGATCATCTCCTGCTGCATGCGGCACAGCTCGCGCATGCGGTTGACATGCTCCTGCGTAAACTTGTCGAATACCTTTTCCATCACGTAGACCTCCAGGCATTCGCGCACCTGGAAGATCTGCAGAAGATCCGAAAGATCCACGGATTCCACAAAGAAACCGACATTAGGGACCTGACGAAGCGAACCTTCGCGTTGCAGGCGTAAAAATGCCTCGCGCACCGGCGTGTAGCTCATGCCCAGATCGTTGGCGCACTGGCGCGCGCTCAGGTATGTGCCGCTGGGCATGTTGACCATCTTTTCCTTGAGTGCGTTATAAGCAACCTCGCTCAACATTTTTTTAGACATTTTAAATCCTCAACATCGCTTTCTTTTTTTGATGCACTGTAACTACGCCTTAATTCCAACGATATTTTACCTGCTATTTTTATTAGAATACCATGTTATACCGAGACATGCAAGCCCTTTGATAATGAACTAACAAAATCTTCTTTCACAGGCCGCCGCCCGGGCGTATCCGGGCAATGAAGCCTTGAAGGCAGCCGTTGTATGCGAATGAATGATCGGGTATAATACGATTAATCTGCGGCCTGTCCGACAGGCTCCGCGATAAAACCGATTAGAGGTGCTCTGTTTGAACGAAATTTTCTCGCGCAGCGCGCGGCTTTTGGGCGCGAACGCCCTGGAAATGCTCGCCAAAGCGCACGTCGCGGTATTCGGCATCGGCGGCGTCGGCTCCTACGCGGCGGAGGCGCTCGCGCGCAGCGGCGTGGGCACGCTCACCCTCGTTGATAGGGACAAAGTAACCCCCTCCAACTGCAACCGCCAGCTCGTCGCGCTCTCGAGCACGATCGGGCGAAAAAAAGCGGAGATTATGGCTGAACGGATATGCGATATCAACCCAAGCGCGCGCGTTTTTACCCATGCTGCATTTTACGATGCCGCGACCGCCGATACGTTTGACCTAAAGCAATACGATTATATCGTGGACGCGATAGACACCGTCGCGAGCAAACTGCTGCTCGTCGAGCGCGCTTTTGCAGCGGGAGTGCCCATCGTAAGCTCCATGGGCGCGGGCAACAAGCTCGATCCTACGCGCTTTGAAGTGGCGGACATCTATTCCACGAGCGTCTGCCCTCTCGCCAAGGTCATCAGAAGCGAACTCCGCCGCCGCGGCATTCCCGCGCTCCGTGTCGTATACTCCAAGGAACCGCCGCTTACGCCGATCGACGACGGCGAAAAACCCGAGGCCTCGCGCAGGCAGACGCCGGGCAGCGTCGCGTTCGTGCCCCCAGCGGCGGGGCTGATCCTCGCGGGCGAGGTCGTGCGCGCGCTCTGCGGGAAGGACATTGAAGCCTAAAGCATAGCACGTCAATCCGAACCCGCTCCGATGCGCTTGCGTACCAAAAACAAAGGCGTTTGGACGGCCGTATCCCCGGCCGCCGGATATTCATAATCCAACCGGAAACACTAACCCTGGAGGTGTTTCCACAATGGTAGCGCGTAAATCGGTCATCACATTCGGCATGGTCGCGATCCCGATCGCGATGTACACGGCCACGCAGGACAACGACATCCACTTCAATCAGCTTCATAAGGAAGACAACAGCCGCATCCGGTACAAGAAAACCTGCGCCCACTGCGGCAAGGAGATCAAGACGGAGGACATCGTCAAGGGCTTTGAGTACGACGAGGACAAGTATGTCGTCGTCACGGACGAGGAGATCGAAAAGATCAAGACGGACAAGGAAAAATCCATCCAGATCCTGCACTTCGCCCAATTGAACCAGATCTCCCCCGTCTACTACGACAAGACCTATCAGGCCGCGCCCGAGCCGGGCGGCGAAAAGGCGTTCGAGCTTCTTCGCGCCGCGCTGATGGCCGAGCAGAAGATCGCGATCGGCAAAGCCGTCATGGGCACGAAGGACACGCTGATGGCGATCATCCCGCGCGAGGACGGCGTGCTCATCTCCACGATGTTCTACGCGGACGACATCAAGGAACTGCAAAAGCCGTACGCAAAACCCGAGGTTTCGGAACAGGAACTGAATATGGCCAAGGCCTTGATCAACTCGATGGACACACCGTTCGAACCCGCGAAGTACAGGGACGAATATCAGATCAAGCTGCGCGCGCTCATCGAGACCAAAATCTCCGGCAAGGAAGTCGTCGCCGCCGTGCCCGAGAGCACCGGAAAGGTCATCGATCTCATGGAGGCGCTCAAAGCCAGCGTCGAGAAGGCGAAAAAAGAGAAGGAAACGGCGTAATCGCCCATGGCTGAGCTTTCCGAGTACAATCGAAAGCGGAATTTTGAGAAAACCCTGGAGCCGGAGGGCGTCGCGCAGGAACCGGAAGAGGGGCTGCGGTTCGTCATCCAGCACCATAGGGCCCGCAGGGATCACTACGATTTCCGCCTCGAATGGAACGGGGCGCTTTTGAGCTGGGCGGTGCCCAAAGGCCCTTCCTACGATACCCGGGACAAGAGGCTCGCCGTACGGGTGGAGGAGCATCCCCTTCCGTACCGGAACTTCGAGGGGACGATCCCCAAAGGGGAATACGGCGGCGGCGCGGTCATGCTCTGGGATGAAGGTTTCTGGGAACCCTATACGAACGTGGATGGCGGTCTTCGCGAGGGGATGCTCAAGTTCGTTTTAAAAGGCATACGGCTCAAGGGCAAGTGGGCGCTGGTGCGCTTAAAGCCGAAGGCGGGCGAAGCGAAGGACAACTGGCTTTTGCTCAAGGAAAAAGATGAGTACGCCAAGCCTACAGGCGGGATTTCCGGGTTTACCGCCAGCGTCCGTTCCGGGCGCACCATGGAAGAAATCGAGCAAGGCAAAGACGGCGCCCTCGCGCGGAACCCCTTTGAGAGGGCCGACGTTCAGCTCGCTAAACTGGTAAAAACGGTGCCCGAGGACGGGGATTGGCTCTATGAGCTCAAATACGACGGCTACAGGATCCTCGCGTATATCGAGGGCAACCGCGCCCGACTCGTCACAAGGAACGGGAGCGATTACACGGCGCGGTTCCCCGACATTGCCGCTTCGCTGACCGATCTGGCCGCCGGGCGGGCGATGGTGCTCGACGGCGAGATGGCAATCGTGGATTCGTCGGGCAGAACGGATTTTCAGGCGCTGCAGAACCATCTCAAACATCCCAAGGGCCGGAATCCGACGTATATCGTATTCGACCTGCTCGCGCTCGACGGAGAAGACCTCCGCAACCGCTCCCTGATCGATCGAAAAGAAGCGCTCCAGCCCCTTATGCAGGGCGCGCCGAAGAACCTCTATTTCAGCAGGCATGTCGCGGGGAACGGTAAGGAAAGCTTTAAAGCGGCCTGCGAAGCAGGCCTTGAAGGCATCGTCGGCAAAAGGTCCGATTCCGTCTACAGCGGGGCAAGAAACGGCGACTGGATCAAGCTCAAATGCGGCAAGCTTCAGGAATTCGTCGTCGGAGGATTTACGCTGACCGATAAGAAAACGAGCGGCGTCAGCGCGCTGCTGCTCGGCGCCTATGAAGGCGGGGATTTGATCTATTGCGGGCGCGCGGGCACCGGCTTCAGCGTGCCCGCCGGCAAAGAGCTTGAGGAAAAATTTGAGGGTTTACGGCGGATGGAAGCTCCGTTTAAAAATCCGCCCGCGCCGAGGCCGAAAGAAAGGATCACCTGGCTTCTGCCCGAACTCGTCGCCGAGATCAAATTCGCCGAATGGACCGAGGAAAACCTCCTAAGGCAGGCAAGCTTCAAGGGCATCCGTACGGATAAGAGCCCTAAGGATGTTAAAATAGAAAAAGCGGACGAAGAAGAGTCATATCAGTCCGCCAAAGAGGTGAAACAATCGATGGAAGCAAACGGCATCGTCATCGAAGGGATCAGGATCACCAGTCCGAACAAACTGATCTTTGACGATCCTCCCGTCACAAAGGAGGATATCATCCGGTATTACGCCGAGGTATCCGGGCGAATGCTGCCGTATGTAAGCCACAGGATACTCAGCATCGTGCGCTGCCCCAAGGGCATCTCCGAGGCGTGCTTTTATAAAAAGCATCCCGGCACGGACAGCAAGGACGTGGTCACGATGCCCATTACAAACAGCGACGGCGAAACGGAGGATTATTTCTATATCGAGAACGCGTCCGGGCTCGTCTACGAAGCGCAGATGGGCACGCTGGAATTCCACACCTGGGGAAGCCGCGTGGACGCGCTCGAGAAGCCCGATATCATGGTATTTGACCTCGACCCGGACGAAGGAATGGATATCGATACGGTGCGGCGCGGCGTAAGGGACGTCAGGGCGCTGCTCGCCGAGCTTTCGTTGACCTCGTATCTTAAGACCAGCGGCGGCAAGGGGTACCATGTGGTCGTCCCATTCAAACCCGCCGCTTCGTGGGAGATGTTCCACGATTTTGCGCGGCGCATCGCCGAGGTGATGGAGCAAAAGTGGCCCGACCGCTATACGAGCAACGTAAGGAAACTCAAGCGCGCGAACAGGATATTCATCGACTGGATCAGAAACGGCCGGGGCGCGACCAGCGTTGCCCCCTACTCCATAAGGGCGAGAAAAGGGGCAAAAGTTTCCATGCCCATCGCGTGGGAAGAGCTTGATTCGGTTGCCCCCGATGCAATCACCATGGCGGAAGCGCTCGAAAGGATCGGCAAAGGCGATCCTTGGAAGGATTTTTTCCGGCACGATCAAATGCTAAAGTAGGAAAGGCCAACCGTTTCAACGGTTGGCCTTAATCCGCCAAAAGCCTCAAAGTCCCGAGGTCGTACCCAATTTTTCGCGGGGCGCGATTGGGCCGTCCCTATTTTTATCGGTCCGCGCTCTATCGGCGCCTCCCGAACAGCCTTATGATCGGCCCGTGAGGCACAATTTTTGCAAAGGCCCGGGCGGCTTTCATCAGCCCGCCGTAGACCGATACGCTCTTGCCCTTCGCGCTGTCCCGAAGCGCCAAGGCCGCGACTCTCTTCGTATCGGCCATGGCAAACTTTTTATATGCCGCGATCGTTCCCGCTATCCCCGCGACGTCGAAGAACTCCGTATCCACAGGGCCGGGGCACACGGCCGTGACGGAGATTTTCCTGCCCCTTAATTCTTCGTTCAGCGCCCGCGAATAGCTCAGCACAAACGCTTTCGTCGCCGCGTAGACGGCGGTGCCCGGCATCGGCAGAAACGCCGCGCCTGACGCGTACTCTATAATCCTGCCCCGCTCGCCCATATACGGCAGCACAAGCTGCGTTACCCCCACGAGCGCCCGGCAGTTGAGCGTCACCATGCCCGTCGCATCCTCGTAGGATATGGCCTCGACCCCTGCGATCTTTCCGAAGCCCGCGGCGTTGACCAATATCCGCACGTCGGGCTTCTCGTCCTTTAGCGCCGCTTCGAGCGCCGAGATTCCCTCGTCCTTTATAAGATCGATTCCAAAAACCCGTATCCGCATCGTGTTTTCAAGTTCTTTTTTCAAGGCTTGCAGCCGCTCTTTGCGCCTTGAGATCACCCAAATCTCCTCGAGACCGGCTTCCGTTTGGGCGAGCTGTACGGCCGTCTCCCGCCCCAGCCCTGAGGAAGCTCCCGTAACGATCGCGATTTTCATGCGTATTGTCCTCTTTTGTTGCTTGTGTTTTTCATGCTGAAATCTATCATAATACTTTCCGGCGCAAAGAAAAAGGGAAAAGTATCAAATACTTTTCCCCCATCGGGCTGCGGCAAAAAGACGAGCGCGCAATCGCGCAGATGTGCGCACTCCCCTGGCTCGGGCGCCACACCATGCCATGGCGCAGGGCAAGCATCCTTTGTATGCCCTCCGATGGCGCAAGCGCATTCGGCCTACGGCGGCTCGATCTTCGCCCCTCCAACAACCCTTCCTATTCCTCGCGGCGCAGGAACACGGAAACCCCGTCCGGCAGCACGGTTACGGCCGCGTTTTTGCCTTTGATGCGGCGCGCAAGCTCCATCGCCCGCTCCAGATCCGGGGCATAGAGCATATGCATGTCGGCCACGACCGATGCAAGGCGGCAATCCGTTACAAAAATCACCGTATGGGAACAAAGGATTCGCGCAAGGATCTGATACTGCCACTGGTCGGGCGTCGTCCGTTCGGGCGGCACGCAAAGCAGACGATCATGCAACTCCGCGGGCGATTTTGCAAGGCGCAGGACGTTGTAAAATTCTTTCCCGCCGTGCCCGTCCTCGCAGGCCGCCGCCATGACGATCACGCCGCCCGGCTCGCATACGGATTGCGCCGTACACAACCCCTTAACGCACTGGTAGAGGTTCTGATCCAGCGGATAGCCCCCGTTGGTCGTTACTGCGATGGGCGTTTTGGGGCAGCGAAACCCCGCATGGCGCGCCAGCTCTTCGCAGCCGGCCGCGTGCGCCGTTTCCGGCTCCCCCGCGTACGCTGCGACAACGCGCTTTTCCCCGTCGAGAATGACGTTTAAAATAAACCGCAGCCCCGCCGCATCCGCCGCATACCGCATATCCCGATGAATCGGGTTTCTCTCAAGCTCTCCCGCCCTGGCGTGCTCGTTTGCGATAAAGCCCGCGTTATGGTTGTACATCACCGCGCCGCGCGACGCCACGCCCGGGAGCACGCTTTTTCGTCCGCCGGAGAAACCTGCGAAAAAATGTGGCTCAATAAACCCTTCTGCGATCAAGAGGTCGGTCTCGATGATCGCACGGTTTACCATCAGCGCGCCTCCGGAGGGGAGCGTGCAAAGCGGCGCAAGGTTTGCTCCGTCGTCGCAATCGTGCTGCACGATGCGCTCGCGATAAACGATCTCTTCGCCAAACTTTCCCAGTAGTTCCGCCGCGGTACTCGCCCTATGGCAGCCCGTGGCGACCAGGATCGTGATTTCGATCTCCGGCGCGCCCTCGCGCAGCCGCGCCAAAAGAAGCGGGAGCGTCAGCCTGCTCGGAACGGGCCGCGTATGGTCGCTCGTAATGATCACAGCGGATCGTTTTCCCCGCGCCATCTGTTCCAGCTTGACGCCCCCGTACGGGGCGTCAAGCGCCGCGTTTACAAGTCCTTCCTCCGTTTGTTCCCGGTTCCAGGGCCCGGCTTGTACGACCCGCACCCGGTCGCGCTCCGTCCAACAAAACGGCAGGTAGGAGGCCCCATAGGGAAGCATGACCCGCATATCCGTTTGCATCCTCGTTTTACTCGTCCACGGCTTCGATGCGGAAGATGGTCGTCTTGTTGGGGTCGGGGCAGGCGACGCGGGTCACGCCCGCCTCCTTGTCCCAGGGATGCCTCCCGCCAAGCTCGAGCACGCGCAACTGCGGCCAAAGGTTGTGGAACGCCGCGGCGCAGAAATCGCTCGGGCAGCGTTCAAAATCGAACTCGAATACCTGCCCTTCCGTATGGCAATGACAGGGACGCCCCTCGCTGTTGACGGGGCATTTTTCGACAATGATCCTGACTTTTTTGGGCTTTTGATAGACGCTGCAAATCAAACTCATACATTCCTCCTGATCCGTCAATCCTGATTGTTCGCGTCGAGGCCGCGAAGGCTCATGCCTGCGTACAGCTCCTCGACGTTTTCATAGCCGAGAAAAATTGAAGGGTTCCCCTCGCTCTTGGTGACCTTAATGCCCGCTTTGACGATGCGACACATGTAGGCGAGCTTTTTCCCGAGCGTGTGCGCCTGCTGTGCGCCGTTTTGATCGCAGAGCTTCGCCTTGTTCTCCGACCAGATCGCTGCGCCGTTATAAAAGTGCACCCCGCCGCCGATGATATTGGTGCCGTAGGCCTGAAGCATATTGTTCATAGCGGACAAGGCGCCGTCCTGCCCGCCGTTGCGCATCCCGCCCACAGCGATGCACGCACCCATGCGGCTTCCGAAAAAGCCGTGGCGGGAATACTTGCTCAGAGGACGCATCCTGCTCAAAAAGTCGTTGAGCGTACCGGCGGGGTTCATCAGGTACAACGGCGCAGCGAGGATAATGCCGTCGCACCGTTTGAACAAGTCAAGGTATTCGTCCGAAAAATCGTCCTGATAGATCATGCAGCGGCCTGTGTCATGTTTGAGGCACAGGTTGCAGTTGGTGCAGCACCGTATCTCCTTGTTCGCGAGGTTGATCTTGACCGTTTCCGTGTCCGGCACCGTGCCGGCCGACGCGAGCGCAATATCAAGCGCCTCCGACGTAACGCTGTTTCTGGGACTGCTGCTTATCCCTAGGATAAGGGTCTTATATGTTTGCATAGTTGTTTCGCGCTCCTTACAGGATCTGAGCCCCTTTCCTGAAAAATTTTCCGTGCCCTTCCGGCTTGTTGCCGCTGCCCGAAATGAACATGACGATCAGCGTGAACAGATACGGCAGCATCAACATGAACTGATAGGGCACGTTGATGCCCAGCGCCTGAAGGTTGAGCTGGAACGCGTCCGCAAAGCCAAAGAGAAGGCATCCGAGGAACGCTCCGATCGGGCTGTAGTTCCCGAGGATGATGATCGCAAACGCTGCGTAGCCCTTCTCGGAGGACATGTTCTCCACAAAGCTGCCCGACGCCGCAAGCGAAAGGTACGCGCCCGAAATGCCCGCGATCAGCCCTGTCACAAGAACGTTGATAAAGCGGTATTTGCGCACGGGCAAGCCCAGCGTATCCGCCGCGAAAGGGTTTTCCCCCATCGCTCTGCACTGAAGCCCCAATGCGGTCTTGGAGAAGAAAAACCATGTGGCGGCGACCAGGATGTATCCAAGATATACCAGCAGATTTTGACGGAAGAAAATGTCTCCGACGATCGGTATGCTGCTCAGCAGCGGAATCGGGACGTTCGCGAACGATGCGATCGACGGATATTCGACGGAAACACCGAAGATGCTGCGGTAATAAAAACTCGTGATGCCGCCCGCCAGAAGCATAATCGCCGTACCGATCAGAGCCGCCTTGCTGCCCAGGAGTACCACCATATATGCGTATATGCTCGAGAGCAGCATCCCCGCCAGGGCGGCGGCCAGCACGCCAAGCAACAGGCTGTTGGTAAAATAAACCGTAATGAAGCCGGTGAACGCGCCTATGAGCAGGAGTCCTTCCAGCTCGATGCTGCTCACCCCCGCCTTATCCGAATAGATGCCGCCGATGGCGGCGAAGGTATACGGGGCGGCCATCCGGATCGTCGCCTGCAGGAGCGGAAGCAGCGTGGCCCAGGTCAACAGGTTATTCACGGACGGTTCCTCCCTTCTTTTTCAAATTCAGGCTGAACGTTTTATTTTCGAGCATCGAGAATCCGACCACAAAGAGCAGCACCAGCGCCTGCACTACCGCGGCGAGGGTATTGGGGATCCCGATGCTGCGCGCCATCTGATTGCAGCCCGTATTGAGCATACCGAAGAGCAAAGCGCTGAACACGATGCCGATGGGACTGAGCCTTCCGAGCAGCGCCACGGCGATCGCGTTATAGCCGTATCCCGGGGAAAGGTTGACATACAGCTTCCAGGATGTGCCCAAGACCTCCACGCCGCCCGCAAGCCCTGCGATCGCGCCGCTCAACATCATGGTGGAGATGGTCACCAGGCCCACGCTGATGCCGCCGTAGGCGGCCGCGTTCGGATTGAGTCCCGTGGCCTTGATCTTGTAGCCGCCCGTGGTCTTTTCAAGGAAGAAATAGGATGCGGCGACCACCGCGAGGGCGATCGCAAATCCGAGGTGCAGCCGCGTGCCGTTCCAGATATAAGGAAGGCGCGCCGCCTCGACGATCTCCTGCGTTTCGGGATAGATCCCGCGCGGCTCCGCGATGGGGCCGCCCTGGCTCACGAGGAAGCTGACCAGAAGCAGCATCACGGAGGTGAGCATAACCGTGGTGACGACCTCCGAGGCGCCCCTCGCAGCCTTGAGATAGCCGGGGATCATCCCCCAAACAGCGCCCAGAAGGAACGCCGAAAGCAGGCACAGCGTGATCATCGCCGCCGAGGGCAGCCCGGAATCATGCAGCGCCATTTCGCAGAGCGCGGCGCCGAGCGCGCCCGCATAGAATTGGCCTTCCGCGCCGATGTTGAAGGATGAGCCCTTGAACGCCATGGCCACCGAGATGCCCAGGATCATCAGCGGCGTGGTCTTCGCGAAGGACTGGGCGATCGCGGTCTTGCTCCCGAGTGCGCCCGCGAGGATGCTTTCAAAGGCCGCGGCGGGGTCGTACCCCGCAAAGAGCAGCACCACAGCAGCCGCGGCGAAGGAACAGATCAGCGCGACGACGATCAGAAGGATCGATTTAAGCTGGCTTTTGAGTGAACAGAGCAGCCCGTTTTTCATGCGATCACCCCCTGCTTGGGCACCAGTGCCGGTTCAGGCCGCTTTTGCCCGGCCATCATCAGCCCGATCTCCTCCGCCGTGACCTGGTCCGGATAGACGGTGCCCGTAATCTCGCCGTTGTGCAGGACCATGATCCTATCGCTAAGCTGCATAAGCTCCTCCAGCTCGGACGAGATCAGCAGCACCGCCGCGCCCTTGTTCCTTTGCTCGAGAAGGCAGGAATGGATATATTCCACCGCGCCTACGTCGAGCCCGCGGGTCGGTTTCATCGCGACGAGCAGTTCGGGGGCTCCGGCAAGCTCCCTTGCAACGATCACCTTCTGCTGGTTTCCGCCCGAAAGGCAGGCCGCCGTCTCGGCCTCGGACGCGGCCATGATCCGGTAGTCTTGGATGCATTGCCTCGCAAAGCGCCGCATCGCCTTTTTGTCGATGAGCATCCCTTTGGCAAAGGGCGCACGGTCATGCTGCGACAGGATGCAATTTTCCGAAATGCTGAAGCCGAGCACAAGGCCCGTCGCGCGCCGGTCCTCGGGGATGTGCGCCACCTTGCTGCGGCGGATCTCCTTGACGCTTTTGCCTGCGATCTGCTTGCCGTTGAGCAGGATGCTTCCCGACTCCGAGCGGCGAAGGCCGGTAATGCCCTCCGCAAGCTCCTTCTGACCGTTGCCGTCCACACCCGCAACGCCTAAAATCTCATTTGAGAATATCGTAAAATCAATGCCCTTGACAGCGATCGTCTTTTCGTTTTTTATCACAAGCTTTTCCACCTGCAACACCCTTCGCCGGATAAGATCGGCGCTCTGCTGCGGTTTTTCCTCGGTGTGAAGCTCGCGTCCAATCATCATACGCGCCATGCGGTTCTCGTCCGCGTCGCTCGTATCCACGACGCCACTCACCTTCCCGAGGCGCAGCACCAGTATCTTCTGGCTGATCGCCTTGACCTCGTCGAGCTTATGGCTGATGAAGATGATGGATTTCCCTTCCGATTGAAGCCGCCTTATGATGTGGAATAGCTCCTGTGCCTCCTGCGGCGTGAGCACCGCGGTCGGCTCGTCCAAAACCAGTATCTGTGCGCCGCGAAAGAGCACCTTCATGATCTCCACACGCTGCTGCAGCCCTACCGGAAGATCCCTGACCTTCGCGTCGGCCGGAACGTCAAAGTGGTATTGCGCAAAAAACTCGCTGATCTTGCGGTTGATCGCCTTTCGATCCAACAGTTGGCCGGTATACTCGGTCATGCCCAGGACGAGGTTTTCGGCGACGGTGAAGTTGTTGATCAGCATAAAATGCTGGTGCACCATGCCGATCCCATGCCGTATGGCATCCTTTGGCGATCGAATTACGACACGTTCGCCCGAAAGATACATCTCTCCGCTATCGGGAACCTCCATCCCGTAGATGCCGCGCATCAGCGTAGTCTTGCCGGCGCCGTTCTCACCGAGTATGGCCAGTACCTCTCCCTTTTCGAGGGTCAGCGAAATATCATTATTTGCAACAAGCGTACCAAAGGCTTTTGTAAAACCCCTGATTTCCAGTGCGTACATGCAACACCCTCCTCATACACTCGAGAATCCGTGGAAAACGGCCGCCATGCAGATCCCTTCCAAGTGCACGGCGGCCACTCTCATACGTTAAATTGCCTTGACACAGCACACTGTGCGCGCCGTCCCCGGCTTTTTAATACTCGCCGATGTCGATCTTAATGCTGTCCGACTTAAACGCTTCCAACGCTTTGTCATAAGCGGCCTGGGCATCCGCGCTGATCGGCATCTTTTCATTGAAGAAAACCTGGGCTCCGCCGTTGAAGATGTCGGCGAAATACTGCTGGCCGGGAACGAACGTGCCGTCCACGATCTTGCCCGCCATCTCCGTAAAGACCGGCTCATACTGCGAAACCATGTCCGCAACGAAGCTCTCCGGGTACTGAAGGGTGATGCGCGCATAGCTTCCAAAGCCCAGTACGCCCTTGTCCTTGCTTTCGTCAACAGCCTGGAACACGCCCTGCGCGGCTGCATTCGCGCTGCAGAAGAGCATATCGCAGGAGTTGTTGATCAGCGCGAGCGCCGCCTCGCGGCCCTTGCCCACGTCCGTGCCGGTTCCAAGGTAGGTCGTTACGACCTCGACCGAAGGATCGGTATCGGTCACGCCCTGCGCAAAGCCCTTGAGCGTCTTGGTGATCGCGGGAAGCTCCTCGCTCCCGATGACGCCGACCTTCTTGGTGGTCGTCATCTTCGCGGCCAGCACGCCAAGCATGTAGGAAGCCTGCTCTGACTTGACATAGATCGGGGTGATGTTGTCGGTCATCGTAGTGCCGCCCGAGGTGATGAACTGCGTGTTCGGATAGTCCGCCGCAACCCTCGCGCAGGCGTCCTGATAATCATAGCTGTGGCAGTATACGACCGTGAAGCCCCTGTCGCCGTAATCGGTAAGGGCGTCGATAGCGTCCTGCTGAGAGGAGGTTTCCGTGTAGCTGAATTCTGCGCCGATGGATTCTGCGGCAGCCTTTGCGGCCTCATAGCCGGTCGTGCACCAGCCGCCGTCATTGATGGAGCCCGGCAGCAATACCGCTACCTTATACTCGGCCTTGGGCGCTTCGGTCGGCTCCGGCGCAGCGCTCGCCTCGGGCGCCGTCGTGGGCTGATCCGACGGGGTTGTCGTCGCAGGGGCGCATGCTGTGGTAGTCAGCAGCATCGCAACGATCAGGAACCAGACGATCCATTTTTGTTTTTTCATTGTTTCCCTCCTGAAATGAACTTATTTGTGGATGGAGATATGTTGATCTGTCCCTTATTATATCTCTAGTCAATATTTCTTGCAATATATAAATTATTTGCAATTTTATTTGCAAAATAATGGCAACTTTTCCCCTCTGCGTTGTTTTGCGCCTGCGTAGCGGCTTATTTGTGATTGACGAACCGATTGATGATATCTTCGATCTGCATCATGTTCTCCGGATAGGCCTGCCCGATGCGCTTTGAGATCTTATAAAGAAGGGTGTCGATCACATACATGGTGGGTACGAAGGAAAGGAATGCGGATTCGCTTTGTACGGGGAACACGACGTCCCCGAGCGCTGCGATCGAGTTGCGGTAGCTGTCGCATACGGAGAGAATCCGGCAGCCCCTTTCCTTGCCGTAAGAAATGATATCATATGAAAAATTTTTTGCACGCATGAACGAAAACCCGATCAAAAGATCCTTCTCGCCCCAGGTACGCAGCATGTCGAAGGTGGTGTCCATGTTCGGGATCAAAAGATGGACGTTGGGCACGAGTTGGTTGAGGAGCACCTGCAGCGTCAGCGCCGGCGCGACCGCGACGCGGGTGCCGACCACTCCGATCCTGTCGGCTTCAAAGATCAGGCGTATCGCCTGTTCATACAGCTCCTCCGAAACGGCGGCAACGGTATCGTTGAGGTTCTTTATCGCCTGATTGTAGATATGGCGGCTGTCGCTGCCATTCTCCCGATCCGCCTCAAGCGCATTTTGAAAGGATTCCATGATCGACCAGGTGGCTTTGACATCGGCCTGAATGTCCTTTTGCATTTCCTTGAAGCCCGCGTAGCCGAGGAACGCCGCGAAGCGCACGACTCCCGATTCGCTCATGCCTGTCTTTGACGCAAGTTCCTTGGCGTTCATGTACGCTGCCTCGCGCAGCCGTGCCGCGATATAATCGGCGATGGTTTTCTGCCCGGGCGTCATATCCGGATACTTGCTGTCGATGCGCGATAAAATCATTGACTCTTTTCCGCCTCGCCCCGCATCCCGCGGCAAAATCAGTTTTATTTTATCAGGCTTTCATAAAAAGAGCAATGTCCGGCATACCCCGCTCAGGACAAGCGCCGTTTAAAGTCCGTATAATCAAACGAGCGCACGATCCTGGTGCTCCCGTCCCGCCCGTGCACCGCAATACTCGGCAGGGGCATGCCGTTGAAGGTGTTGTTCTTGACCATCGTATAGTGCGCCATATCGCAAAAGATCAGACGCTCGCCCGGGACGAGCCTGTGGTCGAACGAGTAATCGCCCACCACGTCCCCCGCGAGGCAGGTCGGTCCTGTAAGGCGAAAGGTATGCGGCTTCACGCCCGGCAGGGCAGCCCCGACGACCTCGGGCCGGTAGGGCATCTCGAGCACATCCGGCATGTGGCACGCGGCCGAAGCGTCGAGTATCGCGATGTCGATGCCGTTGCGCAGGGTCTCGAGCACCGTCGAAACAAGAACGCCCGCATTGAGCGCCACCGCCTCGCCCGGCTCGAGGTAGACCTCTACGCCGTAGGTTTCCCTAAGGCGGCAAAGCTCTTTAGCCAGCGTTTCCACATCGTAATCCGCGCGCGTGATGTGGTGCCCGCCGCCGAGGTTGAGCCATCGCATCGAGGGAAGGAATCTGCCGAACTTTTCCTCAAACGCGCGCAGCGTCGCCACGAGCGCGTCGGCGTTCTGCTCGCACAAGGTATGAAAGTGCAGGCCGTCGAGGCCAGGAAGCTCCTTCTCGAAGAAGTTTCCCCGCGTCGCGCCGAGGCGGGAGCCGGGCGCGCACGGGTCGTAGATCGCGTGAGACTGCGTCGAACACTCGGGGTTGACGCGCATCCCGCAGGAAACGCCCTTTTCGAGCGCGCGCTTTCCGAACCTGCGCCACTGCGAAAAGGAATTGAAGATCACGTGATCAGAGAGGGAGAGGATCTCGTCAAACTCCTCCTCGCGGTACGCGGGCGAGAACACGTGGCACTCTTTCCCAAACTCCTCCCTGCCGAGCCGCGCCTCGTAAAGCCCGCTCGCCGCCGTACCCGAGAGGTATTCCCCGAGGAGCGGATAGAGCGAGTACATTGAGAACGCCTTCTGCGCGAGAAGGATCTTGCAGTTGCTTTTTCGCGCCACGTCCGCGAGCAATTCGAGGTTTTGTACGATCTTCGCCTCGTCCACCACATAGCAGGGCGTGGGCAGATCGTCAAACGCCGCGCGCATCAGTCCACGAGCTCCGGCGAGAAGCTCTCCTGCCACGGAAGGCCCCAGCGGTTGAGCGCGTCCATGAACGGGTCGGGATCGAACTGTTCGATGTTGAATACGCCCGGGCCGCGCCACGCGCCGGTCATGAGCATCATCGCGCCGATCATCGCGGGCACGCCCGTGGTGTAGCTGATCGCCTGGCTGCCGACCTCGCGGTAGCATTCCTGGTGGTCGCAGACGTTGTAGACGTAATAATGCTTTTTCTTGCCGTCCTTCGCGCCGGTAAAGATGCAGCCGATATTGGTCCTGCCCACCGTGCGCGGCCCGAGCGACGCCGGGTCGGGCAGCACGGCCTTTAAAAACTGCAGCGGCACGATCTTTTTGCCCTCGAATTCGATCGGCTCGATGGAGGTCATGCCGACGTTCTCAAGGCACTTAAGGTGCGTCAAATAGCTCTGCCCGAACGTCATAAAAAAGCGGATGCGCTTTACGCCGGGGATGAACCTCGCGAGGCTCTCGATCTCCTCGTGATGCAGGAGGTACATGTCCTTCTTGCCGACCTCGGCGAAGTCGTACTCGCGCTTGATCGACAGCGGCTCGGTCTCGATGAATTTTCCGCCCTCGAAGTAGCTGCCCGGAGCCGTCACCTCGCGGATGTTGATCTCGGGATTGAAGTTGGTCGCGAACGGATAGCCGTGGTCGCCGCCGTTGCAGTCGAGGATGTCGATCTCGTCGATTTGATCGAAGTGGTGCTTCTGCGCGTAGGCCGAAAACACGCCCGTCACGCCCGGATCGAACCCGCTGCCCAAAAGCGCCGTGATCCCGGCCTCTTTAAAGCGCTCGTGATACGCCCACTGCCACTTATATTCGAATTTCGCCGTGTCGAGGGGCTCGTAGTTCGCGGTATCGACGTAGTTCACGCGCGTTCTCAGGCACGCCTCCATGATCGCAAGATCCTGATACGGCAAGGCAAGGTGCAAAACGACGTCCGGCTGAAAACGCTCTATGAGCGCGACAAGCTCCTCCACGTTGTCCGCGTCGACGCGGGCGGTGGAGATCTTCGTCTTGCCGCCCGAAAGCTTTTCTTTGAGCGCGTCGCACTTCTCGAGCGTGCGGCTCGCGATCATGATTTCTTCAAACACCTCGGGGTTTTGGCAGCACTTGTGGATGGCGACGCTCGCCACGCCTCCGCAGCCGATGATCAATGCTTTTCCCATAACTCGTTCCTCCTCATTATCGATGATCGGCCGGCTTCGCCCGGCCCGCGCTAAGCGCGATCAAGAGTTCCCTTAAGAGCTTGCAGGCGACGGCCGTGGACGCCCCGCTTTGATCGTACACGGGGCTAAGCTCGACCATGTCCGCTCCGACGATGTTCAGCTTGCACGCCCGAAGGAGCGCCCTCTCCAGCTCCAGATACCCGACGCCGCCGGGCTCCGGCGTGCCGGTACCCGGGAATACCGACGGATCGAGCACGTCGAGATCAACCGTCAGGTACACCGGGCAATCGCGAAGGTTTTCAAGCGTCTCATCAAGGCCGCTGAGATCAAACGGGGACATATCGACATGCGCCCCCGCCCACTCAAACTCCTCACGCGTACCCGAGCGGATGCCGAACTGGTGGATGCGTCCATCGCCCAGGAGTTCCCACGCCCTCCTCATCACCGCGGCGTGGGAAAGCGCGGCGCCGAGATATTCCTCCCGAAGATCGGCGTGCGCGTCAAAATGCAGGATATGCAGGTCGGGATGCCTCTTTGCGGCCGCCCGTATCGCGCCGAGCGAGACGAGGTGCTCGCCGCCGATCAGAAACGGCAGCTTTCCGGCGCCCAATATCCCCGCCGCGTACGCCTCGATATCGGCGAGCGCTCCCGCCGTGTCCCCGAAGCAAAGCTCAAGATCGTCCCCGTCCTGTACGGAGCAGTCCAAAAGATCGGCCCCTTGCCGCGGGCTGTAGGTTTCAAACCCGAAGGAATTCGAGCGCATCGCATCGGGCGCGAAGCGCGCGCCGGGGCGGTAGCTCGTGGTCGAATCAAACGGCGCGCCGAAGAGCACGATGCTTGCGCTCTCAAAATCCGCGTTACAGCCTAGAAAGGTCCGCATTTTCGTCCTCCACGTCCTTGATGAGGTCCTCCACATAGGTGGGCAGCGCGAACGCCGCCCGGTGGAGGTTGGTGTTGTAATAGCGCGTCGCGAGCTTGTAGCCGTTCCAGCGCTTCGCGTCGAGGTGCTGCACCGGATGGTACCGCTTGGACGAAAACCCGAACAGCCAGTGCCCCGACGGATAGGTCGGGATGTGCGCCTGATAGAGGCGGCTGAGCGGGAAGCTGCGCACGATCCGTTTGTGGATCTGGCGCACGGCAAACGCGTCGTCGGGATAGAACGGGTTTTCGTGCTGGTTGACGAGGATCCCGTCCTCGCGTAACGCCTTGTAGCAGTTGCCGTAAAACTCCTTGGTGAATAAGCCTTCTCCCGGCCCGAACGGATCGGTGGAATCGACGATCACGACGTCGTACATTCCGGCGCAGCCGCGCACGAAGCGCAGCCCGTCCTCGTAGTGGATCTTGACCCGCGGATCCGTGAGCGAACACGCGACGCCGGGCAGGTATTCCTTGCAAACCTCCACCACGTCCCGGTCGATCTCGACAAGATCGATATGCTCTACCGCATCGTAGCGGCAGAGCTCGCGCACCGCTCCTCCGTCGCCGCCGCCGATCACGAGTATGTTCCGGGGCTCCGGATGTACCGCGAGCGGCACATGCACGATCATCTCATGGTAGATGAACTCGTCCTTTTCGGTGAGCATCAGAAAGCCGTCGAGCGTCAGGATGCGCCCGAATTCGAACGACTCGAACACGTCGATGCGCTGAAAATCGCTCTTCAGGCTCACGATCTGGCGGTCGACGTCGATCGAAAGGCCGACGTGCTTGGTATGCTTTTCGGTGAATACGAGATTCATGTTCTGCCTCCCTTCAGGTCAGGCCAGGACGTTCAGGCGCTCGATCGAAAGATCCTCCGGTCCCGTGAGCGACGCGCCTTTTTGCTTCATATAGCGGATATAGTCGACGATATCCTTTGTCACCCGCTCGCCGGGCGAGAGGATCGGAATTCCCGGCGGGTAGCACATCACGCACTCGGCGCACACGCGCCCTACGGTCTGCCCGACCGGCAGGGCGACTTTTTGTGCGTAGAACGCCTCCTGCGGCGGCAAGACGACATCGGGGTCGATGTACTCAAGCCGCATCAGGCCGCTCTTATCGCGCTTATAGCGGCGGCGGATCTCCGAGAGCGCGCTCACCAGCCGTTCGATATCCCGTTCCCGGTCGCCCACCGAAATGTAGGCGAGGATGTTCGCGGCGTCGCCGAACTCGATCTGGATGTCGTACTCGTCTCGCAGGATGTCGTAGACCTCGATCCCCGCGAGGCCGGTCTCGAGCGTGTTGACGCTGAGCTTCGTGGGATCGAAGTCAAAAATCGAGTCCCCGTTTTGAATCTCGCGGGAATACGCGTAATAATCGCCGATGCAGGCGATTTCCTCCCGCGCGTATTGCGCGAGCGCGCTCACCCTCCGAAAGATTTCCCGCCCCCTAAGCGCCAGGTTCTTGCGCGAGATGTCGAGGCTCGAGAGCAGAAGATACGAGCCGCTCGTGGTCTGCGTGAGGTTGATGATCTGCCTTACGTGCCCGGCGTTGACTGCGGGACCCGTAAGCAAAAGCGAGCTCTGCGTGAGCGAGCCGCCGGACTTGTGCATACTCACGCTCGCCATGTCCGCACCGGCGGCCATCGCATTTGTCGGCATCCCCTCTCCGAAGTAGAAGTGCGTGCCGTGCGCCTCATCGACGAGCGCGGCCATTCCATAGGAGTGCGCGAGCGATACGATCTCCGCTAAATCCGAGCATACGCCGTAATACGTCGGGTTGTTGACGAACACGGCCTTCGCGTCGGGATTGTTTCGTATGGCCGCGCGCACATCCTCCATCGACATGCCCAGGGCAATCGACAGCCGCCCGTGCGTCTGCGGGTTGACGTACACCGGCACCGCGCCCGAGAGCACCAAGGCGTTGATCGCGCTTCTGTGGACGTTGCGGGGCAGTATGATCTTATCGCCGCGCTTGCAGACGCTCAGGATCATATTCTGCACCGCCGAGGTCGTGCCGTTGACCATGAAAAACGCGGTTCCCGCGCCGAACGCCTCGGCGGCGAGCTCCTCGGCCTCCCGGATCACAGACACCGGATGGCAGAGGTTGTCGAGCGGCTTCATGGAGTTTACGTCCGCCTCCAGGCAAGCGCGCCCGAGAAACGCGGTCAGTTCGGGGTTGCCGCGGCCGTGCTTGTGTCCGGGCACATCGAAGGGAACGACGCGCGCGGCCTTAAAGCTGTTGAGCGCCTCCAAAAGCGGCGCGCGGTTCTGATCGAGCATCGCTTGTCCCCCCCTTTAGTAGACGTTCGTGCCGGAGAAGATATCGATCATCTCCTTCCGAAGGTTGGAGGTGATCTCGAGCCGCTCGCGCGGCGGGATCTCGTGCACGTCCCGGTTGAACAGGTAGTTCTGCAGGTCAAGCTCCTTGAGCAGCATCCGCGTGTGAAAGAGGTTGGCCTGATAGACGTTGATGTCGACCGCGTCGTAGCGTTCGAGCGTGGGCGCGGCGATGAAGCGCTGGATCGACGTCACGTCCAGATCGTTGAACACCTTGCGGCCGTTCATGTCCCTGGTGAAGCCGCGCACGCGGTAGTCCATGGTGATGATATCCGAATCGAAGCTCCCGATCAGGAAGTCGAGCGTACGGAGCGGCGTGATCTCGCCGCAGGTTGCCACGTCGATGTCCACGCGGAAGGTCGCGATCGAGGTCTCGGGATGGTATTCGGGGTAGGTGTGCACGGTCACGTGGCTCTTGTCCAGGTGCGCGACCACCGTATCGCCCCGGGTGCGAAGGCGCGACATCGGCTCCTCCGCGATCAAAAACGTCACGCTCGCGCCCTGCGGGTCGTAGTCCTGCTTGGAGATGCTCAAGACCTGCGCGCTGATCATCTCCGTCACGCGCTCGAGTATGCCCGTGAGGCGGTCGGAGTTGTACTGCTCGTCGATATAGGCGATATAGTCAAGCTGCTCCCGCGCGCTCTTGGCGTAGCAGACGTCGAAGATATTAAAGCTTAGGGATTTTGTCAGGTTGTTGAACCCGTAGAGCTTGAGCTTGGTTTCCATAAAGCGCGCCTCCGATTCGAGAATTCGCGGCGTAAAAAAACGCCCCGCCAGAATATGCGCGTGCACATCCTTAGCTTGAGCGTTTCAATCCAATACGATCCTTTGCGGTTATGCCGCCGGTAACCCGGCAAGGGGGCATTTGGCGCATCAGAGGTCAGAGTCTATATAGCAAGGAACTACTTTTACTACTCTTATTGATTGTTTCACAAGCGTGATGTGCGGCGCCGCACACGGCTATGAAGTAGCCAACTTATAAAATTTGAGCGCTTAGCTCAACCAATAAGGCAACAAAGTTGCCAGTCCCGGCCTTTGACCCGGCTGTCCGAATGGCCTTTATCCGCTTTGGGCGGATGGTCAAATATCCTTTGCTAAAAAGCTGCGTTCTCCCTCCGGGCCTTAAGGTCAAGTGAGCCGAATCCACGCGGTTTCCTTACCTTTACCCTTTGGCATACTATTGCATTATAAAGAACCGCGCGCAAAAACACAAGAATTTTCTTTGCTAATCCAAATCAAATAAAGAATCCGGATTCGCGCGGCCCAGCGCGCGGAACCCGGATTTCATTCTCCGATGCAATCGCCGCCTAAATCTGGTGCAGCACTTCCCCGAAAATGGCCGCGGCGCGGTCCATCTGCTCCTTGGTATGCGTCGCCGTATAGCTCGTGCGCAGCAGGCACTCGCCCTCGGGCACGGCCGGGGATATGACGGGGTTGACGTATACGCCGCGCTCGAAGAGCATCTTCGTGGCGATGAACGTCCTCGTCTGCGCGTAGGTAAGAACGGGGATGATCGCCGTCTCACCCGGAAGCATGGGAACGCCGAGCTCCTTGAGCTTTTGACGCATATAATTGGCGACCTCGAGAAGATGCTCCTTGCGCTCCGGCTCGCTCCTTATCACATGGAGCGCCTCCAGCGCCGCCGCCGCGCTCGCGGGCGGAATCGACGCGCTGAATATGAAGGGGCGCGAACGGTGCTTGATGTAGTTGATTACCGGCGAGCTCGCCGCGATCACGCCGCCGAGCGAACCGAAGGATTTGGAGAAGGTTGTCATGATGATGTCGACCTCGTCCTCGAGGCCGAAGTACGACGCCGTGCCGCGGCCGCCCTCGCCGATCATGCCCGCGCCGTGCGCGTCGTCCACCATCACGCGCGCGCCGTACTTTTTCGCGAGGCGCACGATCTCGGGGAGTTTGGCGATCTCTCCGGACATGGAGAACACGCCGTCGGTTATGATGAGCTTGCCCGCATCCTCGGGGATGCGCGTCAGGCGGTTTTCAAGCTCCTCCATATCCGAATGCGCGTACTTGAGCGCCTTTTTACAGTAGCTCAGATGCGTCGCGTCCACGATGCTCGCGTGGTTTTCCGAATCGTTGAGGATATAATCATGGAGGTTCACGATCGCGGTGACCGTTCCAAGGTTGGTCTGAAAACCCGTGGAAAAGGAAAGCGCCTCGTCCTTATGGAAAAACTCCGCGAACTCGCGTTCGAGCCGCTCGTGCAGCACCAGCGTTCCGTTTAAAAAGCGCGAGCCGGAACAGCCCGTGCCATATTTTTCTATCGCGTCGATCGCGGCTTTCTTGAGCCTAGGATCGTTGACCAGACCGAGATAATTGTTGGATCCGAGCATGATGACGTTCCTGCCGTTCATGATCACCTCGGCGTCCTGGGCGCTCTCAAGCGCGTGGAAGTACGGATACAGCCCGCTTTGCATCGCAACCTGCGGCTCGTCATACCGGAAGCATTTTTCAAATATGTCCATTGGAAACCTCTCTCTCGGGTGGTATGATATATAGATGATTGCACTTGTTTTTTTATTATACGATGAAACAGAGGAGAAAGCAAATTGAGGAATAAAGTCGTTCTGATCACCGGCGCTTCCAGCGGTATTGGCGCGGCTACGGCGCGCGCGTTCGCTCGCGAAGGAGCAAAGGTCTACGGTACCTCGAGACATCCGGGTAACGAGAACCGCTCCGGCATCGCGATGCTCGAGATGGACGTGCGCGACGAGGATTCCGTCCGCCGCGCCGTCGAGGAGGTGCTTCGCGCCGAGGGCAGGCTGGATGTCCTGGTCAACAACGCCGCCATGGGCATCGCCGGCCCCATCGCCGACACACAGACCCATGAGCTTTTGAGCCAGCTCGACACCAACGTGCTCGGCGTCCATCGCGTGCTGCGCGCGGCGATACCCGCGCTGGAAAAAAGCCGCGGGATCATCATAAACATCAGCTCCGCCGCGGGCTTTTTGCCCCTGCCGTTCCAGAGCGCCTATTCGGCCTCCAAATACGCCGTCGAGTGCCTGAGCGAGTGCCTGCGCGAGGAGCTTCGCCCGTTCAAAGTACGCGTGGTCCTGGTCGAGCCGGGCGACACCAAGACCGGCTTCACGGCAAGCCGGGCGCCCATCGGGCACGTCTCCGAGGGATACCGCGAGCGCTTCGAGAGGGCGCTGCGCCTGATGGAGCGCTGCGAGCACAACGGCATGCCTGCCGAAGTCGTCGCAAACGTGATCGTGCGCGCCGCAAAGCGCAAGAACCCGCCCATACGCGTCGCAGCGGGCCTGCTCTATAAGGCGATGCGCGGCGCGAAGCGTTTTATACCCGACCGCCTGGTAGCCTTTTTGATCCGGAAGCTTTATCTGTAAACAGATCGCTCCCGGCGCAATCCCGGTTATCCCCACGGAAACGGGATTGTAAACGGCGGGGCCGCCAAGAGCGGGGCGGGCGTATGCCGTCAATTTCCAGAGGATACGAAAAAGGGATGCCGTTTGAAAATGGCATCCCTTTGTGCTGTGCATCGGATTTTATCGGGTTTACGGCCGCTGGTAGCGGATGATCGGGCTGCGGGCGGCGGCCACGTCGTCGGGCCTGCCGACCGGCGTGGTCACCGGGGCCTGGTGCAGCGCCTCGGGGTTCTCCTTGGCGACGCGCGCGATATCGATCATCGCTTCCACGAACGCGTCGAGCGTTTCGCGGCTCTCGGTCTCCGTCGGCTCGATCATCATGGCTTCCTTGACGATCAGCGGGAAGTAGATCGTCGGCGGATGATAGCCGCGGTCGATCAAAGCTTTCGCGATGTCCATCGTGTGCACGCCGTATTCGAGCAGTTCGCCCGGCGTAAACACGCATTCGTGCATGCAGATGCGATCGTGCGCAAGCTCATAGGTGTCCTTGAGCCGATGCTGGATGTAATTGGCGTTGAGCACCGCGTTCTCGCTGGCCTCCTTGAGTCCTTCCGCGCCCAGGGAATAGATATAGGCGTACGCCCTGGCCAAGACGCTATAGTTGCCGTAGAAGCTCTTCATCCTGCCGATGGAGAGCGGTCGGTCGTAATCAAGGCGCGCCTTTCCGTCCTCGCCCGGCATCACGACCGGGACCGGCAGGTAGGGAATCAGCTCCTTTTTCACGCCCACGGGGCCCGCGCCGGGGCCGCCGCCGCCGTGCGGGGTGGAAAACGTCTTGTGAAGGTTGATGTGCATCACGTCGAAGCCCATGTCGCCGGGACGGACGATGCCCATGATCGCGTTGAGGTTGGCGCCGTCGTAATAGAGCAAGCCGCCCGCCTTATGGATGATGTCGGCGATCTCTGCGATATTGGTCTCGAACAGGCCGAGCGTCGACGGGTTGGTGAGCATGAGCCCCGCGGTCCTCTCGTCGACCGCGGCGCGCAGCGCGTCGATATCCACGCCGCCCTCGGGCGTGCTCTTGATCTCGCGGATCCTGAAGCCCGCGAGCGCCGCCGAGGCCGGGTTGGTTCCATGCGCCGAGTCGGGGACGATCATCACGTCGCGCTCCGGCTGGCCCTTTATCTGGTGGCAGGCCTTGATCATCATAAGGCCCGTCAGCTCCCCGTGCGCGCCCGCCGCGGGCTGGAGCGTGAACTTATCCATGCCCGTGATCTCACAAAGCGCGCGCTCGAGGTCGAGCATCATGTCCACCGCGCCCTGCGCCATATCCGCGGGCAGATAGGGATGCAGGCCGTCGAATATCGTCGCGATCTCCTCGTTGATCTTGGGGTTGTACTTCATCGTGCAGGAGCCGAGCGGATAGAACCCGTTGTCCACGCCGAAATTGCGGCGGGCAAGATTCGTGTAGTGGCGCACCGCGTCGATCTCCGAAAGCTCCGGAAGCGGCAGCCGCTCGCCCAAAAGCGATGCGGGGAGCAGCGCGTCCTTCCTTGGGACGTCCAGCGCGGGAAGATCCGTGCCGCGATGCCCTTCGCGGGATTTTTCGAACAGTAAAGGCATTACCGAGCGCGTCATGCGATCACCTCCAATGCGCTTAGCAGCGCGTCGATCTCCTCGCGCGTGTTGCATTCGGTCGCGCAATAGAGGATTCCCGTATCCTTCGGATCGAACCGCTCGAGCGCGAGCCCGCCGATGATTCCGCGTTCGCGCAGCTTCGCTTCGATCGCGGCGGGGGAAACGGCGCTGTCCACAACGAACTCATGGAAGAAGGGCGCACAGTACCTTAGGCTCATACCCTTGATGCGGCTGATTCCCTCGGCCAGATAATGCGCTTTCTGCACGCACTGATCCGCGACCTCGGCGATTCCGTCGGGGCCCATCAGCGCGAGATAGATGCTCGACATGATCGCGCATAGCATCTGGTTGGAACAGATGTTGGAGGCCGCCTTGTCGCGGCGGATGTGCTGCTCGCGCGCCTGGAGCGTGAGCACGAACGCGCGGTTGCCGTCCGCATCCGCAGTCTGCCCCGCAATGCGCCCGGGCAGGTTGCGGGTGTATTTTTCCTTGGTGGCCACGAAGCCGACGTACGGGCCGCCGAACCCGAGCGGAAGCCCGAGCGGCTGACCGTCGCCGATGGCGATGTCCGCGCCGGAATCCCCGGGGCGCTTGATAAGGCCCAGGGAGATCGGGTTGACATACGCTGTCAGAAGGCCGCCGGCGGCGTGCACGATCTCGGCGATCGCGGGAATATCCTCGATGCAGCCGTAAAAATTCGGGTTGGAGACGATGAAGCCCGCGGCGTCCGCGGAATTCGCTTCAAGCGCCGCGCAATCGACAAGACCCGTTTTGTCCAGAGGGATCTCGACGAGATCGAGCTTGGTGAAGTGCGCGTAGGTAATAAGCGTTGCCTTGACCTCCGGGTTTAGGCCGGCGCTGTAAAGGATCTTCTTTTTGCGCTTCGCGTCTCGCATCATGATCAACGATTCCGCCGCCGCCGTCGCGCCGTCGTATACCGACGCGTTGGAAGCGTCCATGCCGGTGAGCTCGCAGATCAGCGTCTGGTACTCGAAGATGCTCTGGAGCATCCCCTGGCTCATCTCCGCCTGATATGGGGTGTAAGCCGTATAGAACGCCGTCTGGCCCGCCAATTGCGGCACCGCCGCGGGGATGTAGTGGCGATAGGCGCCCGCGCCGCGGAAAATGGGCTTCGAGGCGTCCGTCTCGGCACGATACGACGCGAAGAGCCGGCGCACCTCAAGCTCGCTCTTGCCCGCGGGCAGGTTCAGCGCGCGGCCAAGACGGAGCCCGGCGGGGATATCGGCAAAAAGCTGATCCATCCGCTCGAGCCCGATCTCACGCAGCATCGCCTCGCGCTGTGCGCTCGTGTTCGGGACATAGCTCTTCATCGCGTTATGCCCCCGCGGCGACGAACGCATCATACTCGGACGCGCTCATCAGGTCTTCCTCGGCGATGGAGCTGATCTCGAACGCCGCGATAAAATTCGCATACGGATCCTCGTTGAGAAGCTCGGGCTGCGCGTCGAGCGCCTCGTTGACTTCGACGATCTTGCCCGCTACGGAGGTGTAAATGTTTGAAACCGCTTTGACGGACTCCACCACCGCGATGGAATCGCCGCGCTCAAAGCTGTCGCCCACCGCGGGCAGCTCGACAAACACGATGTCGCCCAGCGCTTCCTGCGCGTGGAACGAAATGCCGACCTTCGCGGTGTTGCCCTCTACCTGAATCCACTCATGTTCCTTGGTGTACTTGCGATCTGCGGGTGTCATTTGATTGATCCTCCTAAAATTATTGCTTCATTATTATTTGCCCTAACGGCTGGTTTTTCAATTATTTTGCGCGCTTATAGAACGGCATCTCCGCCTTCTGTGCGCCGATCCTGCGGCCGCGAACATCGATTTCAAACTCGGTGTTCCCCTCGTAAGCGATATCGATCAGCGCCATCGCATAGTTGCCGCCCAGCGTGGGAGCCACGCCGCCGGAGGTGACGAACCCGATCAGCTTATCGCCAGCATATACGTCGCTATGCTCGCGCGCGACGCCGCGATCGGTCAGCTTCAGGCCGATGCGAACCCGCTTGAGCGGCTTCAGAAGCGCTTCCTTGCCGATGAACGAGGGCTTCTCAAGCTTGACGGCGAAGCCGATCCCGCATTCGAGCGGCGTGATGTCCTTGGAAAGCTCATGCCCGTAGAGCGGCATCGATGCCTCAAAGCGCAGCGTATCGCGCGCGCCCAGGCCGCACGGCAGCATACCCACGGGTTCGCCCGCGGACAGAAGCGCCTTGTAGATCGCGGCGGTATCCTCCGCCTTGCAGTAGATTTCAACGCCGGCTTCGCCGGTATACCCCGTTCGCGCGATCATGCAGGGAATCCCGCCGACGGTCGACTCAGGCACGAAGGTGTAGTATTTCGCGGGCACCTCGCCGACCTTCGCGTTCTCGAGAACCTCCATGAAGCGCGGGCCCTGGAGCGCGAGCTGGCCCCACGCGGCGGACTGATTCTCAAGCTTAACATCCCCGAAAACATTGCTCTTAAGCCACTCAAAATCCTTATCCGTATTGGACGCGTTGACGACCAGCAGATAGTGATCCCTCGCGTACATGCACACGAGGATATCGTCCACCGTTCCGCCGTCCTCATAGCACATCGCCGAATAGCGGCAGCGGCCGGGAACCATGCTCTCGATATCATTCGTGAGCACCTTTTGGAGGAAATCATACGCGCCGCCGCCTTGCACCACGACCTCGCCCATATGCGAAACGTCGAAAAGCCCCGCGCACTCGCGTACGGCCTTGTGCTCGGCAAGGATGGAAGAATATTGCACCGGCAGCGCCCAACCGCCGAAATCGATGACCTTTCCGCCCTGCTCGACATGCAAGTTATATAATGGCGTATGTTTAAGTGTATCCATAAAAGATGCACCTCCATATTTATTTAATGGTCATTATACATCATTTTTTTCTACTCGTAAACCCGAAAAATGGCCTAAAAGTCTGTTAAATTTCTAACTGATATACCAATTGTAATTTTTTTCACAAGTAATAAAAAAGTCCGGGAGCCCCGGACTTTTCATTGTTTCGGTATGCGGTTTTGATTGGCGCCCTCGGTTTAGAGCGCCTGATTCATGTAAGCGAACACGAGGTAACGCTTCGCGGTGCTGCGCGGGAGCACGCAGGTCGAGAGCGTAAGGATCTGCTGGGCATTCGTCGGAGCGGTGCTCGAAACGTTGAAGCCCTGCGCCTTGCAGTAGTTGTAGATCGACTGGATGTGGTTCCTGAAGTCGAGCGAATCGGTAAACTGCGTGCGCCACGGATTAAGATCGCTGTCGAGCAGGAATTCGCCCTGCGCGAAAATCGTGAAGGTATACTCGCCCTTGGGCATGCCCATTCCGCCGTTGAGAGAGAGCTTCACCGTCTGATTCGCCGCAAAGAAGGCGGGATCCTCATACTTGTGCAGCGTGGCAAACATCGTGCCGTTCTTCATGTTGTGGCCGTAGAGGATCAGGTTGCTGCGCCGCTTCGCGTCGATGTTGCGGAAATCCGCGAAGATCGCGCCGCCCGAAGATTTTTTATCCTGGGACGTATAGTTCATGTAGTACTTGTTGTCGTTGCCGATGGTGACCTTGTAATCGACCTTCGTGCCGTCGATCTTGATCGCGCCGATCGCACCGTAGCCGTAGCTGCTGGTCAGATACGACTTTTTGATGTAGCCTTCCTTGCCGCCGTAGTTGACCTTATAATAGGTTTTGCCGGTCGCGATCTGCGTTACAAGGCTGCCCTTGGTCACCTTCATGATGCGATCCTTCGCGCTGGTGCTCATCGATTTGGAAAGATACGTCGTGGTGGTAACCTTCAACATGGTCGCCGCGCTTGCCATGCTCGCAAACATCGTGAAGAGCATCATGAGCACGAGCATAAGCACTATGCCGGATAGAATTTTTCTTTTCATTTGCATACCCCTTTCCGCGTTCCCTTTTCTATTGGGATTTTACCATGATTCTGCCAGTTTTACTACAATACACCTGTTAATAATTTTTGAATAAAACGCTCCGTGTTTTGGCGGGCAACAAATAACCCACCGTACACAGACCTGTTCGGGTATGGTTTATCATAGCCAGCCGCCGCGACAGATTCCGCGAACGCGTAATCTGTCGCGGCGGCTTTCGCGGTGAACCTCGAGAAAGCGGGTCTCCACTTTCTCGATATATCAGCGAGGGCGCCGGCAATGCCGACGCCCTCGTCCTTTGAGCGTTGCGCGGGCCGAGCCCGGCAACGTTGAAAGCCATTATCCGACCGCGCGGAGGAAGATGTAGAGGCGGCCGTTGGAAACCTTGTAATAGGTGTCGCCGCAGGTCATCAGGACGATGATCTGCTCGCCGGCGCTTACCGACGCACCGAAGTTAATCTGGGAACGCGCGATCTGATGGTCGATCCACGCCTGCTTCTGCGAGCCGGTCAGGTCGTAGTTGAGCGTGTTGATGCGCTCGGTGGTTTTGGGTTCGTCCTTGGGAACCTCGTACATCGCGAACACTTCCCACTTGGTGAAGCCGCCCATCGAAATGTAGCAGATCCTGTTGGAATTCTTGTTCTTGAGCAAAGCGTCCTGCCACTTGTGCAGCTCGTGGAACATGGTGCCGGAGCTGCGGGAGTTATGGCCGGAGATCGTGGTGATCGACGTCATCGCGTTGGTGTACGTATAGATCGAACCGCGGGTTTCGCTCTTTTTATTGATATTGTGGTCCGCGTAAAAGAAGTTCTTGCCGTAGAGGACCGGGTAGTTGACGTTTGTGCCCGGAACGTAAATCCAGCCGCGCACGTCGCTGTTGGTCGATTTGGCGTTCGCGAGGGCGGTCGGGATCGCGGCGACCTTCTGCTGATCGGCGCTGGTCAATATCGCCTGGGTGCCGCTGCTGCCGATCGTACCGGTGCCGGAATTGCCGGAGCTGCCGGAATTGCCGGAGTTGCCGGAGTTGTTGTTCGGCGCCGAGGTCAGCTGCAGGTAGGCCGAGCTGACGTATCCGGTGTATGCGCCGTATTTTACCTTGTACCAGCCGCTGAGGGTTTCAAGCACCTCGACGGTCTCGCCCTTGTTGATCTTTGCGCATCCGCTGACCCGGGCGGCCGTGTTGCTCGCCTTCGAGCGGAAGTTCACGTACGAGTTGACGTTGGCGATTTTCCCGTAAATGACGGTAGGCGTCGTCCCGGAACCCGTTCCCGTTCCCGTTCCGCTGTTGCTGGGCGGCGGCGTGATGTCCGCAAGGCCCGTCCCGAGCGCGGACGCGCTCACGGCGCCGATAAAGCACGCCAGGACAGTCATCAGCGTCAGCAGCAACGCAACGGTGCGTCCAATCCGAAGTTTCATGTTGTACCCCTTTCTAATCCCGCGTTTGTGAGGAGATGGATCCTTTTGAATTATTCACCATCGGTCGGATTTTCATCCTCATCATCGAAATCAAACCCGGGATGTTTCTTCGGGCCGCTGCCGCCGCTTTGCGCCTTGGCCTTGGTCCGATCCGTCAAGCGCACCGTAAGGAACATCAAAACTCCAAAACAGACCAGCGAAAGCACCCACAGCACGGTGGAAAGCGTATAGCCGTAGGTCTTGTTGAAGCCCGATAGACCCAGGACGCCCACGGCGATGATGATCGGGCTGAGGATGAGCAGCATCACGCGCATGACCTTGCGATACTCTTTCTCCTTACCCTCTTTCACGTTGGCGTTCTCATAGATCTTTCCCTTGTTGAACAACGCGCAGTAACCCAGGTAAATGCCGATGAGAAGCTGGAATAAGTCCAAAAACGAGGTATCCATTCATTCCTCCATTTTCTTTGGCGCGAACGGCGCGTTTTGGCGCACCCTCGTGCACAAGCGTATTATAACAAACCGGTTCAGCGGAGTACAACCGGTGCGACGGCTCTAAAACCAATGTTTAAATATTGTTCAAAGTTTGGCTCTGCATGAAGCTTTTAGATGCGCTTGAGCTTTGCGCCAGCCTTGGAATCTTCCACCGCGAACCCCAGTTCCCGGAGTTGTTCGCGGATGGAGTCCGCCCTCGCCCAATCACGGCTCTCGCGCGCCTTTGCGCGCTCCTCGAGAAGGGAAAGCGCCTCCTGCGGGAGCTCCTCCTCCTTGGCGGCGACGCAGATGCCCAGCACGTCGGTCAGCTCGTTCCAGCGCTTGAGCGCGCTTTCAAGAACCGTCCTGCCGCGCGGCTCGCTCACGAAGACGTTCAGCGCCCGCGCAAACTCGAAGAGCACGCCCAAAGCGTCCGCGGTGTTCAGGTCGTCGTCCATCGCCGCGCGGAACCCCTTCACGAATTCCTCGATCCGTTCGGCGAACGCGGCATCCTCCGGCGTTTCCCCTCCCGCCGCCGCAAGCGCGTCCAGAAGGCGTTCGCGCGCGGTCCTCAGGCGCTCGAGCCCCGACGCGGCCTGCTCCAAAAGCTCCGCGGAAAAGTTGATCGGGTTGCGGTACTGCGCGCTCAAGAGGAACAAGCGCACGGCCTCGAGATCGAATTTCCCAGCGATATCGCGCACGGTGAAGAAGTTGCCCAAGCTCTTGGACATCTTCTGGTTGTTGATGTTGATATACCCGTTGTGCATCCAGTAGCGCGCAAAAGGTTGGCCGGTCGCCGCCTCGCTCTGCGCGATCTCGTTCTCGTGGTGCGGGAAAATGAGGTCCTGCCCGCCCGCGTGGATGTCGAACGTCCCGCCCAAAAGGCTCATGCTCATGGCCGAGCATTCGATATGCCAGCCCGGCCTGCCCTTGCCCCACGGCGAATCCCAGCTCGGCTCGCCGGGCTTTTCAGCCTTCCAGAGCGCGAAATCCAGCGGATCGCGCTTCTCCTCGGACGGGTCGATGCGCGCTCCGCTCTCGAGCGCCTCCACGGGCTGCCCCGAAAGCTTGCCGTAGCCCGGGAAGCTTCTTACGGAAAAATAAACGTCCCCGCTCCGCGTCGGATACGCGTGCCCTTTTTCCACGAGCGTCCGGACGATTTCGATGATTTCGCCGATATGCTCCGTCGCGCGCGGATTGACCGTCGCCCGGCGCACGCCCAGAGCGTCCGCGTCCTTATAATACTCGGCGATAAAGCGATCGGCCAGTTCCTGAACGGTTACGCCCTCCTCGTTGGCGCGGCGGATCATCTTATCGTCGATGTCCGTGAAGTTCTGCACATACGTCACCCGGTAGCCGATGTATTCGAGGTACCGGCGCATCGTATCGAACACGATGAACGGCCGCGCGTTGCCGATGTGGAAGAAATTATACACCGTCGGTCCGCACGCGTACATGGCAATCCTGCCGGGCGTCTGAGGAACGAGCTCCTCCTTGGTTCGAGTCATGGTATTGTAAATCTGCATCCCTATCCTCCGTGCGGCAAAATGTTTCTAAAATCATATAGGATGAGTATCCGCCTTTGCGCGCGCGGTTAAACGGCCCAAAAGCGGGTTTTGCGCAAAACCGCGTTTGATCCTCCGCTTATACCGTTATTCCGGATCGCGGCCGCCCTGAAGCCGTTCAAGCTTCGCCTCGAGATGGTCGAGCCGCGCCCGAAGGAGCGAAAGCTGCACGCCGACGGGGTCGGGCATATCCACCTGGTCGAGGTTGACGCCGTTCCCTTCGGCGGAAGGGGCTTCTCCCTGTATCGTGCACAGCTCATACGGATCGTCCCTGAGCACGGGGCAGGTCTCCTGATCGGGGCATTCGGCGCCCCGCTTGACGCACAGGGGCTCGCCGTCCTGCTCGTGCAGGCATTGGGCGACCTTGACCACGCGGCCGGGCACGCCCACGATAGTCGCGCAGGGCGGGACCTCGCGGAGCACCACCGCGCCCGCGCCCACCTTCGCACCGTCGCCGACATGGAACGGCCCCAAGACCTTCGCGCCGCTCGAGATCATCACGCGGTTGCCGATCGTCGGATGGCGCTTGCCGACCTCCTTGCCGGTGCCGCCGAGCGTCACGCCCTGATAGATCGTCACGTCGTCGCCGATGATAGTGGTCTCGCCGATCACCACGCCCATGCCGTGGTCGATGAACAATCTCTGCCCGATCGTCGCTCCCGGATGGATCTCGATGCCCGTAAAGAAGCGCGAGATCTGCGAGATCATCCGCGCAAGCAGCTTGAAGCCGTGCCGGTGCAAAAAATGCGCGACGCGATGCCACCGCACCGCGTGAAAGCCCGGATAGCACAGAAAAACCTCCAGCGCGTTGCGCGCGGCGGGGTCGCGCTCGAGGATGCAGCGTATGTCGCTTCGAAATGTCTTAAACATATTACCTGCCTATGCGTTTTTACACCGGAATAAAAAAACAAATCCGTCTGTCCTTTAGAGACGAATTTGCTCGCGGTTCCACTCTACTTGAGGCCTCGGCCTCCACTTCCGGGGCATGAAATCATACCCTTCCCCGTTCCAACGCCCGGGGCCGCGCCACGCTATTTCCCGCGTGGGGCATCCGCGGAATAAACCGCGGGCCGGAGACGCACTTCTCCCGCTGTTCCGGCAAGGCGGCTTCCAGCCCGACGGCCGCCCTTCTCTTTCCCGGAGGATACGCGGGATACTCTTTCCCCGTGTGCCTTTTTCAGTATGAAGAATGTGTTAGCATCATTTTATGCGCTGTTTCACAATTCTGATATCGTGTTGTATTGTACCGTATCACAGGCTCTTTTGTCAATCAAAACGGCTGGGAACGGGCGGCGGAGCGTCCGTTTCGCCCATCCTGCGCGCGCCGCGGCCGATACACAAGATTGCCAACTCTGGTGAAAAATGATATAATCATCGCAAATATGCGCGACGTTGCGCTAAAGGACGGATACACGGATGAAACGCTTCAACGCCTTCGGTCTTGTCGTGATTCTTATAGGCCTTGCCCTGCTTCTCAACGCTTTGGGGCTCGAGTTCCTGCCCGAAGGCATATCGATCTGGAGCCTCGTTTGGCCGGCCGCCATATTGGGCATCGCTTTATCCAATATGCTTTCCGCAAAAAGGGTGAACCTCTGGAGCCTGATCATCGCGCTCGCGGGGCTTTACTTCCTGTTGGTGAACCTCGAGACGATCGAGCCGCTGCCCGCCGGCGTATTCTTCCCGGTAGCGCTCATCCTCGTGGGCATCGCGATCTTTATCCCGTCGCCCCACATCGCCGCAGCCAGATCGAGCGCCCAAGCATCGGTGAACTCCGAAGGCTTCGTCGACAGCACCGCGATATTCGGCGGGGATGAGCGCATCATCACGGGCTCGCGCTTCTCCGGCGCGAGGATCGTCAACATCTTCGGCGGATCAAACCTCGATCTCACGGGGTTTGAGAGCACCGAGCCGCTCTGCCCGGTCTCGGTCAACGTCGTTTTCGGCGGCTGCACGCTCTATGTGCCGCGCGGCGCGCGCGTGACGCGCAACGGCCTGACCTGCGCCTTCGGCGGGATAGACATCAAAGGGATTCCCGACGTGAACGCGCAGAGCGTCATCGACTTGAGCGGTCTGGTGATCTTCGGCGGGCTTGAGATCCGCTATCCCAACCGCGTGGTCACCGGATAATACTCTCCGGGAGGATCGGATGAACAGCAAGAATACCAAACGCAAGAAACGCCGCAACGTATACCGGATCGCCTCGCTTGTGATGCTGGTGCTCTCGATTGCGGCGTTTTTATATTTCCTTTTTACCTACATCAGCGAGAACACGCTCCAGACGGGGCCGTATCAAACGCCGCCCATCAGCATCATGCCGACGCCCACGCTCCGGCCGACCAGCACGCCCTCGCCAAGCGCCACTCCCGAGCCGACGCCGTCGCCCACGCCGTACGTCAAGCTCGCGCCGGTGCACATGTACTTCCCCAATCAGTCGATCGATATGGAGGTCAAGCCGGTCGGACGCGATAAGGACGGGCATATGGGCACGATCGGCGCGTATAACATCGCGGCGTGGTATTCGCCCGGGCCCGCGCCCGGGGACGACGGCAACGCCCTGATCAACGGTCACGTGCGCTGGAAGGGCAAGCTCGGCCTGTTCTCCATACTGCCGGACATGAAGATCGGCGATCCGGTGATCACGGAGCATGAGGACGGTTCCACGCGTACGTTCTATGTCGTGAGCATCGATATCTATCCGCTCGACGGCATTCCCGACGAGGTCATGTCAAGGAAGGGCGAACGCCGCGTAACGCTCATCACCTGCAACGGCGAATTCAGCCACGAGCTCGGCACGTCGGTCAACCGCTGCGTGGTTGTCTGCAAGCTCGCGGAGGATATCGAGAATTTCGATCCGAACGCGGTGTATGAAGGCGATGAAAACGACGACGTCGAGCTGATCGAACCGGATGCTCTAACGCCTGTGGATTAAGAACAGATACGGATGAAGCCCGCCCGCCTCGGCGCGGGCTTTTTTTATGAGCGCGAGCTCCGGGGCTTCCTTTAAAAGCCGCTCCAAAAGGCGGTGCTCCATCGTATAAAGGAGCGCGACGCCGCCCGGCGCGAGCCACGACGGGAGCTTCTTGACGATGCCCGCGTAGAGCTTCTCGTTCGAGCCGTGCGAACCGACGCGGTTTCCAAAAGGCAAATTCGAGATTACCTCGTCATAGGCGCGGTTCGCCTCAAAGCGGAGGCAGTCGTTGACGATAAAGCGCGCGCGGCTTTCGATTCCCTTCGCATTCTGCCGGGAAATCTCGATCGCGCGGTGCGCGATATCGACGCCCGTAAGCGCCGACGCGGGCAGCAGCAGCTCCCTTTCAAACAACATCGTGCCGCTCCCGCAGCAGGGATCGAGCACGCGCGCGCCGGGCTTTAAAAGATCTCCCGCAAAGCGCAGCATCGCTGCGGCCGTCGCCGGATGGATGCTCGCGGGCAGCGATTGCGCTCGGTAGGAAAAACGCGTATCCTCGCGCGTAAAAAGCTTGACGAACACGTCCATGACCGCGTTTTTAAGCTCCAGCCGTACCTCCATCTCATATTGGGACGGAGCGTTCAAGAGAAGCTTCCCGTCGATGTTTCCCGCCGCCCCGCGGATGAACGACGCGCGGTCTTCGACCTCGCCGCGCAGCTCGATGCGGTACGCGTAGGGCGCTTGCCCGTCGTGCGCGTCCTGCATCAACCGAACGATATCTCCCGAATAGCCGCCCACGATATCGGGCCGCGCGGGCACGCCGAGCGCGACCGGGAAAAGCGCCTCAAAAAATCCGCGCGCGAGAAACACCTTCTCGAGGCTGCCGGCCCTTATGCGAAGCCTGTCCTCTTTTACCGCATAGGGCGCAAAGCCAAAGGACTCAAGCTCCTTCGCCGTCGTGGCCGAAAACCCGGCCGGCGTACGAAGCTCGAGCTCATAATTTTTCTTTAGGCCGGTATACGCGTGGCCAAGGAGCTTGACGACGTTCGAGAGCGCGCTTTGGAGCGCCTCGCTCTCCTCCCTGAAATGCTTTTGCTCGGTCTCGTCCGCGGGCGGCTCCACGACATACGCAGAGAGCGCCTCGATTGCGCGCGGCGTTTTGAGCGCGCCCAACGCAAGCAGTATCGACGGGCGGACAAGCCTTTGCGGCTCGCTCTTTAGCGCACGGATGAGCGCCTCGTCATCCGCTTCCCGCTTGAGCGCGCCCATCAGGCGCGCGGCGTTTTTGCGCATCTTCCCGCTCTCGCCGAAAAGCGCTTTCTCAAGCGCTTCATGGTTTCCCGCAAGGCCTTTGATCGCGTCCCTGCAGGCGGCTTTTTTCGCGGCGCGGCACATCAGCGTGAGCGCGGCGGAAGCGGCGGGGCCGCCTTCCTCGAACAAGCGCCATGCGCTCTCGCAAACGCTTGGGAGCTGCTCGTCCAAAACCGGGGTTTCATTTAGGAGCATTTGCTCCAAGGTTCGCTTATTCATAGATTCCGGCGACCTCGTAGAGGACGGCGAGCACCTGCTCGGTGCCGTCCGAGAGCGGGTCGGAGGCCATCGCGTCGATGAACGCCCGCCGATTTTCGTATACGAAGTCCAGCGTTTCAACAAGCGTCTGCGCCGTAAGCTTTTCCTGTTCGAGCATCACCGCGTAGCCCTTGCGCTCGAAATAGGAGGCGTTTAAAATCTGATCGCCCCGGCTCGCGGATCTGGGAAGCGGCACGAGCACCGAAGGCTTTTTGAGCGCGAGGAATTCGAACACGGCGTTCGCCCCGGCGCGCGAGAGCGCGATGTCCGCGCAGGCGAGCATATCCGGCAGCTCCGGCCCGAGGTATTCAAACTGGCGGTAGCCTTCGCGCCGCATCTCGGAATCGATCTTGCACCGGCCGCACAGATGCACCACGTCGAACCGGGTCAAAAGCTCCGGCAAAGACGCGCGCACCGCGCCGTTGATCGCCTGCGCGCCGAGCGAGCCGCCCATGATCAAAAGGATGGGCTTCTTCCCGTCGAATCCCGCAAGCTCGAGGCCGCGCGCGGCGTCCCCTTCATAGAGTTCGCCCCTCACGGGCGTGCCGGTAAAAATTCCTTTGGAGCGCGTATGCCTGAGCGTATCCTCGAACGTGACGCAGACCTTATCCGCGTAGCGGATCGCGATGCGGTTCGCGAGCCCCGGCGTATAGTCCGACTCGTGGATCACGATGGGCGCGCGGCCCTTCGCGCCGAGCACCACCGGCACCGAGACGAAACCGCCCTTGGAGAACACGATGTTCGGCCGGATACGCTTGACGAGCGCCCTTGCCTGAAAGAAACCGGCTACCACGCGGAAAGGATCGGTAAAATTTTTTACGGAGAAGTAACGCCTGAGCTTCCCGGAGCTTATGATATGATACTGCACGCCTTCGATATCGCACACGAGCGTGCGCTCGATGCCGTCGGCGGTGCCGGCATAATGGATCTGCCAGCCGTCCTCCTTGAGCCGCGGCAGCAGCGCAAGGTTCGGCGTGACATGCCCGGCGGAGCCGCCGCCCGTAAGCAGGATGACCCGTTCCATCAAAAATTCCTTTCCAGAAAGTTCGATTCGCAGTACTATCCTATGCCTGAAGAGCATATTTTGTTAAGTTCAGGCGCCTTGGGATAGAGCGTTGATATTATACCACCCATAGGGCTTGTTTACAACTTGCAGCGCTTTGCTAGTTGTGATATCTTTTGTGTAGTTATTTTTTAAATCTCGGGCCGCGCAACACGCGGAGAAAGCAGGGTGAACGATGTACGACGGCGTATTGAATGACCTGGAACTGTTTGGGATCAACGTCTTCACTTATGAACGCATGAAGGAACGGCTTCAGCCCCATATATTCAACGCGCTGCGCAGTACGATGGAGGAAGGCCGCGAGCTCACCCTCGACGTAGCCGACGCCGTGGCGGACGCCATGCGCGTTTGGGCGATGGAAAAAGGCGCGACGCATTTTACGCACTGGTTTCAGCCCATGACCGGCTCGACCGCCGAAAAACACGACTCCTTCCTCGATATCCCGGGCCTCGACGCCAAGCCCCTGCTCCGCTTCTCCGGCAAATCGCTGATCCGCGGCGAGGCGGACGGCTCGTCCTTCCCTTCGGGCGGGCTCAGGGCGACGTTTGAGGCGCGCGGCTATACGGCCTGGGACATGACCTCGCCGGCCTTCGTCAAACAGGACCCGCAGGGCGTGAACGTTCTGTGCATCCCGACGGCTTTTTGCTCCTTCTCCGGCGAGGCGCTCGACGAAAAGACGCCGCTCCTTCGCTCGATGGAGGCGCTCAACCGCCAGGCGCTCAGGGTGATGCGCCACCTGGGATTTGATTCGGTCAAGCGCATCACGCCCACGGTCGGCGGCGAGCAGGAATACTTTTTGATCGACAAGCAGCAGTTCGCACGGCGCAAGGATCTTGTATACACCGGCCGCACGCTCTTCGGCGCGCCGCCCGCGAAGGGCCAGGAGCTCGGGGATCAGTATTATGCGACCACGCCCGAGCGCGTCGCCAAATACATGCGCGAGCTCAACGCGGAGCTGTGGAAGCTCGGCGTGCCCGCCAAGACCGAGCACAACGAGGTCGCTCCCGCGCAGTACGAGCTTGCGCCGCTGTTCGCGAGCTCCACCGTCGCGTGCGATCACAACCAGCTCATCATGGAGCAGATGCGCCGCGTGGCCGACCGCCACGGGTTCACCTGCCTCCTGCACGAAAAGCCCTTCGCCGGGGTTAACGGCAGCGGCAAGCACAACAACTGGTCGCTGTGCACCGACGACGGCAAAAACCTTCTCAAGCCGCCGAGGGATGAAAAGCAGGCCGACCTTTTCATGACGTTTATCATCGCGGTCATCTCCGCGGTGGATGAATACGCCGCCGCGCTGCGCATGAGCTGCGCAACCGTCAGCAACGAGCAGCGCCTGGGCGGACATGAGGCTCCGCCTCCGATCCTCTCGGTATTCACGGGGGTGAACCTCTACGACAAGATCGCCGCGTTCGTACAGGGCAACGACGCGACAACGCATGAACGAGAGACCTTCAACATCGGCGTCTCCACGCGCACCACGCTCTATAAGGACGATACCGACCGCAACCGCACCTCGCCGTTCGCGTTTACCGGCGACAAGTTCGAGTTCCGCATGGTCGGCTCCTCGCAATCGCTCGGGCTGCCGAACACGGTGCTCAACACCGTCGTCGCCGAGATGCTCCGGCGTATCGCCGACGCGCTCGACGCCGCGGCCGATAAGAAAAAAGTCCTCAAAGCCGAGCTCGCCTCGCTCTTTGACGCGCACCGCCGCGTGATATTCAACGGCAACAACTACGCTGCCGAATGGACGGAGGAAGCCCGTCGCCGCGGCCTGCCCGTGATCGAGAGCACGGTGGATGCGATCTCTGTTTTGGGCGATCCAAAGGTCGCGGAGGTATTCCGCAGCCACGGCGTATTTTCCGAGACGGAGCTCAACGCGCGGCTGGAGGTCTCCCTCTCCAACTACAACACCCACGCGAAGATCGAAGGCATCACGATGCACAAGATCTCCCTGCAAAAGCTGCTGCCCGCTTCCGTTCGCTACAGCGGCGCGCTCGCGGGCACGGTCACCGAGCTTGTCAAGGCGGGCGTCGAGCCCAAGGCGCAGCGGCGCATGCTCGAAAAGCTCAACGGGCACATCGCCGAATACTACGACGCGATCGAGGATCTCGGCGCGGCGATCGCCGCCACCAACGAAAACTGCTCGTCCTACGAATGCTCGCTGACGATCCGCGAGAAGCTCCAGCCGGCCATGACGCGCGTGCGGGCGGCGGCCGACGCGCTCGAGCGCATCGTCGACAAGGCGTACTGGCCCATCCCGTCCTACGGCGAGATGCTCTTCTATGTGATATAATGTCATCATCAAAATGGATACTCCATTTTGATGAGTTTCACCACGCTTTGCCGTCCTCGGTTCTCGCGAATGCTCAAACTGTCGGACGGCAAAGCGTTTCAAGGTGTCATTTTGCGCCGTACATGCCACCGCAAAATGACGGATTGGAAGCCTATCTGATCGCCTGCCTCTGCACCGGGAGCAATCCCTCCCGGAAACCGACGCATCTTCTTCCGACCGTCCGCAAATGAATATCCGCCTACGAATAAACTGGGAGTGGTGATTCTGATGCAAGCATTGAAGGATTGCACCTGGAATGAGGGAATCGAACGCCTTGCTACGACGCTGGGGCGGCTCACGCTCCTGCGAAGGCTTCTGGACGGGGGCCCGCTCGAAAAGCTCGTGGAGCTTTTGGACGCGCTCAATGCGGGCGACGTCATGCAGGCGGCCTACCGCTACCACGAGATCGCGGCGGAGCTGCTAAGCTCAGGCTGCCGCCGCGTGAGCGGGAATCTCCTGTGCGACTACCTGCTCCGCGAGCTCGTCGAAAAGCCCAACGTCTTTTCCGACCTTGCGGCCGCCGGGACGATCGACCCGCCCGTTCACGCCGCCATGCAGAAGGAGCTTTCGCTGCTCGGCCTGCTCTCGACGCTCGAGGGCGGCATCCTATCCCGCTATATCTCCGAACGCCTGCGCGAGCTTAAGCTCAAGCCCCGGCAGGCGCGCGATACGATCTCGCTGATGAGCAACGCCGCGTGGGCGGGCGGCGCGACGCGGCCGATCCCCCGGGACGATACGCAGCTTCCGCCGCAGCCGCAGCTTCCCAATACGCTCTTTGAGAGCGAGTGGGCCACCTGGCGCTACGAGCAGGAAGCGCTCGACGGCAGCTATGTCTCCGACGAAGCGCTCGAGGAGATCTACCGCCGCCTCCTCAGCAGCGCCAACTGGGGCGCGTGCCTGGACGATCTGTGGAACTTCCACGCTGCCTACGGCAGCGGAAGGTTCCTGCGCGACCGGCTCTACGCGCTCGACGAAAACGGGCTCTCCCCGATCCCGCCGGAGTTTCTGCCCGCCCAGGACGATCTAACGCTGTATGAGCTCGAGCGCGCGGAGCTGACGCAGCACGTGATCCGCTTCATGCGCGGCGAACGCTCGGGCAACATCCTTTTGACCGGCGGCCCCGGCACGGGCAAGACCACGCTGGTGCTCTCGCTCGCGCGCGAGCTCCCCGCCGTGCGCTTCGTGATGGCGGACGCGAAAAACGCGGAATATTTAAAGCGCGTGAGCCGCGAGCTGCTCGGCCAGCCGCTGAGGTTCCTTCTCTACATCGATCACGCGGATCTTTCTTCGCCCGAATTTCACAAGCTCCGCGCCGACCTTCAGTGCGGGCGCGTGGGCGGCGAAAACCAGCTGCTGTGCGTAAGCGCGCGCGAAGGAGACGACAGCATGTTCCAGCGCCGCATTCACCTCGATGTGCCGCCGCTCAAGGCGTTCGTCGAGTTCGTGCGCAACCTGCTCATCAAACAGCACGGCGTGCCGATCGACTACGACCGGGTACAGAACGCCTGCATCGATTACAAGATCGCGCACCGCGAGGAGCTTTCCTTTACCGCCGCGGAGCGTATCGCCGCGATGCTGCTCGACGAATGAAAATTTCGCACAAGTGGAAAATTCCACTTGCGCGAGTTTCACCGCGCGAATAGCCGCTCGGGTTCCTGCTCACGCAGGAAAACTGTCGCGGCGGCTCGCGCTTCAAGGTGTCATTTTGCGCCGCACAGGTCGCCGCAAAATGACGGATTGGAGCCTGAAGGACATAAACGGATATTTCGCGGCAATATTTTACGCCCATATCGGCTGAGGCGCTTTTCATTACAATTCAAGTATTCTTCACGGGAACCAACGTTTATTTTGTGATGATCTCGCACCCCATATAGGGAACGAGCGCATCCGGTATGCGCACCGAACCGTCGATCTGCTGGTAGTTTTCGAGGATGGCAGCAACACACCTTCCTACCGCCACACCCGAGCCGTTGAGCGTATGCACCAGCTCAGGCTTCGAGTTCTTGTCGCGCTTGAAGCGGATCATCGCGCGGCGCGCCTGGAAATCCTCAAAATTCGAGCAGGAGGAAATCTCCACGTACCGGTTGTAGCTGGGCATCCAGACCTCGATGTCGTAGGTCTTCGCTGAGGAAAATCCGATATCGCCCGTCGAAAGGCATACGACCCGGTACGGAAGGCCCAGCCGCTCGAGCACGCTAGCGGCGTCGCTGGTCAGGCCCTCAAGCTCCTCGTAGGAGTCCTCCGGACGGGTAAACTTCACAAGTTCCACTTTATTGAACTGGTGCTGCCTGATGAGGCCTCGCGTATCGCGCCCGGCGCTTCCCGCCTCGGAGCGGAAGCACGCCGTGTACGCGCAGTACTTCACGGGCAGCTCGTCCCCGTCGATGATCTCGTTGCGGTAGAGGTTCGTCACCGGCACCTCGGCGGTCGGGATCAGGAAATAATCGGTGTTCGCGATCTTAAAGGCATCCTCCTCGAACTTGGGGAGCTGGCCGGTGCCGGTCATCGACGCGCGGTTGACCAGATAGGGCGGGAAGATCTCCGTATATCCGCGTTGGGTGTGCGTGTCGAGAAAGAAATTGATCAGCGCGCGCTCGAGCCGCGCGCCCAAGCCGCGATATACCGTAAAACGAGCGCCGGTGATCTTGCCCGCCGCCGCGAAATCGAGTATGCCGAGGTTCTCGCCGATGTCCCAGTGCGCCTTGGGTTCAAAATCGAAACTGCGGGGCTCGCCCAGGAATCGAACCACGCGGTTCTCGCTCTCGTCCGCGCCGATGGGCACGCTTGGGTGCGGGATGTTCGGGATGCTCATCAAAAGCTCCTCGAGCTTCTGATCCATGCCCGCCATTGTTTCGTCGAGCGCCTTGATTTCGGCGGCGACGACCTTCATCCGCTCCATAAGCGCCGAGGTATCCTCGCCCGCGCGCTTAAGCTCCGGGATCTTCGCGGATACGGCGTTGCGCTCGGCCTTGAGGGCCTCGACCTTTACGAGCTGTTCGCGGCGCGCTTTATCGAGCTCCAGCAGGGCGGATACGTCCGCGCCCTTGCTGCGCCTGTTTTTCATCGCCTCGGCGAGCGCTTCCGGGTTCTGCCGGATGCGTTTGATATCGAGCATCGTTCCTCCTCCATAAGGTAAGGGGAGATGAACCCCCGCGCCTTAAATTGCTGGTTTGGCGCACTTCATTGTCATCGTCAGTCGCCGCAGGCGCCACTGCGGCTCCTTCCTCTTCCTCGAATTGCATCCAAACCGGCAATTTTGAGGTCGAAGAGTTTAGAAAGCTGGAAAGTATTTTAGCGCTAGGTGCCGGTATGAAGGCGTAGCGAGCCTACGGCGAGTGCCGGCAACACCGCGATGGCGTGCTTTCCAGCTTTCTAAACCGTAGGGGTTCAACTCCCCTTACCTTAACGGTTGTCGCGCTCCGTCGGCCGGGCTTGTCCCGGCCCCGGTAAGTTCATTGTTCCTTGATCGCGCCGGGAACATGCGCCCGGGTGCCGTTTTCCCCTGCGCTACATCTTCTGAGTCGCTTCGATCCCAAGAAGATACAATCCGGCCGCGATCGCGCTGCGGGCGGCCCGCGTCAGGGCGAGGCGCGCGCGGCGCACAACGGGATCCGCCTCCATGATGCGGTGATCGTAATAGAATTTATTGAAGGTCGAGCACACATCGATCACGCTGCGGGAAACGAGATACGGCTCGTAGCGTGCAGCCGCCTCGCGGACAGCGTCCGGAAACGCGGAGACGGCTTTGAGAAGCGCGATGGATTCCGCATCCTCGAGCGCGCCGTAGTCGATCTCGCCGACTTCGGCGCCGATGTCCTCGCCCTTTTTGAGCACGCTGCAACAGCGCGCGTGCGTGTACTGCGCATAAGGGCCGGTCTCCCCGTCGAAATTGAGGGCCTTGTCCCACGAGAACACGACGTCCTTGATGCGGTTGTTGTAAAGCGCGTTCCACACCACCGCTCCGACGCCCACCTGGCGGGCGATAAGCTCCTTGTCCTCGAGGTCCGGGCTCTTTTCCTTTATCACCTCGAACGTCTTCTGCACGGCGGCCTCGAGCACCTCCTCAAGGAACACGACCTTGCCGCGCCGCGTCGAAAGCGTCCCCTCGGCCATACTGACCATGCCGAAGGCAACGTGCTCGAGGTCCTTCGACCAGCCGTAGCCCATCAGCTCGACGACCTTGAACCACTGCTTGAAGTGCAGGTTCTGCTGATAGGCGACCACGTACAGGCATTTGTAAAAATCGTAGGTATCCTTGCGGTAGAGCGCCGCCGCGATGTCCCGCGTGGCGTAGAGCGAGGCCCCGTCGGAGCGCAGTATGATGCACGGGGGCATCTTGTATTCTTCAAGATCCACGAGGTACGCGCCGTTGTCGAACTTCAGCAGATCCTTTTGTTTCAGCTCGTCCACCACGCGCCCCATCTTGTCGTTATAAAAGCTCTCGCCCGCATAGCTGTCGAAGCGGATGCCCAAAAGGTCGTACACACGGCCGATCTCCTCGAGCGTGAGCCTCTTAAACCACTCGAATATTGAAAGCGCCTGTTCGTCCCCGTCCTCGATCTTTTTAAACCACGCGCGCGCCTCGTCGTCGAGACTTTCGTCCTTCTCCGCCTCGTCGTGGAAGCGCACGTAAAGCTCCAGAAGCGCGCGGATCTTCTCCTTCTCCACGATCTCCTTGTCGCCCCAGCGCAAAAACGCGACGATCAGTTTGCCGAACTGTGTTCCCCAGTCGCCCATATGGTTGATGCCGACGCAGCGGTAGCCGAGATAACGATAGATCCGGTACAGCGAATGCCCGATCACGGTCGAGCTCAGGTGCCCGATATGAAAGGGCTTGGCGATGTTGATCGAGGAATAGTCGATACAGACGGTTTTGCCGTTGCCTTCGTCGGACGCGCCGTAGGTTTCGCCTTCTTCGAGCGCGCGTTTGAGCGCCGCGCGGGCAAACGCGTTCGGATCGACCGCGAAGTTTAAATACCCTCCCGCGGCTTTCGCTTCCTTGACGCCATCGGGCAGTTCGATCGAGGCGTAAAGCTCCGAAGCGATGGCGGGCGGCGCTTTTTTAAATTGTTTTGCGAGCTTAAAGCAGGGAAACGCAAAATCGCCCATCGAGGGATCCGGCGGTATTTCGATCAGATCGACGAGCTCATCCGCGTCGATCTTGGTGCATTTCCCGATCGCCTCGGCGATATTCCGTTTAAAATCCATGGATCGCTCCTGTATCTTCCGTGATGGAACGGCGGCGCAAGGCAAACGGGACCGCCGAACTCCCAATACAGCATTATAACAAACCGCCCGCCAAAGTGCAAAGGGAACCGTCCGCGAATACCTTGCGCGGCGCGAACGCAGGCGCGCCCTCGGCCCCGGCCGGCAGTTTGTCGAGGTATGCGCGCAGATCCGCGCAGAGGCCCTTCAAGAGCTCCGGGGAAAAGGGATCGGAGAGATTGGCGTCGGAGAGCGCCTTGCGGAAAGTCACGTATTCGCCCCGCCGTTCCAGCGCGAAATACATCGAGCGCGCGGCGGAATAATCGGTTAAAGACTTCTGGAAGATCTCGAGCGACGGCACGGTCGATATCGCGTAGCTAAAGTAATACAGGGGGCTTGTGAAGGTGTGCGGTATCACGACCCAACTCGTGGGCGGCACATCGTAGATCTCCGTCAGCCCGTAATCCTTCGCGAGCTCGTAATACAGCGCGCTCATCCGCTCGTATTCCATATCCGGCTCGGCATAGACGCGCTGCTGGAATTCATCCTCCATGCAGCCGGAGATCAGCGCGTAGAGCGCGTTGCCGATCGCGCTCAGGCGTGCGGCGTCCGGCGCGTTAAAAAGCTCGTCATAGTATTCGAGAAACAGCAGCTCGAGCGCCTGGGATTCGACCTCCGCGAGGTCCATCGGATCCGCGCTGTTGTACCCGCTCACCGGGCGATCGTAATAGGAGAGGTAATGCCCCATCTCGTGGATAAGCGTAGTGACGCTCTGGTAGCTTTCGTCCCAGTTCATCAGCAAAAACGGAGAGGCGTACTCGGGAAGGAGCGTCACATAGCCGCCGCCGATCTTGTTCCGTGACGGCCACAGATCGCACATGCCGTAATCGAGCATATACGAAAACGCTTCCTTGAGCCGGGGCGAGAATTCCCCGGCAAGCGTTTGGAACCGCTCGAGCGTATCCCAAAGCTCGAAGCGCTGCGCGTGCAGCGCCTCGTAATCCGCCGCGCTGTAGCGGTCGAACAGGTCGAGGTACAGCGGCACGACGTAATCCTTCACCGCGCCGTAGAACGCTTTGGCGTCCTTTGGCGTATAGTCGCGCGCGTACATCGCGTACGCGTAGTCCGAATAATTCCCGTAGCCCGCCGCCTCGGCAATCCTGGCGCGCGTGCCGACCAGGTCTTTGAACATCGGCTCAAGCGTTTCCGCCAAATCGTCGCAATAGCGCCGGTACAGTTCGATGTATTCGCCGTAGGAGAGCGTCGCATCCATATAGATGTCGCCGATCGTCCATTCCCTCCCCTGGTAGGAGACCGTAAAGCCGACGCTGGCCTGATAATACTCCTGCTCATACGCGCTCTCGCGGAGCGAGAGTATAGCGAGCGACTTGCCGTCCGCCGCCGCATTCCTATCGGCGATGCGCACAAAGCCCTCGTCCCACCGTTTCCGGGCAGCGTCGCCGTGCGCGGAGGAAAGGATCTCGGCCGTAACCGCATCCATCTGTATCAAAAACGCGTTGGCGTCCTTTTCCAGCTGTGCGATTTCATTGGCGTAGAAACTGTTGTTCAGGTCAAGATCGTAATTGATGTCCGCGAACACAATCATCGTGAAGATATGCTCATATTGCTTGAGGAGCTTGTCGTACTCCTGAAAGAGCGCGTCCGAATCGGAGCCGCCGATCAGCGTGCGCACCGATTCGATCAGGCGATACGACTCCTCTAAATCCGGGCGCTTGTATTCGATTTTATCAAATGGAATGCGCGCGTGCTCGGCCTTTGCAGAAAGACGCGCCTCGCCGAGCGGGAGCGTTTTTGCGTTCGCACCGGCGAAGTTTGCCGCCACCGCTGAAAATGCGGGCATACAACCGCATACGAGCAGCATCGCGCCAAGAAGCAAACACAGCGCCGCGCGCTTAATATTCTTCATCGCCAATCCCCCTGTCAAGCTCTCTTTCGAGTCGCTTTTACAGTGTACGTTTGCCGCCGCAAAACATGCGGGCAAAAGTCTCCGTCAGAGGGAAACGAAGTCCTTAATCCTGCGCTTTCAGCGAAAGCTGCGGGCAAGCGTTGAGCGCTAGCGAATCGCGCCGCCCCGCCAGGAGCGCATAGTGTCCGGCGCAGCCGATCATCGCCGCGTTATCGGTGCAGTATTCCATTTTGGGGGTGTAGAAGGTCAGCCCCGCGCGCTTCGCCTGCTGTTCCATGCGCGCGCGAAGGGCCTGATTGGCCGATACGCCGCCCGCGAGCGCGAGCTTTCGCACGTTCGCCGCCCCGGCGGCCAGCACGGATTTATGCGCGAGCGTCTCCACCACGCTGCGCTCGAAGGAGGCCGCGATGTCCGCATGATCGAGCGTTTCGCCCTTTTGTCCGGCGTTGTGCAAAAGATTCACCACCGCCGTCTTAACGCCCGAAAAGCTCATGTCGAGCCCTTGTCCGGCGTTGAAGCCCGCGTGGAAGGCGTAGCGGTTCGGATCGCCCTGCCTGGCCAACGCCTCAAGCTTCGGCCCGCCCGGGTAGCCTAAGCCGAGCGCGCGGGCGACTTTGTCGAACGCCTCGCCGGCCGCGTCGTCCCGGGTGCGGCCGAGCAGGCGGCAGGAGATATAGTCTTCGATCAAGAGCAGATGCGTGTGCCCGCCCGACGCCACAAGGCAGACAAAGGGCGGTTCCAGCTCGGGATACGTCAGATAGTTCGCGGCCACGTGTCCGAAGATATGGTTTACGCCAACGAGCGGCAGTTTTTTCGCAAGCGCGAGCCCTTTTGCGTAGCTTACGCCCACGAGAAGCGCGCCGACAAGCCCCGGCCCGTACGTGACCGCAACGGCGTCGATCGTCTCGAGCGTTGCGCCCGCGCTTTCAAGCGCCTGCGCAACAACCGGTCCGATGCGCTCGACATGGCTGCGCGAGGCGAGCTCCGGCACTACGCCGCCGTATTTTTCGTGCAAGGGGATCTGTGTGTGCACGGCCGCGCCGAGTACCGTCCGCCCGTCGCGCACCACTGCCGCGGCCGTCTCGTCGCAGGAGGTTTCGATCGCGAGTATGGTTGCGCGCCCGGTTTTGATCAGGCTATCCGCGCGCTCGCGCGCGGCGTCTTCATACGTCGTCATGTTTGTCGTCCTTCACGACCAAAGGCGTGTTGCGGCGGCGCTTGCGGATGACGAGGTACGCCACACACGCTGCGACCAGCACGAGGATCGAAAGCACAAACCAGCCGCCGAAGCGCAGCACGATATCGTAGAAAAGCTGTTCCGGGCACATGCGAATCATCCGCGAGGTATCCGGATCGAGCTGCCAAAGATCGTTGTCAAAAAACATCCGGTGGAACGCGATCCAGAAGGAATTGAAGTCGACGGCCACCCATGCGCCCAGCGCCGCGATGATCGCGGTAAATATCGAGCACGCCACCAGGAAACCTTTGGAGAGCACCTTGAGCGCGTCGCGCCGCATGATGCTCGCCGAAAGCAAAAACAGCAGCGCCGAAGCGGGCAGGGCGACGTTGCGCACGAGGCGCCAGCCCTGATAGAGCGCTTTAACGTCCTTCATATGCTTGATCTCGCGGTCGTTGAACATCTTGCGCTCGCGCCCGTTCACATCGACCCTGATCTGTATGGAGTCCTCTCGGCCCTCCATGTAATCGACCAGCTGCTTCAGCGACGCCGTGATATCGCTCGTCGTCATATCCATCTTGCGCGCGGTATCGAGCTTCGTGTATTCCAAAAAAAACCAGTTCTGATCGTTGATGCAGATCTGGAGCGTCGTAAATAGCAGCGAAACGATAAAAAGCAGCCCGGCGATCGTAGAAATCGCGTAGGAAAATCCTCTTTTCATCCCATCATTCCTTTCTGTTCCGTGCTATTATACCAAAAAAATGCCGTTAAAGACAGTGCGGGAACAAGCGCATAAAAAAGTTCCCCATCGGGGGCAAGCCGAAAAGGCGATTCAAAACCGCCTTATGAGCTGTTCGTTCCTTTCTATTTGAGCTTCCGGCTCAAATAGCGGATCGCCTGTATCCCCGCGATGATGAGCACAACGCCAGCACGATGTCGACAAGCTGGGCGACGACGTTAATGCCGAACAAATCCACCGCCATTGCCGCTCCTCCCGATCGTCCTTATTGTTTGAGCTTCCGGGTCAGGTAGCGGATCGCCTGTATCAGCGCAATGATGAGCAGAACGCCCACCGCGAGGTTTACAAGGTGAATCAGTGTGCCGAACAAATCCATTTTATTGCACCCCTCTCATTTGCCTTTACGTAAATCCGTTCGTACCGATTACTGCAATAGAATCGTTTAATGCTTCACGAAATCATCATTTTGCACAAGGCCTTGTTTGAGCACATAGGCCATCAAAACAAGCGCAATCCCCCACCATAGATGCGGAGCACTCTTCATATTGACCCCTGTTGCGAGAGTATTTGCAGAAAGCGAACTGACAACAGGCGGAATAATATAACGGTTAATGATAGGAGCAAGGATGGAAGTCAGCAAGAGTATGCTGCCGGCTACGAACAAAAGAGTAATGTTTTGCATACAAAATAGCTTTTCTCTAAATATATTAAAAAGAGCTGCGCAAAGAACGATAAGGCAAACCAACGTAGGAACAAGCCGTACCATTCCTATAAGGTAAACGCCAACGCGCGAAGCGTCCGCAATCATATTATCCGGCGCAGTTAAGTAGATCTCTTCCGGTAATGTCAGCCAGCCTCCGGCTAGCTCGCCGCCTTTCAAGAACACCTTTGATGGAGACGGTGTCTGGTCTGTCATGAGATTGATTTCAACGTCGCCATTAAAAAGAAGAACGCACACCTGTATGATTGAAAGAGCAGCAAGACAGCACAGTATCATTAAAATCAAAATAATAACTTTCGCAGTCGGCTTTGTCAATATTTTAAAAACCATAGATTCACCCCCAGCTTACATTGTCTCCGATATTTACTAATTCCTTTTGATGACTACACAGGATGGTTTTACGATATCTTTTGCTATAACATGGATTTGCTATTGCCGATGCTGGTACATCGGCAATAGCGTCGAACACAAAATGCCGTTATCAGAAAGATAATTCTCCAGCCAAAATTCTTTTTTTGAGAGTTCGCAAATTTCGGCAGACCTTTGTGAAAATATTACCATATATTAGTCATATGTCAATATCTTTAATCACTTGGAAATACATTCTTAATAATTCGCGCAGCGCGGCAGAAGCAAGAAAACCCTTGCGCTTTTGTGGTCAGCATGATACAATGACGCTTGCAGTCATGGACGGAGGTAATGCATTCCTATGGATGTTGTAATGTTGATTGGCCAGATTCTGTTGATAGTTGTCTCCATCTGCCTGATCGCGGTGGTTCTGATGCAGGCCACCAAGAGCGCCGGTCTCGGCGGCGCGTTCGGCGGGGACACGCAGTCCTTCACGCCGCGCGGAAAGGCGGCAAGCAAGGAGGCCAAGCTTCAGAAGCTGACGAAGATTTTCGCCGTCGTCATCGGCGTGATCGCGATTGCTCTGGCAATCCTCGCCTAAATGAACGTTCTTTCAAGGGCTGTCTCGTAAGAGTCGGCCCTTTTTTGTTTGCACGGACATTATGCTCCAAGCTGCTTAAATGCCGCGGGATTTGTTCATTATAGAATTATACCGCAAGAGAGGAACCTACTACCCACAATATTATGGAAACTAAAATCATCGAAATACTGCAGCGCGAGGGCAAGCCGATCGCTCCCGACGTGCTTTTGCAGGAACTGCCGGATAAGGACGCGGCCGCCGCGGCGCTCGAGCGATTGCTCGTCGAAGGGCGGCTCTTGCTCACGCGCAAGAAAAAGCTCGCGCTGCCCGAGCAGACCGGGCTTGTTTACGGCCGCATGCAGGGGCACGCGCGCGGGTTCGGCTTCTTTATCCCGGAAAACGGCTCGCCGGACGCCTTTATTCCCGCCGACGCGATGCACGGCGCGATGCACAACGACAAGGTCTGGGTCCGGCTGACCGACCAGGTCAGCCGCAACGGCACGCCGGAGGCGGAGGTCGCCTTGATCGCAGTGCGCGCGTTTTCACGCATCGTCGGCAAATTCGAGAGCGACCGTCTCCTGGGCGGCTACGTCGTGCCGGATGAAACGCGCATCCCTATGGACGTGCTGATCAAGGATTCGGATACCGGAGCCGCCAAGCCCGGCGACAAGGTCGTCGTGCAGATCGTCCAGTACCCGGACGGGCGGAGGCCTATGGCGGGAGTCGTCACCGAGGTGCTCGGCGGCAAAAACGAGGCGGGGACGGATATCCTCTCCATCGTCCGCCAATACGATCTGCCCGAAGCGTTTACAAAGAGCGCCCTGCGGCAGGCGCGCACGCTCAAAGCGCCCGACGGCGACGCCGTCGCCCGGCGCGAGGACCTTCGATCGCTTCCGATCATCACCATCGACGGCGCGGACGCGAAGGATCTGGACGACGCGATTTCGCTCGTCCCCTTGGGCTGCGACAATATGCTCCTCGGCGTTCACATCGCCGACGTGAGCGCCTACGTCCCCGAAGGCAGCCCGCTCGACAAGGACGCGTACACACGCGGAACGAGCGTATACCTTCTCGACCGCGTGCTGCCGATGTTCCCGGCGGAGCTGTCGAACGGCGTATGCTCGCTGCACTCGGGCGAGGATAAGCTTGCGCTCTCGTGCATCATGGAGGTGACCAGGGACGGGCGCGTCGTCGATCACCGCTTTACCGAGAGCGTCATCCACACGCGGCACCGCATGGTCTATGACGACGTAAACGCGATGCTGAACGGCAACGTCGATCTGCGCGCCAAGTACGCGGACGTGCTCCCGATGCTCGAGCGGATGCAGCAGCTCGCGGAGCGGCTGCACGAGAAGCGGGTCAAACGCGGCAGCATCGATTTCGATCTCGCCGAGGCGAAGATTACGCTCGATAACCTCGGCAGGCCGACCGATATCGAGGCCGCCGATCGCGGCGTATCCCATCGCATGATCGAGGAGTTCATGCTGCTCGCCAACGAGACCGTCGCGCAGCATCTTTCGGACGCGGGCGCGCCGTGCATGTACCGCGTGCACGAAAAGCCCGACCAGGAAAAGCTCGTTGATCTCAACACGTTCCTTCAGTCGCTCGGCTACGGCGTCAAGAACATCAAGGACGTGCAGCCGCGCACGTTCCAGCGCATCCTCCTTTCCGCCAAGGGCACCAAGGAAGAAAACATCGTCAACCGCGTCACGCTCAAAAGCCTCAAGAAGGCGCGCTACAGCGAGCAGAGCCTCGGCCACTTCGGGCTTGCGGCGCAGTATTACTGCCACTTTACCTCGCCGATAAGGCGCTATCCCGACCTTGTGGTGCACCGCATCCTGAAAGCGCTGCTCCACGGGGCGCTCGACGCGAAGCAGGTCGACAGGATCGCGGCATGGCTTCCCGAGTCCGCCCGGCATTGTAGCGAGCGCGAACGCATCGCGATGGAGGCCGAACGCGCGGTCGACGACCTGAAGAAATGCGAATACATGCAGTCCCGCATCGGCAGCGTATACAGCGGCCTGATCAGCGGGGTCATCAACTACGGTTTTTTTGTGGAGCTCTTGAATACGGTGGAGGGAATGGTTCGCCTCAATTCCCTTGAAGACGACTTCTATACCCATGACGAGAAGAATCACCGTATGATAGGGCGCTCAAGCGGCAGGATCTACCGCCTTGGCGACATTGTTGAGGTGCGTGTCGCCGGCGTCGATATGGACGCGCGCACGATCGATTTCGAGCTCAACAAACGGGCGCAAAAAGCCGCGAATACTCCGCCCGAAAAGCCCTCGCCGCAGAAGAAAGACGGCTCCGCGCCAAAAGCGGGCGGCAGCAAGTCCAACCGCTCGCGCGGGAGGAGAAGGTCGGCAAAAAAAACGCAGCAGATGCAGCCGGAAAAAAGATAGAAAAATAGATCATGAAGGCGATATCTTCGGCGCTTTGACGGGCGGCAATAAATCCCCCGTCCGCACGGCCGACGCGGGTTGGAAAAGAAGGTGCGGCTCGAAAAAGAATACTTGTAAGGCGCGGCGGGTTTGGCAGCGGAATGTCCGCGGCTTTCCGCCGCGTTGTATGCTTAGTTTACGTAAACCGGGATAGCAATCCCCTATCCCGGTATGTTTTGCCCTGTTTTACCGCTTGCGACAGGAGAGGCAAGGATCCCAACATCCGAGTCATCCCGAGATATTTGCCCTGCTGTTCCCTTGCGGTAAGGGAAGTCCCGCTATCCCGGCGTTTTGCTCCGCTTCATACCCGTGGCGAGCGTCCCTTCGCCAAATATTCGCCCGTCCTTCAAAGGCGGATTTCGCCCTTTCTTCACCCGCGTTTTTTGACCCAAACCTGCAGGCGTTTTTGCCGGAATCGCCCAGCCAAAAATGCTTGCATTTTTGATTTTAGTAGTGTATAGTATTTCATGCAGCGTTTTGGGGGCGTGGCTCAGTTGGTAGAGCGATGCGTTCGCAACGCATAGGCCAGGGGTTCGAATCCCCTCGTCTCCACCAAAAAATCCCGTAGAGTTTTAGCGGCTCTGCGGGATTTACTTTTTCCTAAAATACCCACGAAAGTACCCACTTTATTTTTCCGAACGGATTGCGTACCATCGATTTGAGTGCATCTCATGATATAGTTTAACTTCACGCCCACCGATCAGCACAGTATACCTTTCCGTGAGAGCGTCGATGTTTCTTCGAGTGATTACTTTCACGTCGTAGGTACGGCCGTGCTCATTCTGAATCGAGATAGGTGTTGCGATCCCTTCCGGAGATACAAATATGTTGACACCGAGATAAACCTTTTCCATTTTGTTATTTTATCCTTGAGACTTAAAGTGGATCATGTTCTTTACAATTTCATCAAGGATACCGTCTTTTTTATCTGTAGAAAATTTTTCCGACAAATAGATGGCTGTAAGATATCTCTCTGTTCTGTTTAGCATGGTTTGATTAAGGTTTAGCTGATCGGTCGCCTTTTCATGCAGCTTAAATACCAAGGCCGCTATAACTTCTGCGGTAACTCCACCTACAGTGGTATAAAGGCTTGTGAGGTTTCCAGATATAATCGCCGCTGCTGCTCCAATCAAAATCAATATCACTCCGGCAGTCGCCATGATTATGCTGAATTCCCACGTTCTTTTCTCCTGTTCCTTGCTTATGATAAAATACTCTCTGGATTCCCTTGTGTTTCTTTGCAGTATGTCGATAATGTTTTCCGCGTCATCTTCTGCCTCGATATGGCCTCTTTTTCTCTCTCCCGTGGATAGCACCTTGAGTAAAACGAATGACGCAGCTATTACTAAAACGACCATTCCAACACTCCATAATACTTCCATGCGGTTCCTCCTATAGGTAATTTTGTAGATACTACCATGTGTCTACAATATAGTCAAACTCGCTGGCTCGCAATAAAAAATAAGCCCCGCCCGAAGGCGAGGCGTGGTTGAGCAGGGATGGAGCATAGCGGCGTAAAAATAGCCCCACAACAGAAGCAGGGCTATGGTTAAGAAAAAACCTCGCTTTGCTCAAGCAGTGGCTTAATGTCGCGATCAAAATCAATCGGTAGATTTCTTTCCCAGCCGGGTCGGTTCTCTTTAAGCCATTTATAATCAAGAATCGTTATGGTCTTAGGCTGTTGCGTGAGGTCATCTGCATAGACAATGATGTTCCCTCCAACCTCATGCGCAGTAGCGCCTTTGTTTGTTCCATATTTGATATAGAGAACATCTGCCTCGTCATCATACATTATCTTTGGGATATATTCTTGTTGGAGCAATGTTCTCACCTTCTTCCTTCATAGCAGTATATGCTGTCTTTACTTTTCCAGTTCTCTCCTCATCATTCGTAATAACCAAAACCTTTAGTACGGGTTTCTGAAAACCCGGAAACCCAGACCGGCAAGCAATATATGCCCTATTGTTCGATTTAGAGGGATATACATTGTCCGGCTTACATATTGTTGCTTTTACATCGTCCAAGTGCCCTTCTAATTCATCATGGCCGGCGACAATGTATCGCTCCCACGAACTTTTGCTACACCGAACGGTGTAGCCCATGGGATCTTCTACGCAAATTATATACTCATTATCTCCAGACATGCTGCGTTTATTCCTTTTCCGCTTTAGCGGGCGCCTCGGCCTTCCCCAGTTCCGTTACCAATTTCATAAGTTCGTTCATTGTTCTGCCGTTCAAAATGACTGATGCAACCGGAATATTCTCGACGCCAAAGAATTCCCTACCAGATGGATCCACCTTGGGATGTTCAAGATAAAAGCTGATCGTGTACTCGTCTTTTTGAACATTGGTAGAAACAGTAAATTTATTAGAGTACATCGGCGCATCCACAACAGCATCCTCCACGTTTTTATTATCCGACTCCATTTTGTTTAAATCGTTAAAATAGACCTCGCCGTTCGAAAAACTTGAGCAGAGATAACGCTACTATGTTATATTATTTCGGTGCGCAACGTCAATTACATTAGAAAGATTTAACAAAGTATTTGCATTCGACTCGGGGAACGATGTGTTTTTTATATATTATAATATCACGTTGCAACTGTCAAGCTCATCCCCGCCACCGTCGCCGGCAGCGTGCTTCTTCATTCCACCAGGAGCCTTGAAATTAGCTCTTTCCGCTTACACATTACCATAAATAACAGGGGCATGGACAGGGGCATTCAGGGGCATCTTTTCAAGCCGCCGCACGGATCTTGGTGCAATACCTATAGGATAGTTCCTTTGCCGATGATCAAACAAGAGCCCCGCCGAAAAGTGGCGGGGCTCAAACGATCTTACTTTGTCCCCTTTGCCCGCTGAATCGCATCATACGCGCCGTTGCTCGCCAGGGATACCACCGCCGCGTTGATGATGCACAGCGCGCCACTCTCAAACGTGAGCCCGCTGGTGAAGAGCGTCGCGGCCAGCAGCACAATCAGGGCGATGCCGTAGCTTACGATCTGTGTGGGCACCGTCGCAAAGATGCATTTGAGCCATTGCGTTAACAGGCCCGTTGCCACGGTTGCGCCCGCATATGTCGCGAGCATTGCCCATGTGAAAAAGCCTTCCATAAAGATTACTCCTCTCTCTGATCAATCCGATCAATACGTTTGTGCGCCTGCTTGGCGCTCTCCTCCACGCGAGTCACGCGTTCGGCCAGGCCGTCCAGCCGCTGCCCTTGTGCTTTCATGTCCAGCCGGATATCATCGACACCGCGCTTGATATACGCCACATCCGTTTTCAGCGCACCATCCTCACAGCCATCCTGCTTGGCCTCGCGCTTGTTTTGCTTCGCCCTCGCCGTCCACCCCAACGCCATACCGCTGATCGCGGCGATAGCGCCGATCACTGCCCCGATCCACTCCATCCTCTGCCCTCCGATCACGCCGCCCAAATCTTAGGCCTGCCGTAATGCGTCCAGGCGGGCCGCGTCTCGGCCTTGCCCGTCATGAGGTTCACCGCTTCACGGCCAAACTGCACTTCTGTCGGGCGGAAAACGACACCGTAAACCGTGCCCACGGCCTCGTACACGCCGTCATAACCGACGATAGCCATGTGCACGGCCTCGCCGTCGATCACGCGGAAGAGGATATCCCCGGGGCGCACATCAGCCTTTTTGATCATCGCGCACGCGCCCATGATCGAATCGGCCGACATATCCTTTTTGTAGATCCCCATGTGCGTCTGCGCCCAGGCCATATAAAGGCCGGAGCAATCGTAGCACTCGATCGCGGGATCAGCGTGCTCGAGCGCCCACTCCAAACGGCCGTGGGTGAAAAAACCGGGCTTGGCCTTGGCACGCGCTTGGATATATGAGCGGGAGTACGCGTGCCCCTGCCCGCCAATGATGTAGGGCTTGCCAACGCAGGCCTTGAGAGCGGCCTCCATGTCCCGGATCCGCGGGTCAAGGTTATCCGGCTTGACCGGCGCGGGCGCGGCATTCTCGGCCATCAGCGCCGCCCAGGTCTTTGGGCCGACGATACCGTCCCACTCAACAGGGTTTATGGGGAATATCTTTTTCTGGAAAGCGATCACCGCCGCCTGCGTGCGCGGCCCGAACACGCCATCAGGCACACCCGGCGAAAAGCCATGCGCCGTCAACCTTACTTGCGCCTCTTTAACATCATCGTTCTGCGTGTACGGCATCGTAAGCCGTAAGGTGGGTCTTTTTGTGCTCATTGCTAAAACCTCCCCAATCAAAGAGTTATCGCCCCAAGCAACGATTGCGCCAGCGGTCGATATAAAAGTTGATGCCCCGCCGCATTGGGGTGAATATTATCGCCTGCCACATAACCGAGTGTTACGAGTTGCCCCTTGTAGGGCGTCATCATATCGATCAGCGGTATATTATTGGTGTCGGACAACTCTTGTAGTGCAACGACGTATGCGTCACCGGCTGTTGCCGCTTTGTCCGGGCGCGGCCAGTCGGCATACAGCAATACGCTCCCGAATGTTTTTGCTCTGGTGATCAAAGTTTGTGTGTGCGTCTTGAAAGTGGAGACGGCCGTACCCGCTGCAACGTCGTTTGCGATAATCGCGATGATAGTAAGAGCCGGGTTCCAAACGTCAATTTCCGCATATAAAATCTGCTCGGACCAGACAAATTGCTGTACCGGCGCTCCCGCCTGACATCCTCGAATTAATCGAACACCACGCGTAGCATTTGTGAGAGCGTACGCGCCGACTATCAGTATAATCGCCGTCGACGAAGTTGTAATTTCAAGTACGTGATCACTGTCCGTCAGCGTCCCTGCCGCAGCAATTACAAAGGCTCTAGCTCCATACAATGGAACGCTATATGTATTGAAGCTGCCTTTATCTACACCATCAATCTTTGCCGTAAACGCTCCTGTACTCGACCCAGATGCGCATACAAGAGTAACACCAGTTCCATGAAATGCAAAAGTAGCTTTTGCACCGGCAGTTGCGGCATACATATTGGTGCCAGCGATCCCATAACCGCCACTATACCACTGCCAATAGCTGTCATATGTCCATGGCCCACCGCCGTATTCAAGAGCACCGGCATGGATAAACCCAAGCCCGGTGTCTTGGTACCTTCGTGCATGCGCTGAATTGAGCAACCCGGCAAAACCTTTGACTAAATTATTAATAGGCACCGTTTCATCGGCCGAGTATCCCTCACCATCGGACGCAGATAATAAAACGATGTTTCGGATGCCTGATCCACCAGCGTCAAGCGCATCAAGGGCTTGGTGGTATGTGTTCAACCCGCCCCCGGCCATATTGCGCGTGACCCATGGGCCGCCCCGAACCCCGCTGATTTCGGCAAATGTGCCCTTAACCTGTATCATGACCGCACCTCCAAGTACACAGGGATGTCAATCGTCGGAATCAAACCGCGCGCTGTAACCGTTATACTTCCGGCAGCTTGTGAAGTCACTTGGAGTTGAGCGGAGCCCCATGCAAGATACTGCGCCAACGTAGCCACTTGCGATATGTTGAGATCGCCGGGCGTTGTGGATGATAATATGGTCGCGTCGCTGATAGTCTGTGCGCCACTGGACCATCCGGAAGCGGTAAGCATTTTGGATACCGTTGCGGACTTAGCCGCAAAAATTGCAGCAAGCGCCGTTTTGATGGTCGACCATAGGGCATACTTCGTTTTGCTTCCGGTTGCAGCCGACATATCATTCAGAATTACACGATCCGCATCGACAATCGCGTCAATTTCAGATAGGCCCTCTACGGTCGTGCTAGTAACATCCGCGCCATCCGCAACATTCAAAAGGGTCCGCGTTTGCGTAGCGGTCATGTCAACCGGTGCCGCCGTACTCCCGGTGTTGTTGCCCTTGATCGTGTTCGCGGCCATATTGGCAAGCTTGGCGTTCGTTGCGGCACTGTTATCGATCTGCGATGATCCTACAGCGCGGTGTACAAGTCAGTACCCGGCGCGACGTTGTTGCCCGCCTGGCGCGCCGTGGTGATGATATCGGCACGCCATCCCGCGGGACGGTTTACACCGAAAATCGTCGCACCATCTACGCGCATACCGATCGCCTCGTTAACGCGCGGCGTCACTTCGCCGAAGATATCGAATTCGGCATCATTGAATACCGCTTCCGGGATCGGTACGATAACGGCCATCTCCTCGGCATCGAGGAAGACATTGGCCCATGCCTGCTCAGATGTCTGCTTAAATCCAGTGTCGCCGGTCACCCAGTAGGCGGTGGGCAGGAAATCCAGCACCCGGATGCGGGTCTGGTTGCTGGTCATGTTGGGGAGCTTGCGCGCAAGGCTTAAAAACGTTGAGCTTTTGGGCGCGTCCTGAAAAATGGTTTGAACAACCTGTTGGCGGATGATCGCCTCGGCCCGTTCTCTTGAAATCATAGGCATAATGTTTTACTCTCCTTTTCCGAATAAACTGCGCAGGGCATTGTTTGCCGCTGCTGTACTGCCCTTCTCGGGGGGCGGGTTCTGCGGACCAGGCGTCGACCCGTTTACCCGCATGGCCGGCTCAAACAGATAGTCGTTATCCTTTTTGACCGCCTCCAGTGCGGCGGCGATATCCGTCTGCTGGTTCTTGGATTCCTTGAGCTTCCCGGCATCCAAAAGAGCCATAACGGCCTTGACGTTTCTCGGTTTCGTGCCGGCAACAGCGGACTCCAGCACCCGTGCAAACTCGATATCCGCGAGCTGGTTTTTGAAATCCGTTTCCTTTGTAGTCAAATCACCCTGAAGCTTTGAGATCTGACCCTTAAGATCGTTGACATCCACGTCGTCAAAGGCTTTCAGCTTAGCCTGTACATCGTCAAACTGACCTTTATAGGCGTCTGCTTTAGCCTTTTCCGCGTTGATGTCCTTACCGTTTTCTGCCATAATCTGATCAATGACCGCCTGCTCGAGCCCTAAACCCTTTAAAAATTCCGTTTTCATGTGCTGTCCTTTCTCGGCTAGGCGTTTTAGGTGGTCGCCATCACCTGCCGTCCCACGTGTTGAGGCTTGCGGGTAAGCCAAAATGGTATAAAAATAGCACCTGCGTTCGCAGATGCTAAAATTATTGTTGTCCGTTACGCTGTCGCGCGAAAATTAATCAAAATTTGCCTTGTTTGCTATTGCGGCGAGAGATTGCCCGTCGAAGAACGGGTACGTCATGGCCATTTCGGGGCTTGTGCACTCGATATCACTATCGCCATAGCATAATATAATTTTGTTGCGGCTGTACGGCATGACCAAGCCATTTTTCCCGTTGTACACAAACGATACGTCCTGCGTAAGCCCAAACACCTGCTCTTTTAACTGCTCAATGCTCATATTATGTCACCGTTCTCCTTTCTTTCTTTTTCGGTTAGTTCCCGTACGGTTCTATCGGGTTCGCCACTATGCCACGTTATATCGTGAGCATGCTCGCCATTCTTGCCGTATGGGTGCCTTTTCGGGTACCCATGGTTTCCTCCGTTGACTTGCGTCTTCTGGCGACCGTCTGCATCATAAATCATACGATCGCGTTGCTTACCGCCGCGAGATACGGTGTCAATCACGGCATTGGGCTTGTAGGTGGCCGGAATCGTTGGATGCTTTTTATGCGTCCAATCGTCTGTAACCCTGATGGTACCATCTTTATTGTATCCAATAGCAGCGTATTTCTCAACTTCTTTTCGCTGTGCCCATACTGCCTGGCTTGCCTGCGAATGTCCAAACCCCATAACTTGCTGTCGGGCAGTGCGTTGTGTGCGTCCTGCGTCGCGGATAAACTGTTTTAATTCAGCCTCCTTGGCCTTAAGTTTAAGTTGCGCAACGGTTTTTCCTGTAGCATCTCCAATCTCGTCGGCGGTCAGGACACGGCGCTTCTGCTCTCGCACGCCGCGTTCCAAGGCCCGCTGCTGCTGTGATCGTTTGTAAACTTGTTCATTTTCTTCAAGGTCGTACGGCTTATTTCGTTGCGTAGACAGCCCCTCGAAAAACGGATAGAACACATGCCGGCAATTGGCTCCACATAATCCCGTCACCGTGCCATATCCCGTTACAGCCGCCAGATTAGGATACTCGGCCGTGCTGCCCTCAATGCTGTAAATACGCCCTTGCCAGACCGCATGAGAGGGCCGCGCGCCCATGTGGGACGACACTTCAACCAGGTTGGAGTCCCATTCCCGAGCGCGCTGGATCTGCATCTGGCCGGCCGTTTGACTGGTGCTGGTCACAATAGCGCGGCGGACAGCTACGTCAATCTGATTGCGCGTGTGCCGCCCCGCAGCGCTGATATAGTCCGCGCCGGTTATGCCCTGATCCGCGAGATTGCGCACTGCTTTGCGCATGGCCGTGTTGTAATCGGTGATGCCCGCGGAAGTTTCAAGGTAGACCTGATTGACAATGCTCAAAAAGCCATCCTGTGCGCTTTGCAACGCCGTCGTGTTGATGAGGTTAAAATAGCTCCGGGTATTATCGACCGCGCTCTTAATGATCTGCTGGAGCACAGGCGAAGCCCGCACCGGAACCGGCATGCCGACAAGCAGCCCCTTGGAATACGCGGCCTCATATACTTGCTCGTCAAACTCCAGGGACTGATACCCAGCATCGGTAATGATCTGTTCAATTTTCCACATGGTTTTGCCGGAATAGCGCCGAAGCATCCGCAGATTTTCACGCCGAAGCGCCCCGAGCTGCTGGAGTTTCTGCACCTGCCAATCCGCGATCGTGCCGGGTGTGACCTCATCGAGCACAGAAAACCGCTTTGCCACGTTGACAAGCAAGTCGTCCTCGATAGCAGTATATACACGGATAAGATCCTCGCTCATAGCTTGGATTTCGTGCGGCTCGATCATCCACCGTCACCGGCGTCACTACCATCACCTTCCGCGAAAAAATCTGCATTCTCCGGGGCGGGAGAGCGTGCCGCAATATCCGCTGCCAGTTTGAGCGCATCCGACTCGCTCATTTTATACACGCGCTTGTAATACTCGACATTGTCAATCACCCCCGATTGCAACTCAAGCAGTGCCCTCGACGCTTCGGCATCACTGTCGGTCATGATGCTGTCACCCCAATCAAACGACACCTTCGGCGCGGATCGCCCAAGCCAAAACGCGATAGCCGCAACGGTATCCATCAGGGCATTCTCCAGGGCCGTCTGGATATCCGTCACGGTCACATATAACCGCTGCTTGCTGCTTCTGACCTCCGTTGCCGTCTTATCGACCTCGGACGGATCACTGATCGTGCCGTATGCAAGCCCGCTGACAAATTCGATCATTTTAAGCTGGTTTTGATAACCCTTATAAAGATCATCCGCCCGAATATCCGGGCTGAACTCATCCAAAAGTGGCTTTTCGGCCGCGCCCATGTTGTAGTCCAAGGCGCGATACAGCCGTTCCTTGCCGCCCGGGTACTCGAGGTCGCCGGTATTCTCGTTGCGCTTGAGCAAGCTGGATGCGATTTGCACTGCCGCTTGTTTTGCTTCGTACTCCCAGCAAATATTGCTATACTTTTTGTCTGCCTCTTTTATCAGGCTCGCGGCTCGCCCAAATACCGACACCCCGAGCGGAGAATCCGCATCAATCATATTTGCGAGCGGGATACGGAAATACCCAAACGGCAACTTGTCACCTGTCAGGGGCGTCTGCTCTTGCATGCCTGCCCATTGCGGCACAGTATCTAACGGTATAGGTGCGCCCAACGACGCCGCGGTCACAGCGTTGCTGTTGTGATAGGCGAGATTGACGATTACCCGGTCAGGCAAAGAGTAGTATTCCAGCCGAGTAAAAACCGCCTTGCCTGAATATATCTGCTCTACGAGTGCGCATTCACTGATGTTATTTGAGCTGTCAAACGCCAACGGAAAAAACCGATCGGCACGAATATACTGAAACGCGATGTCGCCCGAAACCGTAGGATACGGTTTAAAGAGCACGCCGCCGAGTGCGCATCCGTACTCAACAGGCGTTCGGATGTCCTTGACGATACGCTGATAAATCGCGTCAACCTGCGCGTCATCGGCTTTGGTCTGCATCTCACACGTTGCCAACCTAGCCAGTTCCATTGCAATCGCACCGGGAATACCCGCACTTTCGATCCCCTTCTTGCACGACAGCCAAGGTGGGCAGTCCTCATACATCGCCGCCCACAACTCGAGCGCAAGGCTCATCCGTTCGTTTATGCAGGCGCTGATCTCTTTCCCCATGGCGGCGCTGACGGCCTTGATGACCGCTTGCAGCATAGTTGTATATGTCATAGGCTACCTCTCGTATCTGATAAGCTGAGCAATATTGCGTTCAAAGGTATACTCAAACGCGTCCAAGGTGTCAATATCACTTGTGCCGTCGTCCAGACGTTCGTCCTCGGTCAGGTTCTTTGAGTCCCAGACGGCACCGGAAAATGCGTTATCAAGCGTTTTGCATTCTTCCGACACATAAAAGAACCGCCCTTGCGCCATCAGTCGAAGCGTGGCGCGTATGCGGTCGTTAATTGTGGTTTTTAAAGCATTCCCGATCGCCGGTACGAGCCACGTAAGACCGGCCTTCCTAGCCGCCGTTCGCAGCCCGGCGATAAGCGTCTGCTCAGCACTGTCGCAGTAGACGTGATGGATAACGCCATGCTTCGCAATAATCTTTTTGCAAAAGTCTACGAACAGCTGCCCGAGTTTATCCGGGTCAATCTCTTCGCGCTGCTCATTACGTAAATATCTCTTTGAACCCAGCGCAACCAATGCGTTGTAACCGCGGGTGACGCCCGTCGCCACAAACGCATGCCCAGATTTGCCGCCGCCAAAATCTACGCCGATGTTAATTTCGAGGAAATTCTTAACCTCACCGGCTTCAAATGCTTTAGGGTTGCCGGCGAACGCCTGATATATCATGCCCTCCGCAGCAACCCACAGTCCCAGGATAAAGCGCTTGAAGAAAACGCCCGTGTACATCGATCTGTACCGAGCTTTGATCTTTTCGGACAGGCTCCAATTATCGTCCATAGTGAAGTGAAGATAAAGGAGCCGCTTTTTCTTGTACTGCAGAATCCACTCTTGGCGGAACCAATGATTCGGCCCCTCGGGATTGCAGTTAAACCAAAACTTTGACCCGTCCACGGAACAACGCCCCGTCGCCTGGTTAACAAAGCTCTCCGGCATCAAAGCGACTTCATCGAAAAACATACCGGCAAGCGTAATGCCTTGAATGAGGTCCTGGCTGCGCTCGTCCTTACCGCCGAAGATGTAAAAATAATTCTCCCGACCGCCGCGCCGTACGATCAGCAAATTGTCGCTGCGATGGTCTTCTACAGCGTACCCTCGCGAGCGCAGCATGAGCTTCAGCCAAAATAGGACATTACGCCGAAAACTGCCGATGGTCTTGCCGGCCATGCCAAAATTCTGTGCGCTGAAGGTTTCCATTGCCCAGATGACGTAAGAGAGCGACATGGCCACCGTCTTGCCGGAGCGGATCGCGCCGTCGGCAATAATGCCGTCCATATCGTGCACTGGACTCTCCGGCAACCACCAGGTAAGGATCTGTTTTTGGCGAGGGCTGAACGGTTTAAACCGGAACGTCGCCTGAATCTTCATTGGTCCAGACCTCCCCGGCCACAGCCTTCATGGCCTCAACAAATCCGTCATCATTAACTGTCGGCTCTTTCCCGGCTTGTGCGCGCTGTTGTTCGAGCGCCAGCTTCGCGTCGTCAAAGTCTTTCTTGTGCTTATCCATCGGGTTCATGGTGAAGTATCGTTCAAGAAAAGCCATAGACTTATCGGTGCTCCGAAGCTCGATGCTCGCACCATCCCGGCCAATCCTCACCTTGGAAACGAGCTGCGTATCTGCTGCTGTATTAATTCTACTGAGCACGGAGTCAAAATGCAATGAACGCATGGAAGAACCCGGTATACGAAACGTAGAACGTGCATGCCGCAACGCCACAACATCGCCCCTCGTTCTCGGCCCCCCTTACCCTTCGTTCATTTGTGGAGGCTTTTTTACTCAATGTCCGTTTTTGGGATGCAGTCCATACCGGGGAGGCGTTTTTATTTTGAAAACTTCTTTTGTGAACAGCGGCTTCATTGACTTACAATTATTCGTTATAACGTATATAATGTGAAAAAAATCGTTTGCGAAGGAAGAAAACTTATGGATTATATTACGCCGAAAGATGCCGCCGAGAAGTGGTGTATTTCAGAGCGGCGCATACAAAAACTGTGTGAAGAAGGCCGTATTGACGGCGTTGTCCGGTTTGGCAAGATATGGGCAATTCCCAAGGATGCGAAAAAGCCTGAAGATGGCAGGCTAAAAAGGACCATGGAAAAAATGGAAACAAAATTTAACCATAAATTTAGCCTATGAAATGTTAAGCTGTTGATATACTTTATTGCAACACTTGCAGGTTTTTCTTTACCGTCATTTAACCTTCGACACGCTATACTTAACTTGTCATCACAAGACAAATATATATTTCATCAAGCATATGAGTTAAACCTAAATAAAAAGGAGTGATTAAAATGAACACTAAAGCCCTGCTTATCGCATTAAAAGTGGTGGCATCCTTGCTAATCGGGATGTGTGTGGTAATTCTTTTTTCTGTCAATAAATATGGAGCGAGTATCGTGTTAACTGTAACAGCGATAGTTATTTTACTTCCGGCTGGAAAATCCAAGTGGCTTAAATGGGGTCGTATTGTTTTTTTGGTGCTTGCGTTCGCGTTTGTCATACGGAATATTTCCACAACCGAGTTACCTAAAGAACATATTGAAACCGGCTTTGGGTTCTTTGACAAAGTTATTCATCTATTCAATGGATTTTTAAAAAATGTTTTCGGCATTGGCCCATATCAAGGAAGTAATATTTTCTTTGATACTATTCAATAATTGCATAGTATCGCCTCCATTATATACAGGTGTTTATTAAGTCTCGTTCTTAGGCAAGAAAGAGACCTCCTGAATGGATGTCTTTTTGCTTTTGGGCTGAAATATGAAGGGATTCGAAGCCGAAGCCGCGAAGCGATAAAACGATTTTACGCGCCGAATTCGGGCCAGACGTGACGAGCTTACGGATTCAATCTTGGCCCCCCAAAGGCCGAAATTAATCCAATAAGCTCCTCCGGTCCGAAAGGCCGGCAGCCATATCGCAAATCATTTCAAGAGATCGCGATTTTTTTTCCTGTTCCGCAGCGCCCGATGGGTTTTGGAACTACCGACATACTCAGCTTTTAACGGCTATTTTTTCGTCAGCTTATTATGATACATATTCCGATCCACTGTTTCGATGATCTGCTCCAGATCCAAATCCATTTCCGGTTTATAGGAGAATATCCCCATGCTTGCGTTTATAGGATAAGGCTTATAATTGCCTTTGTTCAAAGCTTCAAATCTCTCCGCGATCTTGGAGCAAGTCCTGTCTATTTCACGTTCGTCGTCACTGTTAAACAGTACCATGAATTCATCCCCGCCATAGCGGAAAATCAAATCGTTCGGCCTGATCTCTTCCCTTATTATTCTGCAAACATCAATAATAAGGGTATCCCCCTCCAAATGCCCAAATCTGTCGTTGACTATTTTTAAATTGTCTATATCGATGAAACAGAGGATAAATCCTCCGTTTTCGCGTTTGATCGCCTCATACCTTTTTCTTACAAGGTCCATTCCCACTCTTCTGTTTAAAACGCCGGTCAAGATATCCATGGATGCATGTATCGTTAGTTCATGCTCCATCCTCTTTATTTCGCCTATATCCGCCACGCCGATCAAAATGGACTTTTCTCCAAAATAATCGATCAGCTCGTAATTTACTATAGGGCGCTTGATCTTCCCCGATAATGTCTTTTGTTCCGCCACGTAACCATTCACGATTCCGTTTGTTTCCAGCATACTGTGTATTATATTTACGTCGGACATATTTTTATAAAGATCCTTATGATTGACCATAGCCAGTTGCTGTTCCGGAATTTCATAAAACAACATCGCTCTACGATTCGCATATTGAATTTTCCCATCGTCGAATTTGGAAATCATAAGCGGAAAGGGATTGATCTCAAATAGTTTGATAAAGTTTGATTTATCCTCTTTAAGCATTTCTGCGTTTAAGAAGTTGTTGACATTGCATTTATATAATACGACGAACAGCACCAGCGCCGTCACGACCATAGTCGTAGAATTAAATAGTTTGATAGGGACGGTATTATTATGATAAAAAAATGAAAGGGCTACCAAAAAGGAAACATGGACGAAACCATACGTTCCTATTACCCATTTGGGGTACATCGGGATGACCATTGCGACAGAAAAGGCAACAATGATATAAGCATCGATGTTTCCGGTGAATCTCTGACTGTTCAGGGATAAAATAGCCGCTGTCAGCAACGATAAAAACATATCGGAAATAATTACAGCCTTAGAAATCCGATACCGTTGTGATTTTATGAGCAGGCTATAGACTACGATGTAAGAGAGCGATAATACGAGCGCCGCAATATGCGCCGACATTAGGATACGACGATAGAGAAGGTCAATCGTAGCATCCTTATTTAAAATCAGATCAAGATAAAGACTATAGAAACTGACGAAAAGCGTTACCCATTTAAAAATTTTTCCGCGCTGTAAACTGATGGCGGTATATTTCCTTTCAAATTCCTCCTTATTCTTAAAATCCGTATTGATATACAAGTCGCTTGAAAGCTTATTAAAAAAACGCATACACGTTTTTATCACAAATCTTTACCTCTCACTTCGCACGGATACATACAATTCATATATAATATCGGACGTAAAGGCAGCAAGAATTAGCCCCTCCTTAACTCTATCAATGCGGTTTTTTTGCCTGTAAGTACCGCAACAATGGCGCGCTGTGCAAATTTCCCCGCTGATTTGATAAATGAGATTCTATAGTGTTTTATGCATTTTTCCGCCATCATCCAAAGGAGCCGACTGTATTACAATCGGCTTTAGCTATTTATTATTTATAGACCTTCTTTTTGAGGCCATTGTATGGTTCCATGCTCTTTTTCAAAATCAGCTATGCGTTTCTTCATCAGTTGCTCTAATTCTTTATTTTTAGTCCGACCTTCAAATTCCGCTATATAGCCGAATTTGAAGAGTATCATTGGGCTTACGCGCAGGGTATATCGCGATAGTGCGTCTTTCATGTGTCAATCCTCCAAGACGAAGTATTGACGTAATTCTATCGTCATAATATCATAGGAATTATAATTGACGCATATATGACGCACTATTTTTGGAGGAAGCATGATGATCGATTACGAAGAACTCTATAAGATTCTATTTCATGCAATAACAGAAGCCATAGATAGCCTAGAGAAACAAGATTATGCTCCTGCTTTGAAGCGTTTGATACAAGCGCAGCAGTTGACCGAGGAAATATATATCCAAACCGATGAAACTGCCTCTATGATAAATCTGTTTTGTGATAAGTAATCAATGATCCATTATTACTGCAAACAACTGATTCTATCAAAACAGAGTCTGATGCCTAGAATAAACACGTATGCATACACACATATTATGATGAAAATTCTAAATTTATCCTCTTGACAAACCTAATAACATTCATATAATAAATAATAGTGTTATGTTTAATTATAATGTTATTGACTGGAGACAGTAAATTGGCACGTGAAGAGCAAAAACTGCGCAGCGAAACAGTTCGGCAGGCCATCTTGGATACGGCGATGGAAATCGGCTTGCGGGAAGGTTTCGAGGCGCTTTCCATCCGTAAAATCATCAATCGGATGCGGTATTCTACCGGCGTCGTCTATCACCATTTTAAGGATAAGCAGGAGATTATCGACGCGATTGAAGCGGCTGAAACAGATAAATTGCACTCAATCATCACCGGGCTTCTGGACGATGGGCGGGATATCATTTATAACATGACGGCGGTGTTCCACCGCATCATGCTTCTTGCGTTTGAAGAGCCGGAAAAATACAATCTGATCGTTCTAAATAAATACAGCCGCCGCATCGAAAGCCGTCCGCAATGGCTTTCTTACATCAGCGAAGGTCTGAAAAAAGCGATTCAGGCGGGCCTCGTAAGGAACATGGATCCTGAAAAAGCGGCGTTTTCCATCTGGAGTTCGTTTCTCGGGTTTAACCTGACGATTTCCCGGCAAACCGATCTTACGATCGAAAAAGCGGAGGCCCTGTTTGAAGTTCAATTATCAATTATTTTGAAGGGAGTCCTTAACTATGAGTAAAATTCGTATCGTATACGCAACCAAGACGAAGCACTCCAGGAAGCTTGCCGAGGCCATCGGTAAAGAACTCGGCGTTAGGGCGGAAAACATTATGGATCGTCCGGTTCTTAAGGGCGTCGACCTGCTTTTCATCGTGGGCGGAGTTTACGGCGGCGAAAGCATGCCGGAGATGCTGGCGTTTGCCGGGAATTTGGACTCTGTCGATGTTAAGCGCGCCGCGCTGGTGACATCGTGCTTGTCCAAAAGGCAGTATCAGGACAGCGTCCGCAAACTGCTTGGGAGTAAGGGGATCGCGGTAATCGACGAAATGCTCTGTCAGGGCAGCTTCTTGTTCTTCGGATTCGGACACCCGGATAAGGCGGAACTCGAGCAGGCGAAACGCTATGCAAAGGGCCTAGCAGAAAAGGCGCACGAATCGTTATAAAAAATCCCTCAAAAAAGCCGGGATCGTGCTCGGCATTTTTATTTTGCTGAGGATCGGAATTTTTATATTGCTGCGAATTCGGCGAACAGAATTAGCGTCCATGGCTTATGGGCACGTCGATATGGCACGTATCGCGGACGGCGTCTATTACGGAATCACCGACGCAAATCTTGTGTCCGTCAAGGTGGGGGTTGCCGTAGAGAATCATGCGATCAAAGAGAGGGCCATCGGGAACGGCAACGGCATGGGCGGCGCGGCGAAGTCCATCGTGCACATGATGGATTGATAAAAACTTCTATGTCGTGGATGCCGTAAGCGGCGCGACCCTTTCGAGCGAGGCGATCAAAGAGGCTGGAATGATGAAAAATACGCTTTTGCTTCGGCCAGAAAACAAAGCCATACAAGGAGGCATGCCCTATGTCCACACGCACGAGAGCGGGCTTCTGATGCTCAAAGCTTTCGCCAATAAATGCGATGTGCGTTACAAAGGCGGATTCGTCATGGGCGACGGAGCCATGCTCAACGGGCAGCCCATCGGACCTAAAAAACACGGGATTGATTGGAAACAACCGAGCCCCTATCTGGAAAATCTTTACGGGAAGGAAACCGGAAACCTTGAAAAATGATACGCGAAGCACGCGCGGGAAAGCGCTCAAAATCATTGCGATCGCCATAGGCGCATTGGCTGTTATGTTCCTTTTAAGCTTTGTCTCCACCCTATCTTTAAAAACCAATGGCATGAAAGAGCAAAAGGGCGAATACATCACCGTTTACTATGAGACGGAAGAGACGGCGGCAATGGACGTCTTTGAACTTGCAAACACGGAAAGCGCCCGTATCGCCAAAGCTCTCGGATTGGACGATGCGCAGGACATCCGTATGTATATTTACGATCGGCAGAGCACGTTTCAGACAAAGAAGTACGGGCTGATCGCTTCATTTTTAAACCTTGACTGGTATGTCGGCGACAACAGAGGCACCGACGTTCTTTTGACCTCGCCCGCCAACCCCGGCCCGGTGCACAGTTATGACGAAAATAGAGCGGCCTCCATTCATGAAATGGTGCATGCGTATAATTCGATCGTAAATAAGAATATGCCTCTTTGGATCAACGAAGGGATCGCCTTGTATTTAACCAACGGCGATTCGCGCAGGGATTTATATATCACCAGCTATTCCGTTCCCAGTTTGGAGCAAACGCATACGTCGAACCCGGTCAAGTTTTCCAACATGGGCGGATATGATTTTGCCCATACGTATATCGAGTACCTCGATAAAGCCTATGGTTGGGATCGGGTTGTAGCATTGGCGCGGTCGTCTGATTATATTGAAACGTTCGATAAGGATGAATCTGAAATATATGTTGAATGGATCGAATTCTTAAAGGAAAACTACAGCGGCTAATATACGGATCATTCGGCATGGAGGCATCTTGTGAGAAATCTGATATTCATCGCGGTCATCGCTCTGTTCTTTGTTTTTTTGGCCCTTAGCCTATTTAGGAAAAGGATGAAGGGGTCCGTCAAGGCCCTGAGCATCGTCGGCTCTTTCGTTTTGATCGCGGCAACATTTTGTTTATGGGCCTTCCCTTCATGGGAATTCCCGGAAATCACGGGCCCCTATGAAGTGGCCGGCGCAGTGAGCACCTACACCGATGAACGCCGCGTCGAAACCTATGAGGAGGACGGCTCAGCCCGCTGGCTCAATGTGGCGTTCTGGTACCCCAAAAACTACTCGGGAGATAAGAATACCTGTCCGATCATCGTATTCTCACACGGCTCTTTCGGCGTAAAACAAAGCAACGAGTCGCTTTATCGGGAGCTTGCGAGCCACGGTTATGTCGTGTGCGCGATCGACCATACGTATCAATGCGTCGGCACGACCGGCCCGGACGGTAAAACCGTTCCGCTTGATAATGATTATCGAAAACAGGTGATGAGCGCGAGCGATTCCGACGAGAAAAGCCGGGAACAGCTCTATGCGTATTTCACCGAATGGATGAGCGTCCGCATGGGCGATATCGATTTTGTGCTCGATACGATCATCGCCCGTTCCGCCGCCGATGATACGGGCGCGGGCGGCGCGTATCTTCTTATGGATACGTCGAGAATCGGCGTGATGGGCCACTCCATCGGAGGCTCCGCCGCGCTGGGGATCGGGAGGACGCGCGGCGACGTCGGCGCGGTTATAGCGCTCGAAGCGCCGTTCATGTACGATGTAAGCGGCGTCGAGAATGGTAATCTCGTGTTTCGAGACCCGGCTTACCCCGTGCCGCTGCTGAGCGTCTATACCGACTCCTCCTGGGGCATTATCGATGATTCGCCGCAATACGCACAAAATAAGGCGATACGCAACGATCGCTCGGACACGACATACGATCTGTACGTCAAAAACGCGGGACATATGACGCTTACGGATCTTGCGTATTCCATGCCGCCGCTTTGCCTGATGTTTGGTCAGAATATATTCCTTGATGCCGGGGATTACGTCCAAAAACTTAATCGGATATATCTGGAATTCTTTGATTGTTATCTTAAAAAAGAGGGCTCGTATACGCCCGTGTCATTCGAATGAGTGCCCGGGGAATCTTCAGTGGAACGGATGCTTATTGAATGCGATGCTTAAAAAAGGGAGTTGAATTCCTTTCCTTGGATACTAGACGCGCTGATAAAGCCCCTCAAGGCGGTGAACAAGGCGCTTGACGTCCCTTCGACATCAAGGCACTAGGGTGACCGATCCGCGCAAGCATCGCTCGATGAAAGGATTTTCGTTTTCGATTCGTGCGGCTCGCGACGCTCTTTGCGCACGGGACTTTATTGCGCTATACTGTACCTTAGAGAGCGCGCGGGGCGCGCTTTTCAATGCACGAACTTGGGGAGGTCTCATAAATGTCCAGTGGGTTTAGTACAGGAAAGAGCTTTTATCTGACGTTTGACGGCGCGCCGCACCCGCCCAACACCTACCGGATACTCGACGTGTTAAAAAAGCATAACGTTAAAGCAACCTTTTTTATGGAGGGCCTGCGCGTCACAAACGAGCCGGAATGCGCTCGCGAGGTGTTTTCACAGGGCCACGCGATCGGGAATCACTCCTATACCCACCGGGATCTGCTCGAGCTGTCCTTTGAGGAATGCATCGATGAGATCGAACGGACGGACGCGGCCATCGAATCGCTCCTTGGGTTTCAACCGACGCCGGTGCGTCCGCCCAACGGGCATATTTTCCCGGAGTTTGAAGAATATCTGCGCAAACAAAACCGCCCCGTGGTACTCTGGAGCATCAGCGTGAAAGACTGGCTGGGTCCGGACGAGGAAAGCCTCGCCGAGAGGCTTGTTTCCCAGATGACCGCCGATACCGTAACCGCCGTATTCCATGATTTTGTGGAGTGGACGCCGGGCGCGGTCGACCGCGCGATCCCTAGGATCAAGGATCTCGGGTATGAGTTTAAAACCTACGGGCGCGGGTGAATGTTTCCCGCCATATATATCAAACGCAGCCGCCCGCAGTATAATGTGTTTTAGGCAAGACTCTATTTATCGAATTTGAGTTTATCCAAGGGTATCGCTCACCCTTGTTTTGAGCATCGAGCCTTCAGCGGCGCACAGAATCCACCAGCGATTCCCACTGGATCGTTTCGCCTCCCCTTGTCGCCGTACCGCTGAGGCGGTAGGCGGGAAGCACCAACCCTTCATGCACAACGTAATCCTCGGAAAAGCCGGTGAGCGTCGCGTCGCTGAACTCCGCGTCGTATTCCCCATAGAGCGTCGCCGCGCGGACCGCATCTTCGGCCGATATCACCTCTACCTGCCCGCGCTGCTGTGCCCGTATCACATTGAAAGAGATCCATCGTACCGCATCCCCGGATAGTCCAATGTCGATCGCACCGTCCGTATAATCCGATCCGCCCTGCACCGTCAATTTAAAAACCGTCTCAGCGTCGCCGTCAAGGCGCGTAACGGACGATATGGTTTCGCCTTCCCTGAGAAACATCCCCGCGATGCTCTGCGCCGCGCCTTCGGGGCTCTGTGCGCCTTGAGTCTCTAAAAACTGTTCAAAGTTCAATCCATCGGGAATCTGCAGGTTCCATGTCCCCTGTTCCTTGAATACCAGAAACCAATCCCGGTGGTTGACGTAAAGGAGTTCCCCCATGCGGCTCTCGTTGTATTCGCCTTCCAAATGAAACGCGGAGACGATACGCGACGCCTCCTCGTGCATATCCGCGGTGCGGACCTGATAGACCGTTCGCGTCGCCGCCGTGTCGGGCAGCGTCACGCCGAGGGCCAAGTTGCGCGGCAGACGGATCGCGCAGTAGCGCACCAGCCCATAATCGCTGTTCTGGTCGGCGGCGTCGAGCGTCACGGGCAGCAGTATCAGCAAAAGGAGCAGGGTCGCGCTTGCCATGACCCGCCGGCGGGTCGCGATATGCTCTCCCCCGAAGACCTTGCCGCTCCAAGGCTTGCCCGAAAATGCCCGTTGCAGCAGGACATATACGGCAAAACCGGCGACGCCTCCGAGCGTGTTGGCGATCACATCGTCGATATCCGCAGCTCGGCCGAGGAAATACTGCGTGATCTCGATCGCAAGGGTTGCGCACAGCGCGATCAGCGCAACCTTATACGCGCGGTTGCCGCGCCGCGGAAACGCAAACGGCAGGAACAACCCGAGCGGCAGAAACATCGCGATATTAAGCATAAATTGAGAGCTTAACATGCTGCCGCCGCCTGCGTACGCGCCGATGATATCCATAAACGGATAAAGGTTCAACAGGCGCTGCGACAGACCCGGATGCCATAAAAACACCACCAGCAGCACCATGCCGGCGTATGCGCAAAACAGATAGCCCAGCAGGTGTCTTAGCGGTGAAAATCCCGGTGAACGCTTGCGCCGGTACAAAAACAGAGGAAAATACACGACCGCGCCCGCGATTGCCGCCAAGGGAAGCATAGACGCCGCGGATCGCAGATACGCTAACATCAAAAGGTCCTTTCCGTTTTATCGCCGTTTTCTATGCTTAGCAGGCACACCGGGCGTCTGCCTTGCGCTACGATCCGGCGGTCAGCCCGCGCAACGCCCCCCGGTAGACAAGCTCCAGCCCGGTAAGTCCACAGAAATCGCCGGGAAGCATCAGTTCAGGCGGTTTGGGGAGCTTCGCAGCCCCGGCTTTTTCGAGAAGTTCGGCTACAAACCGCGAGCAGATATACTGCCGCCTGCTGTGGCGCGGGATCCCAAGAAAGCATAAGAATGCGCCTAGGAAATCATACTGGTAACGCTCACGCTCGAGCAGCATTTCGTCCAAACGCTCATTGATACTTTGATATGCAGCGTTTGAAACGCGCAGCTTGTACAGCGCGGCAGGCGCATCGGGGCTTAGAGCGAACACGCCGGAATCCAGGCGCTCGCGCACCAATCCGCCCTTAAACGGCCGGTTCACCTTGAGTCTGCCAAAGCTGTACATCCACTCAAGCTCCCGATCGAGCGACAAGGAGATATGTGCATAGGTTGCGCATGTGACCCGCTGGATCATACGCGCGATCCTTGTATTTGTTCTTGTCAGAAGAAGATAAACGCTTCTCATTTGGATATTCCACCGCCGCTCTTTTGGGAATGATGCGATCAACATCCTCATCATTCCGGAAATAGCTCATCCGATAATGCCATTATAGTGTTTGCAGCAAGGCAGTACAATAACGCCGGACCATTGGTAATAATATCCAATCCATCGTAGAGCTAAGCTCAACTTGCTCTAACGCGTCACGGTATCTTTCTTATAAGGGAAGTTCGGACGCGGGAGACGCGCCCGAACCTCCCGCCTGCGGGCGGTCGCCAGCTCAGTGCACTGCGTGCACGGAGCCATACCAGCTTAAAAAATAAACAACTGTTGTATTTCAAAAGAAAAAAGACCATGTTACACATGATCTCTTTTCTTTTGGTATCCGGCAGCTACCTA
>JBCFAY010000012.1:0-100138 GCA_038562375.1 Bacillota bacterium | reverse complement strand
CTTTTCCTCAAAACTCCACTTCCTAAACTTCTGCCCTTTCTTCGCCATCTCCTTTTCCCCCCTTATATCAAAAGTAGACACCATCTTTTTGATAATGTCTACTTTTATCTTACTGGTTCAGGCGAATTTTCCCGCCGCCTTTTTTGTACGCCCGGCCAAATCGCAATAGCGATTATTTCTCCAAATAAATAAAGTTGTTTCATCATGGTATTTATTGTTGCTTGACACTTTGGCGCGTGCCATAATGAAAAAAGGGCTGCGCCGCTTTAGCAGGCGGGGCTGAGCGCGCGCCGGTTTAAAGTCGGCGCGGTATTATGTCATGTCGCGAGGTAGAGTATGGATAAGATTATCGAGGCAAACGGGCTGAAAAAATCTTACGGCAAGGTGCAAGCGGTCAAGGACATCAGCTTCTATGTGGAACGCGGGAAACTCTTCGCGTTTCTCGGGCCGAACGGCGCGGGCAAATCCACCACGATCGACATGATCTGCACGTTTTTAAAGCCGGATGCGGGCAGCGTGGCGATCGACGGCTTCGAACTGGGCAGGCAGGACGATCAGATCCGCAGGATCATCGGCGCGGTGTTTCAGGATCATCTGCTGGACGATTTGCTTACCGTGGAGGAAAACCTCAGGATCCGCGGCAGCTTCTACAGCGATGCCGGCACGGTGCACAAGGGGAATGTAAAGCGGGTGGCGGATGTGGTCGGGATATCCGATCTTCTCAAGCGTCCGTACGGCAAGCTTTCCGGCGGGCAGCGCCGCAGGGCGGATATCGCGCGGGCGCTGATCAACACCCCGAAGATCATGTTTCTGGACGAGCCGACTACCGGCCTCGACCCGCAGACGCGTCAGAGCGTCTGGCAGACGATACAGAGCCTGCAGCGGGAAACCGGCATGACCATTTTCCTTACCACACATTACATGGAGGAAGCCGCGCAGGCCGATTACGTCACTGTGATCGACGACGGCGTGCTCGTCGCCAGAGGGTCTCCCACGGAGTTGAAGGAGCGTTATGCGAGCGATCAATTGCGGCTTTTCCCAAAGGATAGGCCGGGGCTTCTCCAAACGCTGGATGAACTCAAGCTTTCCTATACGAACGCGTCCGATCAGGTCGTGCTTAAGCTCGCGTCGACGCTCGACTCGCTGCCGATCATCGAAAAATGCAAATCATACATCGGTGGATTCGAGGTTGTCAACGGCACGATGGACGACGCGTTTATCGGCATAACGGGAAAGGAGATCCGCGAATGATACAGTTTACGAAAAGGAACCTCTTGGTTTTTTTCAGGGATAAAAGCTCGGTGTTTTTCTCGCTGCTCGCGGTATTCATGATCATCGGGCTGTATGCGCTCTTCCTCGGCGATATGTGGGTAAACAACCTTCCAAATGTCCCGAATGCCCGTGTTTTGATGAACAGCTGGATTATGGCCGGGCTTTTGGCCGTCACGTCCCTGACCACGACGATGGGCGCATTCGGCACGATGGTCGACGATAAGGTCAAAAAGACCATCAAGGATTTCCAGTCTTCGCCTTTAACAAAGGGCGCCGTTGCGGGCGGGTATATCGGAGGCTCCTATCTGATCGGCGTAATCATGTCGCTCGTCGCCCTGGTGCTGATGGAGCTGTACATCGTCTCGAGCGGGGGACATCTCATGAGCGTTTTGACGCTGCTCAAGGTGCTCGGCCTGGTGTTGCTCTCGACATTCACGAGCACTTCGATGACATTTTTCCTCGTTTCGTTTTTTAAAAGCCAGAATGCGTTCGGCACGGCGAGCACCGTGATCGGAACGACCATCGGTTTTCTTACGGGCATCTATCTGCCGATGGGCATGCTGCCCGAGGCCGTGCAGTATGTGATCAAGGTCTTCCCGATCTCGCACGCGGCGCTGCTTTTGCGGCAGGTCATGATGGAAGCGCCATTGGCCGAAGCGTTTGCCGGCGCGCCTTCGGAGGTTGTGGACGGCTTCCGGGAGATGATGGGCGTATCCATGCGCTTCGGGGGCCAGGAGGTTTCGGCGATGACCAGCCTGCTGATCCTCTTCGGTACGGCCGTGCTGTTCTATGTGCTGTCGGTATGGCGCGTCTCGAAAAAGGGATAGTTCGCTAGACAAATATCGAGGGGGCGTAAGCCCCCTCGATGTTTTATATCGCTATTCAAAGAACGCTTTTATTCCGCGCGTTCGATCGGGGCGTCGGGGGCGTTTTTCTTTACGCTCTCGATCCCGTTGAGGCAGGACGATTTGGCTTTATACCCTTCGCTCGCGGCGATGTTCTGGCCGTTGGTGGCGGTCAGGCGGAAGCGGAACTCGCTCGCCTTGTCGATATACAGTTCAAACTTGGGATGCTTTTGCGCGGAAAATCCTTCGACCGTCTGATCCTCGATCGGGGCGTCGGGGGCGTTTTTCCTTACGCTTTCAATCCCGTTCAGACAGGAGGCCTCGGTTTTGTAGACTTCGCTTACCGCGATGATTTCGCCGTTCGCGGCTTTGAGGTTGAACGTAAAGCCGGTGTTCGTCTGTTTGACAACGAATTTTCCCATCGTAAAACCCTCCTGAAAATGGATATATTTTCCTTAACTTGAGTATAGCACGATGTCGAATGCTGTCAATCGGGAGGGCTTTTTTTTATTGGTGCGCGGTTTGCCCGTCAAATTCGCGCGTTAGGGCGGGGCCGGCCAAATCGTTCATAGCTTTGTTGCAATTTTTGGGAAGGAAAAGCCCCGCCTTGGTGAGAATATAACAGGATATCCGTCTCAACCGGCGGGAGAAAGGGGGTAAAGGCCAAGTGAAAGATATGCGCTATGTTCCTGAACTGGAGGGGATTTTAAGGAAGCATATGATTCGCGTGCCGGACAGCATCAACGAGGCGACGGGCATCCGCATATTCGGCAAGCTGATCAAATCGCTCGCGTATACCACGGACGTAGCGATCATCAAAAACATCAACGCAAACGCGATCATTGCCGTATATCCCTTTACGCCGCAACCCGCGATCACCCACGCGATCATGACGGTTGCGGACGTGCCGGTGTTCTGCGGCGTCGGCGGAGGAACGACCAGCGGCAAACGCGTGATCAACCTTGCGCGGGACGCTGAATTCCAGGGCGCGATGGGCGTGGTCGTCAACGCTCCTACGGCCAATGAGACCATCGAGCAGCTTAAGCGCGCTCTCGATATCCCGATCGTGGTGACGGTGGTGTCGAGGCATACCGATCTCGAGAGCAGGCTCAACGCCGGAGCGGACATCTTCAACGTGTCCGGGGCGCAGAATACGGCGTCTATCGTCAGCTGGATCAGGGAGCAGTACCCATATGTGCCCATCATCGCGACCGGCGGATCGACGGACGAGAGCATCCGCGAGACGATCGAGGCGGGCGCGAACGCGGTGACCTATACGCCGCCGACGCAGGCGTCGCTGTTCAGGGCATTGATGGAGAAATATCGGGGACAGTGGGAGGATTGAGCCGGATTCTATGCGGACTCATAGGTCAAAAAACGGGGCTTCGGCGATCGCCGAAGTCCCGTTCGGTTAAGATTAAAACCAGATAAAGTACCAGATTCGACCCAAACAAAAAACCATGCCCAAATGGCGGAGGTGCAAGCCGGCCCTTATATCCGACACGGCAAGAAGTACCGGTTCTTTATACGCAGTATACCCAATGGCCCCGAAAACTGCAACCCTGTCAACCTTAGAACACTTCTTTAGAAGTTCTTTTCAGATACTCCTCCAGGCACTCCCCGCTTTGGCGCATTTCTTTCGCAGCTTTCATCCCGACGTAGCGCCAGTGCCAAGGTTCATAGACGATCCCGGTCACGGGCGTTTTATCCTTGGGGTAACGCAATACGAAGCCGTAGCGGTGCGCGTTTTCGCACAGCCACGAAAACGCCGGGGTGTTTTCAAAGCCCTCGTCGAGGATGTCGTACTCCGGCGTGAGCAAGTCAAACGCAAGCCCCGTGTGGTGTTCGCTCGTTCCGGGCCGCGCAACGATGGTCGCGGCGTAATCGGCGGCCTGTTCCTCGGGAACGTTTTCCTCGCGGACCGCGCGCTGGATGCGCCTAAGGTATAGTTCCTCCTGGTACTCGACGGAGCGGTGGCCCGAGCGCATCAATAGCGTAACGCCGTCCTTTCGCGCGTCCTCGAACATCTGTTCCATGCGCAGCGTGATGCGCGCGTCGGCGCATTTGCCTGCCGAGTGCATGCACAGCTCCACCGGGAAATCCTTCGGGAGCGGGCTTTTGGCGCTCACCAGGATCAACGCCCAGTCTTCGCCGAAGCCCGGCTCTGCCGATGGATGCTTTTTTTCCGTATCGTCCATCGAATCACCCATTTACGATTCTATGCTTGCTTGCACAGGCACATGTCGGCAAGCTCTTTAAACTGTGCCGCATGCGCGGTGCTCTCCCACGGAAGCTCGATGTCCGTGCGCCCGAAGTGGCCGAACGCCGCGGTCTGCCGGTAGATGGGGCGCCTTAGCTTGAGCAGGGAGATGATCGCCTCCGGCCTCAGGTCGAGGCATTGGCCCACGAAGGAGGAGAGGGTTTCATCGTCCAATACGCCGGTGCCGAAGCTGTCCACACGGATAGACACGGGTTTCGCCACGCCGATGGCGTAGGCAAGCTGCACCTCGCAGCGCTGCGCAAGGCCCGCGGCCACGATGTTCTTGGCGACATAACGCGCCGCGTAGGACGCGCTCCGGTCGACCTTCGTCGGGTCTTTCCCCGAGAAGCAGCCGCCGCCGTGCCGCGCATAGCCGCCGTATGTATCCACGATGATCTTGCGCCCGGTCAGCCCGGAATCCCCGTGCGGCCCGCCGATGACGAACCTGCCCGAGGGGTTGATCAAAAAGCGCGTGCGCCCGTCGATCAGCTCCTTGGGGACGGTTGGGAGTATTACCTTATCGATAAGCTCGCGCTCGATCTCTTCCTGCGAGACGTCTGCGGCGTGCTGTGCGGATAATACGATCGTATCCACGCGATTGGGGCATCCGTCCACATATTCGACGGTGACCTGGCTCTTGCCGTCCGGCCTGAGGAAGGGAACGGCGCCGGAAACGCGCGCGTCGCGAAGCGCCCGGGTGAGCGCGTGCGCGAGGGAGATGGGCAGAGGCATCAATTCGGGCGTCTCGTCGCAGGCGTAGCCGAACATCATGCCCTGATCGCCCGCACCGGTCGTGAAAGCATCCGTCGCTTCGCCCTTTCGCGCTTCGAGCGAGCGGTCGACGCCCGCGGCGATATCGGGAGACTGCCCGTCGAGCGCAACGAGCACCGCGCAGGTGTTGCCGTCGAACCCGAACGTCGCGCTGTTGTAGCCGATATCGAGCACGACGCCGCGCACGATGGATGGGATATCCACATAGCAATCCGTGGTCACCTCGCCCATCACGAGCACCATGCCGGTGGTGACGGCGGTCTCGCATGCGACGCGGGCGTTCGGGTCCTGCTCGAGCATGGCGTCGAGTATCGCGTCGGAGATCTGGTCGCAGACCTTATCGGGATGTCCGTCCGTGACGGATTCGGAAGTAAAGTACAGGTGTGACATCGTACCCTCCAAAAATAATGATCTAACCGCTATGCTTTAGGTTGAACCGATCCGACGAAAAAACCTCATCCTAAGATGAGGTTCGATTATTTCATATACTGCGGCTCATCTCTCAGCATTTACGCTGCGGGAATTGGCACCTTACAATCTGCAGGTTGCCGGGTTTCATTGGGCCCGTCCCTCAACCACTCTTGATAACGCATATTCGGTTGTGCTTCATAAAATATCATATTCTGCAGGATTCGTCAACCGCCTTAACGCAAAAGATATCCGCGTGATTCAGCGGATGCGCGGCGCCAATCGATTTCCCGGAAGGACATACTGAAAAAGGCGCCCTCCTTGTAAAGAAGGGGCGCCCTGAAGAAACCGATCAACAGCCGAAGCCGGTTATCCTACCTGGGTGGTCAGGAAGATGGGGAGCGTCATCTGCTTGATCTGATCCTGGAGCTCCTCGATCTCGTCCATGTGACGATCCTCGTCGTTGAGGATCTGCATCAGCACATCCCGCGTGGCGTAGTCCAGCAGCTTGCCCGCCAGCACGATGGCCTCGTTGTACGCCTTGATGGCGCCCTCTTCCGCGGCACGGTCGTTTTCCACCTGCTTGGGCACCTCGCTGCCGATGTGTATATGCTTGAGCTCACTTACAACAGGCACGCCTTCGAGGAAAAGGATTCTCTCGATGAGCTTTTCCGCGTGCTTCATTTCATCGATCGCCCGTTTTTCAAAGCTGCGGTGCAGCTTGCCGTAGCCCCAACTCCCGCACATCTCCGCATGAACGACGTACTGGTTGATTGCGGTCAGCTCGTCCGCGAGCAGTGAATTCAACGTTTCAATCAGTTTCGGATCGCCTTTCATTTGTGATACTCCCTTCATTCGGATGATGCCATTATCATACCATTATTTTCCTGTGTGTACAATCCATATTGCCATGATCCGTCTACAAAAGAAAGCGCCGCTTTTGTCGTTCCCGACCTCGATCGGATCGGTTTTTGGGTACACTTTTATTCTTTTTCCCTGCTCTCCCGCATCGCCGCACAGCCCGCGCCCATGCAAAGGCCGGGCGCTTCCTCCTCGATTTCGTCCCCGCGCATCAGGCGCGGATCGTCCCAAAGGCGATAGCGGTCGGGCTCCGAAATGGCGCGGATCATACGCTCCTGCGCGTCCGGCATGATCTTCGCAAAGGATTCGAGGAGCTGTTTCATCTCAGTTCTCTTTGTCTTGTTCGCCACCGGGCAGCAGGCCGGCATGACCGGCAGCTTTAAGGCTTTGGCGGTGGAGAGGATCTGCTTTTCCGGCAAAAACACCATCGGCCGTATCTGCGTGATCTTTTTGCGGCTTAAGTAGGTCACGGGCGCGAACGTGCTCAGGCGGCTCTCGAAGAACAGGCTCAGGAGGAAGGTTTCGAGCACGTCGTCCCGATTATGCCCCAACGCGACTTTGCTGCAGCCGTATTCAAGCGCCGCATTGTTGAGCGCGCCGCGCCTTAGAGTCGCGCAGAGAGAGCAGGGGTTGGGCTCTTTTCGAACGTTGAAAACGATCTCGCCGATCTGCGTCTTTCTTACCTCAAACGGCACGTCGATCGAGCGCGCGAACGCTTCGACGGCGGAGGTGTCCTCGTTGGTAAGCCCGAGATCGAGCATCACCGCTTGCAAGGAGAAGCGCGCCTTTGAAAAACGCCGGTAAAGGCTCAGCGCATACATCAAAGTAAGGCTGTCTTTCCCGCCGGATACGCCGACGCAGACGCGGTCGCCATCCTTGATCATCCCGTAGCGTTCGTCCGCCCTGCGGATTGCTCCAAGTATGCGCTTCATGCGTTTTCCCCCTGATCGTTCATCCATTCGTGCAGCGTTTCGGCGATGCGCCGCTTTTCAAGGTTTCGCTCGTTGTTCGGGTCATACGCGAGCCCCGGGCCGAACGTCAGCGTGCGCCGCTTTTTGTTCGCGTAGACCGGATAGAACACCGTGGCTTTTCCGGTGCGCTTATAGTACATCTCCGCCAGCGTGCAAAAACCCGTGTAAAACGCGGAAGCGCCGCTCTCGCGGTAGACGCCCGGCTCGCCCTCCGCGGTGGAGTTTTCGGGGAAAAGCAGGATGTTGTCCTCGGATTCCATCGCGTCGACGCTCAGGCGCATGGTTTTGATGATGCCGCGGCCGCTTTGGCGATAGACGGGGATCGGATCGGTCGCGTCCATGATGTGCTTCATCAGCGGCGCGAACCGCCTGCACAGCCGCGCCCGCGCTTTCTCGGAGAGAAAACGGAACACGCGGTTGACGCCCGGCCTGAGATGCTCCTCCACGTCGTTTGGATCGAGCATCTGCGAGATGATCCAGGGGCGGAAGTAGAATGGCATGTACAGGTTGGTGATCATCGGCCCATAGACCTCGAGATGGTTGCATACGAATATCACCGGCCCGCGCGAAACGTCGACGAGTTCCCGCCCTATGACCTTGCAGGGCATAAACGGCCTTAAAAAGATGCGCAGCAGGCGGTAGGAGACGCGCTTGCTCGTATTCAGCAGCTGCTTTTGCAGGCTGCGCTTGAGCAAAGGATTCGGCAGGCCTTTGCTGAACTGCTCTGCATAGAGCTTGATCTTGTTGGCGACGTTGCGATCCAACGGCTGCATCAAGGCGTATAAAAGCGCCGCGAGCACGAATGCCATCGGCAGCAGCATCATCACCGTGCGCATGAAGTCCTGCATCCCGAGCATCGCGTCCATGCGGTCGAGCTTTCCGTCTACAAGGAAGCTCGATACGGTGAACATCGCGAGCATAAGCATGGTGGAGAGCAGGAGCGACCACTCGATCATCACGCTTGTGTTGCGTTCGTAGGCCTTGGCTGCGGCGGGGGCGAGCCCGAGCTCCACGACGGCTTTGATGTCCCGTCCGAGGCTGATGATGATGGCGAGCATCGCAGCGAGGCCGCTGCCCCAGAGCGCGTTGGTGAGGATCGATTCAAGCGGCCCGCTGCCCAGAATGCGGTTATAGCTGATGACTGTCGCAAGCGTCCAGAGTACGCCCCCGAACGCGAACAGCGACGGCTTATCGTATTTCGTGACGACCTTTCTTGTGAGGAACGCGTAGCAGAGAGCGGTGAAGCCGCCCAGGAACATCATCCACGCGCACATCGACAAAAAGCTCTGCAGCGGCGGCTGCAGCGGCTGGAACCGGAGGTAGCAGACGTAGGCGAGCAGCGAAAGGTTCAGCGCGATCATCACGTTCGCGGTCATGCGATTGTAGATGCGGTAGGACGTCGCCTCAAGCAGCGTACCCTCGGGAACCTCCGCCGGCGGTTCGGGCGAGGGCGGCGGCAAAAGCGATTCGAGGAGGGAAGATAATATTGAAAGCGCGCCAAGGAGCCATGCGACGGTGATCAGCTGTGCGTGCTCCACATGTCCGGAGAGCAAAAACAGCAGCACCGCCGTGAACGCAGCGTGCACGGCGAACAAAAACGCAGCTTTTACGATACGGGAGGAGAGTTTCCATCCTGCGACGAACGCCGCCGAGAACTGGCGCACGAAGGAGAGCAGAACGAGCAGCAGCAGGAGGATGAAGTTCGTGCTCTTGGCAATAGAGGGATAGACGATCAAAAGCGCGATGTTCAAGAGCACGGAGACGATGAATATGCCCACACCCTGCGCCTTGAGGGAAGGGGGAAGCGCGGCGATATAGCGCTTTCCGTACAGGCGCGAGAAGACGAGCCAAACCTGGCCCATCAGGTAGAGCGCGCCGCCGAAGACGATGTTGAAGAGCAGGTACTCGGAAAGTACCATACAGATGAACAAATGAAATAAATCGCGGATCCGCTCCAGGACTTTCTGGGCGAGGGAAAGCATCGCGGCGTCGCCGCCAAAAAACACGATATCGGTTTTCGTCTTGCGTCTCATGGCTTTAATTCTAAAACAACCGGCCGTGGGATGCAATGAAACATTGTCGGGGTACATTTGTCAAAACGGCGCGGGCCATCGGAAGGTCGGCGTGATTGATCTTGACGGGGTTGCCGGTGTCTTGCCTTTATCGTGATGACGGATAAAAACCCACGGATATTGTACCGTAGGTTTATCCTATACCGATGTTTGCAGTTTTTATAAATTGCTTTCTTCTTACAGTAGGGTCCGCATATTCTACAAGCGTGGGACGGGGTATCCAAAACCACAGGCGGGCGTTGCCGCGCTTACAATTCACACGTATTTCTTCATGTGCTTGAGCGCGCTTTTTTCAAGGCGCGAAACCTGCGCCTGCGAGATGCCGATGGAGTTTGCGACCTCCATCTGCGTTTTTCCCTCGAAAAAGCGCAGCATCAGGATGTGCTTCTCGCGCTCGGTCAGGCGGTGCATCCCCTCGGAAAGGGCGATGGTATCGAGCCACATGCCGTCGTTGATCTTGTCGTCGCTGACCTGGTCCATCACGTAGATCGCGTCGCCGTCGTCGTGGTAGATCGGTTCAAAAAGCGAAATGGGATCCTGAATCGAGTCGAGCGCCATCACGACGTCTTCCTCCGGGATCTCAAGCTCCTTGGCGACCTCGGCGAGGCTTGGCTCGCGCGAGTTCTCCTCCATGAGTTTTGCGCGCGCCTGCATAGCCTTGTGCGCGGTATCGCGCAAAGACCTGCTGACGCGGATCGCGTTGTTGTCGCGGAGGTATCTTCTCACTTCGCCGATGATCATAGGTACGGCATAGGTCGAGAAGCGCACGTTGTGCGAAAGATCGAAATTATCCAGCGCCTTGATCAAACCGATGCAGCCGACCTGAAACAGATCGTCCATTTGCTCCCCGCGGTTGCTGAAACGCTGAATCACGCTAAGAACGAGCCTGAGGTTGCCGCGGATAAACTCTTCACGCGATTGCGGGTCGCCGGTCTTGACCTTCATGAGCAGCTCGCGGCTCTGCTTAGCGTTCATGACCGGGAGTTTGGACGTATCTACACCACAGATCTCCACTTTGTTGATAGGCATAGCAATTACCCCCCATCGTTCTGCATGTAAAACTATGGTTTCCTTTGCCTGCCTTTTTTATCCCGCAGTTTTTATTAAAAAGCTTGACAAAGTAGAATGTGAAAATATATATTAAAAACAGTAATCATTACTGTTTATGGTGATATATATGGGCTATTCAAAACAGCGCGAAAGCATTCTCCAGGCGGTCTTGGCGAGCGGTTTACACCCGACGGCTGACGATGTTTATGTGTCGTTAAAGCCGAGGGACCCGAACCTCAGCCTGGGGACTGTGTATCGCAACCTGAATTATTTGGAGAGCATTGGGAAAATCAAAAAAATTTCACTTGCGGATCATCCCGATCGGTTTGACGGAAGCCTGCACGAGCACCAGCATATGATGTGCAGCGGCTGCGGCAAGGTTGTGGATGTGGATGCGCGGTTCCCCGGAGGGGCGCCTCACATCCAGCCGCCGAAGGGCTGGATCCCGGAGGGATACTCGTTGTTGTTCTATGGGAAATGCGCCTGCTGCGCCGATCAGTCCGATTTGCGGACGCCCTAAAGGCGTTTGTGATATTAAGAACAGAAATTATTTATTGGAAGGAGCACTACGATGAAAGAACTCAAAGGCACCAAGACCGAGGCAAACCTGATGGCGGCGTTTGCGGGGGAATCCCAGGCGCATACCAAGTACCAGTATTATGCGTCGCAGGCGAAGAAGGACGGCTACGTCCAGATCAGCCATCTGTTTGAAGAGACCGCGCTCAACGAGAAAGAGCACGCCAAGCTCTGGTTTAAGCTCCTGCACAACGGGATTCCCACGACGGCTGCGAACCTCAAGGACGCCGCTTCCGGCGAGAATTACGAGTGGACGGATATGTACGCGAGCTTTGCCAAGGCCGCGCGCGAGGAAGGCTTTGAGAATATTGCCCGCCTGTTCGAGTATGTCGCGGGCGTTGAGAAGGAGCATGAAGCAAGGTATCTTAAGCTGCTCCAGAACATCGAGAACGACGCCGTCTTTAAGTGCGGGCAGTCCAAGGCATGGAAGTGCAACAACTGCGGTCATATCCATTATGGCGATTGCGCGCCCGAGATTTGCCCGACCTGCAACCATCCCAAGGCATATTTCGAAATTCGCGCGGAAAACTATTGATCCACGGGCTTACAAAAGCATAGAGGTGTGTTCCGTTTTCAAAAGGCGCGGTCCGTATACGGAAGCCGCGCCTTTTGCTATAATGGGGACATGGAAAGTACTGCCGTTTGTTTTACCGGCTACAGGCCGCAAAAGCTGCCTTGGGGCGAGGATGAATCCGATCCGCGGTGCAGGGAGCTTAAGCTTCGCCTGCTCGCGGCAGCCAACGCCTTCGCGGAGGACGGAGCAGTCCGGTTTTTGTGCGGGATGGCGCGGGGCGTGGACCTCTATGCGGCGGAGGCAGTATTACTGCTCAAACAGGCGCGACCGGAGGTCGCGCTCGAATGCGTATTGCCGTTCCGCGGTCAGGGCGAAGGCTACCGGGGAATCATCAAGGCGCGCTATCACGGCATTCTGGAGCAGGCCGACGCGGTGACGGTATTAAGCGAAGCGTATCATCCGCTGTGTATGCTCGCGCGCAACCGGTATATGGTCGATCACGCGCAGTCGGTCATCGCCGTGTACGACGGAGCCTCCGGCGGTACGCGGCAGACAATCGAATACGCGCGCAAGATGGGCAGGGCGATCAAGATCATTTCCCCGTGAGCCTTTACAAGCGGCGGGGTTTGCGCTACCATAACGAGGGGCTGTTTATACGACCACTTACGGGCGTCTTTCACCGCCTTTTCGTCCCCTCCGTGTTGCTTGCGCTTGAAATACGATCCGGTATTCCAGCGCACAGCCTTGCAGGGAACAAAAATTCGGAAAAAACCGCTCCGTTCGGGTCCTATAAACAGCCCCTATTCGGCGGCGTATTTTTTTTGGGAAAGGGTCGGGTTTGCTTCATGGCGCTTGCGGCGTTGAGCAATGTAAAAATCTCATTTGCGGATCGATTGCTCTTCGAAGGCGTGAGCTTTGAAGTCGACCCGCGCGACCGCATCGGCCTTGTCGGGGACAACGGCACCGGAAAAACGACGCTTTTGAACATCCTCTCAGGGAAAACAAAGTGCGATGAGGGGAACGTGTACCTGTCCCGATCGGCGCGCTTGGCTTCCATGGAGCAAATGAAAGAGATTTCCGGAAGGACGCTCTACCAGGCGGCGCTCGACGCGTTCGCGCCGCTTCTTGCCATCGAGGAGGAGCTCGAAAGCGTAAACCGGCGGCTCACCGAGCGGCCGGAGGGCCTGGAGGCGCTGATACTGCGCCAGCACCAGCTCAATACGCAGCATGAAGATGGAGGCGGGCTTACGTTCCGCAGCCGCGTGCGTTCGATGCTCCTGGGGTTAGGCTTTACCGAGCCGGAGCTTGACCAGCGCCTTTGCACGATGAGCGGCGGTCAGCTTTCCAAGGCGCAGCTCGCGCGTGTGCTGCTTTCAGGTGCGAACTTTTTGCTCTTGGACGAACCGACGAATCACCTAGATATCGACGCCGTGCAGTTTTTAGAGGAAACGCTCCGTGCGTTCTCCGGCGCGTTCATCGTGATCTCGCACGACCGCTATTTTTTGGACCGCGTGACCAATAGAACGCTTGAAATTGAGAACAAGCGCCTCCTTTCGACGGCGGGCAGCTATTCAAAGCATATCGACCTGAAGTCCGGCGAGCGCGAGGTCGCTCTGCGCCATTACGCGCGTACGCAGCGCGAGATCAAGCGTATCGAGGCGATCGTGGAGCAGCAGCGGCGCTTTGGGCGGGAGCGCAATTTTATTACGGCAGAGTCCAAACGCAAGCAGATCGAACGCCTGCGCGCGACGCTGCGCGAGCCCGATCGCGAAGCGGGCTCGATCCGCTTTCGGTTCGCGATTGCCAAGGAAAGCGGGAACGACGTGCTCATCGGCCGCGGCCTTTCCAAGTCGTTCGGGAAAAAACGCCTGTTCGCGGGCGTCGATCTGCTGATTAAAAAGCGCGAGCGCGTGTTCCTGCTCGGCCCGAACGGCTGCGGGAAAACCACGCTTTTAAAGACGCTGATCGGAAAGCTCCGGCCGGATACCGGGGAAGCCTATCTCGGTGCGAACGTGAAACCCGGCTATTACGAGCAGGACATGAGCGCCCTGGATCCGAGCAAGACCGCGCTGCAGGAAATTTACGACGCATACCCGGAGAGGAACATCCCGGAGCTTCGCAACGCGCTCGCGGCGTTTTTGTTCCGGGGCGACGCGGTGCAAAAGCCGATCGGCACGCTCTCGGGCGGGGAGAAGGCGAGGATACAGCTTTTAAAGCTGATGCTCTCGGGCGCGAATTTTTTGATACTGGACGAGCCGACCAACCACTTGGACATCTCCTCCCGCGAGGCGCTCGAATCCGCGCTCGAGGATTATGAGGGAACCATACTCGCGGTGACGCACGACCGGTATCTCATCAATCGCCTCGCCGACCGGCTTCTCTTTATGGAAAACGGCACGGTCGAGGAATTTTTGGGCGGATACGACGATCTGCTCGAAGAGCGTGCGCTCCGCCGGCAAAGCGAGGATAAACCCGCCGCAGAGGAGAGCGCGAACGCCAACGCATACCGCGCGCGCAAGGAGCGGCAGAGCGCGATCAACCGCGCCCGGGGCGAGATCAAGCGTGCGGAGGAGGAGGTTCAGCGCGCCGAGGAAGCTTTAAAGTTTCTTGAGGAGGAACTCTCCTTGCCCGAGATCGGGACGGACTATATCAAGGCGGCGGAACAGGCGGAGAGGATCGCGCTTGCGCGCCGGGAACTCGAGGGATGCTATTCGGTCTGGGAAAACGCGCAGGAGCGGCTCGAGGAGCTGGAGGGGCAGGAGGCATAAAGCGCAGCGCGCGGAAAAAGGCGAAAGAAAAAAGGGATCGGATAAAACCCGATCCCTATTGCGTCAAGCGGGTTACAGATCGTTGATCTTCATGCGATTGAGTTCATCCTGCTGCGGATCTTTTTTTTCGCGCAGCTTGGCGTTATAGCGGATGAAATACTTTATGGCAAAGAATACGCCGACGATTCCCCCGATGATAAGCAAAAGCAAAACCGGAATCAGAATTGTTGAAAGAATTGAAACATTCGACATTACGCATTCTCCTTTTTGGCCTTTTTATATTCGGCGACTAAAATTTTTGCGGTGTCAAAATCAATTTTGTCGTTGAGCGCCAATCGTTTGACCAGCGAGATAAACGGATCTTTCGCGATGTCCTCGTTTATGCTGATCTTCTGGATGAGCCGGTCCAGCCGCAAACGAACGGTCGGATATGTGACGCCATACAGCTGGGCGACCTCCTTAAGAGACCCGGACGCCAACAGGAAATTCTTGATGAATGCAACGTCCTCGTCGTCCAGATTAGCCATCCATTCGGGGATAATCTCCATAAAATTAAATCAATCCATTCATTATGTATTTAATTTAATTAAGTATAATATTAAATATTATTAAATGTCAATGAAAGATCGAATTATTTTGTATAACGTATTCCAAATCGGTCGCTTATCCGCTCGGGAATTGCTTCGGCAGTAGAGCGGTTTTTATTCGTGAAAAAGATCGAAGCTTCCGCCTCGATCTCCCTGTAGAGCCAATGCCGTGCCGACGCGCCTATTTCCCTTTCAAATAGCTTTTCCGGCCAAGTTCGTAGATATTGTTGCCGTAAGCGTCGATCGCGACCATAGCCGGGAAATCCACGACCTCGAGGCGGCGGATCGCTTCCGTGCCGAGATCCTCGTAGGCGATCACCCTGGAAGAGCGGATGCTGCGCGCCAAGAGCGCTCCCGCTCCGCCGATGGCGGCGAAATAGACCGCGCCGGATTTCTTCATCGCATCGACGACCGCCGCCGATCTTTCGCCTTTGCCGATCATGCCGCGCAGGCCGAGCCCCAGCAGTTCCGGCGCGTAGGCGTCCATGCGGCAGCTGGTCGTCGGCCCCGCGGAGCCGACGGGCGCCCCCTCGCGCGGAGGGGTCGGGCCGACATAGTAGACGATGGCGTCCCGGATATCGAACGGGAGAGACCGCCCCTCCTTAACCGCGGCGCTCATGCGCTTGTGCGCGGCGTCTCGCGCGGTGTACAGAACTCCGCTTATAAGCACGCTGTCCCCGGCGCGAAGGGCAAGCGCTTTTTCGCGTGCAAAAGGCGTTTCGATCGAGATATTTCCCATCATAGCACCTCCGTCAGATGGCGCGATACGTGGCAATTGATGTTGACCGCGCACGGAAGGCCGGCGATGTGCGTCGGCAGGCACTCGATGTTCACGCCGAGCGCCGTTGTTTTTCCGCCGAAGCCCTGCGGCCCGATCCCGAGCGCGTTGATCCTATCGAGAAGCTCTTCTTCCAGCTCCGCGTAGTATGGGTCGGGGTTGCGCTGCCCGAGCGGCCTTAGAAGCGCTTTTTTTGAAAGCAGCGCGGCTTTATCGAACGTGCCGCCGAGGCCCACTCCGACAACGATGGGCGGGCAGGGATTCGGGCCGGCCAGCTCGACGGTCTCCACGACGAAATCCTTCACGCCCTCCGCGCCGTCGGACGGCATCAGCATGGCGATGCGGCTCATGTTCTCGCTCCCAAAGCCCTTGGGCGCGACCGTGATCGCGACTTTATCGCCCGGCACAAGCTCGACATAGAGCATCGCGGGCGTGTTATCGCCGGTGTTGACGCGCCTTAGCGGATCGGCGACCACGGATTTCCTTAAATAGCCTTCTTGGTAACCCCGGCGCACGCCCTCGTTCACGGCGTCCTCAAGATTGCCGACGATGTGCGCGTCCTCTCCGATCTCGACGAATACGAGCGCCATTCCAGTGTCCTGGCAGATGGGAAACTTGCCTTCGCCCGCGATACGCGCGTTTTCGGACAGCTTGTCCAGCGTATCCTTTGCGGCGGGGAAGGTCTCCTCGTTCCGGGCACTGTCGATGCGTGCGCAGACATCGGCCGGAAGATGGTAGTTGGCTCCGATGCACATCCTAAACACGCTCTGGGTGATTTGGACGGCGGGGATTTCCCGCATGGCGGAACACCTCGATTCGATGAAGTTGTGATTCTACAGGTTTATTGTAACTGCGGCGCAAGAAAGGCGCAATGCGTCGAACGCTCAAAATGCGAGTATGCCGAGGTGCTCTAAGAGCACCTTGACGCCGATCAATATCAGGAGGATTCCGCCGACGAGCTCGGCCTTCGCTTGAAAGCGATTGCCGAATCGCCGGCCGATATACACGCCCGAAATCGATATGAACAGCGTGATGATGCCGATGATGGCGATGGCGGGGAGTATTTGGACCTGCAAAAACGCGAATGTGATTCCGACCGTCAGCGCGTCGATGCTCGTTGCGAGCGCGAGCATCAGCATCACGCCGAAGCCGAGCGAAGAAGCGTTCGGCTTAACCTTTTCCGGCGAACAGCAGCGGGCGTGCTCGAAGGATTCGCGGAGCATATTGATCCCGATGAGCAGCAGCAGCCCGAACGCGATCCAATGATCGAATTTCTCGATCATCTCGCGGAAATTCGAGCCGAGCAGGAAGCCGGCGAGGGGCATCGCCGCCTGAAAAAATCCGAAGTACAGGCCGACGGTCAGCGCGTCTAAAAAACCCGATCTGCGCAGGGACATCCCCTTGCAGATGGCGACGGCGAACGCGTCCATGGAAAGGCCCACCGCGATGAGAAACAGCTCAAAGATATCCATGCAATCCTCCTGATCGCCGCGCGATAAAAAAAAGAATTATTTACGGGTGTTGCCGTAAATAAGTCTCATCTTTTAAAATAAAGCCAGATAAATGATTATCAGCATGTTGACTTTATTACGCAGCCGCGCAGACTACTCCCTTATCCGTCCTACGAGTATAACGTATCGCTCATGCGTTTGTCAATTTAATAGAGTATATTGCGCCCGGCGTGCAAAAAGTACGGCGCGCAAGACATGTGCGCCTAAGTAAGCTTGCGGGCACGCGTTGACAAGCTTAGGGCGGGAGGTTAGAGTAATAGCATCCGCGGCCGCTCTTCGGATGCGGCTGCCACGGGGTTCAGGAAAGTACAGCCTGCGCCTTTACGCCGTGTTCCTTGTAGATTTTTCGTCGCGCCAAAGCGGCGGCGTCGGGTGGCCGCACATTGTTGTCAGATTAGGAGGAATTCCCTGTGGACGAACGGGTGCGCGCTCGTTTGGAGCGCATTCCCTGCGGCAAAAAAGTTCTTTCAGCCCAACCGACATTGTTTGTTAATCCCGCGCTTTCCAGCGCACGGGACGTGCTGAAAACGCTCGATATCGCGTCGCGGGACATCGAGGACGCCTCGGCAAGGCTCAAGCGCTTCGCGCCGATGCTCGCGAAGCGCTTTATGGAAACCCAAAGCTACGGCGGGTTGATCGAATCGCCGCTGACGCCGATCCCGCGCATGAAGGAGCGTTTGGAGCGTAAGACCGGAGAGAAGATCCCCGGCGCGCTGCTTCTAAAACGCGATTCCGAGCTGCCGATCGCGGGCTCGATCAAGGCGCGCGGCGGCATCTATGAGGTGCTCAAGCACACCGAGGAGCTTGCGCTCAAGAACGGGCTTCTTGCGCCCGGGGCTTCGTATGAAGCGCTGCTGGAACCGCGCTGCCGGGATTTCTTCTCGCGCCATTCGCTCCATGTAGGCTCAACGGGCAACCTCGGCCTGAGCGTCGGCATCCTGGGCGCGGCGCTCGGATACCGGACGGTCGTGCACATGTCCTCCGAGGCGCGCCAATGGAAGAAGGAGCTGCTTATAAAAAACGGCGCGGCCGTCGTCGAATATCGGGGGGATTACTGCGCGGCGGTGGATGGCGGGCGGCGCCAGGCTGCCGGGGACCCGAACGGCTATTTTGTCGACGACGAGCATTCGCGCGAGCTGTTTATGGGCTACGCGGCGGCGTTCCGCCTTGCGCGCCAGCTTGAGGAGCTTCGCATCACCGTCGATGGGGAGCATCCGCTTTTTGTGTATCTTCCCTGCGGCGTGGGCGGAGCGCCCGGCGGCATCACGTTCGGCCTGAAAACCGTCTTCGGCGATGCGGCGCATTGTTTCTTCGTAGAGCCGGTTCAGGCCCCTTGCGTGCTCGTAGGGCTCTCGACGGGGCTGTTTGGGCAGGTATCCGTGCAGGACGCGGGACTGACGGGCAAAACGGATGCGGACGGCTTGGCGGTCGCAAGGCCGTCGGACTATGTGTGCGAGCGGGTACATAAGCTCGTCGACGGCGTTTTCACCGTCGCGGACGACGTGCTTTTCGAACACCTTGGAGCCTGCTTTGAATCGGAAGGATTTTTCCTCGAGCCCTCTGCCTGCGCCTCGTTCACCGGCCCGGAGCGCCTCGTTGCGGAGGCCGCCGGGTACTTGGCGGAGCACGGCCTGACGGGAAAGCTTCAAAACGCGTGCCACGTGGCGTGGGCGACGGGCGGGGGACTGGTGCCCCAAGAGGAGCGGGAACAATACCTGCGGGGGAAAGCATCGCGGGGGGGATATCCTGTAATCCCACTATCTTTTTGACGCTCAAGAGCGGTGGAACGGGATGGCCCGATGTGCGCGTCCGCTCTGAGCACTGCGGAGCTTACGATAAGGAGCGATGGGGCAGGTATTTATTTGATGAAATAACAAAACAAGAGAGGCGCGTTCCTTTGCGGAGCCTCTCTTGTTGCTCGTATCGCCCGGGATTGTCCGAACCGCCTGTTATGAAACCGCGCCTTGGCGAGCTTACTGATTCTTGATCGAGACGGTGCTCAGATGGTCGGCCACGTCCTCGCAAAGGTCCAGAACGTGCTCCATGCGATCGTAGAGTTCCTTCCACTTCATCGTGTGCAGAGGATCGGGATTGGGGCGGCGGAACAGGTTGCGCACGCTTTGATGATAGAGCGTGTCGCCCTCTTCCTCGATGTGGTTGACCTCGATGATATACTCGTTGAGCAGGCGCGAGCTCTTGAACGAGGAAAGCTCCTTCATGGCTTTGCACAGCGTTTCGCAGGAGCGCTGGATCATCTCTGAAAATTCGAGCGAAGGCTGCTCGGGATGATCTACCGCCAGAAGGTCGAACCCGAGCGCGATATCCTCGATCGCATCGGTCACGGCGTCCAGGTCGTTGCCCATCAGCAGCAGGTCCTCGCGGTCCAGAGGCGTAATAAACGCCTCGCTGACGCACCGGGTGAGCTGATGCAGCTGCATGTCGCACGCGTGCTCGATATCATGGATGGCCGCGACGCGCTCCTGAACGTTTGTGAAGTCGCGCAAAAGCGCGTCGAGCGCCTGCGCGCAGTCATAAGCGAGTTGGCTCATGCACTGGAGGCAGATGTAAGCGGTGTTTTCTTTCGCGTGTTTGAGTGCCATAAGTTCCTCCGTTCTTTCGGCTGGTTTTGTTAGAATAAAGCGACGAGCAGCTTGGCCATCAGATAGCCGATCAAGCCGCAGCCCGGGAATGTCAGCACCCAGGCATAGATCATCTCAAAAGCGATTTTCCAGTTTACGCTCTTAAGTCTGTGGCTTGCGCCCACGCCCATGATCGCGGTGGTTTTGGTATGGGTGGTGGAAACCGGGATGCCGAAGAGCGTCGAAAACAACAGGCAGAGACCCGCCGCCAGATCGGACGCGAACCCCTGATAGGTCTGCAGCTTGACCATATCCATGCCCACGGTTTTGATGATGCGCTGACCGCCCAAGAGCGTGCCGAGCCCCATCACGACGGAACAGAGCAGCATCACCCAGAGAGGGATGGTAAACGTTCCGCTTGCATTTTGCGAGGCATATCCGTTCAGGAAGAGCGCGAGCATAAACACGCCCATGAATTTCTGCCCGTCCTGCGCGCCGTGCAGGAACGCCATCAGCGCGGCCGAACCTGCTTGTCCCTTCACGAAAAGACCGCGCGTTTTGCTGCGGGGGAATTTTCGGCATACGTTCTCGAGCACGCGCGCGATGAAATAACCGCCGCCGAAGCCGAGCACCGAGGAGATGCCGAGGCCGATGAGCACTTTGCTCCACTGATCCATGTGTACGGCGTCCAAACCGCCCATGGCCATGGCCGCGCCCGTGAGTCCGGCGATCAGCGCGTGGCTCTCGCTGGTCGGGATGCCGAACCACCATGCGGCTACCGCCCAGACGACGATGGCGAACATCGCCGCCGTCAGCGCGATGAGCGCTTCGCCTTTATCGGGGCCAAAATCCACCATCTGCGTGATGGTTTCGGCTACTTCGGCGCTCACGAGCGTCATCAAAAGCACGCCGAGAAAATTGAACACCATCGCCATCAGGATCGCGAATCGCGGCGGGAGCACACGCGTCGCCACCGCGGTGCCGATGGCGTTGGGCGCATCGGTCCAACCGTTGACAAATACCACCCCAAGTACGAGAACAATGCTGATAATAAAAGCTATCTGGCTCATAATCCTCCCAACTACATACGCATAAGCGGCGGTAAGTGCGAACAAATACACGCCGCAGATTTTACACACTGCTCCGCTCTACGGCTCGGATCATCCCGTGGCTGGCAGCGGGATGGGTTCTGCGCCATCCCACGAGGGCTGCTCTTCGTATTGTGCATACCGATGCGGCCGTGTATGCAAAATCCGGTTTGGACAGACCCATTTGGCCAAACGGAACACGGTGCCCGCCTGCGCTTCCGAATAGGGGAAGCAGCCGATTGGAGCCACGACCGCCGAGCGCAAGCGCACCGATACGGCGCAGAGTTCCGCATTGCGCGGCTCAAAGCGCCAATTATCACATGCAATGCCGCCCGGCTGGAAAACCCGAACAAGATAATGATATACTATACTTTCGGCCGCGTAAACCCCAAGTTAAATCTATGTGAGTATTTGCGCGCCATAAGCATGGGCTGCAATGGAATATCGGCGATATGCAATTTTGGGATGCTTCGAGGCGGGGGATGTTCGGGGTTTCATGAAATCCTGCGCGCAGCACGGATTGAAAGGTGATTGCGTGCCATAAACCTTGTAAGCCGCGAGGCATAGACGGTATAATACTAGTCACAACGGCAGCAGGAGGATTCAAATGCGCTATCATATCCTTGTAACGCTTCCCACCTCGGCGCGCCAGCGCGAGCTCATCGAAGCGGCGGCGCCCGAGGCGGAGTTTGAATACTGCAGGAGGAGCGCAGCGACCGAGCAGACGATACAAAATGCGGACATCATCATCGGGAATGTGTCGCCGAATAAAATCCGCGCGTCCGAGCGGCTGTTGTTCTTGCAACTCTACAGCGCGGGAGCGGACGAATATATCGCGCCAGGGGTGCTCTTTCCTAAAACCAAGCTTGCCAGTGCGACCGGCGCTTTCGGCCCGGCGATCTCGGAGCACATGCTCGGGGTGCTGCTGATGCTTTTAAAGCGGTTTAATGAGTATTATGAGAATCAAAAGGCCCGCGTCTGGCGCAGCCAGGACGAGGTCAAATGCATCGACGGCTCGACGGCGCTGATATTGGGCCTAGGGGACATCGGAGGGGAGTTCGCCCGAAAGATCCATGCGCTCGGGGCGTATACGATCGGTGTGCGCCGCACGAGGCGGGAAAAACCGGAATACATCGACGAGCTCTCAAGCATGGATGAGCTTGAAAAAGCGCTTCCGCGGGCGGATATCATCGCGCTTTGCCTTCCGGAAACATCGAGTACGCGGAGTCTTTTCGACGCGAAGCTGTTTTCCTATTGCAAGCCGGGCGCGACCCTCTTGAACGTTGGCCGCGGGTCGGCGGTCGATACGGAAGCGCTCGTGAGCGCCCTTGATTCCGGGCGGATCGGCGGAGCGGCATTGGATGTGACGGATCCCGAACCGCTTCCGCCGGAGCATGCGCTCTGGGGAATGAAGAACGTCCTTATCACGCCCCATATTTCGGCCGGATTCCAGCTCGAGCGGACGCGCGACAGGATCGCGGCGCGGGCGGCGGAAAACCTCAGGCGGTTTTTGAGCGGTCGGGCGCTCGAATGCGAGGTGGACTTTGAAACCGGGTACCGCAAAATGCCGGATGAATAGCGGCACGATGTTGTTTTTGCGCAACGCTGAGACGCATTCGCCGGCGACGCCTGCGCTGCGCGCGAAATCCGCGTCCTTAAGATAACGGCGATCCGGGCAATTCCAAACATTGCGCGGGAAAAGTTTCTATATATGGATGAACCATTGCGCGCGCTTAGCCATAATATATGATATCACACGCTCTCGGGGAGGTGGATTTCATGGGATCATGGTTTAATGTGGGCGCGTCCTGCATTCCTCGCGGCAATTTTTACGGCAGGGGTTACACGAACAATCTTTGTTCCTGCCAGCCGGGCGGATGCTTCTCGCCGTGGTGGAACGGCTGGGGCTGCTCAAACTGCGGATGGTGGGATTGCAATAATAATCTGAATTGCGGATGGCATTCCGGCTGCGGTTGCGGCTGCGGCGTGAATTGCGGCTGCGGCGCGAACTGCGGGTGCAGCAATTGCGTTCATTGGCACTGGAGCGGCGCTTGCGGCTGGTGCTAAGGTCCGCAGTTCCATAGGGGACCGAACGCCGGGCGCGTCGCCCGGCGTTGTTTTCATGCTATAAAGGCGCAGCCGGATGGATCGGGAGAATCCGGCGGATCCATCCGCCGCCCTGATCAAATGCAGGGCAAGCCCAGAATCTTTGCGGCGTTGTTGTAGCAGATCGCGTTTTTCTCCTGTTGGGTCAAACCGATCCGGTCAAGCCGTTCCAGGTTATCCGGCGAGTTGCCCCACGGGCAATCGCTCCCGAAAAGAATGCGTTCGATACCGTGGTCGAAAACGACATCCCTGAATTCCTCCGGGGTTGTCCGCCACAGGGTTACTGAGATATCGAGATACACATCCCTTCCGAGAAGCGCCGCCCGCTGCGCGGGCAGATCCGCTATGCCGCCCAGGTGTGCGGCGATCACGCGCATGCGCGGGAAACGGCGGTTGACGTCCGCGACGCCCTCGGGCGTGGCGTGGATCAAATCGGGCGAAAGGGGATCGTATCCGGCGTGGAAGAGCACCGGCAGCCCGAGCTGCTCGATCGCGTCATAGACGGCGTTCATCCTGGGCTCCTGGATGAAAAAATCCTGATAATCGGGGTGAAGTTTTACCCCTGAAAGACCGAGCTCGGCGATGCGCTCAACCTCCTGCACCGCGTCCGGCGCGTCGGGATGAACCGTGCCGAAACAAAACATGCGGCCGCCCTGAATCGACGCCGCGTAGTTGTTGATCGTGGTCTGCTGCGAGGGCCGTGTTGCAATATTGTGCAGCACGAAATAGTCCGTGCCCCACTCATCCATCTTTTTATTGAGCGCGTCGAGCGTGCCGTCGGTTTCGGGCTCGAGGCCGCTGACCCTCGATAATGTTTGCATGGTGCGGTCCGCCATCGCATCGGGGAACGCATGGGTATGAAAGTCGATTAGCATAACCTTTTATCCTGTTTACTGTTATTCTGTTGAAAGTATATATCTTTTGTTGAAGGATTTCCAGGGAAAAACGCCGATATACGATTATTTTGATGCAGTCTGCACGTTCTTTATGGATCTGATCGAACGATGATATGGTTCGGGTGCCGTGCGCAGCCTCGGTATGCCCCGATCGGATCACATGCCTAAGGTAAAGGGAGTCGAACCTATGCGGTTTAAAGGGTAGGGAAGCACGCCATCGCCGCGTTATCGGTACTCACCGTAGCACCACTACGACTTCGTACCGCTGCCTTGCGCTGTCGCACTTCGCTGCCCTTTAAACTCTTCGATCGCAAAGCTGCAATTTTGGATGCAGTTCAAGGAAGAGGAGAGAGGCATAGCCGGTGGCTATTCCGACCGACGATGACGATGAAATGCGCCAAAATTGCGGCTTTGCGGCGTATGGGTTCGATTCCCTTTACCTTAAGGCGAGCGCCAGCGCTACGAACTGTTCCGGGGAAAGCGCCTGTGCCCGCGCATCCGGGGCGAGCCCCATCCCCCGAAGCAGTTCTTCGAGCAGCGAGGGCTCAATGCCCAACGGCAGCAGGTTGTTCTTTAGGGTTTTTCTTCGCATACGGAAGGATGCTTCGAGCAGGCGCGACAATGCCCGGCGGTCGAGTGCGCAACTGCGCTCGCTCAGGTTCAGCACGGTCGAAAACACCTCGGGCGCGGGATAAAAGCTATGAGGGGACAGCTGAAATACGATTTGCGGGTTATAGTATACCTGCGCTAGGATCGAGAGCGGGCCGTAGACCCGATCGTTCGGGCGCGCGAGAAAGCGCTCGGCCGCCTCGCGCTGCACCATCAGCGTAAGCGCCTGTGCGCCGTAAAGTATGAGGCGCTCCGCGATGGGCGTGGTGATATAGTATGGAAGGTTTCCGACCGCGCAAAACGGCCGCCCGAGCTCGTTGAGTATCGCGTCGAGATCGACGCGGAGGAAGTCCCCCTGCACGATCCGCAGATTTTTGTGCCGGGGAACAAGCTCGCTCTCCAGATAACGTACCATCCGTTCGTCCAGCTCGACGGCGGTGACTTTACCGGCGCGCTCCGAGATCTTATCCGTCAGCGCGCCAAGCCCCGGCCCGACCTCGAGGACGGGCTGCCCGTCGATCTTGGCGGCGTCGACGATCGCATCGACCGCCGCATCGTCCGCGAGAAAGTTCTGCCCGAGAGCCCGATTGGGCGTGATGCCGCATTGCGCCAGAAGGGCTTTGACCGGTGCGGGCATTTTAGGTTTCCTCCTTAGGCGGCATCTTAAGAAGTTCGCGCGCGATGTCGAACTTTAGAGCGGAGTATTTATCGCCGACGGGAACCTCGAGCATGACCAGCACGAGCCTCGGGTCGGATGTTCCTTCCTCGCCGACCCTGAAACCGACGAACCAGGAAATTTCCCGCGTCTTATCGTCGCCGATTTCCGCAGTACCCGTTTTACCGGCCACGGTGCAGCTATTGACCCCAAGCTTATGGCCGGTACCGTTATAGTCCTTGCTGACCACGTGCTCGAGCATGGGCTCCAGCGTCTGTATGATCGGGCGCGAGATCACGTCTTCCTTCCATATGGAGGATTCCGTTTTTTGGACGTTGGTATACTCGGTTCCCTCGGCGCGGTAGAGGCCTTCGACGACATAGGGCACGGGGATATCCCCGCCGTTGGCGAAGGCTGAGAACATCGCGGCAAGCTGGAGGGGCGTGGAGAGCATCTGGCCCTGGCCGAAGCCGCTGTCCGCGAGCAGCATGAGGTTGTAGTCCGCATCCTTGTTATAGATCTGCGAAGGGGCGACGTACAGCTCGAACGGTATCGCCTCGCTCATGCCCAGCCGCTCGGCGTTTTTGACGAACAGGTCCTTGCCCGTCATCAGCGCGGAGTAGGCAAAGTAGATATTGTCCGAGTTGATGATAGCGTTGTGCATATTGAGCGGTTCGGTGCGGCTGTTCATCGACGCGCGCTTGATGTACGACCAGGACCAGGGGCCGAACTCGGTCGGCAGCCACTTATCGTCCTCGATATGCCCGGGGAAGATGACGTCGGGTGTGAGCACGCCGCTCTCGAGCGCGGCGGCCGCGGTAAAGGGCTTGAACGTGGAGCCGGGAGGATAAAGGCCCTGCGTGACGCGGTTGAATAGAGGGGTATTCGCCTTGCCGGTGATTTCGTTGTACTCGTCGGCGGAGATCCCGCGGGCAAAGCTGTTGAGACTGAACGTAGGATAGGAGGCCATCGCTTCGACCGCGCCGGTAAGCGGGTTCATCACGACCACCGCGCCGGACATCTTGTCCCCGAAAAGCACGAGGTTCAGCAGCGTTTCCACCCGCTGCTGCAGCGCGTAATCGATCGTGAGGTTGACGTCAAGGCCGTTCTCGGCGGGCTGTTCATAGAGCGTCTCAACCAGGGCTCCCTGCGGGTCGGCGATAAATATGCGTTTGCCGTCCGTGCCGCGCAGTTGGTTTTCGTATACGCGCTCGAGCCCGGTCTTTCCGACGATTGAATCGGTGGTGATTTTGCCCTTGGCATCGGGGGCGCTTTCCTCGATGCGCTTGATGTCCTCCTCGTTGGCGTAGCCGACGTACCCGAGAGTATGCGCGAGCAGGGTATCGCCGGAGTAGTCGCGCAAGATGCCGAAGTTGCGCTGGTCGATGCCGACGCCGTCGATGAGCAGAAGCTGTTCCTTCGTGAATGAGTCCAGTTCGTCGGGGTAGAACTGCTTGACGATGACAAAATCGTTGTAGGCGGCATCAAGGCGCTTCTGCACGGCCTCCTCCGTCATGCCCAAAAGGGTTGAAAGACTCGAGACCAAAAGCTCCTTGTCCGCAGCCTTGGAAAGGGTGACCGTAACGGAGGTGGCGTTGACGTTCTGCGCGACGGGAACGGCGTCGGAGAGGATCTCGCCGCGCGTCGCGGAGAGCGTTGCCACGCGCACGGTGTCGCCCCATTCCAGCGATGGGAAAATGAGCGCGGGCGACCAGTCGATGCGCCACCGGCCGTCCTCGCGCACGACTTCCATCTTGAACGCATTCGTCATATCGCCTGCGAGCATTGAGTGGTAAGTGAGAGTGTACTCGATTTTGGTCAGGATCTCGCCTTCGTCGACTGCGGTGATTGCGTAATCCGCGGAATCGATTTTAAGCACGTCCAATATCGCCCGGTAGCGCTCGACGAACGCGTCCGATGAAATACGCTTGTCCGCCTGCTCGTCCGTGTCATTTTGAACGGAGGCGCTTAAAAGCGTGTAGGCGTATGCATATTCGCCCGCGCAGAGCGCGTCGAGAAATTCCGTGCACGCGGCGGCGCCTGTGTTCTTTGTGCCGCAGCCGGAACCCAACAGCGCCAGAACGCACAGAATTGCAGCCAGCGCGGCCAGCTTTTTCATATCGAGTGAACCTCTTTTAGCCGTCATTTTTTCTAAAAGCGTCGTTGAAAGCGGAAATACTTTCCTTAGTATAGCATATGTATCGGGCGGTGACAAAGGCGGGAATACCCGGGATTGACGGTATTCGACCCGTCTACGACACAGGCTGCCTTTAGCGCAGGTGCAGGTTCGAGAAGGTACGGCCACAGGCCGTAAGCGCAGCGTCAAAGGCATCCTTTAAACAGCGCTTGTCTATCCGCTGGGCTGCCGATAAACCCGGCTCATGGGTTTCTCCTTTGCTTCGCGTTTACGATGGTTTTCACCAAATTGCGAGCAATGAATAATATAGTAAAAAATACTGCTTGGGAGGAATCCGAAATGAAAAGAGCCGTTGCGCTGCTGATGGCGCTTCTGATGACGCTGCTCGCATTTTCGCTTGCAGGCTGTTCGACTCAAAAGGAACTCCGCCATGTCGTTCTCAACGAGGTTACCCGCTCCGTGTTTTACGCGCCGCTGTACGCCGCGGTATCGCAGGGCTTCTTCGCGAAGGAAGGGCTCGAGATCGAGATTGTCACCGGCGGCGGAAGCGACAAAAGCATGACCGCGCTATTGGCCAAGGACGCAGAGGTAGCGCTCATGGGGCCGGAGACGGCGGTGTATGTCGCCAATGAGGGCAAAGAGGACCACCCGATGATCATCGCGCAGCTCACCAAGAGGGACGGCTCCTTCCTCGTGGGCAGAACGGCAGAGGAGAACTTCGACTGGAGCGATCTGAAGGGCAAATCCATCATCGGCGGACGGAGGGGCGGTATGCCGCTGATGACGCTCGAATACGTGCTCAAGCAACACGGCCTTACTCCCGGCGTGGACGTTACCGTCTACGATCATATTCAGTTTCCCTTGATGGGCGGCGCATTCGAAGGCGGCCTCGGCGATTATGTGACGCTCTTTGAACCCACCGCATCGACATTCGCCAAAGCGGAAAAAGGCTATATCGTCGCGAGCGTCGGCCTTGCGTCCGGCGAGGTTCCCTATACGACGCTCATGGTTTCTCAGGAAACCCTCCAAAAGGATCCTGCCTTCGTCGAGTCTTTTGTCCGCGCGATCTATAAGGCCCAGCAATGGATAAAGACTGCGACCGAGAACGAAATCGCCAAAGCCATGCAGCCCTTCTTCGCCGATACGGATATCCCGACGCTCGAGGCTGTCGCCAAGAGCTATCGGGAAGCGGACGCATGGTGCACCGATCCGGTGATGACCGAGGATGCGTTCGGGCGCTTGCTCGACGTGATCGACTCGGCCGGGGAATTGAGCGCACGCCCGGCGCTTACCGATCTTGTCGACAACAGCATCGGCCTTAAAGTAATGGAGGACGAAGGCTGAGCGGGCTTGCCGATTTAGGCGAAAGCTGTCATTTCTCCCTGAAACGATCGTTTGAACGCGCGCAAACGGCGCGCCCGATCCGCCGAACGGCGGAAACGGGCGCGCCGTTTTTGAGTAAGGCAAAGGGTTATTTTTTCACTGCAAAATCGTGGGCTTCTTTAATCCAGCCCATGAGCTCCGTATCAAAATCCATCTACTTCACCTCTCCTTCGACAAATTCCCGTTATCCGCATACCGCATGAGCGACATGCTTTTGCGCACAGGAGATTGAAAGGACAAAGAAACAGACCGAATTTTTTCGAATTGTCTATTTTCGCTTGTGTTCACGGCTGTATCAGATCGAGCTTGAACGCGATCTGAAGCTGCAGTTGAATCTCCGCGTCCTCGATATCGGCGTCGAGTATTTTCTTGATCCGCTCTAGACGGTAGGTGACGGTATTGTAATGCGTGAAGAGCTTCTCGGCGGTGACCTTCGTGTTGCATTTTTCGCCGAGGTACATCTGCAGCGTGCTTAAGAGATTGCTGCGGTGGGTGGCGTCGTACTGCTTGAGCGGCGCGAGGAATTTATCCTTGTAATGGCGGACGGATTCGTCCTCCGGAAGCTGCGCGAGCAGCGAGAGCACGCCGAGCTGTTCCTGTGTGATCAGAGGGGTGTTGATGTTGCATTTGCGGCTGATGTCGCTGATCTTCTTTGCCTGGAGATACGCCGCGGGCACGTCTTTGGCGTAGAAGGGGCGGCTGATGCAAAGGCTCATATCCCCTTTGTCGAGGATGTATTTGAGGCGGTCGACCAGATGGGTCAGGTTTTTCAGCGAGGCCGTTTTTTCGCCCTCATCCGCGTCGCTTTCGAGTATGAGTATGAGCTTGCCCGAATGGATCGTGAATATGATGTTCGGGTCAAGGCTCTTGATCAGGTGATGGATGATGCTCACGTCCTCTTCCGCGAAGAGCCCGCTGCTTTGGCGCGTACTGATGTTGATGATCGCTACCTGGTATTTCTGGCGCAGGTCCAAGTCATAGCCGTAGGTGTGCGCGAACATGCTGATGTCCGACTCATTGGCGAAATTGTTGAACAGCCAGTCCTGCACAAATTTATCCTTGTATCTGCGGCGGTTCTTTTTGATCGCCATCGAGTTGCGCATCTCGAGCGCCAGTATGCGGCTGATGCGCTTGATCGCGACCAGATCCGATTCGCTCGCGGCGCTGTGGTACTGCAAAAGAATCATGCGCATGTATTCCTGGTTGACGATCTCCACCTGGAAGGAGAGCAGGCCGACCTCGCTGCCGTTTAATAATATCGAAAGGTTTCCGCTGTTCTCGTTCTTATAGAGCTGGCGGATAAAGTCCTCCTGAATCTGGCTGCCGAGCAGCTCTCGGGTGCCTTGACTCATCAGAAGCTCGTTGTCGCTGTTGAATATCAGCAAGGGATTGCCGATGGCTTTCTCGATGCCGGGGAGCCAGTCATCCATGCCGTCGCCCTTAAAAAGCGTATCGAGCAGGAGCTCGATCTTGTCCTGGATATTCCGAAAGGATAGAGTCTCCTTCTGGAGGATTTCCTCCGTGATTTCATGGACGATGTTGGCGAACACCGCCTCGATGGGCAATTCGATGAGCACGAGATTGAGCCCCCGCGCCCTGTCCACGACGGATTGCGGGATGTTGTTGTAAAACCGCCGCGGCTTGAGGCAGAATGCGGCGATGCCTTTATTGCTCAGCTCGCATAGCGCATTGGCAAGATCGGCCTCGCTGTTGCGGAACGGATAGCCGGAACTGATCACGACCTCTCCTAAGTTTGCCCAGTTGGCCATGTCGGGCGCCTCGATGACGTTCGCCCGCGTGATTTTGCCGTCGAGCCTTTCTTCGCCGGAAAGCAAAATGCTTCCCGACATCGAAGGAAGATGCAAAAGATCCCTGCAGGAAAGGAACTCGGTGCCTTCTGCCATAATGCCGCCTCCTTTTGGCAATAGGATCGACCTTGGAGCGGTATGGGATAACAATCTTTTCCCGTACGCCTTAAGGCCCTGTTTATCCTCATTATACACACCCGTGCGGGCCATACAAGTGGAATCTGCGAAAATTATACGGGAAGTTGTAGAAAATTCATAAAATCCGAACGTTTGATTTGTTAACAAAAGATATAGACTCCAATGCAATTAGTTACTATAATAGATTCAACAAGCGCGATGCTCCAATCAGTTGATCTTGATAAAATATAGACGAAACAAGGCGAATCGGAATCTAATACGCAAGAAAAATCACGGGAAAAGCCGACGGATGTTTGATTTTTTGAAACAACCATATTGAATTCTTGTATTTTTATGCGACCTATGGGTTGTGCTATTATCGAAAAGAATTAGGATATATCATTATAACTTGTGTGAATTATACAAAGGACAACCCGGATTCTTGTAAGAACTCCACATAGTATGTTTTTGCGGCAATCGCGATATCTTTAAACGTAACAGATCATTTCAGGAAGGAATAACGCTTATGAGAAGGCTGAGCAGAATTTTTGGGCGAGATGGAAAAACGGTTATCGTGGCGATCGATCACGGGATGGGGCTGTCCGTCAATCCCGCGCTGGACGACATGGCTCCTATCCTCAATGCGGTTGTTGCGGGCGGCGCGGACGCGGTGCTTACCACGTACGGCGTAGCCAGCCGCTTTCAGAAGGAATTGGAGTCCGTCGGGCTGATATTGCGCGTGGACGGCGGCGGATCGAGCCTTGGTGAAGGCAAGGAAGGCCCGAGGCTTCTCTATAGCGTGGAAGATGCGCTCAGAATCGGCGCGGACGCGGTCGCGTGCATGGGCTTCCCGGGAGCTCCGTTTGAGCATGATACCATGCAGAACGTCGCGTTGCTCGCCTCCGAAGGCCGCGCCTGGGGTTTGCCGGTCATGGCCGAGATGCTCCCCGGCGGGTTTTCAAACGCGATCCCCAACTCCGTCGAGAACCTGGTATTAAGCGCCCGCACCGGCTGCGAATACGGCGCGAGCATCATCAAGACCGCGTTTGCCGGAAGCGCCGAGGAATACCGCAAGGTGATCCGCGCGTCGTATCAACCGGTCGTCGTGCTCGGCGGCGAAAAAACCTCGGAGCCCGAAGCGTTGTTCGAATGCATCGAGATGGCGATGGCGGCGGGCGCACGCGGCGTCGCGATCGGCAGGAACGTATGGAAGAGCGAGGATCCCGAAGGCATGACCCGCAAGCTCGTGGAGCTGGTGCACGGCGGGAAAAGAGCCTCACAGATCAAACGATAAAGCGGAAAGGAGAACAAGGGATGATCCCGGAAAAAATGAAAGCGGTGGTAGTGACCGCGCCGAACAAGGCCGAGGTGTTGGAACTCACGACTCCGAAACCCGTGGAAGGGGAAATTCTGGTCAAGCTTGAGAAGTGCCTGATCTGCACCTGGGAACAGCGCATTTTTACCGGCGGCGACATGAAGCTGCCGTTTGTGCCGGGGCACGAGGTCTCGGGCGTTGTCGCCGCGATCGGCGAGGGGACGTTTACGACGGTTAAGCCGGGCGATCCCGTCGTCGTCAAGACATACGACAGCTGCGGACAGTGTGAAAACTGCTTCCGCGGAAACGATAACCAGTGTACGGGAAAATCGAAGAAACGGTTTTACGACGGTATTCCCGGCGCCGGCGGGCTCGCGCAGTATATCGCGATCGCGGCGAATCGGGCGTACCCGCTGCCTAACCCCAACGTCGATCTTGAGACGATGGCGTTCGCGGAGCCGATCGCCTGCTGCCTGAGGAGCATGGAGCAGGCCGACATCCAGTTCGGCGAGGACGTCGTGATCGTAGGCGGCGGCATCATGGGACAGCTGCACAACCTGCTTGCGAAGATGCGCGGCGCAAGGACGATACTGGTCGAGCCGGATCCCGCGCGGCGTGAGATGGCGGCGAAGATGGGCGCGAACATCGTGATCGACCCAAAGGAAAAGGATCCCGTCGCTGAGATCCTTGAGCTGACCGGCGGGCGCGGCGCGCATGTGGCGTTCTTCACGGTCAACGTCTTAAAGCTCGCGGCCGATTATATCGAGGCGATCGGCAGGAACGGGCGGTTGGTCTATTACGGTTCCTTCCATCCGAGCGGGGATGTTCCGTTTAATCCGAACAAGATCCATTATACCGAGAAGGTGCTCACAGGCTCCTACAGCCCGACGATCAAGGCGTTCTGGATGTCCTCGCGGCTTCTCGCCCTGGGCCTTATGGACGTGAAGCCCTTCATCACCGAGAAATATGCAATGAAGGACTGCCAAACCGCGTTTGAACGCGCGACGAGCCCGGACACCTACCGTGTGCTGATCGATCTGAACGATTAGCCCGTTCCTGAAAGGAGTGCACAATATGATCGATCTGATTTTGATAAGCCACGGCGCGTTTTCCGCGGGTGCGCGCGAGGCTGCCGAAATCATTATGGGCGAACAGAAAAACCTCACGGTGCTGGGGCTGTATCCCGGCGAGACCACGGAGATTTTCGCCGCGAAGCTCGAACAGGCGATCGACGCGTTCGATTCGCCCGAAAACGTACTGATCCTATCGGATCTCAACAGCGGCACGCCCTCGAACACGGCGCTGATGATGGTGCTCAAAAAAGGCGTCACCTCGATCTCCGGCTTCAATCTGCCGATGCTGCTGGAAATTCTTTCGGTACGGGACGAGATCGGCGTCAAGGAGGCGGTGGAGATCGCCTGCAACACGGGGAAAAAGGAAATCATCAATTCGATTCAAATCCTTGCGGAAAAACGATAAGGGAGGGCGACTACCGTGAGCGTGATCTTCTATCGAATCGACGACAGGCTGGTGCATGGCCAGGTCATGACTTCCTGGACCAAGGTTTACGGTACCAATAGGATATTTGTCGTCGACGACGCGACGGCCGGCAATTCCTTTTTATGCGAGGTCATGCACATGGCGGCCCCCCGGGAGTACGACGTGCATATCCTTAAAACCGCGGACGCGATCGAGCGGATCAAAAACGATCCGCCGGACAAAAAGACGATGGTATTGACCAAAACCCCCGAAGTGATGCTGCAGCTCCTCGAAGGAGGGGCTGATATGAAGGAACTCAACGTCGGAGGAATGGGATGCGCGCCGGGAAGGAGGTTGGTGTTAAGGAGCATTCAGATTTCTCCTAGCGAGCTTGAGACGCTCAAACAAATCGAAGCGAAAGGAGTGCGGGTATATCTACAGATTTTCCCCGATGCGAAGTCGATTGAACTAAGCAAAGTGAAACTCTAGCAAAACTGGATCAACAAGAAAGTAAAAGGGAGGATGGGACTGTTATGTTATGGTGGCAAGCTATAGTTGTGGCTTTTTTGTATTATTTTGCTGATGCGCCATTCTTCTTCGGCGAAGGATATTACGTCCTTCAACGGCCGGTGGTCGCAGGTTTCCTCGTAGGTCTTATTATGGGCAATCCCGTGCAGGGCACGATCATCGGCGCGACGATCAACCTTATTTACCTTGGGCACATGAGCGTCGGCGGCTCGATCCCGAGCGATATGGCCCTCGCGGGCTACGCGGGCACGGCGATCGCGCTTTCGGCCAACACCTCGACGGAGGTGGCGCTCGCCATCGCGGTGCCGATCGGCTTGCTCGGCACGGTCGTCTGGTTCGGCCGCATGAGCATCTCCTCGATATTCGCCCACTGGGCGGATCGGCTCGCTGAAAAAGGGAACGTGCGCGGCGTGATGCTGATGAACTGGGTCCCCGCGCAGATTATGCTCTTTGTGTTTAAAATGGTGATCGTCACGATGTTCGGCGTCTATGGAAGCGAGCTCGTCGCGGCGTTCCTCAACGCGATCCAGGGCAGCGGCGTACTCGACGGGCTCATCGTCGTCGGCGGATTGCTCCCTGCGATCGGTATCGGCCTGAACTTGCGCGCGATCCTCAAGAGCGAGACCTGGCCGTTCCTGATTGCCGGTTTCCTCCTGGTCGCGTACTTCCAGATCAGCATCGTGGGCGTAAGCTTGTTCGGCCTCGTGTTCGCACTGATCTATCTGCAATTCAACAAGGGCAAGGAGGAGGAGAACTATGGAAACTAATGTGGCTCAGAAGCTCACAAAGAGCGATGTTAGAAAATCGTATTGGCTGTGGCAGTTCTTCTCCCATGCCAACTATAACTACGAGCGCATGCAGGGCACCGCGTTTGCGATGTGCATGGCTCCGATTTTAAGGAAACTCTATCCGAAACAGGAAGATCTGGTGGACGGCCTCAAACGCCATCTGGTATTCTTCAACACCGATCCGAACCTCGGCTCCATCATCCACGGCGCGACGATCGCGATGGAAGAGAAAAAGGCCGCCGGCGCGGATATCACCGATGATTCGATCAACGCGGTCAAGACCGGCCTCATGGGACCGCTCGCGGGCATCGGCGATACGCTCGTACAGGGCATCATCATCCCGCTGATGGTTGCTATCGGCATCAGCTTCGGCGTAACGGGCAACGTGTTCGGCTCGCTGTTCGTGCTCATCGGCCTTCCGGCCGTGCTCATGGCGATCGCCTACAACTCCTGGATGCGCGGCTACAAGCTCGGCGGCAATGCGGTTACCTCCCTGCTTTCGGGCGGCAAGATGAAGCGCATGATCGGCGCGGCCGGCATCCTCGGCTGCACGGTTATGGGCGGCTTGATCTCCCAGTTCGTAAGCCTCAAGACGACGGTCGCGTTTGCGGTCGGCCAGCAGACGTTTGATCTGCAGACGCAGTTCTTCGACGCGATTATGCCGAATCTTTTGCCGCTTGCCGCAACGTTGATCGTATTCTGGCTGCTCAAGAAGAAGGTTAAGTCCTGGAAGATCCTTTTGGGGCTCGCGATCGTCGGCTTCGTCGGCGGTTGGATCGGCTTGTTCTAACGGTTGGGTCCCCGGATTCCGAGGTATCCGGATTCCGAGGACGACAGGGCATAAGCTGTCCGCGCATCTTTGGGCGCGGACAGCGGCCCAAAACGGCGTAAGCGTATCCGGAATAGTATCCGAACACTGAACCAGAGAGGCGTATCAAATGATAAACAAGAAAATTGTGATCCGATGCGCGAGCGGCCTGCATGCGCGGCCGGCGGCAAACGTAATGAAAGCCGCCAAAAAGCACGCGAGCAAGGTGCAGATCATAAATAAGGAAAAAACGGCCAACGCGAAAAGCCTGGTGGAAATCCTGGGCCTAGGCGCCAACCGCGGGGACGAGGTCGTTCTCATATGCGACGGCGAGGACGAGGAAGCCGCCGCAGCCGAACTGCAGGCGATCATGGAGGATGATTGCCGCTGATACATCGTGCGTTGACGGCGGGTAAAATCACTTGGAAGCGAGGCAGAGGCTATGTACAAGGGCGCTGGAAATTCGATCGGCATTGCGATTGGGAATGCGCTCGTCATCAGGGAACAGGCGCAGGAAATCGTACGCAAACAGGTTGACGACTGCGCTATGGAAGCGCAGCGGCTCGATGCGGCCGTACAAAAAGCAAAGGAACAGATCGAGGTACTGCTCGAAAAGGCAAATGAGGAATTGGGCGAGGATCAGGCCCTGATTTTCGAGACGCACCTTGCGTACCTGGAAGATCCGGGTTATATCGGAAAAGTCTATGGGATGATAGAGGAAGAATGTGTCAATGCCGAATGGGCGCTTGAGGTTGTAACGGAACAGCTTGCGGCCATTTTTCGTGCTTCCGGAGGCGACGTGATCGCGGAGCGGGTCGACGATATCCGCGACGTCGCGCGGAGGATCACAAACGCGTTGCTGAATATAGAGGAGCCGGGCGAAGGGAACGTCCCGGGGTTGGAAGCGTCGATCGTGCTCGTAGCGGATCATCTTTTGCCGTCCGAGCTGATGCGGATGGACTTAAAGCGCATCGTGGGAATCGTGACGCAGAGCGGCGGGACGACCACGCATGTGGCGATCATTGCGAAGTCCCGCAATATCCCCGCCGTGATGGGCGTTGCCGGCGTGCTCGCGAATGTAAAAACCGACGATGTGGTCGCCCTTGACGCGAAGAAGGGCGTCGTCGAGATCAGCCCAGACGAGCGCGCGCTCGCAGGCTATCGCGAGGCGATCGCTAAGAACAAGAAAACCGCCGAGCTGCTTCGTCCGTACATCGGCATGGATGCGGTACTGTCCAACCAAAAGCGCATACTCGTGGAGGCGAACATCGCATACCCCGAGGATGCGGCGATTGCGCTACAGAACGGAGCGGACGGCGTCGGCCTATTCCGGAGCGAGTTTTTGTACCTCGAACGCGCCACGGAGCCGGGCGAGGAGGAGCAGTTCGCCGCGTATCAAAGCGTCGCAAAGCGGATGCAGGGGCGGCCCGTCATCATCCGAACCATGGACATCGGCGGCGACAAGCCCGCTCCGTATCTGAACCTGCCCAAGGAGAACAATCCGTTCCTCGGGTATCGCGCCATACGCATCTGCCTCGACCGCGAGGAGCTGTTTCGGAACCAGCTTCGAGCGATACTGCGCGCGAGCGCGTTCGGCAAAGTTCTGATCATGCTGCCGATGATAAGCGCGCTGGAGGAGCTCATAAAAGCGAAGGCTGTTATCGGGAAGGTAAAGGAACAGCTTCGGCAGGAGAATATCGCGTTTGACCCCGGGATCGAGGTCGGCATCATGATAGAGACCCCGGCGGCCGTCATGCTTTCGGATGCGCTGGCTGCGGAGGCGGATTTTTTCAGCATCGGCACCAACGATCTGATCCAGTATACCACGGCGGTCGACCGTATGAACGAACGCGTCGCGCACCTGTATTCGCCGTACCATCCCGCTGTGCTTCGACAGATCGCCCTGACCGTGAAAAACGCGCACGCCCGAGGCATCCCCGTCGGTGTGTGCGGGGAGGCCGCCGGCGACGCGAAGCTTGTTCCGGTTCTGCTTGGGCTTGGTGTGGACGCTCTGAGCATGAATCCGCACGGCATCCCCGCCGTCAAGAAAACCGTCTGCACGGGCAGCGCCGAGGCGTTTGAGGAACTTGCGGGGCAGGTGCTTAAAATGACGACGATAGAGCAGATCAAAAAAAAGCTTGGCGAGATCGGCTGAGAGTGTATCCTTCGTCACGGCAAAAACGGGTTTTCATAGCCCTTTTCGCATGCGCTGTTTCGTTATTGCCGCGTTGCTCGGGCGTTCTCGAACATCTCCACCAGCACCTGCCCCACCCGCAGAGAATACTCTATCACCAGGTATTTCCGGTCGTTGGGGAAGTACCGCCCGAATTCCTGGATCTCATAGGTCAGGTCGCCCTTGTAATCGATATCGGCAAGGCCCGCCATTGCATCCTCCCAATTGATGTTCCCATGGAAGGGCATCAGGTGTTCGTCATCCAGGCCGTGGTTATCCTGCACATGGATGGCTTGCAGGCGCTGGCCGATGATGTTCAGGCTCTGCCTGTGGAAGCCGCCCACCAGGTTCCCGTGGCCGAAGTCATAGCAGACGCCCACATGCTTCGGATCGCCCAAGGAGTCCACCAGTTGCACCAGTTCATACGCAGACGCACAGAACATATGCTGGTAGGGAGCCGATCTGTATTCGAATTCGTTCTCCAGCGCGATACCCATTCCGCATTTCCGCGCTGTTTCCACATGTACCGAATAGTATTCCACATTACGTTCAAGCGAAACCGACATATCAGGCCCGGCCGAATAGACCGTACCGGGATGGGTGACGGTCCATTCCACGCCCAGCATGGCGGAGGCGATTATAGAGCGGCGGATCAGCTCCTCCATGGTCTTTACTTTATCGGAGTCGTTATCCGCAAAGATATCGTAGTACGGGAGATGGGACTGTCTGAAGATGACGCCCCAGCGCTTGCCAACGGCCCCGATATCGCGCACGTAATCCTCCCAATTGTCGCCGCGCATGCGTGAATTCGGGTTCATCGCCTCGCAGAAGTTGATATCCAGCACCTTATAGCCTGCCTTTGCGCATTCCGCGATGCAAAATTCAAGGGGGTTGCGTTCCTGTCCGGCCTGAAAGGCGCATATATTCGTAGAAGTAGAAATCTCCATAGCTGTCCTTTCGTTATTGAAAGAGAGAGCCTGCCGCGTTGCAGTAGGCTCTCACTCAACCTGCGTCCGCAGGGTCTTCGTTACAGTTGTTCCCGGACCTTACGGGTTGCTGCGCGCATACTCGGCGAGTAGATTGTTCAGCTCATCGGCCATGATCCCAACGGTCTCTTCCACCGTCTGGTTCTGCTCAAGCATGTCGGAGGAGCACTGCATTATGGCATAGTAGAAGTCTTTGGAGGGGCCAACCGTGATGCTGCGCATGTCCGCAGGCGTATTGGTCAGCTGCTCATAGGCCACGGCATACTGCGGATACTCAACCGTAACGTTCTTGTAAACATCTTTTTCCAGCGCCGCCACGTTGGCGGGGATGTAACCGGTATTGGCCGCGAAGTCCGCCTGCACATCGCCGGAAGTCAGGTACTGCATGAAGTACCAGGAAGCCTCCTTACGCAGGGCGTCCCCGGAATCGAACATAGCCACGCAGGACCCGGACACCGTCGCACCATAGGCAGCGTCGCTGCTCACACGCAGGTAGTTGCTTACGCCCACCTCAAATGCGCCGCCGACCTTTTCGATGATGGGGGCGATGTTGGAGGAGGAGTTCGCTAGCAGCGCCACGTCGCCCGCGATGAACAGGTCGATTGAGGCGTCCTCGTTCAGGATCGCGCCGGCGTCATACATTGCTTTCCACTCTGTGAGGAACTTGGCCAGCGTGCCGTTTTCAATGCACACCAGCTTGCTGGCGTTGCCGCCTGTACCGTTACTCTGGTCCACCACATAGCTGCCCAGCTGGCCGATCCAGTTGGTCAGCGAGGGGGAGTTCGGGACGCTCTGCAGCACCTTCTGTGCCATGCCGGCCGCCTGCATATCATTGTACAGGGCGACTACATCCGCGAAGGTATCGGGAGCCTTGTCCCAACCGGCTTGGGTGAGCAGGTTCTTATTGTAATAGGTGACGCTGGTGGAGGTGGCAAAGGGCAGGCCCAGCTGAGCACCGGAGAACTGCCAGTTGCCCATAGCGACGGTCAGGTAGTTGGAGAGGAACGCATCATCCGGATGATCCGCGAGCGCGGCGTCCACGGTATAGGCCTTTGTGGAGTTGAAGTAGGGCACCTTGCCGGTGGCGTCCATCTGCATGACGTCGGGCAGCTCGCTATAGTTCTCAGCGGAGAGGATGGTCTTAAGCAGCGTAGTCGCATCGGAATACTGTCCCTGATAGATCGCGTTCACGGTGATCCCATACTCGTTGGTCTCGTTGAACTCCTTAATGTACTTGTCCATCAGCACACCGGCTTCATCGGAAGCGCAGTGCCAGAAGTTGATGGTGACATCCTTTGTACCCAACAAGGACTCAGGCTTTTCGGGTACGTCGGCAGGGGGGGCGGTAACCGCGGGCGCGGTGGTATCCGCGGGGGTATTCGTCGGGCTGCTGCAAGCCGTAAGGCTAAGCATGACGATTACAAGGAACAACACCAAGATTTTTTGCATATTCTTTTTCATCTGTTTCCCTCCATAATTATTCATTTCCATATATCAAGGCATTCAGAACAGGTGGGCTTGCCGACAGTTCCTCATGCAATATGGCGTATTAGCCTACCAGCGCGCCGTCCATCCCACCCTTGCGCATGTTGCGGCGCATGCCCAGGAACAACAGAAGCGACGGGATCAGCGAGATCGCCACGCCAGCGAGCACCAGCTCGTAATTGGTGTCCTCCCACGAATTGAGCTTCGTGATGCCCACCATGATGGTGCGCATCTCCGAACTGCTGGCGGTAACGATCAACGGCCACAGGTAGGTGTTCCACAGCGTGATGAAGCTCTGTACGAACAGCGTGGTGATGACCGGCTTGCAAATGGGCATCAGTACGGTGAGGATATAGCGCACATCCCCGCAGCCGTCGATCATGGCCGCATGCCGCATATCGCGCGGTACGGAAAGGAACCGCTGGCGCAGCATGAACATTTGGCTGGCGCTGACAAAGGAGACGATGCACATACCAAGGTAGCTGTTTAAAAGGCCCAGCTTGGATACCGTCATATAGTTGGTGACCAGTAAAATATCTCCCGGCATCATCATGGTGCCCAGCACGAGGAAAAAGCAGAGATTTTTCAGCCGAAACTCATAATGCGCGAACACATAAGCCGCCATGACGGACAGAACCAGCCGGATCACGGTACCAAATAACGCCACGATGAAGGAGTTCACCATGTAGCGCAACAGGGGCGCCTGGTTCAAGGCATTGGTGAAGTTCTCCATATAAGCGAAGCTGCCCGGCAGAAGTTTGGATGACATGAACTCCGCAGGCGTCTTGAACGCGCCGAGCACGCAGTATATGATGGGAAAAATCAGAATCAGACCGATGCAGATCGCGATGACTGTAACGACGGAATCGCCCACGCGCCTTTTTATGCGATTTGTCACTGATAATGCACCTTCTTTCGCTCAAATACAAACGCGAGGACCGTAAAGCTGAGCGTAAGAGCGAAAGCCACCAGGCTGACAACCGCCGCCAGGCTGTAGTTGGAGCTGCCGTATCCCGACGCGAACATCATATACATCAATGTGGTGGTAGATCGCGAGGGCCCGCCCTGGGTGATGATGATCATAGGCCCCGAGCACATCATGGCGAGCACGGTGTTGGTACAGACCACATAAAGGATGGTGGGCGAGATCATGGGCAGCTGGATCTTGAACAGGCGTTTGAAGAAACCCGCGCCATCGAGCCTGGCTGCCTCCATTACATGGTTGGGTATCCCGCGCAGCGCCGACTGGAACAGCAGAAAGTCGAAACCGATGCCCATCCAAACCGTCAGTATGATCACCGTATAAATAGCGGTGGTACGGCTCTCAAACCAGCCCAGGTTGCTCCCGAAGAACGCGTTGATGAATCCGAGCGTGGGACTGAACATGGATTTAAACACCATACATGCCGCCGACATGGATACCGACATCGGCATGGTGAACAATGTTTCATAAACCGAACTGAAACGGCGCCTTTTGGTTGCAATCAACGCCAGAGAAATAGTGACGAACAACGTGACGGGCACATTGATGGCCGTGATGAGCAGCGTATTCAAAACCGCCTTTTGGAAATCGCTGCGTCCGAATACGTAGGCATAATTATCCAGACCGATAAAGCCGGTGATATTACCCTTTTCATTTACCGTGCAGAAGCTATTGATGATGTTTTTAATAAAAGGATAGTATATAAAAAGGATCGTAAAAATCAGAATTGGGGCAAGGAACAGCGCAATCTTCATGCCTTTTTTTATATGTGGGCGCCGAAGCTGAGCGCTGGGCGGCGGCAAAGCCCTCCGAGCCGAGCGCAGCCACGGCCGCGATATCGACTTCGTTTCCAATTTCTAATATTCCCCCCTTTTCGTAATATCCAGAAGCGTGTTGGCTCCTCCAGTGCTTGAGGGGCCGCTCAGCTTATACAATGTAGTACAATAAAAGCGTGCCCCGGCCTGCATATCAAACCGCAACGATGCACTTTTAGCACCGATGCAATGCCAATATACCTAGCCAGAGCTCGCCGTCAATGCAGTAACTATACCGCTTCCAGACAGGCGCAACGCCTATCCCACCACACAAAGCCCGTTGGTAGTACCCAAATATTCAATTATCCTGGCCTGAAGCTGCTTAATCGTGCAACAAATTCGTATGAACCGATTATATACGCCGCATACCGTTGCGGCGCCGCCTATCTATAAATACATGTTCATCTTATACCCAGGATTTTCCAGAGTCAAGTCTTTTTGACGAAGTTGGAGAATTGCATTTCAAAAGTCTTTCACGGGATTTCTTTCGGGCTATTGACGATAGAGGTTCAAAGGGATTCAGCGGTTCAAAGGGTTCTCGTGCGCCATTTATGTTCTGAAGACAAGATTGGGTGCCACTCCAAGAATTCTAGCAATCTGACGCTGTGAAATCCCGCCAATGGCCTTTAAAATCAAATAATCGTGGAATATTGTTCACCTGCATTACCTTTTCATATATCATATCATAGGTAAATGGCGCACCCCAAACCGTCGCCTTGTGTTACCTATATGGGTACAAATTCGGCGCCTAAAACTCCTCAAGAAACGCGACGCCTTCAAACTGTGAAAGCAGCTCGATCACCTGAGAATGAGCGCGCTTCTCTTTAAATCCCAGTTCGCAGGTGACGCCTATCCCTTCGTGGCTGTCCGTGCTGTTAAGGTTAAAATCGTCGACGGAGATGCCATGGCTGCGCACGTAATTCAAAAACTTATGAAGGCATTCGAACTTATCAAGAATGATGTAAACGCGCATGTGTTTAGAGCGCGCGATGAATTTACCCTGCAGGCGTTCCGCGAGTATCATGACGAGCGCAAGCAGAACAAACGTGATAATGGCCGCGAAATACAATCCCGCTCCCACGGCAAGCCCCATGCAGGCGGCGGCCCAGAGGCCCGCCGCGGTTGTAAGGCCCTTGATCTGCTGATGCCCGGTCATCATGATGGTCCCGGCTCCGATGAAGCCGATGCCGCTGATGACCTGCGCGCCCAGGCGGGCGGCATCGCCGCCGAGCGACTTGGCGAGGAATTCCCCCGTGATCATCACGAGCGTCGCGCCGATGCTCACGAGCATGTAAGTGCGAAATCCGGCGGGGCGGCGCTTTTGCGTGCGCTCAAAGCCCAGTACTCCGCTTAATAGTGCGGAGAGAACGAGGCGAACGACAATGGTAAGCTCGTTTAGCTCCGAAAGCTGTAGCGGCGCAATCCAATCCGCCATGGTTCATTCCTCCAGCGTTGCCAGAATTCCCTATACCTTTATTGCCCTTCCATTGTGCTTATGATAATATCATAATTAAAACGCGGAGACAACCGCGGAGCAATATACAGGGATGGTAGCTACATGGCGGTTAAGGCCGAGGACGTTCTTTATCACCTTGCCAAAGGGCAGCGCGAGGGCGCCGAGGCGCTGCTGCCGCTTGCCGAGCTTGCGCTGCGGGAGATGAAGGCCGCGGTCAATTTTCGCGTGCTGTACCGGCGCCTCTATATCGATTTGGCGGAGGATGGGATCGAGGCCGACGGCGTCGCGCTCATCAGCCGCTCGCTCAAAAAACGCATGGAGGGCTGCAGGGAAGCCCTGTTTTTCGCGGCGACGCTCGGCGCTGAGGTGGACCGGCTCATCGCGCGCGAAAGCCTGCTGGAGATGAGCCGTGCGGTGATCCTGGAGGCGGCTGCGAACGCTGTTTTAGAGGACGAGCTCAACGCGTGGCACAATGAAATCAACAATGGGCTGACCGAATGCTCCCTCGCGCTGACGCCGCGCTTCTGCCCGGGCTATGGCGACTGGAGCCTGGAGGACCTCGAGCGGGTCCTCAAGCTGGCGCAGGCGCACAGGATCGGGCTCGCGCTTACCGAGAATTCAATGCTGGTGCCCGCGAAATCCATCGCGGGCGCGATCGGGATATACGAGGGGCTCCGCACGGAACAATGGAACAAATGCGGCGAATGCGGCCTGCTTTCGTGCAGGTTCAGAAAGGAACAACAGTGAGTATCAGAGACGAACTGGGCCCGCGTTTGCTGTTTGTCGACGGCGCGATGGGCACGATGCTTCATAAGGCGGGCCTGAAAGCGGGCGAGCTCCCGGAAGGATGGAATATTGAGCATCCGGAGGAGTTAAGAAGGATTCACGGCGCATATCTTGACGCCGGGAGCGATATCATCACTGCGAACACCTTCGGCGTGAACGCGCTCAAGCTCAAGGACACGCCCTACGGCGTACAGCAGCTTGTTTCAAGCGCGGTAAACCTTGCGCGCGAGGCGATCGCAAAGAGCGGGAAAAAGGCGTATGTGGCGCTCGACGTCGGCCCTTTGGGCAGGCTTTTAAAGCCTCTCGGAGACCTGGAATTTGAGACTGCAGTCGAGCTCTTCGGCGAGGTCTGCAGGGCGGGCGAGGAAGCGGGCGCGGATCTTGTGTTCATCGAGACGATGAGCGATACGCTCGAGCTCAAAGCCGCCGTGCTCGCCGCCAAGGAACAGACCGGACTGCCGGTGTTCGCGACGGTGACGTTTCAAAGCAACGGTAAACTCCTTACGGGGGGAGACGCGGCCGCCGTCGTGGCGCTGCTCGAAGGGCTCCGGGCGGATGCCTTGGGCGTAAATTGCTCGCTCGGCCCGAAGCAGCTTGTCGATCTGGTCGACGCGCTAAGGGAATTTGCGTCCATCCCGCTGATCGTTCAGCCGAACGCCGGGCTGCCCGATACGAGGAATGGGGAGACGGTTTACGACGTCGGCCCTGAAGAGTTTGCCCAGTGGATGGAGCGCATCGCGGAGCATGGGGCATGTGTGCTCGGCGGTTGTTGCGGCACGACGCCGGAGCATATTTTGGCGATGGTGAACCGCTTGAAAACGCGAGCGCCCGAGCCGATCGAAAAGAAGGAGCTGACGGTCATCTCCTCGTACGATCACGCAGTGATGATCGGGGACGACCCCGTGATCGTGGGCGAGCGCATCAACCCCAACGGCAACCCGCGCTTTAGGGAGGCAATGCGCGAAGGGGATATGGACTATATCATGCGCGAGGCGCTCAAACAGCAGCAGGGCGGCGCGAGTTCCCTCGATATCAACACGGGCCTTCCCGACATCGACGAGGTCGCCACGCTCGAAAAGGTGATCAGGAGTGTGCAGAGCGTCTGCAACGCGCCGATTCAGATCGACACCTCGAACGTCGCGGCGCTCGAGCGCGCCGTGCGCAGCTACAACGGCAAGCCCATGATCAACTCCGTGAACGGTAAGCCCGAGTCCACGCACAGCGTGTTCCCGATCGTGCAAAAATACGGCGGGGCCGTTATCGCACTCACGCTCGACCAGAACGGCATTCCCGATACGGCAGAGGGGCGCTTTGCGATCGCCGAGCGTATCCTCGAGGTTGCCAAAACCTACGGGCTCGGGAAGAAGGACCTGGTGTTCGACACGCTTGCGATGGCGATCAGCACCGGCAAGAAGAGCGCGCTGATCGCGCTCGAGACGATGCGCATGATCCGCGAACGGCTGGGTGCGCGCACGATACTCGGTGTTTCGAACATCTCGTTCGGCTTGCCCGCGCGCGAGCACATCAATGCCGCGTTTTTGACGATGGCGATCCATGCGGGGCTTTCCGCCGCCATCATCAACCCGAATTCCGACGAAATGCTCGCCGCGTTCTATGCGTCCCGCGCGCTGTGCGGCGCGGACGAAAAATGCATGGGCTATATCGCAAAGTATTCCGATCAGCAGCCGAAGTCCGCGCAGCCGGACGAAGCGATGGGCCTTTACCAGGCCGTTGTTCACGGCATGAAGGAGCGCGCCGCAAAAGCCGCCGCCAAGGAGCTTTTATCGCGCGCGCCGCTTGAGATCATCGACGAAATGCTCGTCCCGGCGCTCAACGAGGTCGGCGCGGGGTTTGAACAGAGCAAGCTGTATCTGCCGCAATTGCTCATGAGCGGCGAGGCGGCGCAGACTGCGTTTGACGTCATCCGCGCGCACATGGCCAAGAGCGGTCAGGTGCAGAAGAAAAAAGGAAGGATCGTCGTCGCCACCGTCAAGGGCGACATCCACGATATCGGCAAGAATATCGTCAAGGCGCTGCTATTGAACTACAGCTATGACGTGCTCGATCTTGGCAAGGACGTTTCGCCGGAGGTGATCGTCAACGCCGTAAAGGACAACGATATCAAGCTCGTAGGTCTTAGCGCGCTTATGACGACAACGGTCGTGGGCATGGAAAAGACCATCGAGCTGCTGCGCGAGCAGGCGCCTGAGTGCAGGATCATGGTCGGCGGCGCGGTGCTCACCGAGCGTTACGCTACGAAAATCGGCGCGGACTGCTATTCCGCCGACGCGATGGGCTCGGTGCGTTATGCCGAGCAGGTATTCGGCTCGTAACGCGCCTTTCCGGCCGCGCAGGCGGCCGCAAGGCGCGGGACTGCGATAAATTCAAAAAGGAGGATTCATTCCATGAACGAAAAGGTCAAAAAGCTGCTCAACGAACAAATCAACAAGGAATTTTACTCCGCGTATCTTTATCTTGATATTTCAAACTTCTATTATGATGCCAATTTGAACGGATTCGGCAACTGGTATAAGGTTCAGGCGCAGGAGGAGCGGGATCACGCGATGCTGTTCTCCCAATATCTGCAGAACAACGGCGTGCGCCCGATGCTCGCCGAGATCGCCGCGCCCGACAAGGCTTACTCCGATTTTTCCACACCCTTGCAGGTATCGTTTGAGCATGAAAAGTATGTGACCGCATTGATCAACGCCATCTATGCCGAGGCGCAGGCGGATCGCGATTACCGCACCTGCCAGTTCCTCGATTGGTTCATCAAGGAGCAGGGAGAAGAGGAGAAGAACGCGGACGAGAACATCAAGCGCTTCGAGCTGTTCGGACACGACGGTAAAGGCCTATACATGCTCGACTCGGAGCTCGGCGCCCGCGTGTACGCCGCGCCGTCGCTGGTGCTCGATTGAAAGCGCTTTCCCGCTGCGGCGGAGCTTGCTCCATAAACGGTCGGACGAATAGGTACGCCCGAAAGGGCTGTTACCTCTCATGGACGTACTACGGCCGCTCCAAGCGACCCGGGCTGACAGCGTCCCAAGGATAATACCAAACACCGCCGGGCGGGATTGAATCGGCCCGGCGGTGCTTTATCGTTCTGCGCCGCTTTGAGGAGGAAGTTCCAGATTGCCACAACCCGTAAATGGGGTTGGTAAAAAGTTCCCCACGTTTTTATTGTCTCTTTGCGGCGGGGCGTTTTCCATCAGCAAAACATTCACATCCGCATTCCTCCCGCATAGCTGTATAGTATCTCGAATGTGAGGATCAATCAATACAAGCGCTGCATGGCTGACTTATAAGCCCCGTATGCTGCTTTTCTCAGGCCGGAAAGCCGTACGGCTCGCCTGGTCTCTTTATCAGCCCTTCTTGCAGCGGGAGGACCTTAAAAACCGGAGAAGCAATGGTTTTCCAACTGCATGTTTTGCAGCCTTGCGCCTCCCTCGCATTCAAGAAAAACGCGATCGGCTCGCTTGACTTTTCGGAGGGAAAAGAATAATATATACATATGAACAATTGTTCATATGATTGTTGCTAGGAAATGGAGGTAAGTGCGATGCAGGATATCTACGGCGTCGAACGGTGCGAGAGCACGTGCGTCCACGATCAGATCATCGAACGCGTGGCGCGGAGAATGCCGGGCGACGATGCGCTTTACGACCTTGCGGAACTGTATAAGCTCTTCGGGGATACGACGCGGATCAAAATACTGTACGCGCTCTCGGCAGGAGAGATCTGTGTGTGCGACATCGCGCAGCTATTGGGAATGACGCAGTCGGCGATTTCCCATCATCTGCGTTCCTTGAAGCAGAGCAAACTCGTCAAATTTCGGCGCGACGGCAAAACGGTGTATTATTCGCTGGCAGACGCGCACGTGGAGACGATACTCGAACAGGGCATGGAGCATGTTTTAGAATAATTTATTGGGTGGGGGACACGATGAGAAAGCATTATAAGATGGTCGATCTCGATTGCGCGAACTGCGCCTCAAAGATGGAATGTGCGATTCGCAAGCTCGACGGCGTACAGGATGCGAACGTCAATTTTATGGCGCAAAAGCTGACCGTGGAAGCGCCCGAAGAGCGGTTTGAACAAATTATGGATCAGATCGAAAAAGTCTGCAAGCGCATCGAACCCGACTGCGCGATTCAACGGTAGGCAGGATAGGATATGACTAAAAAATTCCGGGTGGATCTATACAGAATTTTGATCGCGGCTGCGGTTTTTCTTGCCGCGATCCTAATTGATACCGTGGGCCCCGTCAAACTTGCACTGTTCTTGATCCCCTATGCGATTGCCGGATACGACGTGCTGCTCAGGGCGCTTCGCAACATCGCGAGGGGCCGGGTTTTCGACGAGAACTTCCTGATGGCGCTCGCGACGGTCGGAGCTTTTTCGATCGGCGAGTATCCCGAGGGCGTCGCGGTGATGCTCTTTTATCAGGTAGGCGAGTTGTTTCAAAGCTACGCGATCGGGCGGTCGCGCCGTTCCATCGCGAGCTTGATGGACATCCGGCCGGATTATGCGAACATCGAGGAGAACGGCGAGCTCGTTAAGGTCGATCCCGAACAGATCGGAATCGGCGAGATCATTGCCGTAAAACCGGGAGAGAAGATCCCGCTCGACGGCACGGTCGTCGAGGGATCTACGACGATCAACACCTCCGCGCTTACCGGCGAGTCGCTTCCGCGCGAGGCGGGCCCTGGGGACGACGTGATCAGCGGCTGCATCAACATCAGCGCGCTGATTCGGGTAAAGGTTACGCGCGGGTACGGCGAATCCACGGTGGCGAAGATCCTCGACCTCGTCGAGAACGCCGCGAATAAAAAGGCAAAGGCGGAAAGCTTTATCACGCGCTTTGCACGGTACTATACGCCCGGAGTCGTCGCGGGCGCTGCGCTGCTCGCGGTGATCGCCCCCTTGTTCTTCTCGGGCTCGTGGAACGTGTGGGTTGAACGCGCGCTGATTTTCCTCGTGGTATCCTGTCCGTGCGCTCTGGTGATTTCAGTGCCGCTGAGCTTTTTCGGCGGCATCGGCGGCGCGTCCAAGAACGGCATACTCATCAAGGGCGGCAACTACCTGGAGGCCCTTGCAAGGGTGCGTACCGTGGTGTTCGACAAAACCGGCACGCTCACGTACGGTACGTTCCGCGTGATTGCGGTGCATCCCGAGCGGATTTCCGAAGCGCATCTTTTGGAGCTCGCCGCGCTCGCGGACAGCTTTTCCGATCATCCGATTTCGCGCTCGCTGCTCGAGGCCTGGGGCGGGGAGGCCGACTCCTCCCGCGTTGCGGACGTTCAGGAGCTTGCGGGGCGCGGCGCGTCGGCACGCGTGGACGGATTGAGCGTTTCCGTCGGCAACGGCAAACTAATGGATTCTATCGGCGTCGCCTGGCAAGTATGCGAACTGACCGGAACCGTTGTGCATGTTGCGGTGGATGGCGAGTACGCGGGGCACATCGTCATTTCGGATCAGATCAAGGAAGGCGCTGCCGAGGCGATCGCTTCGCTCCGCAAGCTGGGCGTGAAAAAGGCCGTGATGCTCACCGGCGATTCAAAGGCAGCGGCCGAGAGCGTCGCAGGTTCGCTCGGCATCGACGAACTGTACGCCGAACTTTTGCCCGCGGACAAAGTTGAAAAGGTCGAGGAACTTTTAAGCAAAAAGCCGGCTAGGAGCGTGCTCGCGTTCGTGGGAGACGGCATCAACGACGCGCCGACGCTTGCGCGCGCCGACGTGGGCATCGCGATGGGCGCGCTCGGGACGGACGCTGCGATCGAGGCCGCGGACGTAGTGCTGATGGACGACGATCCTAAAAAGATCGCCGCCGCCGTGCAGATCTCGAGCAAGACGCTTTCCATCGCGCGGCAGAACATCGGGTTCGCGCTCGGCGTGAAGGGTCTGGTGCTGCTGCTTGGCGCATTGGGAGTCGCCAACATGTGGGAAGCGGTGTTCGCGGACGTCGGTGTCGCGGTGCTCGCGATACTCAACGCGTCAAGGGCGTTGACATACCGCCCGATGCGAAAGAATCCGTAATGGGTTCGCTGCATTTGTTTTTAAACGCAAAAAGGCCGCCGGAATTTCCGGCGGCCTAAAAAATGAGGCCCTTCCGCTTTTGCGACTCCGCTTAGGCTTGCGGGGGCGTGGGCAGCGTCTTGAAGCTGCGCTCAAGATCCGCGTCGGTCGGAATGGTATCGGCCATCGAGCCGTTGCGGTAGCTCTCGTAAGCGGACAGATCGAAATAGCCCGTGCCGGTGAGGCCGACGAGAATCGTCTTCGCCTCGCCGCTCTCGCGGCAAAGGATGGCTTCGTCGATCGCAACGCGGAGCGCGTGCGCGGATTCCGGAGCGGGCAGTATCGTCTCGAGCTGCGCGAACATCGTCGCGGCCGCGAACACGTCGGTCTGCCGGACGGCGATTGCATCCATATACCCATCGTGATAGAGCTTGGAGAGGATGGGCGACATCCCATGGTAGCGCAGTCCGCCCGCGTGATCGGGCGCGGGGATAAAATCGCTCCCGAGCGTGTACATGCGCGCGAGCGGCGTCATGCGCGCGGTATCGCAGAAATCGTAGGCATATTTGCCGCGCGTGAAGGATGGGCAGGAGGCCGGTTCCACCGCGATAAAGCGGGTCTTTGCTTTGCCTGTGATCTTATCGCGCATAAACGGGGCGATGAGGCCCCCGAGATTCGAGCCGCCGCCCGCGCAGCCGACGACGATATCGGGATATTCGTCCAGCAACTCAAGAGCCTCGTAGGCCTCGAGGCCGATCACGCTCTGATGCAGCAGCACCTGATTGAGCACGGAACCGAGCACGTAACGGTATCCCGGCGTGGTAACGGCGTGCTCCACGGCCTCGGAGATGGCGCAGCCAAGGCTGCCCGTGGTATTGGGATCCGCTTCGAGGATCTTTCTGCCCGCGTTGGTCAGCTCGCTCGGGCTTGCGATCACATTCGCGCCGAAGGTCTCGATCACGCTCTTGCGGTAGGGCTTCTGCGTGAACGAGCCCTTGACCATGTAGACCGTCAGCGGCATTTTAAAGTACGCGCACGCCATCGCAAGCGCCGTGCCCCACTGGCCCGCGCCGGTCTCCGTCGTAAGTCCCGTAAGCCCCTGCTGCTTGGCGTAATACACCTGCGCGATGGCAGAATTGAGCTTGTGGCTGCCGGAGGTGTTGTTGCCCTCGAACTTGCAGTAGATGCGCGCCGGGGTCTTGAGCTCGCGTTCGAGATTGTACGCGCGGATCAGGGGAGCGGGGCGGTAAACCTTGTACATTTCAAGGATGCCTTCGGGGATGTCGAAATAGCGGGTGGAGCCGTCCAGCTCCTGATCGACGAGTTCCTCGCAGAAAACGGGGAGCAGATCATCCTTCTGCATGGGCTTGCCGGTACCCGGATGGATCAAGGGATCCGGCTGCTCCTTCATATCGGCGCGCAGGTTGTACCAGGCCTTGGGGATGCGCTCCTCGGGGAGGTTAAAACGGTGCGGAATGTTCTTCATGATCGTACTCCTTCCATTCGTTGTACTTAAGATGCCGCTGTTCCTTCCAGCGTAAACGGTTATCAGGGCATTTGCCGCCCATAAATTCGGGCAAAATAAAAAGCCCATGACCCGACGATCGTCGGGACAAGAGCTCAACTCCTGCGGTACCACCCGGTTTGGCGCAAACGCGCCCACCTTGTTCCATGTACGGATATACATGCTTCCTTGATAACGGGCGAAGCTCCCGTCAGGCACTACTAAGCGTCAGCGTTTCGTCCTGCCCTCACGAGTCCATTCCGCAAAGTCTTGCATACCGCGCTTCCACCGCCGGCGGCTCTCTTTGATGCGAGGGGGCTTGCGTACTCTTCTCGATCACTGGTTTTCTATTGCATGTATTATATGCTCATAAAACCCGATTGTCAACAGAATTTGTCGGAAGGATGCTCTACGGAAGGGATCGGGAAGGCCCTTCAATGGGCGGGGCTTTTGAATTGTTCCAACCGATCCGGCCAAAACGGTAAATACAAAAAAGACGCAGGTGGGGCTGGACGACAGGATGCGGTTTACAACGCTCCCGCAATAGTCTAACATGGTGGTATTGAATACGTATAACGGATGGCTCCGTGCAATTTTGCCGGGCCGTTTTGGAGGAAAACTTGAGGAAATTTCGCATGTTTCTGATCATTGCGGGCGCACTTATGGTGCTTGATACGATCGCCGTCGCGCTTGTGAGCAATTATAATTTCGGCGTGATACTGCCCGGGATGCTCGGCCTGCCGCTGTTGATTACGGGGATATACTATGAACCCTTGCGGACGTGGGCGCAACGAAGCCGGATCGGCGCTGCGATCAAATGGGCGATGCGGGTCGGGTACGCGGCCGTTGCGCTCTCGCTCGCGATCACGGTTTCGCTGATGGTCGCGGCGACGCTCGATAAGCCCCAACCGGGCGCGGATGCCGTGATCGTGCTGGGCGCGGGGATTCGCGACGATCGCGTACCGGCGACGCTTGCGGCGCGGCTTGAGCGTGCGGTCGAATACGCGGAACCGAACCCGGAAACGCTCTTCGTCGTCACGGGCGGAAAGGGACAGGGCGAGTCGATCACCGAAGCGCTTGCGATGAAACGCTATCTTGTTTCAACGCTCGGAGTCCCGGAGAATCGGATCCTTATGGAGGATCAAGCGACCAGCACGCAGGAGAATTTCCGCTATTGTCTGCCGATCCTGCGCGAGCATCTTAGTGAGAATGCGCGTGTCGTATTCGTCACCAGCGCATTCCACATGTTCCGCGCGGAGCTCGTCGCGAAGAAGGAAGGGGTACAGGCGGAGGCCTTGAGCTGCCCGACCACATGGTATCTGATCCCGAACTGCTATCTTCGGGAAGCAGCGGCGATCGCGCAATACTATATATCGGGAAAGCTCTAACGAAGGGGAAACAGTTGACCGTGGACGGCGCGGGGATTATAATTTAAATGTTACGCGAGTGTGGTGGAACGGCATACACAACGGACTTAAAATCCTGTGAACGTTCCAGACCACTAGTGCGGGAATGCCCCGTAATACGGGTTTTTCCAGACGGGAAGCAGCGACGGATACCCGATGTCCCTCCGGAATGTCCCTCCGATTTCCGGATGTGCGGAGGGGACTGCTTGAAAACTTCATACGCCGCTGTGATGGAATGGCAGACATATCAGACTTAAAATCTGACGGGTAATTCCCGTGCCGGTTCGAGTCCGGCCAGCGGCACCATGGAAAAAGCCCCGATTTCCGCTGCTTTGGCGGTTTGAGGGGCTTCTTCTTGATTAAATCCGAATACCCCGATAATCGAATTCGCGGAATCAATTTTGTTATTGTAGTCAAAATCCAGATAAATATTTGCGGTTGTCGCAATCGTGCTATGACCCAGCCAACCCTGGATTTCTTTCAGTGAAACCTTTTTTGCATACAGCAGGTTTGCACAGCTATGCCGCAGTTCGTGCAGTCGAATTCGAGGCAACCCGTGTTCCTCCAGGAACAGCGGGAACTTTCGCGTCAACGCATCAGGCGTAATTCTGTGCCCCAGTTCATCACGGTACAAATAATCCAGATACTGCGTACAATACGATTTCCCGCAGACTTTTCTGTTTTGTTCGTGATACTCCATGAGTCCTCGGACAAAGAATTCTACAGGCTTAACCAAGGGCAGTGTGCGAAAACTCTTTTTTGTTTTTGGACGATCCTTTTCGATAATGATGTGCTTTCCGTCAACCGAAGTTTCTGTTACGGTATGCTTGATGGCAATTGTCTTTTTCTCGAAATTGATAGCATCCTTTTTCAATCCCACGATTTCGCCCCTGCGCAGCCCATAAAACGCCCCCATAACAATAGCGAACAAAAGCCAGTGGTCCTTTGCGAGTAAAAACAAATGCATTATCTGCTTTTCATCATAATGCTTGCTTCTATACGCAACCGGCCTCGGCCTTTCGATGCTATTGGCCGGATTGTGCTTAATCAATTTCAGCTTTACGGCAAGCTGTAAGGCTTTTCGGATATTTGCATGGTAACGCAGCACGGTGTTCACGCTTAAATGATTTTCTGTAAGCTCATGAGTATAGTAGTCTTGAATGTGCATAGGCTCCAGTTCATTTAGCGTCACGTTGCAATGCTCCGTGAAATATGGATTGATTTTGTGCTTGATGATAGTCTGATATCCGCCATACGTTGTCAGTTCAAGATTAGGTTTCATAATTTCCAACCATTTCAGCATAAAGTCCGTAAACAGCATGCCTCCGCCTGTTTTGGAGTTCGCGCCACTATTAACTGCTTCAGTCTTTTGCTCCCGAGCCGCCGCTAAAGCCTCTGTAGCGGTTTTCCGCGCCTCCAACAGCATAGCTTCGGCTCGTTTCTTATTGCCCTTTACAGGAAGTCCTGTGCTTTTCTGCGGCGTTTGTCGTTTGCCATTCTCATCCGTATAACTCAATACGATATGAAAGAAGCCCCGCTCTTCTCGTAGATGTCCTGCTACCATTGTTTTTCCTCCTTTAGTGGTAACAGCCTGAATTCACCTACCATTGACGTTGACAGTGTACCAGACCATTATCCAGCTGACAATGTTACCGCGGCTTTACTCATCAGATAGCGAGGCAACATTCAGGTACGCAATGATGTGCAGCTTCGGAATTTTATAGGTTCGGCCTACTTTGAAGTGTGCAATTCTGTTTTGCTTTAAGAGCCGGTAGGCAGTTTTGCTGCTGATCCCCAACATTTCACTCATTTGCTCAACGGTTACAACATCGGGATACCCTTTGAACACTACACGATAAGCGTCTTTCCGAGAAAGAGCGTTATTCATATAACTCCTCCCGTCTGTTGCTATGTCGTTTTGCGTCGACATCGCAGGGATACGCAGGCTTTGCTAATAAAGCAAAGCCTGCTCATAAGTTACAGTGACGATTTTCTGCCGTACTTGCCACGCACCCCCGGCAGAGGGGATATTTCAGGCTGCGGCCAGCTTTACCGCATCATAACTCCGCATGTACCGCCGTTCGCCAGGCAAGCGCATACCGCAGAGCTCCCCCCAATTCTTTAGGAGGCCGTGAGGAAGTACCATTGTTTCCCGTGCGTGTCGTCGCGCCCGGCCTGCTATAGCCGGGTCTAAGAGCACGTTGATCGCTCATGCTTTCGCCGTCGTCGCGCCGTCTCTTATGTCGCTTGCCTTTTACAGCCGCGCGGGTAATGTCCTGAAATATCGTATATTCAGTTTTCAAGGTCCACCCGAGGGGGGAAAGCCAGTCCTTCATAAGCCATTTCATTTTTGGATATGAAGTTTTGAAGGCTCGCAGGAGAGGAAAATATCCCTTCACTAATCAGGACATTTTAGGGCCGTTTTTTAGGGGTTATAGAGATTTTTTCAAATATTTTTCCAATGTTCTCAGCCCGCGGGCTATAGAACCGGAAATACTGGCAGGCGATACCCCCTCTGATCGTGCGATTTCACCAATGCTCAATCCAAGGAAAAAGCGTGCATAGATCCGATTGGCCTGCTTGTCCGGCAGGCTGGCGATGGCTGCATAGAGATGTTCGTTTGTGACTTTTCGTTCGTATATCTCGCAGGGAGACAGGGACACGAACAGGATGTCATGCTCGGTGCCGTCGCTCCGGTCGAGAGAGAAATGTGCCCTGTGTCGGTATGTACGGCGCTGACAGGCAGCCTCATGGCGCGTATGGGCCAACAGGAGGGCGGCAACCTCGTCCGGCACATCGATAAAATAGTCGGACGTGAAAAACGGGTAATAATCCCGCAGATTGATGGTTTTCATTTGGATACCTCCGTTCCGATTTTTGGTGATGCACGAATCGGAACGAAGTCGGCGGAGAGCGACAACGGATGTAACCCGCTACAGATTTGTCTGCTTTTGCGGCACGGCAAATAAGTCCGGCATTACCTAGACTTTTTCGCAGGGAGTGATTTGTACATAAAAAGCCGGGCCTACTCGGAAAGGTAAACCCGGCTATAAAAACTATCGTATCAAGCGGCTCGTCGCCCGCAGTGTCGCCGTTGCTACTGCATGGCTTCCACTGCCCGGTATGATTACCCTTGAACCTCTGTTTTGTTTTTACCGTATATACATTGATGGAATAGGCGTGAACCGGCCTGATATTGTACTGCCGTTGGCCCATACAATATCCGAAATATCCGATCCATCCAACGCGAAGGCGCCCATTCGGAGAGCGCGCCATTATGCCGAGCTCTCAATAAAACTCGGATGCCCTCACGTGGCGGCGAGGCGCATCGACTGCTAACGCAGATATGATCTGGCAAACTTATGAGGTTTTCGATAGGATTCTGTCGAACAGAAGAAAATTAGTGGCCTTGATTGTTCAAGGCCACCTGATGCATTAAATTCAATTGTTGGTTTCGGCTTGGTCGCCGTTCGTCAGATGGCCGTTTTCTTCGTCTCCTTCCTCTAACTAAGGCTCCCCCTTCCCAAAAAGCGCTGATATGGTTCGGCCAATATCACCGGCGCTTAGTGTACCGTCTTGATTTTCTCGTACAACTCCTCGTGGCCGGGTATGATCGAGGCATAGGCCAGCTGACCGTTGATGTACAGCGACGGGAGGTTTGCGACGCCGACCTTCTTGCAGCGGGCGATGCCCTCGCGCGAGGTGTACTTGTATTCGACGACGTCGATCTTGTCGCCGAACTCCTTCTTCGCGTCGAGCACCATCGCCCACATATAGGTGCAGGCGGCGCAGGAGGCGGAATCGAGCGTCATCGCCTCGAGCAGCGGCCTTTCCAGGTTGTCATAGTCCGGCAGTTCGACGTCGACGCCATCGTCCGCCGACTCGTAGTTTTTAATCAGCTCGCGGTATTTCTCGATGTCGCGCACCGTCTCGGCGACGGCGATGGTGTTCTCGAAAGGTATGTCGTAGGGCATGTCGCAGCCGGGAGACACGATCAGGTTGTGCCGGTCGACGCTGTCGAGCATATCCACGACGAATTTCATATTGTCCTGCTGGTTGCCGAAGAGCATCGTGGTCGTCAGCGGGATATTGCCGCCGATGCAGATGTTGTAGGGGTCCGTGATCGCCTTGGCGGTCGCCATCGGGATGTTCTCGTCGATGGAGATGCCGTCGGGGCCGGTCTTGCACATCACCTCGATGTTCCGAAGCGCGTTGCCGCAGACGAAGAAGGAGGAAAAGGCGCCTTTCTCGCGGATGTAATCGAACATGCGCTTGTAGACGTCCGAGAGGAACGCCTGAAAATGCGTCGGGGAGATCTGGGAAACGAGCGGGTCGACCGGCGCGATGATGTCCGCGCCCGCCTCGATGTACCAGTCGATCATGCGCAGTGCGTTTTGCAGCGCATATTCCATCAATGCGGTGACATGCCCGGGATTGCGCTTCATATCCATGAAGAGCTTCGTTCCCCGCAGGTGGGAAATCAGCGTGAACGGCCCGCAGAACAGCCCGTACAGCGCGGTGGTATCCCCGACGGCGGACTTGAGCCTGCGGCAGGCGTCCATCACCAGCGGGATGCGCCCGTCGGTGCGCTCGACCAGCTTTGTCGGGATCTCGTCGGCCACCTCGAGCGGGTGCGTGAGCACGCTCGGCGGGTTGTCGTCCGCCCAGACGAGCTCGCAGCCGAGAATTTCCGCCTCGAGCTGCAGGTCGAACGCGACGGGCATGCCGTCGGGCATGTAGAGCTTGTGCACCTCGAGGAGCGAGTCGAGCAGCTTGTCGCCGTCTTTGAGCACCTCGCGCGCGGTGTAGCCCTTGAGTTTCCCGGCGTGCACGCCCGCGAAGGGCACCCACGGAACGCGGGGCGTCGGCTCGTGCCGGAACGTCTTGAGGATCAATTCTTTACCGGTCATAAATACCTCCTATGTGTTCCTTGGGATGGATAAACTGTGTTTAAGGTAAGGTAAGGTAAGGGGAGGCGCAGGGCTTCGGCTTCCCTGTGTCTTAATAGACCCGCGCGACCGCGCCGGTGGCCCGCTTCCAGATTTCGGCGAAGAGCGCTTTGGCGTCGGGCTCGGTCGAGAGTATCACAAGCCGGGTTCCCGCAATGTCGCCCGGGGGCTGCGCGGGGCGCACGGAGGCGCGGCGGCCCGCCACCTCCACGAGCACGGGCCCGTCATCGCAAAGCGCGAAGCCTTTGAGGCGCAGCACGTGCGGCGCGAGCGCCTCGGCCGCGCCGAGCAGCCGCTCGCGGGAGCAGGCGCCGGGCATCCTCAGAAGATAGCTTCCCGGCCGGCTTTGGACGGTATTGACGCAGGCGCGCTCGCCGCCTTTTTCAACGGGCGAGCCCGGCAGATGCTCGAAGGGCATCTGCGCGAACGTCGTGCGGTGGAGGCGCGCGTTGGGGTTGATGCTCAGCACGCGCGCTTCGGCTTCAAGTATGGTCGCCCCGTCCGCGAGATCGGTTTTGTTGATGAGCACCAGGTCCGACGCCGCGACCGGGTTTTCCAGCGCGGGCAGCACGTCGGCGTAGTCGAGGAAGGTCTCCGCGTCCACCACGCAGGCCGACCCTTTATAGTCGTAGGGCCGCGCGAGATGCGGGCCGATTTTATCGAGTATGTCGCAGATCTGCGAGGGGTCGTAAAGCCCGGAGCTCTCGATGAACAGCTCGTCGATATCGAGCCCCGAAAAGCGGATCATGCAAATTGCTATCTGTTTTCCCTATAGAAATTCACGTCCAAAGCTTTTGGTGCCATGCGCTCTTTCGGCTGACGGATGCTTGTGAATATCAATACCATTATCGTCACGATATAAGGGGCCATATCGTAGATCTGCATTGGGAAGCCTGGAATCGGGAAATACATGCGCATGATCGACAGCCCTCCGACAATCAAAGAAGCATAAATGGCCCGATACGAGCTCCACGTTGCAAAAATGACCAGTGCCACCGCCAGATATCCGCGCCCCCCCATCAAATCGTTTGACCAGATACCCGAACAAGTCACCATAGTGATGTACATTCCGCCAATCCCGATAATGCCCCCGCCGATGAGCGCCGCAAGATATTTATACTTTGCCACGCTGATGCCAGAGGCATCCGCACTGGAGGGATTTTCCCCCACCGCTCTCAAACTCAGGCCAACTCTAGTATTGTTCAATATCCACCCCATAACCAGCGAAATCACTATTGCCAAATAGACAACCCAGCTGTATTGAACAAACATTTTGCCTGTCGCGGCCCAGAGCGTCTGCTGGCTTTGGGGAAGATTTTTCAATCCCTGCAATGAAAAAGCTGCAAACGCTTTCTGAGCGTAGTCTCCCGCATAAAAATACCCCGTCGGGCTCTGGAGCCCGAGGAATTCTCCTATAAAGTTGGCCAAGCCGGTTCCAAGTATCGTAACCGAAATACCGGCTACCGTTTGATTTGTTCGGAGTGTGACCGTAAGCAGATTAAAAACCGATGCGCCAAGAGCGCCTGCAAGTATGGCAAGCAGGAGCGAAACTAAGCCTGCCATGAAGATGGAGGGAATGCCTCCGGCAAGTAAAACGGCCTGTTCGTAATAGTATCCGCCGGCGATTCCCGCAATACCTCCCATGTACATCAGACCTTCGGTAGCCAGCGTGGATTGACCGGACTTACTGATAAGAACACCTCCGACCGACGCCAACAATAAAGGAGTTCCAGCCACGACGGCGGAATTAAACAGATTGATTATATTATCCATTGTCATCCTCCTTTTTGCTGCCAGCGATCAATTTATAATTCATAAAGAATTCGCACCCCAGCATAAATACCAATATGATTCCCGTCAATACGTCTGCTGCAGATTGAGGAATTTTGAAGGTAGTTTGAATACTACTCGATCCTCTCTCAAGCACGGATATCAGCAAAGAAGTCAGCATCATGCCGATCGGGTGCAAATTCGCGAGCCACCCGACGGTAATGGCCGTATAACCTACACCGCCGCCGGACGTATCACCCACGGAATAATCGATGCCGGCAACTTGAAAGAATCCCGCGATTCCAGCAATCGCACCGGAAATAAATATGGTTCTGATCAACACTTTTTTGACATTAATGCCAGCATATTGTGCCGTAGCGCTGCTTTCGCCCACGACGGTTATCTCATACCCATGCTTTGTTTTGTTAAAATAGATCCAGGCGCCCGCCGCTAGAAACAGCACGAAAATCCAGCCCCAATTTACGCCAAGCACATTGGTCAACCGCGCTCCTTCGGCGAACATTGCCACCTTTGGAAACGCGGAACCCGGTGCCTTCCAAGGCCCGTTTTGTAAAAATTTCGCAAAATTAATCATAACATAATTGAGCATCAGCGTAAAAAGCACTTCGTTGGTCGACCATTTCGCTTTAAATATCGCAGGTATTACACCCAAAATTCCACCCGCGATTATTGCCGCAAGCATCATCGTTAGAATCAGGACGATTTGGGGCATATTATTTACATGGAACAGCGCAAAATAGCTGGCCGCCAAAGCCCCCGCAAGCAGTTGTCCGTCGGCGCCAATATTGAAAAATTTGATTTTAAACGAAAACGCGACGGAAATGCCTACAAGCAGCAATTGCACCGCAGTCCTGATCGTTTCAATAGCAAACACCCGGGTTCCCAGAGCTCCATAAAGCATATCCGCATATACGCTGATCGGATTATATCCGAGCAGCATTATCAAAAGAGCTCCAGTGAGCAGCGCCGCGGCAAAAGCCCCGCATCGAAACAGAGCTTTTTGAGCAGAACATATAGCGCCCCTTTTTACAGCGCGGATGTGCAGGGGCCCGACGCGCTTTTTCCCAACGCAACTATTCTGACTCATTATTGACACCCTCACCTTCGTATTGGCCCGCGGCAGAATGCATCATACGAAGCCCGATTTCTTCTTTCGTAACGCATCTCGCATTCAGAACCCCATTGTTCTTTCCTGCGCAAAGAACCAAAATCCTATCGCTGATTTGTAGCAGAACATCCAGGTCCTCCCCGATGAACAAAATAGCCGTTCCCTTGCTCTTTTGCTCGTTTAGAAGCTTATATACCGCAAACGACGAATTGATGTCGAGGCCCCTCACGGGATACGCGACGATCAATATATCCGGATCGCGATCTATTTCACGGCCCAGTAGAACCTTCTGAATATTGCCGCCGGAGAGATTCCTCACGATTGTGTTTACACCCGGCGTGGAAATATCGAGCTTACGAATCAATTCCTCGGTTTTTGCCTTTGCTTTGCGCCTATCGACAAAAATGCCTTTTGCCGAACGATAGCTTCTGAGCATGACATTATCTACCATATTTAGCCCCGCGACAAGGCCCATTCCAAGCCGATCCTCTGGGACAAATCCGAGGTTCATCCTGCTGCTTTCATTTTTTTTATCTCCGCCGAAAACAGTATGTTTTTGCCCATTTTCATCGATGAACGTCACTTTCCCGGATCGCTGGGATATCAGGCCAGCCACGACCTCGCACAATTCTTTTTGGCCGCTGCCAGCGATACCGGCCACGCCCAATATCTCGCCGCCGCACAGCGAAAAGGAGACGTTGTCAAGTATGGTAATTCCGTCTTTGTCGCGGTAAGTTAGCCCCTCTACTTCCAGTCGATCCTTGCCCGCGCATACGGGCCTTTCAATCTCAAGACTTACCGCGCGCCCGACCATTCCCTCCGTCAGCGATGCTATCGTAGCTTCCGCCGTGGGAGTCGTTCCGATATACTTACCTTTTCTAAGTATTGCTACGCGGTCGGAGACAGCCAGAACTTCATTCAGCTTATGGGTGATAATGACGACGGCTTTATTGTCAGCCTTTAATGCCCGAAGTATTTCAAATAACTTATCCGATTCCTGAGGCGTCAAAACGGCTGTCGGCTCATCTAGGATAAGTATGCTCGCCCCCCTGAACAAAACCTTGATGATCTCAACAGTCTGCTTTTCAGAAACGGACATATCGTATATTTTCTTATATGGATCAAGCTCAAATCCGTAAGACGAACAGATTTCCTTTATTTGCTTCGTCAATTGTTTGCGATTTATATACATACCGCCTGGCAGGCCCAGAACGATGTTTTCCGCAGCGGAAAACACCTCAACAAGCTTGAAATGCTGATGCACCATTCCTATGCCCAAGGCAAAAGCATCCGCCGGATTCCTTATCGTTGCTTTTTCCCCATCAATATAAATACAGCCGCTATCTGGATAATAGATGCCGGATAGCATATTCATCAGGGTCGTCTTGCCGGATCCGTTTTCACCCATCAAAGCTAGTATTTCACCACGATTCACCTTTAAACAGATATCATCGTTCGCTTTAAGCGTTCCAAAGGTCTTGCAGATGTTTTTGATCTCTACCGCACAGTGTACGTCGCAGCTCAACTACACCACCCACTTCTCTCGAAATTTAACAAGATCTGAATAGATTGTTCCAGCGCCGGATCGTGCCGCCGGAGTTCCGTTCTGGACACTCCGGCGGCATGTTACTAAATCATTCGCCGATAATCTCTATGCCTTGCAGGACATGATCCCATGTAAAGCAGGAGGTTTTTTCCGTGAATTTTTCGCCGTCGGCAAGCAGCAGCTGCCCATTGTTATCATACAAAGGACCAGTGAAAATCGTGTTGTTCGCCATCCACTCGACCGCTTTTGCAGTAGCTTCCTCGACGTTCGCCGGAGCAATCGCGGCATTCACAGGCGTGGCGTACACAGCGCCCGATTGAAAACCTTCGCACCAGTCAAGAGCGATATCCTCGCCTTTGAGTATACATGAAACAGCATAGCTGTCATACACGGACCAGTCGATCATCACCGACATCAGCGATGCTTCGGGAACAACCTTGGTCAGATCGGCACCAAATCCGATATGGTATGCGCCAAGCTTCGCGGCGCCGGTCGCCGGGGCTACGGATGCGTTCGAAATGAAAATCACATCGCAGCCGCCATTGATAAGCGCGGTGGTTGCCTGATCCTCCATCAGAGGATCATACCAGGAATTGGTGTACATAACCTTCATCTTCACATCCGGGTTAACGGATTTCGCGCCCAGATACATCGCGTCGTAGGCAGAGATCACTTCCGCATAGGGGAAGAACCCGATGTAGCCGATCATGTTGGACTTGGTCGCAAGCCCCGCCACAACACCGGCATAATAACGGCTTTCCTTGATATCGGCGAAATAATTATGAAAATTCGGCAGCTTCGCGGCGGGCGCTTGATAGCCGGTCGCATGACAAAATTCAATGTTTAAATACTTTTGGGCCGCTTCAAGCATATAATCGCCATGACCATAGGCCGTTCCAAAGATAATGTCACAGCCCGCTTCGACCAGCTCACTCAGAGCCGTCGCGGCCTTCGCATCCTCCGGGATATTGAATTTATGGATAATCTGGTCTTCACTGATGCCCAGATTCGCCGCCATCTTGTTTATGCTGTCGTAATGACTGGTCGTCCAGCCCTTATCGCTCAAATCATCCACATAGATGATCCCGACCTTAATATTCTCCGCTGTAATATCCTTTCTGCGTTCCGCTTGTCCAATCAGAACGCCCAGAGACGATTCCGTGCCGCCGTTATCGGTTTCCGGCGCGGTCGTTTCGACCGGATCATTCCCCGTTTGGGCACAGCCAACAAGACCGCAAAGCGCTACGACCGTCAATAACAAAGCAATCCATCGTTTCATGAATGTCATCCTCCTAAAATAGTATTGGGGGCGCCGCTATGTTTCCGCTTTTTCAAGCGTTGCGACCATCGTTTGATCTAAGGCTTTGAACACAACTAGATAACCTCTGAACACCAATGAAACCGTATGCACACGCGTTGGACGCAGCATCCCACGGATCGAATTTCCCACTGCCCGGCAAGCAAGCTTAACCAAGGATTTCCGTGTGCCGCGGCCTGTTTTACAGCAACACTATAACGCTTCCGACCCTTTTGAATATCCACACATAAATAAAGCACATATTAAGGGTACTGCAAAAATCGTGTTCACGTTAACAGAAATAGGTATACGGGGTTGGCTCTTAATATTGCAACAGGAAGATCATTTGCACAAAAAAATCTCCAACCACAACTGAAAACATAGGTAGCACGGGATCATGCTACTTCCATCGGCTCGGAAGACTTATCCTTTCACCGAATCACGCATTCATCCGTGTTGCCTTTCGGCATTCGTCATCGATAGTCATCAAGCGACGGACGATACTGCGCAAGTCCCATTTCCCCAAGCTCCGACCATATGCGTTCATGGAGCTCTATATATTCCTGCTTAGGCTCCACGGTCTCCAGATCGTAAAGCTCCGCAAAGGTTTTTCCTTTCGGGTAATTCTTTGTTTCAAACGCCGCTTCATATTTTTGTACCAGTCTTTCGACAAGCTCGCCAGCCTTTTTTCTATCGATGCGGGTGGTTGCGTATGCAACCTCAGCCATGAACTGGCATTCCATCGGCGTGCAATAGTTTGGCGTTACGCCCTGATTCGGCGCAACGCCGAAGGGATTGCAGCCCATCATGACCGTGCTAATCGTCTGGGCGGCGATTTCATACATCATCATATCGGTACAAGGTCCCGCCATTGTCAGGTAAGCGCCCCAGATTGCGGGAAGATTCGTGTGCTTGTTGATGGCTCCCGAGGCAAGATTCGTTCCCCAAATGGCCTTGCGGGTTGAAGCGCTGGGATCGAGGCTTTCCATAACGCAGTTGTGGTTGATTACGGCGTTGTATATCATCGGTCCTGCCAGGCTTTCCGCGATGGAACAAATTACAGCACCTTCAACATCCCCGCAATAACCGCCCATGTAATCGCACCCACCGGTACTGACATAAGTGCCATACTGGACATACTGCGTGGCTCTGTTCAAATCCTCGTAGGTTGTTTTCAGAGACGGTTTGAAGTAAACGTTTGAGTGATCTGTTTTCCGATAGCCAATATCTTCACGATTTGTAGCAACATCCGCGATGGCGCTCACGCCGTCTTTACCCTTGACGGGCATTCCCGGCCTTCCGGCATCAAGACAAGCCTTTCTATAAAGGGCAATATTATCAAGGCAAGCTTGAATTTCAAAGGGGCTTCCGGTTTTCACCAACATTCCCATGAACTTATAGGGTGGAACCGGCTCGATGTAGTCAATCCATTGATTTTTGGCATATCCGAAATAAAGCTTATAGCGATACTCTTCGTCGATTTGGTTACCGCACCCGCCGGCTACACAGGGTAAACGCCTATCACCGATCTTTCTGTTGTGTATGAAGAAGCGATCCTTACCATAGCCCAACTCAATAGCCCGGGATTGACGCGTAATGCTATCAAGGATTTCCTGCTCGCTGAAATGAATGATCTTGCCGGAATCAATGTTGAAAATTCCCATTGTCGCAAGCATTTCGAAACCCGCTTTAAATGCATTGTCAATCAGCTCGTCGTCCTGAACCACAAGCTCATTGGCATTGAATTTGATATTGTATTTCTGGGCAAGTTTCTTGGCCGTTTTGAAAACCCGCATATCAAAATCTTTACACAGTTCCGGTTCCCCAAGCTCGCCGCGTTTAAGATATTCCCAGAATTTTGCTGTTGCCATGTTGTCTTCCTTCCTTTATCGAAGAATTTTTTTCATGATCTGCGCGGCTTCAAATGCGTCGTGTCCGCCAAAAATGCAACCGCCGAACGACTCTGCAACGGAAGGATTCATCGACCCTCCGCCGACAATAATCTTGAGTTGGTTCGTAAGCCCTTTGCTTTTGAACAAATCGATCGTGTCCTTCATGCTGGGAACAGTTGTCGTCATACAGGAGGAAAGGGCAACGGCCGCAGGTTTTTCCGAAATTGCCGCCTCATAAAACTGGGCCGCTGAAACGTCCGTCCCAAGATCCACTACAGTAAAGCCGGAAACCGACAACATTGTTTTTACCATGTTCTTTCCGATGTCATGAATATCACCCGCAACTGTTCCGAGCAAAATCTTCGCGCCGGCCGCAATCTGATTCTTAGATTTTTCCAGTGCAGGCTGAAGTATATCCATGCACATCCCCATTTGATCGCCCGCCAACACCATATCGGGAAGGAAAAGCTCTCCTTTTGAAAACTGCTCGCCGATGCCTTCCAGGGTTCTTGACAGGAGTGCAACGATATCCACCGGCTCCGCGCCTTCGTCAAGCGCAGCCTTGATATTATCAAGTAACTCCTCCTCTTCGTAGTTTTCAAATGATTGTTTCATTTGTGCAAATTTGTTTTCCATTTGGTGTCTCCTTGTCAGTGTTATTTATTGTACCGGTTGTCGTTTGCTGACAAATCGGAACACAAAAAAACAGAACTTCTCTCGTTTCAGCATAAGATGACATTTGTTAATCAAAAAAATTAAACGTCATCCTGGTCGGTTATCCCCCGAACCACACGAGAGCGTTCTGCTGCCCAATTCAGTATTCAATTTTCAATATGTGAATCGATTTAACGACATAATTTAAACATACATTGTCGCCCGTGTCAATCAGCATTCGCAAAACGAGGCTATAATTAATTATTATTTTGTATCCCGGCGAATCCTGGCGAGGGGTCATTTGCTCATAAGCAAATCCGCCTCTTGATTAATAAAAGCAGCGGCCTTGCTTTCGTCAATTTGAGTTAAAATCCCATGCTTAACCACCATTTTTCCGTTGACAAACACATAATCGACGATTCGTGGATCGCTTGAGAGCACAACCGCGGAAATCGGATCGTTTTTCCCTCCGGCATACTGGAATTTATTCCAGTTGAGCATCACAAAATCTGCCATCATATTAGGTGCTAAGCTTCCGATATCCTTTCTGCCCAACACCTGCGCTCCTCCCGCCGTCGCCATGTACAGTACACGTTCCGGAGAAATAAACGGTTGTTTTTCACTGAATTTCTGTACTAAAAAGGCATTCTTCAGTTCCGAGATCATGATGGAAGCATTGTTGCAGGTCGAACCGTCGACCCCCAGGCTGACATGCACCCCCCGCCTGAAAAATTCCGGTACATTTGCAATGCCCGTATTAAGCAAAAGGTCGGAATTTGGACAATGCGCCACCCCAGCCTTATTCTTTGCGAGAATTGCATAATCTTGTTTGGTCAATTGCACGCAGTGCGCAAAATAGCTTTGCGGTTTTAAACAACCCAGTTTCTCCGCGAATTCCACAGGCGTACATCCATGCTTTTCATTGGCATATGAGAATTCACTGCGGGAATCTGCCAGATGGCTATGAAACTGTACGTTATAATGCTCGGCAATTTTAAGCGATTGCAGGATGACATCTTTTTTCTCATATACCAGCCAGCAAGGTGCTACACCTATTCTGATCATCGCTCCGGGCGACGGATCATGGTATTGTTCAATTAGGCGAACGGAATCCTTCACTATTCTGTCGGCTGATTCGATTAATGAAGGAGGCACATGCAGGCAATCATTCTCAGCCCCGGCGGACAGGCTTCCCCTAAACGCATGAAAACGAATGCCTATCTTTTCAGCCGCTTTGATTTGCATATCAATCATATGGTTGTTACCGGGAGGAAAAACATAATGATGATCGCAGGATGTGGTACAGCCTGTTTTTAACAGGTCGCCTAGCGCGCCAAGCGTTGCAGCATATATTCCCCGCTCTGACATATATTCGAGCTTCCCGTAGATAAGTTTTAAAAAAGAGGATAAAGAATACTGTACTATATCCGGCATATTGCGAATTAACGTATGAGAGCAATGGTGATGCGTGTTGATCATTCCCGGAATGATTATGAATCCCCGCGCATCGATGACTTCATCGATTTGCTCGATTTCTCCAAGCATGCCAATATCTATAATTCTATTCCCTTGAATAAGAATATCCGCATTGCGAAAGCGACCGCGCTGTTGATCCATCGTAATGATCCAGTCGGCATTCTTGATTAAAATTCGATTTTCTTTTTCCATGCAATGTCCCTCCATACATTACATCCAATCCATACCGACATAAACAATCGTCAACATGTGGTCTCTATACTTGCAAAGTCAGCGCACAAATAATATAGCTACATTCTCTACAATGCTGCTCTTACGAACAGTCATGTACAGTTCTTATGATATCTATGAAAAGATATCCCAACCATTATAATAGCGCTTATCCATTTTTTCTACAATTTGTGTCTGGCATATTGATGCTGTGATTATACTATACATTCATTACGGTTGAAAATATTTGCATAAAGAATATTAGCGTTTAGTTTATATCTCAAAACATTCAGAGTAACCTTTCTGCTTGCGATAGGCTTCAGAAAAAGGAGTTGGAGAAAGCATTGCCACCCCGTCAGACCGATTACCCCCTCATTGTAACTTAGGTATGAGCGACAGTATAGCACTGGACTTGCAGTGCTTTCTACGGCCAAACTAATTGTAGCAAGCAGGGCACGGCGGTACACACGCCGTGCTTTGCTTGTTGGGGAAGGTCCCCCAATCCCCACTGAACGCCCCGTTTGGGGGCGGCTGCGCGTCCTTGCGGACGCTTCTTTGCAGAGCAAGCGGCAAGGGCAAAAAGTCGCGTCATCTGTTCTGTTCCCGCATCCGCTCCGGTTGTTCCTGCACAGCGCCCAAAAGCCTGTCGATGTTCATTTTCGCCGTGAGCAATTTCTTCATTTCCTTGCGAGCAGTGGCATATCCGGTGTAGGCTTTTTTCTTTTCGGAAAGCAGCTTTTCATACTCAGTCTGGAGCGTTTTTATGGTGGGGATTTTCTTCCCAGGCAACGTATCGAATACCGCCTTGGCTGCCTTGTGCAAGAGGATGTCCGAAGCGTGCGCCTCGTAAAATTTTTTGCTGTATCCGGCCTTACGGTAGGCGATATAAGCGTCGCGGGTTTTCGCGTAGTTTATGATGTGCGTTTTGAGATTACCAATCTCGACCATGCGGGTTTCGGCGGCTTTGATCCGCATCGACAGCTCGTTGAAACGCTTGCTCGCCGCCGCTGCTTTTTCCTCCAGCTCGGCGTACTCCAGCAGATTGTTTTCGGTAAGGAAGTTCAGCGTTTGCGCCATCTGTTTTAAGTTGAATACCTTGGCCCAACGTTCGTAGCCGGGTCCTTTTCCGGCCTGCAATTTTGCCTGAATATCTACCAGCAGATTGACCCCTTGCGGTTCTTGCAGCGCAGCTTTCGACCGGCTGGGAGAAAGGGGCTTTTTGCCCTCAATGATAGCGTAGATCTCCTGCTCCGAATACCCATCGCCCAGGGAGCGCAGGCGGGTGAATTTTTGCTGGCCGGAAGCGCGGAAAGAAAGGTACTTTCCCTGCTTAACCTCATAGTCCATTGTCTGCATAACCGATAGAAAAGCGTCAAAATCCGAAGGCCTTTCGTAGAGAATTTTATCAATGGCAAGCCGCAGTTTTTCCTGATAGGACAGCGGCTTGTTGTCGCCCAGCCATTTGTCATAATGCTTTCCGCCGCGTTTGGGATTTTCGATGATGGACAGACCGTTTTCCAGGCAAATCTGGTCGCTCAATCTGCGCAAAGCGCGGGCTGAGCCTAAAAAGTCCCTGAACTTGCAGGTGCAGTCCAGCGCCGTAGAATTGAAGATGATATGCGTATGGACATGCGCCTTGTCAACGTGCGTGGCGACGATAAAGGCGTGGTGGCCCTTGGTAAAGCGCATCGCCAATTCATAGCCGATTTTGTTTGCAAGCTCCGGTTTGATCTCCCCGGGGTTGAAGGACTGCCGGGTATGGTAGGCGATCACGTCCCGGTCACCCTGATTGCGGCCCGTAATAGAAAGATACTGCCGCTTGGACAGGAGAAATTCGGCATCCGCCGTGCGCGCGTCACAAGCAAAAGACGTGACCAACTCCCCATTATTTGTCTTGGCGGGGTTCTCAACATAATTGGTGCTGCTGGCAAGCGCCGCCGCAATCGTTCGGACCTTGCCGGTATGCAGCGATATGAGTCGGGTGGTTGCCATCGGGTATGTTCACCTCCCAATAAAAAACGGCTGGGATATGAGCGCGTATCCCGCTATTTTCCGTTATAATTCCACTTGTTGTTCCGGTAGAACCCTTAACTGCTTTCGCCGCTCCAGTACCTCTAAATCCGGTTGTGGGACAATCTCCATCGTGTCCGGGTGGATAATGATGATTTGCCTGTTCTTTTCATGCGCATAGCGGATGGTGTAGGCCGTGTCGCCTTTAGGATTTCCGTCGTAAACGGCCATCAGGTATTCAGCCTGATCGACCATATAACGATTGCGCTCCAGCATACATTTCGGCGTATAGTGAGCACGAAGAGTCATGACGTCATCACACATTGCCAACATGTCAAAATACCGCTCCCTTTGCTCTGCAGACCACTTGTTTGCCTGCGTTTCACAGGGGAGTACGGCGATAAGCTGGACATTCGGATATTGCCATTTCATGTTCAGGACGATTTCGGCTGCCCACTGGTCAGCGCCCCGGTCCATCCCGGTATAAAATAACGATACGCCGCTTTCGATCAGTTTTCTTATCTCTTGGGCTATCGCCAACTTTAAGTGCAGGCACCGTTCATCTTCCTCATCAAATCCGAAGCTGAACCGCATGGAGCGATGACCTGTAAATGCACAAGCTTTTCTGCATAACATATTTCTCATTTTTCTCATTCCACCCTTATGTAGTGTTATTGACGCGACATATTATAACGTTATTAGCATGTTTTGGTCAATGATACCATCACATAGACTAATGTTATGAGGTGGTGTTAAGTGAAAGAAAAGAAGGACATCAATGTTGAGATAGGCGGCAGGATCAAAAAGGCGAGGGAAACAGCCGGTCTGACGCAGGATAGGTTTGCGGAGCTGATTGGAATGGGAACCAAGAACGTATCTGCCATTGAACGCGGTGCCGTGGGCGTTTCACTGTCGTCTTTGCAAAAAATCTGCCAGGTATTATCCATTGCTAGCGACGACATCTTGTTTGAGAACGAATCCAAAAATGACGTGCAGGCTCTGGCTTCACGGTTCAGGCGGCTGTCTCTAGAGCAATTTCACATTGCCAGCGACATTTTTAATAAGCTTCTTGAGGCATTTGCCATTTCCAATAAATAGTAATACATAGAAAAAGAACGGCCTGCGTTGATACAATGCAAGCCGGTTTTTTTAGTGTGCTTTTATGGCCGCTAAATCGCTTTTATTCTGCTGTTCAGGCCATCCACCAGCTCCACCAGGAAGGATGCGAACAGCGGGATGCCATATGGGGATATGAGCCAAGCCAGCACCGCGATTTTGATACCCTCCCAAAACTCTCCCAGCAGGATCATCGTGCCCAAGGCGATTGCAAAGACGATGAAGGCCAATATGGACAGCAGCATCGTTGAAAAGGCGCAGAGGAACCGGCATACCGCCACAAAGACGGTCAAGGCCACGACGACCGGGAACAGCAGTATTTTGAATATCCACCGCATAAGGCAACCTCCTTGCCGACTAATTTTTTTACCCTCAATTCCATGATAGCGCCGATTGCACGAGATGTCTATTTTGTCAATCCCGCAGGAGCATGTGCCCGATTTACCGTATCTCGGATATCTCGGTGAGTATCCTTCCCGCCATTTCCCATAGACGATCATAGTTTTGACGCACGTCCTCTATATCGGCCTCATAGATGTTGCCGGTTTCATGGGTGCGTCGTGTAAGCTGGTTCAGGTTATTGCTGCACCGGCGTAGGAGGGAAACAAGCTCCCCCACGTCGGATAAATCCAATTTGACCACATACCCGTCGATAGCCATCTTGCGCAGATAAGCGCCCATATTCCGGGTGCCCATCTGAGCCATTTTATCCTTTATCAGCGCCTTTTCACGTGCCGACACCATGAAATGAAGCTGTATGTTTCGTTTGCGGTTCGCCATATCAGCCGCCCCCGTGTTCATCTTCTGCATCAGGGGGAACAGGTTCAAAGGCAATGGCTGCAAACTCGGCGTCGGTCATACCGTTCAGCTTGGCCGCCACGCTGTCGGCAATAGCCCTCATGTCCGGATCCTCAATGACGGGCAGGAACATCCGCAGTGCAGTCAACGTACCGACCCGCGTGCCGGTGTTGTACATGCAGATCAGGTTGCTTTCCTCAACGGTAAATTTCATCATGGTTCATCTCTCCATTTCTAATCTTTGAATAGGCTTCTTTTTCTCCTTGAGCGGCGGCGAGGTCTTTAACTGATCTGTGATGGAGGGCTTTTCCCTGGCCTCCGCCAGGATTTCGGAGAGTGTAACGGTTTCCCCGCGCTTTAACCGCGCCTCGACGGAATCCACTGCCGGGGTATTGTTGATGCGTCCGTCCAGCATGTTGTAGTTCCAAATCATTGGAGGCCCGGCAAGCATAAGTCCCATTTACCATCCCAGGATATTATATCTGTCAGGCCAGTAAAGTTCTTCCCGGCTTTTCCCTTTTTAGAAGCAAAAGGGGTATAATCGCACCCACAGTGCGATTATACCTGCAAGCATAGCGCAAAGATATCTTTTGCACAACTTGCCGGGGAATCCCCAGAACCCCTATGCCGCAAAGCGGATGATTCTCACAAAAGAAGAAGGTGAACACTTATGAAAAGCAACGGTGGAGTCGTCCACACACATTTTGTCTTCAGCCACGAAGAACATGAAACTCTGTGCAGAAAAGCAAAACAATGCGGTCTGTCCAAAAGCGTGTATCTGCGGCGGCTCATATTAGATAAGCCGGTCAAGGCCAAGTCGTCCGAAGCTGTTCATGAACTCTATTTAGAGATCAACCGCATCGGCACGAACATCAACCAGATCGCCCGTGGCGTTAACAGCGATCTCGGCACACTGGAGGATGTAAGACAGGCGCTGTTCCTGCTGAACAAGGTATATGAACTTGTGGAGAGGGCAGTGAACGACTGATAGCTATAACCCAGTTATATGGTTTTCAGCGCTTTAAACTCTTTTACGGCACAGTATCCTCATTCGGTTGGCGAATACCCATCCGTAAAATGTGGGGCTGACCGCCACGCTGACCGTGGCGGTGAAATGACCGTTATCTTCGATTGAGGTCTGGACGTTCTCCCCGAAACGGTCGACAAGGGTTTTCATATGGCGGTTTTCGCAGAGCAGCGTGACTTCGCATACGGGCCTGTCGTACATCTGGAACACCTGCCGCGCGTAAAAGGACATATCGAAGCCGTCCGGCTCAGGTATGGCCGGTTTATCCGTCAACCGGGGACTGGCGATCCGGTCTACTCGGAAGGTGATAATCCGATCATGATGCCTGGAATACCCTGCGGCGTAGTAATGGTCGCCGTTCCAAATCAGTCCGTAGGGGCTGAATTCATAGGTCTGGCCGTTGTGCTTATATGCTTTTCGCTTATCCGGCAGGTATTCGTAATATTTGAACTGCATCTCTTTCCTTTGATTAATGGCTGTATACAGCAAATCAACTGTGATATATACGCGCTCATTTTCGGATTTTATCTGCTTGTCCAAGTACAAATGGCGGCCCAGCTCGCTTGCCTGGTGGGCGCTCCCAAGGGACAGGAGTTTCCCAATCAGCGCCTGGCTTTTCTTATGGGAGATGAAGCGGGAAGCCTGCACAGCGTCGACCAGCAGCTTCAATTCGGGCAATTCAAAACCCTTGCCGCCGCAGAAATACTCGTTGCGTCTGCCGGCGTTGCATACGATATCCATACCGCTTTCCATAAGCCGTTCGATATCCCGCGATACCGTCCTGCGGTCAGCTTGAACGCCTTCGCTTTCAAGGTATAACAAGATATCCGCAATAGCGGCCGGATGCGCTTCATCCGTCCGTTCTTCCAGATACCGCTTGATTTGCAGGAGTCTGCTTTTCTTCTCCATGGTGACATCCTCCGATAACTTTTGTCAAAGAGGTTTTTTCAAATTGAGGAGGTTGATTGCCGTGCCGTCTGCGAGGATAAACACCAATTCGCCGTTTTCGTTGAACGCTGCAGAGGCAACGGCGTTCGGCTCTGATGCCGAAGCCCTGAAGCCTGGCTATTATCTGCGGTATGGTCAGCGGGTGCTGTTCATCCGTTTCTTCCTGCAGGATTTGCATGAGGTTTAGAAGCCTTGCTCTTTTGTTATCAGCCAAAAAGATCACCTCCTGCATATTAATCCGGTTATAAGATGACTTCATCTGTCGCTATTAGCTTAAATTATACAAGACAATGGTGCGGCTGAGGTATGCACGCTGCACATATTGCTACAAACAACCTCCGATAGCTTATTGAATGCTTGTTGCATCTATTCGGTGAAACGTATATAATTATAGCATAACCAATCACTGATCGTAACGGGAGTATGGTGCATGGATTACATATCGGTACGGGAAGCGGCGATTAAGTGGGAGATTTCCGAGCGGCGGATCCAAAAGCTCTGTCAGGAGGGACGCATCAAAGGGCAGCAACGCATGGGCCATATGTGGCTCATTCCTAAAGGTGCCGAAAAACCCGACGATCCCCGTATGTCCCGTGAAAAAGGAGGCGCATGACATGGAGAAGACTCAGATAAAAACAGGCGGCGTGACGGAACTTTTGCTTGACAGGCTTTTCAAAGCGCCGGATCTGAAAACGTATATGCGGGACAACGCCGGCCTGATGGAGGTCCCTCCTTTTTATCTTCTGATTGCTGAACTCTGCAAGAAAGCGGGAATATCGAAAGCGGTCGTGATCGAAAAGGCCAATATTCCCCGCAATTATGGATATCAGATTTTCAACGGCATCCGCAACCCTTCGCGCGATAAGGTGATCCAGCTGGCCTTCGGCTTCGGCATGGATGTGGAGAACGCGCAGGAGCTGCTTAAAGCGGCAAGGGAAGCGCCGCTGTATGCCAGAATCCCGCGCGAAAGCGTTATACTCCGTTGCCTCTACGAACAAAAGGATGTTATTTTTGCGGACGACGCCCTTGCGGCAATGGGCCTGACTCCGCTTGGCCGGGAGGATAAAAATGAATGAAGGCTTGGCCGGCTATGTTTTAGAGGATTACGACGAAACGCGTTACCCCAAGGAGTTCTTTGCCGACTATGAAGCAATGGCGTGCATCGCGCACAGCGCCTCGAGCGAAACGCTGCGGGTCAAGAACCGGCGAACGGGCGATTGTTTTCTGGCCAAGTGCTACACCGACAAAAAGCTGATTTCCCGCACGACCGAAGGAGCGCTTCTCAAAGGTCTGCGTCACCCCGGCCTTCCCCGGTTCATTGCCGAATATCAAAACGACGGAATGCTGTGTGTCGTGCGCGAATATATCGAGGGAACGCCGCTTGACCGCTATGTCTCCGAAAATCCGCTGACGCAGGAACAGAGCATCTCCATCGTTCTTCAGCTTTGCTGCATACTCTCCTATCTTCACAGCCAGACGCCGCCCGTGATCCACCGGGATATCAAGCCGCAGAATATCATCTTGGGCGCGAAGGGAAAGATCACGCTGATCGATTTCGGCATCTCCCGCGTATACGATGAAACCGCCCGAAAGGACACGGTATGCTTCGGCACCATGGATTTCGCGCCCCCCGAGCAATACGGCTATTCGCAGACCGACTGCCGCGCCGACATCTTTTCCCTGGGCGTGCTGCTTGGCTGGCTGCTGACCGAGGATTCCCATCTGAAAACACTCGTGCCGAAAATCCAGAACCCCCGCCTGCGGCGGATCGTCGAAGCATGCACGGACTTCGCGCCCGAAAGGCGTTATGCCTCCGTCGAAAGGGTCCGGGCCGATTTACGCAATGCCGACGGGCACAGAAAAAAACGCGCGTTGCGCCTGGCGTGCGGTTTTCTTGTCTGCGCGGCATGCCTGTGCGCTGGATTTATCGTCGGGCGGTACACGGATTTTACGCCGGTGTTTTCCGTTTCATCCGGCATTTCATTTGAAGAACCGCTCATCGAACAGGCTGTCCGGCTGGCATTGGACATACCTGAAAACGAACCGATTGGAGAAAAAGAGCTGCTCAGTGTCACCGAGCTTTATATTTACGGCGATCAGGCGGCGGCCGACGGCGAGGCTTATGGGGAACTGGGCAAGCACATGGCGCTGAACGATGGCGAACTGAAAAATGGTGGCATCCGTTCGCTGAACGATCTGAAGAAGCTTAAAAACCTGCATATACTGCGTATCGCGCTGCAGGACATCGGCGACCTTTCGCCGCTTTCGGAGCTCACTTCTTTGGAGGATATCGATCTCAGGCACAACCCTGTCGAGGATGTATCCCCACTGGCCAGTCTACCCGCTCTTAAAAATTTATGTTTGTTTGAAACCCGTGTGTCCGACATCTCGGCGCTCTCCGCCTGCCCGATGCTGGAAAATATCGACGCGGGTAAAACGCGGATTACGTCGATAGCGGCTTTTGCTGGTATACAAAACCTGAAGTACCTATTTATCCGTCAGACTACCATCGAAAGCCTGTCCGGTATTGAAGGATTTCCCTACCTCGAACAAATCGGCCTGAGCGGCGTTTTGGACAGAGACTTGACGCCGCTTTTGAATCTGCCGCGGCTCCGGGAAGCGCATCTGGACGAGGGGATGCGTGAAGAAGCGGAAAATGATCTGCCGCTGGCGGCGTTTCGCATCATCTATTCATAGTTTCACAAAAAAATACGAAAAAGCCCAAAAGTGTGCAGTGAGCATACCACAGGGCTTTTTTTATTTGCTATGATTAAGCTGGCAATGACAGACTGGCAACACATATCGAGAGTTTATCACTAATGTTTTGGAGAAAAGAACTCTTCGCTATGCGTTTGAGGCAAGGGATGGCGCGATTGGCGAATTGCACGTTAAGGGCAGCGTGTTTCAAGTGAAAACGGTGCGGTGGAGCTGAACAGACTGAGGAATCACATGAGGTTTATAGACAAAACAGAAGGTCATGATTGCGCAAGATTGGTTCAAATGCCGTAACTTCGAGCCAACTTGGTCGGAAGTGAATAAAGAGCGTGTGGGTATGGAGTTGTTCAACGCAGCAAGCCATAACCAAAAAGCATAATGAAAGAGGTAATATCATGTCGAAATTTTTACGAGAACTGCTTATCGGCATCGCTATCATCATTCTGGGCATTTGGCTTTCTGTGGCAAGCGGATATTTCCTGTTCTATGGTCTGATAGTTGTCGGATTGTTTTTGGTCATTCTCGCTTTTGTGCATCTGAGCCAAAGCAAACAGAAAAAAAGCAATAACGGTGAAGTGCCGGTAATAAAGTTTTATCCAACGGATAAACCGCAGGAAAAGGCGCGTTTTATTGAAAGCCTTGACTCTCAGGAGACCTTGGAGGTTCCGAAACAGGTATCCATCACCTGTTCCCGAAGTGACCAGTCGAGCCGGGTGTTTCTCAACGGAGTGGAAGTCGGCAGAGTCACGCCGGACGCGCCTCTTGTCTTTATAGTGATGAAGAAAAACAATGTGGTCAATATTTCTGAGCAATATGAGGGCATCTGTTTCTTTCATGTTGTTGCCGCCGAGGGGATGGGTGAATTAAAGATCGGTATGGGTATGCAGTCCGCCGCTGTAAAGATCGTGTCCAATACAGGCCTGGCGGACGGAATTATCGCAATGATACCGAACACAGAACATGTTCCCGCTGTTGATTTGGAAAAGCGGGAGGACACAATCGCTTTGCAGAAAAGCAACAAATAGCCCTTAGAAGGAGTTCGGATATGAGTATTTTCAAGCCTGCGTGGCAAAGCAGTAATCCCGAAAAAGCGAAACGGGCGGTAGAAAAAATGACTGACCAGGCGGCGCTGACAGCGGTCGTCAACGCGGATGTCGGCGATGGAATCCGGGAATACGCGCTGCGCCGCATCACCGACGAGCGTTTTATCGCGCACATTGCCCTGCATGACCGGTCGTCCGCGCTGCGTATAAGCGCACTTGGCAAGGTTGGAGATACGGAGCTTATTCTAAAGGCCGCGAGAGATGACGTAAACCGCGAGGTACGGATATATGCCATTCGCCGTATCGGCGAACAGAGCGTACTGCATCGCATAGCGGGTGACCAATCCGTTTCCTATGAGGAGCGCCATGCGGCGATATCCATGCTGTCGGAACTTAAACGGCTGCTTGATGTTGCGAAGTACGCGGGAGACGTGTGCTTGCGGGACTATGCACTGGACAGGCTGTTTGAGCTGTATAAAGGCGGCGATGCCACCGCCGACCATACCGCATTGGAAGCCATCGAGTTTCGTTTGTCTTATCACACCCTGTCACAGCCACCGGGTGTGCGCAGGGCGATTCTATATCTGAGCGATCAGGAATGCGTGATGCGGCTGGCTCAAAATAAAGGCCTCCATTGGGAACTACGGCAGGCCGCAATCGGCCGTATCACCAGCCAGCAGCCGCTGGCGGCGTTCGCGTTCGATACCCACGAGGATAAAAACGTGCGGTATGCGGCGATACGGCACCTGACCGATCAAGCGACCGTGAAAAAACTGCTGGAAAACAAGGACAGCGTGATAAGCTATGTGGCGCTGGAGGCGCTTAGCGACATCGATTTGCTGTTTGAAATTGCGCGCAGTGATAATGAGGAAAGCCGCCGGGCCGCCGCCTGTGAACGCCTGTGCCGGATTGCCCCGGATGATGGCAGCATGTTGGAGGCGGTGGCGCGTTGCCCGGAAAACCTGTTTATACAAAGAGTCGCCCACAGCATCGGTTCGCGGGATATGCTCGCGAAGGTAGCCACCTGCGCTCGCCTTAGCAGCGCGAAACGGCTTATCGCATTTAGTCTCATTAAGGATAAATCAGTGATCTCAGCGGAGCAGCTGGCGCAATTGAAACAGTTACAAGAGAATTGCAGAAAAGCACAGGAAAGCGACGATGACCGGCAGCGTGAGGGTAGCGCAGGTTCCGTGTCATGGACGAGCCGGTTTTAGCGCTGTAGCAAAGAGACAACCATGATGAGCATAAATGTAACTTTGCTTCGAAGCATCCCCGGCGTTCGATGTGAAAGAATCGAATTGCTAAACAAGTTTCTTGTTCTAATATGAGTTTCAATAAAAGGATAAAAGGAGGTTTTCTCAATGAAAAAGACACCATTCGTATTGTTAGCGTTGCTGCTGGCGCTGGGCTTGGCGGCCTGCGGCGCGCCCGCCTCGACGGGGACGCCGTCGCCGGAGGTATCGGAGTCCATACCCGTGGAAACGCCTGAACCCACAGAAGAGCCGACGACCGAGCCGGTCGTCGTGTTCACCGACGCTGCGCTGGAAGCAAAAGTACGCGAAGCGATGAGCAAGCCGGACGGCGATATCACAGTCGCAGAGGCTGAGGCTGTTGTGAAGCTGGATCTTTCGAACGAGAGCTTTGACGACATGAATAGCCAGAACGGGGGTATCCGGGACATCAGCGATTTAAAATACTTTACCGGCCTGGAAGATCTCAACCTCTCTTTTAACGACATCAGCGATCTTGCGCCGCTTGCCGAACTGAAATCCATAAAGAGCTTGGGGTTCACCGGCGTTCGCCCCAAAGACTTGTCCGTACTCAAGGGTTTGACGAACCTGGTCTTTCTTGGGTTTGACTGGACCTGCGACGAAGACGAGCGGCAAAACGGTACCCTCAGCCTAGACTTCATGTCGGATATGAAGGATTTGGAGATTTTTTCCTGCATGGGCAATGGTGTTCAGGACATCAGCGCGCTCGGCGGACTGACAAAAATTTGGAGCTTGTTTCTTGATGATAATGCAATTACAGATATCAGTGTTCTTGCTAATCTTACGAACTTGAAAGAATTGAAACTGAGCAAAAATCCGATTGAGGATTACAGCCCGCTCAAAGACATTTATCCGAAATTAGAATTTTCTGATTTTGAGATGAACTAATCATTAGTCACAAATAAAAGAAAGAGAGATTTTCTCAATGAAAAAGACACTATTCGTATTGTTAGCATTGCTGCTGGCGCTGGGCCTGGCGGCATGCGGCGCGCCCGCCGCGACGGAAACACCGTCGCCGGAGGTATCGGAGTCCGCGCCCGTGGAAACGCCCGAACCTACAGAGGAGCCGACGCCCGAACCCACGCCCGCAGTGGTTGTATTCACCGATGAGGTGCTGGAAGAAAAGGTGCGGGCAGCCATGAACAAACCGGAAGGCGATATCACTGTCGCCGAGGCTGAGGCAGTCACAGAACTCGACCTGAGTATAGAACCCGGAACGCCCCTTCCGAGAATTAAGGACATAAGTTCGCTTAAATACTTTAAAAATCTTACCGTCCTTAAGCTGTCCTGGTCTTTTAACAGCAATGAAGCGGAGGTGGATATCAGCCCTCTCGCCGGTTTGACTAAGCTTATAGCCCTGTACATGAACAGCAACGGCATAACGGATATCAGCGCCCTCTCCGGTATGACAGAGATGAGGGATCTCAAAATATGGGGCAATAAAATCACGGACATCAGCGCTCTTTCCGGCATGACGATGATGGAAGATTTGTGGATGCAAGGCAATCAAATAACGGATATCAGCGCGCTTTCCGGCATGACAGCGGGCCTGTACCGTCTCTATCTGGATGAAAACCAGATCACGGACATCACGCCGCTCAAAGGTATGACAAAGCTGACGTCTCTGAAGCTTGCGGGCAACCCTATCGAGGATTTATCACCCCTTGCGGATATCTATCCAAACCTGACGGAAAAGGACTTTGAGCTGGATTGACGGGAAACCGGGCAAGGCGGTAAAACACTCTGTGAGAACATCCGATGCGGGCGAGGCCGGTCACGCCCGTCCGCATCGGGCCGTTTTATAATATTTCAGGAGGCTGCAATGAAAAAAATACTATGCGTGAGCGTGGCATTGCTACTGGCTCTGGGCCTCGCCGCCTGCGGCGCGCCCGCCGCGGCGACGTCCCCGTCCTCGCCTTCGGCTGCGGATATGCCCGTCGTTGTGACGTTTGCCGATCCGGCGCTGGGGGCGATGGTGTGTGCGGCGGTGGGGAAGCCGGGCGGCATCACAGTGGCGGAGGCCGAGGCGGTGACGCGGCTGAACCTCAGTATTGAATGGCAGCGGTACATTTCTGAAGAGACGCCGGTCAAGGATATCGGCGGGCTGGAGTATTTTAAAAATCTTGAAAGCCTCGACCTGTCATTCCACGCGATCACCGATATCACGCCGCTGGCGGGGCTGAAAAAGCTCAACTTGCTGTCGCTGGGCGGCAACCCTGTCGCCGACATCGCGCCGCTTGCCGGGCTGACGAACCTGAAAGGGCTTAACCTGACAGGTTGCGCGGCGCAGGACTATAGTGCGCTTGCAAAGCTGACGAGCCTGGAACTTCTCATGCTGGAACATTCGACGATCACCGACGTGTCGCCGCTGGCCTCGCTCACAAAACTCAAGCATCTGTACCTTACAGGCAGCCCCATAAACAATTATTTCCCGCTGTCGGATATCTACCAAAACTTAGAGCAAAAGGATTTCACCATTGCATTCACGCTTGCCGAGCTTGGGTTTACCATGAACGACGCCAACAATCAGGCGAGCTATGGGGACGTTCAGCGCGACGGGTTGAGCGTGAACATCAACCACGCCGAGTGGGGCGCTCCGCAGTCTGAAGATATGACGAAATGCGTAAGAATGGACTTAATGCTGGATAGCGGGTATACCTTGGTCGTCTTGTACTATCCGGAAATAAGCGCCTATGTCTTTCAAATGAACATCAATGGTGAACAGATGAACTACATCTACAACGCGGCGGACAGTACATTCATGGTGGATTCCAACAACAGGGAACGCTTTGAGAGAATGATAACGGAGGCGCTGGGCGAAACAGACGCCGAAGACATACTGCTTGCGCCCATCCCTATTTTCAATGATACGATTCAAATGACCTTCGGCGTAACTGCCGACGCGCTGTACGCGCTGCCGTTTGAGCAGGGCGCAGCGTTGCCGGAGCAAACGACCGCGCCATATGCGTTGCCATACGAGCGGTTGGGATTTACCGCCAACGCGGACAGTGCGATTTGTCTATACGAGCAAACCGAGCCGCACTATATGCAAATAGCCATCCACAGGCCGGAATGGGGCGAGAATCCCGGCGGCTGGAATATTGAGTTTTATGATAACGATGTGAACGGTTACAAGCTACAAATTTTATATTATGCAGCCGAGGGAAAGTATCATGTTTCCATAGAGAAGGGTGGTGTGGAAGCCGGTTTTGAAATTTATCCTGCCACGGACGAAAAAGGCTGGGAATATCCCGACTTGGATACGGCGCATAGGATGTTCAACGCCGCCTTTGGAACGACAGGCAAAGAATTATATCATAAGCCGCTGGCCTACTTTGAACAGGTGGTTCAAGAGCGTTTCGGCATGAGCATAGAGGATCTGTACGCGCTGCCCGTGGGCGAATAGCTTATCAGCCGAAAAAATGGCATAATTACGCAATCCGGCTCAGCGAGGAGTGGTATTTCGATGGGTTCCAAGGTTATAAGGGGCATCCAACAACTGATTTCAATAAATCCACAAAGGAGAAATACAAGATGAAAAAACTGATTTTCATACTTCTTATTTTGGCGATGATACTCGCGTGTCTGGCGGGATGTGAAAAACTCGTATCCAAAACCTGTGCCGTCTGCGGCGAACCGGCCACAAAGAACTATACCAGCCCGCAAAACATTGATGTCACATATTCCGTTAACGAGTCCGCGCCATACATTGTAAAGGCCAACTCAACCATTGCCGTATGCGATGAGTGCAACGGATACTTAACGCTTGCGGTGGGCAAATCGAAATAAGGATAAGCACACTGCCGATGTAAAGCGATCAAAACGTGCTTGCGGGCATAGCGCACCATGAGTCCGATATCGGCCTGCTTGCGGAAGCGATAATGCGCATCATTGAAATATAAAAAGGATAATGCATATGAAATTCTTTGTGCCGGGATGGATGTCCAAAAATGAAAAAAGTGCGATGAAAAGCGTGCGCAGGCTAAAGCCTAACGATTACGCCATAACCACCGCCGCGCTGGAAGTACCCTTTATTTAATTAAGGCTTTTGCGATTAACGAACGGGAGGTTTTGCAATGGGATTCGTATGCAAAAACTTTGGTCACAAATGGAAAAATTGCCAATGTGTTCGATGCGGCATGACGCGCAGCGAGGGCCATGCTTTTCACGCAACTGACAACCAATGTGTGCAAATCTGCTCGAATTGCGGCTCTAGAAAAGAGACGCACGATTGGGAAGGTTCCGGATGCATCAAAACGTGCCGGGTTTGCGGAGTATGCGATGGCTTCCCGCATCGGTGGAAATATCAGGACGGTCATGTTATATGTAGTCTTTGCGGCGAGACAAAGCATAGGCTCGTTCATACAATCCATGATTGCCCGGTAAGCGAGCGGCGCTGCGAAGTATGCGGCAAGGTGGGCGGCACCAATGACGGCACGGCTTACGGCTGCGATTTTATCAAGGAGCCCTGTCTGCCTAATAGCGAGCAGAAAGTATAAAGGGTGTTATTATGGGATTCATTTGTAAACTGTTAGGTCACAAATGGAGTGGATACGCTTCACGTGATGCTGACAAAGGGCGCTGAACACGGCAACGGCGGGCTGTATGCGGCTCACAACATAAACTATTACCTGAAGCTGCGATACGACGCCGTATTCCTGGAGGAACGCAGGCAGGCTGCCTCAGCCCTGGAAAAAATCATGCGCTCAAACGAACGGCTTGCGCGGATTTTTTGGAAGCATGTTCAAGCCTACGCCGAAGCGCCTATACACAGTGAAGTCATTGAGAATTATGACGGTACCCATGATGAGTACGGCGTCCACGGCGGGTATACCAAGACATTTGTATCCGGCGGATTGGGCATGGCGCATCATACATATGAAGCTTCTTATACAAGCCGCCATTGCCCGGAAAGCGATAACAATAAAAAATGATTCGAAAGGGCCATTCCCGTGACAAACACCGCGACAAAGCTAAAAACCGTCATGGACTATTTCGCCATCAGCGGCAACCAGCTTGCGAAGGCGCTTAACGTCGATCCCTCCCTCGTCAGCCGCTGGCTCAGCGGCAAGCGAAAGCTGCGGGTGGCAAGCGCGCAGATGGATGCCCTTGCGGAATATATCCTCGCGCAAAGCCGGAACACAGACGATATCAAGTGGCTCAATGCACATTTTGAAACAGAGGGCCTGCCTACGCAGATGTCCTCAGTCCACCGCATCAAGCAAAACCTTGTTGTGTGGCTGGCAAGCGACGGGGACAGCCTGCGCCGGAATCTCGGTGGCGGCGCACCGGATATGGGAAGATCGCAGCTCGCTCCCCCGCAAGCTGCTCCGGTTTGCCCGACGCGGCAATCCTCTATCAGGTTGGGTTTCGTGCAGATCGCGCTGGAGCTTGCGCCGCTGCTCACCGCGCTCGCGCCGGAAAGCCGCGTGGATATCTTTCTTTCCAGCGACCGGATCGCCGCTATCGCGCAGGAGGACATATCCGGCCTGATCATCCGGGCAATCGAAAAAACCCGCTTGAAAATACGGCTTGTGATCTGCGTATCCGGCGACACGCAGGCGATATCCCGTCTGATCGACGTCTATATGCAGCCGCTCGTCTCAGGGCATATCCGGCTTTTATTGGTGCATGGTATGACCCAGGCCGTTACCCACCAGATGCATGTGATTATCCCGGACAGCGCGGTTATGCTTGTGACCGAAACGCCGGGCGTCGCCGCGCCCCCCGTTGCTCTTGTCGTCACTGACAGGAGTTTTGTAGAGGAAACGCAAAAGAGCTTTGAGCAAACGGTCCGTTACGCACAGCCCGCTCTCCAGGTATACAGCGACGATTATTCCCGAAACATCCTTGAAATCCTCTACATGGAGTTTGCTACGCCCGGCAGCCTTGACGTCGTCAAAGACAGCGTCAATCCCCTGTATATGACCAAAGAGGCATACGACCGTGCGCTGCTCGCCCTGGGACATGAAGGTGCGGAATTTGCATGGCGCAGCGCGGAGTTTGCGCGTTTTAAGGCCGGGATGGACGGCGTGCTCGGCGGCGATTCGGTATTTCGGGAGATTCTCTCACTTTCAAGGCTCATGCAGGTGGCACGGGACGGCTTCTGCCGCATGCCGGGGCTGTATTTTATGAAAAAAGGCTTTGTCAACCTGAACGCCGAAGGCTGCGTGGCCATATTAAACGGTTATATTCACTACCTTGAAGCTGTTCCGAATTTCCACCTGCTGATACTGAACGACCTGTCGGCGCTGCATGCGGGAAACTGCTGGCATATCAAGCGGAACGCGAGCATGGCGGCCAACTGCTGGAGCGGCGAGGAACCGCTGATGATCCATACCAATCAAACATTGATCGTAAGTGAGTTCCAGTCGCATTTTGACACGCTGTGGGCGCAGGGAGCGGGCAGCATCGGAAACCGCGCAGGTGTAATTGCCATTTTGCGTGATGTGGTAGTGTTACTTACAAAGAATCATTTAATGAAATAAGCGGATTGCAGCTATAGATACCTGATATGTCGGGAAGCGCATTCCGCGAGACGATAGAATTTTGTCTACTCGCGTTCCTTTCCGTCCGCTCATGTGCATCATCTAAAAGCCGGTCAATGTTCGCTTTCAACACACTTTTATCTAATATAAAGTTTTGTGAAATCATATAATCATATAGTTGCGATAAATTATTATCATCTATTTCTTTGCATTTCTTGAATAACTCTGAAACAGAGAAAATAAGATCTTGCGCATGAAGTGGAGGATAACTATGCTTCATTAAAATAGAATTCTCACAATGGCTGCATTGGTAATTTCTTTTTAGTATCTTATCATTAATAGATTTGTCCGCTAATGTAATTTTGCCGCAATTGGGGCAAATAAAGATTCTATTCATATAGTGCCTCGCCTGTTTTTATATATAAGAAAATCGCTGTAGTTCAGTTCATTATATCACTTTCCTTGCCTCATAAGTAGATAGGCAGCTGCCCAAAACTTATGGACAACCGCCTATTTCTGTGATTATCAACTTTTCGCCCGGCTTGGTGTCATGAGCCTATACAGCCCCGTATCCCGTGGAGACTCGTTGATGAACGGCACAAGGGACACGCCCACTTTCAGCAGGCTCCTCCAAGCCTAGGCATTGGTGATGTAGGATAACTGGGTGCCGGAAATGTTCAGCAGCCTTATGTTATGAATGTTGCAACAATTTCATTGCTAGCAGTAAAACGTACTGATTCCTTAAAGTTTAATTAACGATATTCCTCAGAGAATCTTCTCTCCTTGATTTGGTATACTTTATTGACCATATAGGAATATTATGATATAATTTGACTATAGAAAGGAGGGCTTGATCTATGGAAGAAATGATCCGTCCATCCGCAGATCTTCGGAATCACTATAGCGATATTTCCAAGGCTTGCAGGGAAACGCGGCAGCCTGTCTTCATTACGGTGAACGGACGCGGCGATACGGCGGTGCTCAATCTTCAGGAGTACCGGCAGATGGCCGCGGAGCTGGAGTTGCTTCGCATGCTTGCCGATTCCGACGAAGACGTTGCCGCCGGTCGCGTCGCGCCCATGCAGGAAACTTTTGACGGCATTCGTCAACAACTGCTTGCAAGGAAGAACGTATGAAGTATCGCATACAGCGAACCGACAAAGCAAACGACCAATTATATAGTCTGATTCAGTATATTGCCGATGACTCCGGCGATATCGACCTCGCGCTGAAGTATCTCGACAAAATCGAAGAAGCGGTGATGCGCCTTGTGTCCTTTCCCTATTCGGGAACGACGCCGCGCTACTCCATACTGAAAAAGCAAGGCTATCGCGTTCTGAACTTTGAGAAACAGCTCGTTTTTTATAAGGTCGATGACGATTCAGAAACAGTCACCATCCACGCCGTCGTGGATGGCCGGATGGAATACAGGAATCTGATATAGGTTACCGGCGACCGGATTCGAAATATCCATGATAATCCGTATGGATGCGTGCCCAAAATCTGACTAACGACCTTTATGGGCACACTGCTTTCCGGCGCCTGTGTAGCGAACGTATGCCCGTATAGTATATAAGATAAACCGAACAAATCCCCGTAATATCAAGGGTTTGAGGGTTTTCTTATTCTTTTCCAACCTTTTCCGCCCCAAAACCGGTCGAAAAATTAATGGCCAAGAAAGGGGATGTTTCGTAAAGACAAACTATTGCCATGAAAAAGTTCGCTCTAAATGTAAAGCATTATCGCGCTCTGGATACAAATGGATTGCACGTACATTGTCGTATCCTACAGTCCTGGTTATTGTAAATTAGGATGAAGGACTATATACTTTTATCTAGGCCTGTTACGGACACAGAAACGGGGTGCAGCATGGAATCAAGGTCTATGGATAATAGCAGATTGCTATCCATTATGGGCGATATGCTCGAGGAGCTTCATGCCGGCATATGCATCACTGACGGCCAGGGCATCATTCTGCGCATCGGCAAAAGCTGCGAATCGCTGTATGGAATCAAAAGCTGTTACGAAGGAAAGCATGTTTCCGTACTGGAGGAGGAAGGCGTTTTTTCGCCTTCCCTCACCATGATCGCCCTCAAGGAGCGCAAAAAGGTGGCGATGACACAGCCTGACAAGTTCGGCCATCAGCTTCTGGTCACCGCGACGCCGATTTTCGATCCGGATACGAATGAGATCCTTTATGTTATCAGCTACGCTTCCTGGGACAGCACAAATGTCGTAGAGCTTCAGGAGCATTACAATCAGCTTCAAAAAGAAATCAAACGGAGCAATCTGGAGCTCGACACGCTCAAGCGAATGCTGCTGCAGGCGGATATCGTCGCCCACAGCCCGAAAATGCTGCAGATCAAGCATCTTGTGCAGCGTATCGCGGATGTGGACGTGCAGATACTCATCACCGGCGAAGCGGGCTGCGGAAAATCCAACATGGCAAAATACATCCATAAGAACTCCAACCGCCGGAATCAGCCGTTCGGCCAAATGAACTGCAGCGCGTTTTCCGGCACCATATTGGAGGACGAGCTTTTCGGCTACGTAAAAATCAATCCCAAAAACGGGGAAGAAATCGAAAAGATCGGCCTGTGCGAGATACTCGATACCGGCACCCTGTTCCTGGAGGATATCGAGAACATGAGCCGGTCCACCCAGGCAAGCCTCCTGTATCTGCTCAAGAACAAGTGCTATTATAAGCGCAACAGCAAGGAAGCCAAGCATGTGGATATACAGATCATCGCATCCTCCAGGAAATCCTCCGAGAGCCTATCGAAGGAACTGGCGGACGGCCTGTTTTACAGCCTGTCGGTCGTTTGCGTAAACATGCCCAGCCTGAAAGAAAGAAAAGAGGACATCCCGTTCTTCGTGCAGATGTTCCTCTCGCAGTTCAACGAAAAGTATCAGCGAGACGCCGGGATTTCGGCGCAGGCCGCCGAGCTTTTGAAAATGTACCATTGGCCGGGCAATATTACGGAGCTCAAGTACGTGATTCAGCAGCTGATATTGACGGTCGAGGAGGATACCATACAGTCCTACCATCTTCCCGATCAGATATCCCCGTTTTCAAACGCGCGCTTTTCCGCGAATGTCGATTTGCGGGAGTATATGGAATACTATGAGGGCCGGCTTATTCTGCAGGCTTATGAAAAATGTAAAACGACCGTGAAGCTCGCAAAGTATCTCGGCATCAGCCAGGCGTCCGCCGTCCGTAAGCTGCAGAAGTACCTGGACAAGGCGCGCTCTGCGGAGGAGACGGCTATTCAAAAATGAATTTTTTTGCAAACCATTCTGCTACAGCGCACAAAACCCCGCCCGCAAACAGCAACACATCGTTTGGCCCTTTCTGAAAACCGCATGATCGATACGGTTTATCGGGCTTTTTGCGTTTGTATATTTTTTCCGTGAATGATACATTCCTTTCGCCATAAAACGACCTATTTAGAAATGAATACTCTGAATTTCAAGCGGATTTCGCACTATTTACAAGCCGTTTTGAATGGTTTACGATTGTTACGTCATTTGTTCGCGGCATGAATATCGCGTTGTTATTCCGGCAATCATGTCCATTCCAACGTATATAAGGAGAAGCAAGCATGCAGCTTATGGATCGGTCCGTAAAAAATTTTTCCGAGGAACTTGCATCCTCCTCGCCCGCGCCCGGCGGAGGCACCATCGCGGCCGTCAACGGCGTTTTTGCGGCGGGGCTTGGGGAGATGGTATGCGCCCTTTCCTCGCAATCGCAGGATCCCAACGCGCAGGCCGTCATGCGCTCCGCGGCCGACGCGCTCAAAGCGGCAAGAGAGCGGCTGCTTGCGCTCGCCGACGAGGATACCGAAGCGTTCAACCGGGTAATGGAGGCCTATCGGCTGCCCAAGGCGACCGACGGGGAGAAGGTGTTGCGTAAGGAAAAAATCGCGCAGGCCGTCGTCGGGGCGACGCGCGTGCCCATGGATACGGCCGCGCAGGCCATCGCCGTCTGCAATCTTCTGGCCCGTATCGCCGTTTATGCAAACAGCAATGTGCTCAGCGATTGCGGCGTGGCGATCGAGTGCGCAAGGACGGCCGCCTGGGGCGCGTTCATGAACGTCGCCATCAACCTCCCCGGCGTCAAGGACGAAAAGCTTGCGGCGGCGTTTGCCGTGGAGCTCGACTCCCTCAAAAAGGAACTGTCTTTCTACTACGATGCCGCTTCTGCCGTGATGTCCAAACGGTTCGCCTATTGATCCGTCGTCCCTCCGGGCATCGCCCGCGAGGTCGTACAGCCCGCATATGCTTCCGCTTACGCTATCAAGCCGCGGTTTCACGCGCGGTTTTATTAGACATACAAACAATAACGGAATATGGAGGGGTCATCTATGCTCAACGACATCTGGCTATTTATCCTTGCGGTCGTCTTCGTGGCGATCAACGGCATAACGCAGCTATCCTACGCGGCATCGCTGGGTTATGCGCTCAAGCCCACCTCCTTCGCCTATTTTGTCGGCGCGATAGGCAACCTGCTGACAGGCTCCGTCACGCCGATCGCGGGCCAAGCGGAGACGCTCACCCTGGCGGGCCTTATCAAAAAGATGGGGGAACGCGTCAGCGCGCTGCTGATCGCCGCCATCATCGGCATCATCATGGGCATTACCGGAAGCGTCAGCATCATCGCGAATTTTGCGGGCCCCTCCGTGGTATCCGGCATGATGAGCGGCGTCGGCCTGATACTCTCCATGGTGGCCATCGAGATGTTCTCGCAGGAAAAGCGTACGGGCTCCATTTCCATTGCGAGCGCGATCGTGATCTGGGCGCTGACGCACGACGTCGTCTATACGGTTGCGGGCTCCGTGCTGATTTCGACCATCGACTTTGCACTCGTACAGAAAAGGCGGGTGGATCTGCGGCTTGTGGCCGAAAGTAACGGGCAGACCACCGAGAATCTGCAGTCGGATGACTGGAAATTCTGGACAAAGGGCTACTGGCAGGAATTCAAGCTCATCAAGCCCATATTCAATACCGCCGCCATATTGGGCGCACTCAGCTTCATTTGCCTGAACATCGGCTCCAACACAGCGTTCGGCAACATCACGGCCAGCATCGCGGGAACGACGCAGAATCTCGACCATCTCACCATCATCAACAGCTTTGCGGACCTGCCCAGCATACTGTTTGGCGGCGCGCCCATAGAGGCGATCATCTCCGGCACGGCGGGCGCGCCCTGGCCTGTTGCAGCGGGCATCGTCATGATGCTTCTCACCGGCGTGCTGCTGCTGACCGGCGTTGTCGGCAAAATGAGCAAATACGTTCCGGCGCAGAGCATCGCGGGCTTCCTGCTGGTGATCGGCTTCGTGCTCACATTCGTGCCCAACCTGAACGGCGCCATGGCCACCGACTCTCCCGTGCAGGGCATCGTCGCGCTGGGCGTCACCGCCATTACCAAGAACCCGTTCCTGGGGATGGTGTTCGGCGTGCTGGCGCGGTACCTGGGCGCGCTCGTCGGCATCGCGTAACAACGCCCCCCGACCGGGAACCAAATGTGTGTACAAAATCGATCAGGAGGAATCCAAATGCCTATCAGCAATTTGTCAAAAATCAGGAAAGAGGATTGCGTGCTCCTCATCATCGACATGCAGAACGACTTTATCGCCGAGGGCGCGCCCATCGAGTGTCCGGGAGGCAGGGCGATCATACCGCATATCCGGCAGCTTAAGGCATGGGCGAACGAAAGCGGCATCCCGATCATTTACACCCAGGAAGGGCACCGCAAGCAGAAGGTCGACTTCGGCCTGGAGCTGGAGCGCAGCGAGCCGGAGCATTGCCTGGAAGGCACGGCCGGCATCGAGATCGTGGAAGGCCTCACGCCCGACGGGAGCGACTACGTCATCAAAAAGCGGCGGTACAGCGCGTACTATCAGACGGATCTCGAGATACTGCTCAAGGGCCTCAAGCGCAAGGTGGTCATCATCACGGGCGCGGCCACAAATGTCTGCGTATACGCCTCGGCGCTTGAAACGCAGCAGCGGGACATGTATGCTGTAGTTGTAAGCGACTGCGTTGCGGGCACGAGCGTGGATCTGCACGAAGCCTTCCTCAGGAATATCGATTACGTCATAGGCGATGTGGTGGAAGCGGGCGAGCTCATGCGCTTTCTGAACGAGCGCTAGACAAATTACCCGGAATGCCCGCGCTGTAAACACAAGCGTTTGCAGCGCGGGCATGAGAAAGGATTGTGTGCGCATGGCATTGCAAATCGTAGACTTATCGCAGGAGATCTATCAGGGCATGTCCGTATTTCCAATGCACCAGCCCACATTCATCATGACCAATATGACCCACGAGGAAAACAAACGGCAGACGGGCAGCAAAAAGCTGGGGTTTTCGGCGCGCAACCTGCTCATCAGCGAGCATGGCGGCACTCATACCGACGCCGTGTGGGAATATGCGCCCGAGGGCCCTACGATAGACAAAATGCCGCTGGAGTATTTCTGGGGCAGCGCCATCTGCGCGGATCTCAGCGCCGTTCCGCCCTCGCGAAGCATGGAACCGCGCGACCTCGAGCTTGCGGTCAAGAATTCCGGGCAGCAGCTTCGCCGCGGCGATATTTTCCTGATGTATACCGCGCACTATGACCGCAACTTCGACACCGAGCGGTGGCAGACCGTCTACAGCGGGTTAAGCTACGCGGGCGCAAAATGGCTGGCGGAGCATGGCGTCGTCAACATCGGCGTGGACGCGCCCTCCATCGATCATCCCCGCGATCTCGATTTTTCGGGTCACCTTGTTTGCGGCGAATACGGCATCACCAATACGGAAAACCTGTGCAACCTCCATCTCCTGGTGGGGCGCCGGTTCCTGTTCTTCGGCCTGCCGCTGAAAATCCGCGGCGGATCGGGCTCCCCCATCCGCGCCGTGGCGCTGTTGGAGAGCTGATCCCGAATTAAACGATAAAATGCTAGAAATCGACAGGAATGAGGGATATACTATGACAGAGGATATGCAGTACGTGCTTGCCGTGCCCAATTTCAGCAATGGGCAGGATAAAGACATCATCGAACAGGTCACCGATCAGGTTAAGGGCATCCCGGGCGTAAAGCTCGTAAGCATAGAGCCCGAGCACAATTTCAACCGGACCGTCGTCACGCTGATAGGCGAGCCGCAGCCCGTCAAAAAAGCCCTCGTGCAAATGGGGGCAAAGGCGGCCGAGCTGATCGACATGCGGGCGCAGGCGGGCGGCCACCCTCGTATCGGCGCAGCGGATACGCTGCCGATTTTCCCGCTCATGAATATTTCACTGGAAGAATGCGCCGCTCTCGCCGAGGAAATCGGCAGGGAATTTTATGAAAAAACACGTGTGCCGGTCTACTTTGCAGGCGAAAACGCCCGCACGCCGGACAGGGCCGCGTTCGCATACATCCGCAAGGGACAGTACGAGGGTCTGCGCAAGCTCCTGCTCGACATCAGGGATGACCCGACCCGCGCGGCGGAATACGTGGCGCGCAAGCCGGATTACAGCGTCGACGGGCTTTTAAGCGATACTGCGGGCGCCACCATCGTCAGCTGCGAGGGTAACGGGCTTACGGCCTACAACGTATTCCTCTCCACGGAGAATATCGAGATCGCCAAGGCCATCGCCAAGGCTGTGCGCGGGCCCAGCGGCGGGTTTTCCTCCATCCGGGCCGTGGGCATCAAATTCCCGGAGCATGAGGGCGTCGTGGTATCCATGAACCTGTTTGACTGCATCAATACGCCGATCCAGAGGGTATTCGAGTTTTGCAAGCGCGAGGCGGCGCGTTTCGGCGTGGCGGTGACCGGCTCGCAGCTCGTAGGCCCCGTCAAGCTGGATTCCGTCGTGGAGAGCTTTGGCTATTCGTTGGGACTCGAAGGCTTCCGCAGGGATCAGATACTCGAAACCCACCTGATGGGGCTGTAGCGTCTGCCAAAACACAGCCCGGCCGCGTTCGGGCAATCCATCCCCGGGGGAGACGACGGATATATGCGGATCATCGTAGGTATTACGGGCGGAAGCGGCGCCATCTATGCGTTGGCGCTTCTGAGTTGTCTGCGCGAGCTGTGCATAGAGACGCATCTCGTGGTGTCGGATATGGGCATGCGCGTCATGGAGCACGAGTGCGGCGTAACCCTTGAGGAACTGCGCGCGTGCGCCGACGTGTTCCACGAGAACGATAATCTCGCCGCGTCCGTCGCGAGCGGCAGCTTTCAGGCGGACGGCATGGTCATCGTGCCGTGCTCCATGAAAACGCTCTCCGCCGTGGCGAACGGCTTTTCGGATACGCTCCTTGCGCGCGCGGCGGATGTTTGCATGAAGGAGCGGCGGCGGCTTGTACTGGTGGTGCGGGAAACCCCTTACAACTCCGTTCACCTGGAAAACATGCTCAGACTTTCGCACGCGGGGGCGATCATGCTTCCCGCCAGCCCCGCCTTTTACAACCGCCCGCAGACCATCGGCGATATCGTAAAATTCATGTCGGGCAAAATACTGGATCAACTGCAGATCGAGCACGAATTCTATGCGCGCTGGAACGGGGAGCTTACATGATGGTGGAAAGACAAATGCTGCGTTCGGTTCTGGACCGTCTCGAGCAGGCCGGTGACCTGACCACCTGCGCCGCGCCCGTGGACCCGAAATATGAGCTGGGCGCGGTGCTGAGCTATTTTCATAGCGAGCGTCCGATACTCTTCACCAATGTGAGGGGCGGTAATGTGCCGGTCGCGGGAGGTATTTTCGGCAACAGGCGCATCATCTGCGCGCTGCTCCATACGACGCCGGAGGCGCGCCTGTTCAGGCTCATGGGCGCGCTTGCGGGCGGTGCGGAGCCGCGCGTCGTGGACTCCGGGCCCGTGAAGGAAAAAATCATCACCCGCAACATCGACCTTTGCCGCATGTATCCCATCCCCACCTCCAACGAGCTGGACAGCGGCCCCTATATCACAGCGGGCATGCTTGCCTACAGAGATCCGGATACGGGCTGCGTGCATATGGCGGTGCGGCGTTTTCAGGTCAACAGGGGCAATCAGCTCAACGCGCTCATATCGGGCGCTTCACCGCATCTTCTGAAAATGCTTGCCGCGTGCGAGCAGCGCGGGCAAAACCTGGAGTGCGCGGTCATATTGGGGTACGACGCGCCCTTTCTGCTGGCGTCTCAGTTCAGCTCCATGAAATACGGGCTGGATAAGTACAAAGTGGATTGCGCCCTGAGGGGCGAGCCGCTGGAGCTGGTCCGCTGCAACAGCATCGATTTCGCGGTGCCGGCGTATGCGGAAATCGTGCTCGAGGGCGTCATCCGTCCCGGGAAGCGCGGACCGGAAGGGCCTTTTGCCGAGCTCATGGGGTATTACGGCGAAGCGGGCACCTCCCCGCTGATAGAGCTCACGGCGGTCATGCAGCGCAGCGCGCCCATTTTCCAGCATGCGTTCCCCTGCCGCGAGGAGCACCTCGCCTACGGCATGGTGAAGGAAGCGGAGCTGTACACGGCGCTTTCCGGCGTTGTGGACGTGCGGGATATCAACCTGACGCTGGGCGGCGGCTGCAGGTTGCACGCCGTGGTATCCATCCATAAGCGCAGCGAAGGCGACGGCAAAAGCGCGATCCTCGCGGTGCTGGGCGCGTATAAGGACATCAAGCATGTCGTGGTCGTGGATGACGACGTGGATATTTACGACATGATGGACGTCGAGTTCGCCCTGGCGTCCCGTTTTCAGGCCGCGAGGGATCTCGTGGCCGTTTCGGGGGCGCTGGGCTCCCCGCTTGAGGCGTCGCACCTGGAGCACGGCATTTCGGACAAACTGGGGTTCGACGCCACAAAGCCGCTGGGCGATACGGCCAGGCGCTATGAGCGGGCCGTGATCCCCGGTTTTAACAAGGAGTTCGATATAAAGAAGTACATCCGATCGATTTCGGGGGGAGGGCGGTAATCCATGAGGCAGGCGATAGGGATTGTGGAAACCAGGGGGCTTGTCGGCGCGATCGAAGCGGCGGACACGATGGCAAAGGCCGCAAAAGTGACAATCAGCGATTTTCGGGTGGTCGGCTCCGGCCTTGTGGCGGTGGTGGTGAGCGGCGATGTGGCGGCGGTGCAGGCCGCCGTGGATAGCGGTCGGCGGACGGCGGAACGCGTCGGCGAGCTGGTGTCCTACAACGTGATCCCCCGCCCGCACGCCGAAGTGGATAAGCTGATGGAATAATGGTGGTGCAGCGATGGCGAACGAATTTGCGCGCAGGGTAATGGCGAATATCTCCTTACAGTACGGCGCCGCGCAGCAGGAATCCGCGCAGCAGGGGGCCGCGCAGCAGGAATCCGCGGGGACGCCCTGCCGCCTGGACCCGCGGGAAGAAGCGCTGCTCGTCATGCAGATCCGGCAAGCGCCGCCCATATCCGGGGCGCGGCAATGTATCGACGGCGCGCGGCCGTGCGGGGAATCTCCGCGCCCGTCCCGGAGCGGGGCGGGCATGAGCCTGCGCGAGCTGGCGCAGCAAAATCAACAGGAGGGGAAGCTCTGATATGGCATTGGGTTTGATTGAGACCATCGGCCTCGCCACGGCCATGGCGGCGCTCGACGCCGCCACCAAGTGCGCGGACGTCACACTGGTGGGCTGCGACCGCGTGATCGGCGTGGACAAAGCCATCAGCATCACATTGAACCTGTCGGGCACAGTGGCCGATGTGCAGGCCGCCGTGGAGGCGGGCCGGGAAGCGGGCAACCGGGTGGGCCGCGTCGTAAGCGCGCATGTCATACCCCGCCCCCACGAGGAACTGGATAAGGTCATCGCAAAGTATGAGAAATCCTTTTTGCCCAGCGCTGAGGGCGAAAAGGCTTCGGAATAAGTGAATTCCATTGCGATAACAGGCGGATTTATTACTATAACACAGGAGGTTTGCGCATGAACGGCACTGCATTGGGCATGGTGGAGACGAAGGGTCTCGTGGGCGCGATCGAGGCGGCGGACGCGATGGTAAAAGCGGCCAACGTAACGATCGTGGGCTATGAAAAAATCGGGTTTGGTCTGGTGACGATCCTGGTGCGCGGCGATGTGGGCGCGGTGAAGGCCGCAACGGACGCGGGCGCCGAGGCCGCGCGCGCGGTCGGAGAGGTGGTTTCCGTGCACGTGATTCCCAAGCCGCACGCCGACGTAGAGAACGTGATACTCAAGAAATTCCAGTAAACCGGCAAAATGGACAAAAGGGAATTCACCCGGCAGTTGCTCCAGGAAATCAGCATGCGGCAGGGCGGCGGGTCGTCCCCGGGCGCTGTGTTTCCTGCTGCGCCGCGCGCGGCGCAGCCTGTTGGGAAAACGTCCCTGTCCGGCTCGTCCGGGAGCGCGGGCGACGCACCCCGCCTACTCGTTGTGGCGGACCTGCCTGCGCAGGAGGCGCTGCCCGCGCTGCGCGAGCTGTACGCGCTCAACCGCTTCGGCTGTCGCGTGGATCTCATCGCCCGCGCCGAGGCGCTGGGGCAGGCGAATAAGTTCGCGTCCGCGGGCAATCGGTACGGCGCGGATGCACCGTTTTGTCCGGAGGCGCTCACAAGCGTGCGCGCGGTGATCGTGCTGCCGTCGCAGGACCTTCTCGCAAGGGCTGCCCTCGGCCTGCAGGATACGCCCGCGGCGGCCGCCGTTTTGCTGGCACTGTGGCGCGGGATAGACGTATACATGGATTTTGAGCGCGCGTTGGGCGTCGGCGGGCAGACCTCCCGAAGCGCCGCGTTGGCCGCGCTGTATGGCGCGTATGCGGACAAATTGCGCGCGATGGGGGTAAAACCCCTCTCTGGGCAATATCTTGCCGCGATGCTCGACGCGGGCATCCACGCACCGCAGGCGTCGACAGCACCGGACGCCGCTTCGGGCTGTCCACAGGAGCGGGCGAAGCGGGCGGTCATCACCCGAAAGGACGTCCTCGCGTACGGCGGCCCGCGCGAGTGGATGTTGCCCCCCAACGCCGTCGTTACGGCATTGGCTAAGGAAGCCGCCCAGAAGAGGGATCTCGTTTTGACCAGGGCCAATACGCCGGGATTCGCCGGGAAGGATGAGTGACGGATATGCAGATCGGAAGAATAGTGGGCACCTTAGTCGCCACCCGCAAGGATGACTCGCTTGCGGGTACGAAGCTGATGGTAACGCAGCCCCTGAATTTGCGGCTGGAGCCGGAGGGCTCAGCCCGCGTCATGGTGGATACCGTCGGAGCGGGCGTGGGAGAGCTCGTGATCTACACCGCGGGCACGGCCGCCCGCAATGCCGCCGGCAGGCCGGGGGCCGCCATCGACGCGGCGATTGTGGGCATCGTGGACAGCTTTGAGGTGGGGCCGCAATACCTGGATTGCGGCGCCGCGCATACGGAAGGGGACGAGCACGTTGAATGAGGTTCGCGCAGTAAAAAAGGCGATGGAATACCGCGAGCTGATCGACGTGCTGCTCTCGGGCGGGCGGTTCGCCGATCTCGTGCTGCGCGGCGGCAATGTCATCAACACGATCACACGGGAGATCTATCCGGCGGATGTGGCGATCAAAAAGCCGTATATCCTGCTTGCCGGCGACGCGGAGGACCTGATAGGCCCGCAAACGCAGGTGGTGGATCTGGCCGGCAGCTATATTTCCCCCGGCTTCATCGATTCGCATATGCACTTTGAGAGCAGCATGCTGACTATCACGGAATTCTCGCGCCTCTCTATCCCCTCCGGCACCACGACGCTCGTTGCGGACCCGCATGAAATAGGCAACGCGCTGGGCCCCGCTGGCATGATGGCGATGGCGGATGAAGCTGCCGCAGTGCCCAATACCGTACAGCTCGTCGTGCCCGCGCTCACGCCCGACTGCCCGGCGCTCGAAACCGCGGGAGTGGACGTGAGCTCCAAGGATATGCAGACGCTGCTGAACTACCCGGGTATTATCGGCATCGGGGAGCTGCAGGGCTTCTCCATCGCAAGGCACGTATACAACAATACGCCCGGCATCGTGACGGATCTTGTGGCCTCCACCTCCTACGCGCGCAGTATAGGCAAGGTGGTGGACGGGAATGCGCCGGAGCTGTTCGGCGCAGAGCTCGCCGCCCATATCGTCGCCACGGGCGGACGCACCTCCTGCCACGAGACGACGACAAAGGCGGAATGCGTGGAAAAGCTGCGGCAGGGCGTACATGTGTTCATGCGCGAGGGCTCCACGCAAAAAAACATGGCGGAATGCATCAGGGCAATCACCGAGGACGGCCTGGACTCCCGGCGCTGCATACTCGCCACGGACGATATGGTGGCAGGCGACCTGAAAAACCTGGGCCATATGAACGAGATCGTGCGCAGGACCATCCGCTGCGGCTTGGACCCTGTGGAAGCGATCCAGATGGTTACGATAAACCCCGCCTCTTATTTCGGCTTTGAGGACAGGGGAGCGATCGCGCCGGGCCTGCGTGCGGATCTTGCCATTATCAGCGATCTTGCGTCGATGTCCGTGGAGGCCGTATTCCTGGGCGGGGAACTGGCGGCAAGCGAAGGAAAGCTGCTTCTGGAACTGCCGCCGTACAAGTATCCGAAATCGGTAAAGCACTCCGTAAAATGCAGCTCGGTCACCGAGCAGGCGCTTGCGGTGCGCGCGCACCGCAATACGGCAATCGGGCGCTGCATCGTCGTGATACCGGATCAGAACATCACAGACAGTAAGGAAGTGCCGCTGCGCGTGCAGAATGAAGCGGTGCAGTGCGATACGCAGCAGGATGTGCTGTACATGGTCTGCGTGGAGCGGTACGGGCGCAACGGCAACATCGGCAAGTGCTTTGTTTCGGGGCTGGGCCTCAAATACGGCGCCATTGCGGAAAGCGTTGCGCATGATACGCACAACATCCTGGCCGCGGGCACCAATCTGCGCGATATCGCGGCGGCCGTCAACCGCGTGATCGAAATGGAGGGCGGCATCGTGGCGGTGCGCGACGGCAAAGTGCTTGGCGACCTGCCCCTGCCCGTGGGCGGGCTTATCACCGACGCGCTTACGGGCGAGGAGGTATCCGTCAGGATGGCGGAGCTTGAAAAAATCGTGAAAGAGCAGCTTGGCGGCCGGCTGCATGCACCGTTCATGCATCTGTCCTTCTTGGCTTTATCCACCAGCCCCAAATGGAAGCTCACCGATAAGGGACTCGTCGATGTGGAGGCCTTCAAGGTGCTACCTCCCATCACAGAAGCATGATACCGCTACCCATGATCACGCGACTTGCATATGCAAAGATTAGGCGGCAAAACGTCAGGCTAAGGACGAAATTTTAGCTGGAATCTATAGGTCTTTTTGCTCGATGGCATTTTAAGGTTTTCACGGCTTTTCACGGCTTTTTGCACATCTTTTGCTTGCACAGCAGTTGCATTTTGCTTGCTTAGCAACAGCACATAAGGCGGACATTCTCTATATAAAATAAATTACGATATCTCTGCTTATACGCCGCTGCCCTGTTGACGCCTGCTTGCATTAAATCTTTGTCGATATGAAGCCACAGATTATGAATGGCGCGGCGGCCATGAGGATAGGCGGCAATGTACTAGTGTTTTTAGTACCGATGATATTGACCTGCTGTTTTTTATGATATTTTTTGCGATCATCGCATAGTGGTCATGCCTCTTAAATAAAGTGGCGCATCCATCTGATCAGTGAGGATAGGCAGCCGAAGCCACTG
>JBCFAY010000011.1:0-102364 GCA_038562375.1 Bacillota bacterium | reverse complement strand
ACATCGAGATGGAGATCAAGCTGATCACGCCGATCGCGATCGAGGAAGGACTGCGCTTCGCGATCCGCGAGGGCGGCCGCACGGTAGGCGCGGGCGTTGTGGCGAGCGTTATCGAATAAGGTGGTCAAAGCCGTAGGTTTTGACCTAGCACATTGATGAAATGTCGAAAATCTAAGGATTTTCGACGAATCGAAACGAACCTACAGCGAGGGGGCATACGCCCCCTCGCTTTTTGAGTTTACAGTAGGATTTTCACTTTTGCGATACATAAAGCGGCAAGGAAATTCCTTGCCGCCGGTCTGTGAAAATAGGTTCGGGGGTTCGGGGGCCACGCCCCCGGAGGCTTCCAACCGCCGCCAGCGACCTGTGCGGTGGCGGCGGAAAGCCTTGCCTCGAAGGCTTATAGCGCTATGATGATGCCGCCGTTGTTGGCGTAAAGCGTAGAGAGCGCGCCGGTAGGGATCAGAAAAATATCGCTGATCGCGGGGCAGCGCTTTAGGAACTTGTCCTTGAGCTCGAGCGCCCGGTCACGGCAATTGCAGAAGCATAGTATAAGTCGAACGGATTTTTCCTTCGCGCCTGCGGTATACTCCATAACCAAATCCACAAGCTTCTTCAAAGAATGCTTCATGCCCAGCGCGGGCGCCACAAACTTGATGTTCCCGGCGCCGTCGTCGCTCATGATGGGGCAGAGCGCAATCTTGGAGACGATTTGCCCGGCGATCTTATGGAGCCTGCCGCCGCGAAACAGATTGCCGAGATCTTCAAGGACGAAGAACGTGCGAAGCCCGTCGATGAACTTCGTTCCGAGCGGGAGGATCTGTTCGAACGTCATGCCGCTTTTGATGCATTCGTGCAGATATAGCGCAAGCTGCAACTGTCCGGCGCTGGCGGTCTGCGAATCGCAAACATGGATCTTCTTGTCCGGGTACTCCTCGAGCACGCTCTCCCGGGCAACGCAGGCGGCATTGTAGGAGCCGCTGAGCTTGGAGGAGATGGTGATCACAAAGCATTCATCGCATTGGCGCATCAATTCGCCGTAGCTTTCGGGGGAGGGGCAGGCGGAGCGAACCCCCTTGGGCGCGGTGCGCATGGCTTCGATCAATTCCGGAATATCCACCGTGCCGTCGTCGCGGTATTCGGCGACGTCGATGATCTCGACGGTCAACGGCGCGACCAAGGGCTTGATTCGCTCACTCAGTTCGGGCGAAAGGTCACAGCAACTGTCGACGATCAGGCGAATTTCCACGATAGTTCCTCCAAAAATAAAATCTGCATTTATCTTAACATAGAATGATCGGCATCTCAACGAAACAATAAAGGATTAAATGTGAAGCATTGTGCGCAATGGATAACCCGCCGGATTGCTCTCCGATCGATCCGGTTTGACAGAGCGGCCTTTAGGATGGATAATACATTTGCAACGCGCTCTCGCGCGGAGCATAAGGGGGTTCAACGAGGTGGTTAGGACGGCGGATCGATCGATCGGCGCGTATATCGACGGCAAGTTCAGGGGTTCCCTTCGTATGCCGCTTGCGGTGTGGGTGGACCGGGAAAACGTGCGCGACTGGTTGGTGTTTGAAACAGAAGATATTCTTGCGCAGGGGTTTACGGCGGATAAAGAAAAGGCCGAGCGCTGGGCGCTGGCCCGGTTCGACGCTTCCTTTGCGCTAAAATGCGCGCTGATCCCGGAGCAGGGCGCGGCGTCGCCCCGGCCGCTCAGGATCTGCGCCTTGATAGGCGCCGCGCTGGAGGCGGCGTCGCTCGCGCTTCTGTGCTGGAATCCGGCGCCGGAGCCTTCGCCCGCGTGGATCGCTCTCGCTATGGCGGCCGCGCTCATAGGCAGCCGCACTTTGCTCGTCGCCGCGGCGGAACGGATACTGGCCCTTCGCGCTCAGCGTACGGATACGATGATCGCCCTCATCGCCGCGCTCGGGCTGATGGGATGGGCGGCCTATGCTCTTTTGCGGTATTTTCCCGAGCGCAGGGCGCAAAACAGGCTCATTGAACGACTCCTTTACCTTACTTAGCCGATGACATGCGTCAGGGGCATCAGGCAGATGCCGGCGAAGGCGGAGAACAGCGCGAGCCGCGCGTGCCCGTACTGCCTTGACGAGGGAATCAGCTCCTCGATCGAGATATAGATCATGATCCCCGCGACGATCGCGAACACGACCCCGAGCACGAAGCTGCTGATGAAAGGCTGCAGCAGGAGGAATACCAGCAGCGCGCCGATGGGTTCGGTAACGCCGGAAAGGAACGCAAACCGGAACGCCTTCTTGCGGTCGCCGGAAGCGAAGTAGATCGGCATGGCGACGGTGATGCCCTCGGGGATATTGTGGGCGGCGATGGCGACGGCGATGGTAAACCCGAGCTTCGCGTTATCGTAGCCCGCCATGAAGGTGGCGACGCCCTCGGGCAGGTTGTGCAGAGCGATGGCGGCCATCGATACCATGCCCACGCGAAAGAGGTTTTGATGTTCGCGCTCGCCGTCCCCGTCATGGTGGGTATGCGGGACGAGCAGGTCGAGCGCCACGGCGCAGAGAAGCCCGACGATCACGAAAACGACGCTCAGGATCACGCCTAGCTTTGAGTCCATGGTCTTATCGAACATCTTGATCGCCTCGGGCAGCATGTCCATGAACGAAACGCTTAGCATCACGCCGCCCGCAAACCCGAGGGAAGCGGTGACGAGCTTTTCGCTGCGCTTCCTGATAAAGAGTATCACCAGCGCGCCGAGCAGCGTGGATAGGCCAGCCGCGCCCGAGAGCAGCAGCGCGCGTACGGCTTGAGATGAAAACATAGAACGATCCTCGCTGGAATTAAGATTTTGTGAAGCCGCGAGAGGCGGCTTTCCTTCATTATATATGAATAATATCCTAAGGGATAGAGCGTCGGTTGCACCGGTTAGTCTGCACTTACCATAGCATATTTCCCTGTGCGTGTCCAGCGTGCGCGGCGATGAAATGGTAGCGCGGTAACGACGCGTTTTCAAGCTTTCACAAGGGTTGGAGGCCGCCTCAGAGCGCCGCTCGGGCGGTTTTCTTAAAAATGCCTGAATCGTTCATAAAAAATAAAAAAATTTCTTGCATTGAACGCTTGTATCCTGTATTATTGATTTGTTGCGCGGATAGGGCAATTTGCCGCGATGCGGCAAGGCCCATTTGGGACGAAGCGGAAGGTTGCCGGTCAGCCATCCGGGTAATTTCCGCAGACCAGCTCGAGAGAATCGGGTGACGGGTGTATGCCCGGCCGTAAAAATTATGATGCGATACACACGGCTGAGTGTACAACCAAAACTACAGAGAAGGAGACAATAATATGGCAAATCAGAAAATCCGCATTAAGCTCAAAGCCTATGAGCATTACCTGATCGACCAGAGCGCCGAGAAGATCGTCGACACGGCGAAGAGGACCGGCGCCAGGGTATCGGGGCCCATCCCGCTGCCCACGGAGAAGGAGATCGTTACGATCCTCCGTGCGCCGCATAAATATAAGGACTCGCGCGAGCAGTTCGAGATGCGTACCCACAAGCGTTTGATCGACATCCTTCAGCCTTCCGCCAAGACGGTGGACGCTCTGATGAAGCTCGATCTTCCCGCCGGGGTCGACATCGAGATCAAGCTTTGATTTCGGAGGTGTACGTGATGAAGAAAGCGATTATTGGCAAGAAGATCGGCATGACCCAGATGTTCGCGGGCGACGGTACCATGATCCCGGTAACCGTCATTCAGGCGGGTCCGTGCCCTGTTGTACAGAAGAAGACCGTCGATCACGACGGATACGACGCGCTGCAGGTCGGCTTTTCCGAGCTTCGGGCGAACCTTGTGAACAAGCCCAGGGCCGGTCATTTCAAGAAAGCGGGCGTCGCGGCGTGCCGCTACATCCGCGAGCTCAAGCTTGACGACGCCGCCTCCTACGAGGTAGGACAGGTCATCCGTGTGGACGTTTTCGCCAACGGCGATAAGGTGGACGTCTCCGGCACGAGCAAGGGCAAGGGCTTCGAGGGCAACATCAAGCGCTGGAACCAGTCGCGCGGCCGCAAGACCCACGGCTCGCATTCCTACCGCGTCGCCGGCTCCATGGGCGCGTGCACGTACCCGGGCGAGGTCTTCCGCACCAAGCACCTGCCGGGGCATATGGGCTCCGAGAAAATCACGATTCAAAACCTGGAAGTGGTTCGCGTAGACACGGACCGCAACCTGCTGCTCGTCAAGGGTGCCGTCCCCGGCGCCAAGGGCGGCATGGTCGTGGTTCGCAACACCGTTAAATAAAGTTCAGGCGAAAGGAGGAAGCACACATGCCTAAGACTGCATTGTACAATATATCCGGCCAGACGATCGGCGAGGTCACGCTCTCCGAGGACGTATTCGGCGTTGAAATCAACAAGTACGCGATGCATGAGGTTGTAAAGGCCTATCTTGCCAATCAGCGTCAGGGCACGCAGAGCGCGCTCACCCGCGCGCAGGTTTCCGGCGGCGGCATCAAGCCGTGGAAACAGAAGGGCTCCGGCCGCGCCCGCCAGGGTTCCACCCGCTCTCCTCAGTGGAGGCACGGCGGCGTCGTATTCGCGCCCAAACCCCGCGACTACAGGATCAACGTCAACAAGAAGGTCAAGCGCCTCGCGATGAAATCGGCGCTCTCGAGCAAGGTGCTTGAAGAGAATATCCTGGTGTTCGACGCGCTGGACATCGCCGCTCCCAAGACAAAGGAAATGGTCAAGGTCCTCAAGGCGGTCGATGTGGATAAAGCTTTGGTCGTGCTTGCCGGGAAGGACGAGATCGTCGAACGCGCAACCGGGAACATCCCCGGCGTCAAGACCACGCTGGTCGGCACGCTCAACGTGTATGAAATCCTGAAATACGACAAGCTCATCCTGACCAAGGAAGCGCTTGCAAAGGTCGAGGAGGTATACAACTGATGAAGAACCCGCATGACATTATCATCAAGCCTGTCCTGACCGAAAAGAGCTATGATTTCCTGCCCCAAAAGACCTACACGTTCATCGTGGACAAAAGGGCTTCCAAGACGGAAGTAAGGCAGGCGGTCGAAGCGGTATTCGGCGTGAAGGTCGACAGCGTTCATACGCTCAACTCGCTTGGCAAGATCAAGAAGCAAGGCGTTCACTCGGGCCGTCGTCCCTCGACGAAAAAGGCCTACGTGAAGCTGAAGAAGGACTCCAAGGGCATCGAGTTCTTCGACAGCATGGCGCAGTAAGGAGGCAAGCATGGCTATTAGAAAGATCAAACCGACGACCCCCGGTCAAAGGTTTATGACGGTCTCCGCGTTTGAGGAGATCACCTGCACCACCCCCGAGCGCTCGCTGCTCGAGGATCTTAGGAGCTCCGGCGGCCGCAACAGTTCCGGCCGCATCACGGTCCGCCATCGCGGCGGCGGAGCGAGGCGCAAGTATCGCATCATCGATTTCAAGCGCAATAAGGACAACGTCCCCGCGAAGGTCGCCACCATCGAGTACGACCCGAACCGCTCGGCGAACATCGCGCTTTTGCACTACGCCGACGGCGAGAAGCGCTACATCATCGCTCCTTTGGGACTCACGGTGGGGGACCAGATCGTCTCCGGCGACGGCGCGGACATCAAGGTGGGCAACGCCCTCGAGATCCGCAACATTCCGATCGGCACGATGATCCACTGCATCGAGCTCAAGCCCGGCAAGGGCGCTCAGCTCGTCCGCTCCGCAGGCAACGCCGCGCAGCTGATGGCCAAGGAAGGCAAGTACGCGCAGGTGAGGCTGCCCTCGGGCGAAGTGAGGCTGATCCCGATGAACGCGAAAGCGACGATCGGCCAGGTCGGCAACGTCGATCACGAGAACATCAAGCTCGGCAAGGCCGGAAGAACCCGCCATAAGGGCTTCAGGCCTACCGTCCGCGGCTCGGTTATGAACCCGTGCGATCACCCGCACGGCGGCGGCGAGGGCAAGAGCCCGATCGGCCGTCCCGGCCCGGTTACGCCGTGGGGCAAGCCGGCGCTCGGCCACAAGACCCGCAAGACCAAGAATGTAAACAACAAGTACATCGTACGCCGCAGAGACGGCAAGTGATGGCGAGACGGAAGGAGGCAACACCATGAGCAGGTCAGTAAAAAAAGGCCCGTTTGTCAATGAGCGGCTGTTACAGCGCGTCGAGAGCATGAATAAGACCGGCAAAAAGTCCGTGATTAAGACTTGGTCGCGCGCGTCCACGATTTTTCCCGACATGGTCGGCCACACGATCGCTGTCCACGATGGCAGAAAGCATGTGCCGGTATATATGACCGAGGATATGGTCGGACATAAATTGGGCGAATTTGCTCCCACCCGTACTTTCAGGGGGCACAGAGGTTCCGAGAAATCCTCGGGCGGGAAATAAGGAGGGACAACGAAAGATGGCAACTAGATCTAGAGAAAAGTCGGCGGCCCGCCGCACGAATGCCGATAAGCGTCCCCGCGCGATCGCCCGCTACGTAAGAATTTCCTCCCGCAAGGTCAAGATCGTCATCGATATGATCCGCGGAAAGTCCTTCGCCGAAGCGCAGGCGATACTGGAGTTTACGCCCAAGGCCGCTTCCGAGGTGGTCAAGAAGGTTCTCCAGAGCGCCGCAGCCAACGCGGAGAACAACCTCGATATGAGCCGCGACAACCTGTTTGTCGCCGAAGTGTACGCGAACCAGGGCCCGACGCTCAAGCGTTTCCGCCCGCGCGCACAGGGCCGTGCCTCCCGCATCAAGAAGCGCACGAGCCATATCACGGTTGTTTTGGACCAGGCGAAGTAAGGAGGAAAATCATGGGACAGAAAGTTAATCCGAACGGCTTCCGCGTCGGCGTCATCAGGGATTGGAACACCCGCTGGTACGCGTCCAAAAAGGATTTCGCCGATTATCTGATCGAGGATCGGAAGATCCGCGATTACGTCAAGAAGAAGTACTACGCGTCCTCCGTTTCCCGCATCGAGATCGAGCGCGCGACCAATAAGGTCACGGTCAGCATCTTCACCGCCCGCCCGGGCATGCTCATCGGCAAGGGCGGCGTCGGGGTGGAGGCGATCAAGGCGGACATCTCGAAGCTCGTAGGACGCCCGGTCAACGTCAACATCATGGAAGTCCGCAACGCGGACGCGAACGCTCAGCTCGTGGCCGAGAACATCGCGGCTCAGCTTGAGAAGCGCATTTCCTTCCGCCGTGCGATGAAGCAGTCCATGGGCCGCGCGATGAAAGCCGGCGCGAAGGGCATCAAGCTCCTGTGCGCGGGCCGCCTCGGCGGCGCGGAAATCGCGCGCAGCGAAGGCTATCACGAAGGATCGATTCCCCTGCAGACCATCCGCGCGGACATCGAGTACGGTTTCTGCGAAGCCCATACGACCTACGGCCGTATCGGCGTCAAGGTTTGGATCTACAAGGGCGAAGTACTGCAAAGGCCCAAGAGGGCGGAAGGGGGGAAATAACCATGCTGATGCCAAAGAGGGTCAAGCGCCGCAGGGTGCATCGTGGCCGCATGAAGGGCAAAGCCATGCGCGGCAACGTCATCAGCTATGGCGAATACGGTCTTGTGGCGCTCGAACCCGCATGGGTGACGAGCAACCAGATCGAGGCGGCTCGTATCGCGATGACGCGTTACATCAAGCGCGGCGGTAAGGTTTGGATCAAGATCTTCCCCGACAAACCCGTAACCGAGAAGCCGGCCGAAACGCGCATGGGCAGCGGTAAAGGTTCGCCGGAATACTGGGTGGCGGTCGTCAAGCCCGGACGCGTGATGTTCGAGATCGCAGGCGTATCCGAGGATATCGCGCACGAAGCCCTGAGGCTTGCGATGCACAAGCTCCCGCTCAAGAGCAAGGTCATCAAGAAGGAAATCGAAGAAGTGGGTGGTGAGAGCGATGAAGGTTAACGATTTGAGAAAATTGTCAACACAGGATCTTTCCGCGCGCGAGAAGGAGTTTAAGACCGAGCTTTTCAACCTCCGTTTTCAGTTAGCGACCGGACAGCTCCAGAACCCTCAGCGGATCAAGGAGTGCAAGCGGGATATCGCCCGCATCAAGACGCTCCTGTGCGAACGCGAGCTCAAGGCCATGGGCGAGTAAGAAGGAGGAATGAAGCGTGGAAATGAGAGGATATCGCAAAACCCGCACGGGCGTTGTGGTCAGCGATAAAATGGATAAGACCGTTGTCGTGGCGATCAAGACCAAAGTGCGTCATCCGCTGTATGGCAAGATGGTCAACCGAACCCGCAAGTTCAAGGCGCATGACGAGAAGAACGAATGCGGCATCGGCGATACGGTGAAGATCATGGAGACTCGCCCCTTAAGCAAGGACAAGAGGTGGCGTCTCGTTGAAATCGTGGAGAAGGCGAAGTAAGCCTGAAAGGAGGACCTGAGCATGATTCAGCCACAGACCAGGTTAAAGGTCGCGGACAACAGCGGCGCGAAGGAGATCATGTGCATTCGTGTGCTTGGAGGTTCGTTCCGCAGAAGTGCGAATATCGGCGACGTGATCGTCGCCTCGGTTAAGACGGCTTCGCCCGGCGGCGCCGTCAAAAAGAAGGACGTCGTCAAGGCGGTCGTCGTGCGTACCGTGTCGGGGATCCACAGGCCGGACGGCAGCTACATCCGTTTCGACGATAACGCGGCCGTGATCATCAACGATCAAAAGCAGCCGCGCGGTACCCGTATCTTCGGGCCGGTCGCGCGCGAACTGCGCGAGAAGGACTATATGAAGATCGTCTCGCTCGCGCCGGAAGTGCTCTAAGGAGGGACGCAGCAAATGAACAAACTCAACGTCAAAAGGGACGATACCGTCGTCGTCATCTCCGGCAAGGACAAGGGCAAACAGGGTAAAGTCATGGTTGCCATGCCCAAGGAGGAGCGCGTCGTCGTCCAGAACGTGAATATGATTACCCGGCATACCAAGCCTAAAAAGCAGGGGCAGCCCGGCGGCCGCATCAAGAAGGAAGGCACGATCCACGTATCCAACGTGATGCTGGTGTGCTCTAAGTGCGGCAAGGCAACGCGAGTGGGTCATGCCTATGTGGGTGACAAGAAGGTTCGTGTCTGCAAGAAGTGCGGCAAGAACATCGACTGAGGTTTGGAAAGGAGGTAACACGAGTGGCAAAGAAGAACCAGGCCGCGGAAGCGGCGTCAGGCGCCAATAAAAAGAAAAAGGTCGCGCAGGAAGCTCTGCCCTTTTCGGGGCCGGCGCGCCTGAAAGAGAAATATACGGCTGAGATCGCGCCCGCTCTGATGACCAAGTTCGGTTATAAGAACGTGATGCAGACCCCGAAGCTCGTCAAGGTCGTTCTGAACATGGGCTTAGGCTCTGAGAAGGACAACCCGAAGGGCCTCGAGAGCGCGCTCGAAGAGCTTTCCCTGATCGCGGGCCAGAAGCCCGTCGTCACCAAGGCGAAGAAGTCCGTCGCGAACTTCAAGGTCCGCGAGGGCATGAACATCGGCGCGAAGGTCACGTTGCGCGGCGATCGGATGTATTACTTCGCCGATAAGCTGATGAACATCGTGCTTCCGCGCGTGCGCGACTTCCGTGGAATTTCCGATAAATCCTTCGACGGCCGCGGCAATTACGCGATGGGCGTGAAAGAGCAATTGATTTTCCCGGAAATCGATTACGACAACGTGGATAAGACGCGCGGTATGGATATCGTGTTTGTCACCACCGCCAAGACCGACGAGGAAGCCAAGGAACTGCTGTCCCTGATGGGCATGCCGTTCGTGCAGGCTTGATTGAAGGAGGAAATATCGTGGCAAAGAAAAGCATGATCAACAAACAGCAGGCTGCGCCCAAATTCAGCTCCCGCGCCTATACGCGCTGCCGCGTCTGCGGACGTCCGCACAGCGTTCTGCGCAAGTTCGGGATTTGCCGCATCTGCTTCCGCGAGATGGCGCACAAGGGCGAGATCCCCGGCGTGCGCAAGGCAAGCTGGTAAGCCGCCTGAAAGGAGGAAATAGAGTATGCTCGTAACGGATCCCATCGCCGATATGCTCACGCGTATCCGCAACGCTCTGATCGCGAAACACGACGTCGTGGACGTGCCCGCTTCCAACATGAAGAAGGCGATCGTTCAGATCCTTCTGCGCGAAGGTTACATCAAGGGCTACGAGATGACCGAAAACGGCGTGGTAAAGACCATCCACATCACGCTCAAGTATGGTCAGAACCGCCAGAGGGTCATCACCGGCCTCAAACGCATCAGCAAGCCCGGCCTGCGCGTCTATGCGCGCAAGGATCAGATCCCCAAGGTGCTCGGCGGGCTCGGCGTCGCCATCCTTTCCACTTCCTGCGGCGTCATGACCGATCGTGAAGCCCGCAAGCAGGCGGTTGGCGGGGAAGTGCTCGCCTATATCTGGTAAGTATGCGCTCAAGAGCCCCGGCCAAGGCGTTTTCGGGGCCAACACAAAGCAAATGGAGGTGTAACGAATGTCTCGAATCGGAAAACTTCCGATCTCTGTTCCTGTCGGAGTGACAATCACGGTCGGCGATGATCACACCGTGACTGTTAAAGGGCCCAAGGGGCAGCTTTCGGAGAAAATTTCTAGCAGGATGATTCTGGAGCAGGACGGCGCCGTGTTCACGGTCAAGCGTCCCTCCGATGCGAAGGAAGACCGTGCGCTGCATGGTCTAAGCCGTACCCTCATCAACAATATGGTGACGGGGGTAACCGACGGCTTTACGAAAAACCTTGAAATCGTCGGCGTGGGCTACCGCGCGCAGAAGCAGGGCGATAAGCTCGTGCTCAACGTCGGGTATTCCCATCCCGTTGAATTCGTGGAACAGGACGGCATCCAGTTCGAGGTGCCCGCTCCGAGCAAGATCGCGGTAAAAGGTATCTCTAAGCAGCTCGTCGGCCAGATTGCGGCCAATGTCCGCGCGGTAAGACCGCCGGAGCCCTATAAGGGCAAGGGCATCAAGTACGCCACCGAGGTCGTACGCCGCAAAGAAGGCAAAACGGGCAAAAAATAAGGCGTAGAGAGGAGTGACAGAGGGATGATTTCAAGAATCGATAAAAACGCTGTGCGCAAAGCGCGGCACAATCGTATGCGCAAACACATCGTCGGCACGTCCGAGCGTCCGAGGCTCAACGTATACCGGAGCCTGAACAACATCTACACGCAGCTGATCAACGACGAGACGGGCAGTACCCTGGTCGCGGCGTCTACGCTGGATGCGGAGCTTAAGGGCGAGCTCTCGGGCAAGACAAAAAAGGAGGCGGCCATGCTGGTCGGCGAACTCATTGGAAAGCGCGCGCTGGAGAAAGGCGTTTCCAAGGTGGTGTTCGACCGCGGCGGTTATTTGTATACCGGCCGTCTTGCCGAGCTGGCTGCGGGCGCCCGCAAAGCCGGCCTGGACTTCTAAGGAGGAAACGAGATGCAGAAGCGTATTGATCCAACAACGCTGGATTTAAAAGAAAGACTCGTCGCGGTCAACCGCGTTGCCAAAGTCGTTAAGGGCGGCCGCAACTTCCGCTTCAGCGCTTTGATGGTTGTAGGCGATGCGAACGGACATGTCGGCGTAGGCATGGGCAAAGCCGCCGAAATTCCTGAGGCGATCCGCAAGGGCATCGAGGATGCGAAGCGCCACATGATCGAGGTTCCCATCGTGGGTTCCACGATTCCCCATGCCGTGGAAGGCAAGTTCGGCAAGGGTCATGTGAGGATGCTTCCGGCTCAGGAAGGTACCGGCGTTATCGCGGGCGGTCCCGCGCGCGCTGTGCTGGAGATGGCTGGCATCAAGGACATCCGGACCAAATCCTATGGCTCGAGCAACCCTTCCAACTGCGTCAAGGCGACGCTGGAAGGCCTCGCGCAGCTTCGCACTGCGGAACAGGTCGCGCGCCTGCGCGGCAAGACCGTGGCCGAAATTCTGAACTGATTGGAGAAAGCAACCATGGCAAAGCTTAAGATAACGCTGGTAAAAAGCACCATCGGCGCGCTTGCGGATCAGAAGGCAACGGTCGAGGCGCTGGGGCTGAAGAAGATCAGGAGCACTGTGGAGCAGCCGGACAACGCCTGCATCCGCGGCATGATCTTCAAGGTAAAACACCTTGTTAAGGTGGAAGAGATTTGAAACGGGAGGTGCAAGACCTGTGAAACTGCATGAGTTACAGCCCGCACCGGGTTCGACCAAAGCGCCAAAGCGCGTCGGTCGCGGTACCGGTTCCGGCATGGGCAAAACGTCCACGATGGGCCACAAAGGGCAAAAGGCCCGCAGCGGAAGCAAGAAGAACGGCTTCGAAGGAGGTCAGATGCCTCTGGCACGCCGCCTTCCGAAGCGTGGTTTTACCAACATATTTGCTAAGGAATATACCGTAATCAACATCTCGGATTTGGAGAAGCTCGATAACGGTACTGAGGTTACCGCTGAGCTTCTCAAGCAGATGCGTATCATCCGCAAGATTGAGAAGGACGGTCTTAAGGTTTTGGGCCGCGGTGAGCTGACGAAGAAGCTGGACGTGAAAGCGGCCAAGTTTACCGAGTCTGCCAAGCAGTCCATCGAAGCCGTTGGCGGTACCGCCGAGGTGATTTCCTGATGTTCAAAACATTGATCAACGCGTGGAAGGTCAAGGATATCCGCAGTAAGATTCTTTACACCTTGCTGCTGGTGTTGATCTACAGGCTTGGATCCTTTATTCCGGTCCCCGGCGTCAACACGGCGTACATCGCCTATATGGCGGATCAGTATGACATCCTCAGCTTCCTGAATCTTCTTTCGGGCGGCGCGTTCGGGGATTTCACGATATTCGCGATGGGCATTACGCCTTACATCACCGCGTCGATCATCATCCAGCTTCTGGCCATCGCTGTGCCGGCGCTCGAGCGCCTGAGCAAGGAGGAGGACGGGAAGCAGAAGATGGAGCGCATCACGCGCTACACCGGCGTCGCTCTCGCGTTCATCCAGAGCGTCGGTATCGTGCTCGGCCTTGGTCAGAGCGCGGTTCTCAATCAAGGGATCATGACCTATCTGACCATCGGCGTAGTTTCGACCGCCGGCACCGCGTTTTTGATGTGGATGGGCGAGCGCATCACCGAAAAAGGCGTCGGCAACGGCATTTCGCTGCTGATCTTCACCTCGATCGCAGCCCGTGTGCCGATTACTGTGATTAACTATGGCCGCGCCTTCTTCGACCCGACGTATGCGGGCGGGAACCTTGCGTGGTGGGTGATCCCGATCATACTGCTGATGCTGGCGGTTCTGATCACGGGCGTCGTGTTCATCGACAAGGGCGTCAGGAAGATCCCCGTCCAGTATGCTAAACGCGTCGTCGGCCGCAAGATGTACGGCGGCCAGACCACGCATATCCCGATGAAGGCGAACGCCAACGGCGTTATGCCGCTGATTTTTGCGATGACGCTGATCCAGTTCCCGGGCATGATCGCCCAGTTCTGGCCGGACAGCGGCTTCTACGACTTCTATGTGAAGTACCTCGGCACGGGAACGTGGATCTATTACGCGATCTACGCGCTGCTGATCATCGCGTTCGCGTATTTCTACACCACGATCTCCTTCAATCCGATCGAGATTTCGAAGAATCTCCAGCAGTACGGCGGGTTTATCCCCGGGATCCGGCCGGGCAGGGCGACGAGCGATTATCTCTCGAGGATCTCGAGCCGCCTGACGCTTTTCGGCGCGCTCTTCCTCGCGGTGATCGCCATTGCGCCGACGCTTGTTCTGCATGCGTTCGGGACGAAGTCGATGTTCGGACCGACGAGCCTGCTCATTATGGTCAACGTTGCGCTTGAAACATCGGCGCAGTTGGAGAGCCAGATGCTCATGCGCCATTACAAGGGGTTCCTGGGTTAAGCGGGAGGATCGATCGATGAAACTGATACTGCTGGGCGCCCCGGGCGCGGGCAAGGGCACGCAGGCCGAAAGGCTCTGCGCGGCGAAGAGCTTGGCGCATATCTCCACCGGCGATATGCTGCGCGCTCAGATTGCCGCCGGAACGGAACTTGGCCAAAGGGCCAAGCAATACATGGATAAAGGCGAGCTGGTACCGGACGATGTGATCATCGGCATGGTGAAGGAGCGCGTCAACGAGCCTGACTGCGAGAACGGCTTCGTGCTGGACGGATTCCCCCGCACCATCGCGCAGGCGGACGCGCTCTCAAAGATCGTACCGATCGACAAGGTGATCAATATCGTGGTATCCCTCCCGAGGCTGGTCGATCGCATCAGCGGCAGGCGCGTCTGCAAAAACTGCGGCGCCGTGTATCACACATCCTTTTACGACAAGGACGTATGCGAGAAATGCGGCGGAACCATCTATCAGCGCGAGGACGATCAGGCGAGCACGGTTACAAACCGCCTCGAGGTCTACAACGCCAAGACGCAGCCGTTGATCGATTACTACCAGGCCAAAGGCTTGCTCACGATCATCGACGGGGATCGGGACGACAGGGATGAAACGACCCGCATTCTCCTGAAAGCCACGGAGTCTTAAGATGGGCGCTTTCGGGCCCGGCGGCGGGATAGAGATCAAAAGCGAAAAAGGCATCGGGCGGATGCGCGAGGCGTGCGGGATTGTGCGCGACACGCTAAAGCTGCTCAGGACGCTTGTGAGGCCCGGCGTAAGCACGGCTTCTCTTGACAAAGAGGCCGAGGGGTTCATCCGCTCGAAGGGAGCCATACCGTCATTCCTTCATTACAACGGATATCCCAAGAGCATCTGCACCTCCGTCAACGATCAGGTGGTGCACGGCATCCCCGGGGCGACCGTCATACGCGAGGGCGATATCGTAAGCGTTGACGTGGGCGCGTTCATCAACGGCTATCACGGCGACGCGGCGAGGACGTTCGCGGTCGGCGAGATCTCGGAGGATGCCCAAAGGCTGATACGGATCACACGCGAGAGCTTTTTCAAGGGCATCGAATTCGCGCGCAAGGGATACTACATCAGCGACATTTCGCGGGCGGTACAAAAGCACGCGGAGGGCGAGGGATACTCGGTGGTGCGCGAGCTCATCGGCCACGGCATCGGTCACAACATGCACGAACCGCCGGATGTTCCGAACTTCGCGGACCCGCGCTACGGGCGGGGCGCGCGCCTCAAGCCCGGCATGACCATCGCGATCGAACCGATGATCAACATGGGAAGCCGCGAGGTGGCGACCCGGGCGGACGGCTGGACGGTGGTGACGAGGGACGGAAGCCTCTCAGCGCACTATGAAAATACCATTGCGATTACGGAGGGGGCCCCCCTGATTCTGACTCTTGAAGAGGAGGAAGACGTATGAGCGGACCGTATGACTTGACGGGTTATGTTGTAACTTCGCGCGCGGGCCGGGACAAAGACCGGAGCTTTCTGGTCGTGGGTATGCTCGGGGCGGATCATGTGCTTTTGGCGGACGGAACACTCCGGAAGCTCTCTAAGCCCAAGAAGAAAAAGCTCAAGCATGTCACGATCGAGAAAGACGTGGCGGAGGGCATTAAGGTCAAGCTCAGCGAGGGAAAGCAGGTGTTTGATGCGGAGATCCGCAAGACACTGATCCATCTGGGCTACAACACAGGACAGCAGGATTGAGGAGGGATAGCTTGTCAAAACAGGACATTATTGAAGTCGAAGGCGTGGTATCCGATTCATTTCCCAACGCGATGTTTGAGGTTCAGTTGGTGAATGGGCATAAGATACTCGCGCACATTTCCGGCAAACTCCGGATGAATTTCATCCGTATACTTCCGGGCGATAAGGTGACGGTGGAGTTATCCCCCTATGATTTGACGCGCGGCCGCATCACGTGGCGCGCAAAGAGCTAATGTGAGGAGGAAAGGAAAATGAAAGTCAGACCTTCCGTAAAAACCATTTGCGAGAAGTGCAAGATTATCAAGCGCAAGGGTCGCCTGATGGTGATCTGCGAGAACCCGAAGCATAAGCAGAAGCAGGGCTGATGCAAACGAGCATGGCGCAGCGCCATGGCGCAGCCCATGGCAGTGCGTCATGCAAAGGAAAAAAGGAGAAATACCTGTCCGGAGCGGCTGCCACAGTACCTGTGGAACCGGCGGGATCATCAATAACAAGAACAAGGGACCAAATTTTTATGGAGGTGCACAACAACTATGGCACGTATTTCTGGCGTTGATTTGCCAAGAGACAAACGCGTTGAGATCGGCCTCACGTATATTTACGGGATCGGCCGCAAAACCGCGTCCAGCATACTCGCCGCGACCGGCGTAGATCCTGATGTGCGCGTGCGCGACCTTTCGGAATCGGACGTGAATAAACTCAGGGAGTATATCGATCATCACGTGAAGGTCGAGGGCGATCTTCGCCGCGAAGTTTCCCTGAACATCAAGCGCCTGATCGAAATCGGCTGCTACCGCGGGGTGCGTCACCGCAAGGGCCTGCCCGTTCGCGGACAGAGCACCAAGCAGAACGCCCGTACCCGCAAGGGGCCGAAGCGTCAGGTCGGCGGAAGAAAGAAGTAAGGGGGTAAGGTAAAATGGCAAAGGCCAAAGTAAAAAAGACCAATACGCGCAAGCGCCGCGAGAAAAAGAACATTGAGCGCGGAGCAGTGCATATCCGCTCCTCCTTCAACAATACGATGGTGACCATCACCGACATGCAGGGCAACGCCCTTTCCTGGTCGTCCGCCGGCGGGCTCGGGTTCCGCGGTTCGAGGAAGAGCACCCCGTACGCCGCCCAGATGGCGGCGGAAACGGCGTCGAGGGCCGCGATGGAGCATGGCCTCAAGACGGTCGAAGTGTATGTCAAGGGCCCCGGCTCCGGCCGCGAAGCCGCGATCCGCGCGCTCCAGGCCGCCGGTCTCGAGGTCAACATGATCAAGGACGTAACGCCGATCCCGCACAACGGCTGCCGTCCGCCCAAGCGTAGAAGAGTTTAAGGAGGCAAAGCAATATGGCAAGATATACAGGTTCCGTTTGCAGGCTTTGCCGCAGGGAAGGCGTCAAGCTCTTCCTCAAGGGCGACCGTTGCTATTCCGATAAATGCGCTGTCATAAAGCGGCACACTCCTCCGGGACAGCACGGGCAGGCCCGTGCGCGCAAGCAGTCCGAGTACGGCGTGCAGCTTCGTGAAAAGCAGAAATGCCGCCGTGCATACGGTGTATTGGAATCCCAATTCAGGAAATACTATACAGCGGCTGCCAATATGCGTGGAGTAACCGGCGAGAACATGCTCGGGCTGCTCGAACGCAGGCTGGACAACGTCGTATTCCGCCTCGGGTTCGGCGAGAGCCGCGCGATGGCGCGCCAGCTCGTAAACCACGGACACATCCGCGTGGACGGCAAAAAGGTGGACATTGCGTCCTACCTCGTAAAGCCGGGCCAGGTGATCACGATCCGCGAGCGCAGCCGCGACATGGATCAGCTCAAGGAGCTCCGCGAGCAGGGTCCGTCCAGGATCGTGCCCAAGTGGCTGGAGCTCAACGCGGAAAACCTCACCGGCAAGATCGTTGCGTTGCCGCAGCGAGACGATATCGACCTTACGCTGGAAGAGCATCTCATCGTCGAGTTCTATTCCAGATAATGAGGACACCCCATCAGCGACGCGAGAAACCAAGAGAGGGGAATGTGTATGATAGAAATCGAAAGACCCAAAATTGAATGCGTGGAAAAAACCAACGATTACGGAAGATTCGTTGTGGAGCCCCTGGAGCGCGGATTCGGGACGACCCTGGGCAACTCGCTGCGCCGCGTACTTCTTTCCTCACTCCCTGGGGTAGCGGTAACTTCCGTCAAGATGGACGGCGTACTCCATGAGTTCTCGATGATCGAGGGCGTAAAAGAGGATGTGACTGAGATCATCCTCAACCTCAAGGAGCTCTGCGCGAAGCTTTATTGCGACGAGCCCAAGAAGATCATCATCGATAAGAGCGGCGAGTGCGAGGTTACCGCGGCCGACATCATTGCAGATCAGGACGTTGAGATCGTTAACCCGCAGCTGCACATCGCATCGCTGGGGAAAAACGCAAGGCTCTATATGGAGATGGTGCTCGAGCACGGCCGCGGCTATGTGCCCGCCGAGAAAAACAAGAGCGCTTCCATGCCCATCGGTCAGATTGCAGTGGACTCCATATTCACGCCGATCACGAAGGTGAACTTCACCGTGGAGAACACGCGTATCGGCCAGATCACGGACTACGACAAGCTGACGCTGGACGTATGGACCAACGGCAGCATCCGTCCGGACGAAGCCACGAGCCTCGCCGCAAAGATCCTTACCGAGCACCTTGAACTGTTCATCAATCTTACCGAGCACGTTCAGGGCGTCGAGATCATGGTCGAGAAGGAAGAGGACAAAAAGGAAAAGATCCTTGAGATGACCATCGAGGAGCTCGATTTGTCCGTCCGTTCCTATAACTGCCTCAAGCGCGCGGGCATCAACACGGTTGATGAACTCGTACAGCGCAACGAAGAGGAAATGATGAAAGTCCGTAATCTCGGGCGCAAATCGCTCGAGGAAGTACAGCAGAAGCTGTCGGCGCTGGGGCTGTCCCTTCGCCACAGCGACGACTAAACGCAAGGAGGATTGAGAGGATGCCAAACCGCAAACTCGGCAAAGCGTCGGATCAGCGCACGGCAATGCTGCGCAACTTGACGACCGCGCTGCTGTGGAACGGCAAGATCGTTACCACCGAAACGCGCGCCAAGGAAGTGCGCCCGATCGCGGAAAAACTGATCACGCTGGCCGTAAAGGAATATAAAAACAGCGTTATGGTGAAGAAGGAAACCCGTAACGAGAAGCAGCAGATCGTCGAGGTCGAAGTGCCCAACGACCTGCCCAGCAAGCTGCATGCCCGCCGCCAGATCATGGCGTACCTGTATGATATTCCCGAGCCGAAGAAGGCGAAGGAAACCAAGCCCGAATACCGTGAACGCACGGCGGACCGGGCCAACGCGGTCGTCGAGAAGATGTTCCGCGAAATCGCGCCCCGATACGAAAAGCGCAGCGGCGGCTATCTCCGCATCCTGAAAATGGGCGCCCGCCGCGGCGACGCCGCCGAAATGGTGGTACTCGAGCTGGTCTAAGGTCTTTAAAACTCATATCGGCAGGAGTATTTTCGTCTGCTGTAAAGCCCCGGTTTTAAAATCGCGCCATTGGCGCGATTTTGCTTTTCACGGCGCCGACCTGTAGATTTAGCGCCTAAGGCGCCTCCTGCCGAGTGGCGGCGGACCCGTTATCCCGCAAAGTGCTCCTGATTGCAGTTCAAAAGTATGCGCTTTGCAATCCCTATTTTTTGCGCATTTATACTATCTTTCTCGCTTTTGCTGTGGTATAAATGAATTGTAATGTTCCATTTTTTGATGAGGAGGAGATTCAATGAACTGCACCAACTGTGGTAATTCCTTGCAGGAAGGAACTGTTTTTTGCCCGAACTGCGGCAATAGGGTGGATGCCCAGCAGCCGGCGCAGCCCGCCCAGCAGCAGTCGTACTCGTACGGCGCTCCCAACGGCGGGGCAACATACGGCGCTCCCAACAGCGGCTCCGCTCCGGTATACGGCTCCCCCGTGTACAGCGCGCCCGTACAGGACCTGAATGCGCCGATGTCCCTCGGGCAATATATGCTCACGATGCTGATTGGTGCGATCCCCATCGTCGGCTTCATCTTCCTGCTGATCTGGGCGTTTTCCTCGGATACCAACGTGAACAAGAAGAATTACTGCCGCGCAGTGCTCATCTATATGGCGATCGGCATCGTGGCGAGCATACTGTTCGCGGCCGTGCTCATCCCGCTGATCGCGTCGCTGTTCAGCTACGGGTTCAGCACGTCCTATACCTGGTAACGCATCTTTAGTCAGGCGCTTGCCAATCAACCTGCGCCGCCCGCCGCATCGGCTCCGCCGACGGCGCGAAGGAAGTGCATTATCCAAACAAACACGATACGGACGCGGCCAAACGGCCGCGTCTGTCTTTTCAAAAAAGTGAGCGCGGTTATGCCTTCGGATGCAGGCCATGGCGCGAGGGTCGCGCTAAGACGGCAACGGCGTTTTTTCAAAACGCGCGGATACGCCGTGAAGGCAAGCGGGCGGCCGCTATACTTGTTTTCCCATCTGCGTTAGGGTATACTGTACATTGGCGACCAAAAAGCGCCGAATTCCGGGAAGGATCGAACGATGATCGAGGTTAGGAACGTCAAATTTCAATACGAGAACCAGCAGCGATACGCGCTCAAGGACGTTTCGCTTTGCGTAGAGCAGGGCGAAATGCTCGCGATCGTCGGGCACAACGGCTCAGGGAAGTCGACGCTCGCCAAGATGCTCAACGCGCTTTTGCTGCCCACGGAGGGGCATGTCTACGTCGACGGCATGGATACGCGCGACGAGGCGAAGACGCTCAGCATCCGCCAAAAAGTGGGCATGGTGTTCCAGAATCCCGACAACCAGATCGTGACGACCATCGTGGAGGAGGACGTCGGCTTCGGCCCGGAAAATCTCGGAGTTGAACCCGGCGAGATCCGCCGCCGCGTCGACGAGGCGCTCGACGTCGTGGGTATGCGCGAATACGCGGCGAGCGCGCCGCATATGCTCTCGGGCGGCCAGAAGCAGCGGATCGCCATCGCGGGAATGATCGCGATGCGGCCGAACGTCCTGGTGCTCGACGAAGCCACCGCCATGCTCGATCCGATCGGGCGGCGGGAAGTGTTGAAGACGGTAACGCGGCTCAACCGCGAAAGCGGGATGAGCGTTATTATGATCACGCAGTATATGGAAGAAGCCGTGCTCGCGGATCGCGTCGCGGTGATGAGCTGGGGCGAAATACAGATGCTCGATACGCCCCGGAACGTATTCTCGAACGCGCCGAAGCTCCGTTCGCTGGGGCTTGACGTTCCGGCGATGGTACGGCTTCGCGATCGCCTCCTGTTGGAGGGGATCCAGGCGGTGGACGGCGCGATAACGGTACAGGAAATGGCGGAGAAATTATGCCCATTGTTGTCAAAAAACTGAATTGCGTCTATATGCAGGGTTCGATCATCGAGCAGACCGCCCTGTGCGATATCGATCTGACGGTGAACGACGGCGAGTTTCTAGGCATCATCGGGCATACCGGCAGCGGAAAATCCACGCTGATCCAGCATCTGAACGGTCTGATCACGGCTTCCTCCGGCAACGTCACGGTGGACGGGTACGATATGTCCGTCAAGGAAGAGCGCGTCAAGGGCAGAAGGCTGGTGGGGATGGTGTTCCAGTATCCCGAATACCAGCTCTTTGAGGAAACCGTGGCGCGCGATATCGCGTTCGGCCCGAAAAACATGGGCCTTGAACAGGCTGAGATCGATCACCGGGTGTCCGAGGCCATGTCGCTCGTCGGCCTTGCGGAGGACCTGTTTGCCGAGAAATCGCCCTTTGAGCTTTCCGGCGGCGAAAAGCGCCGCGTCGCGCTCGCGGGCATCATCGCGATGCGCCCGAAGTACCTCGTGCTCGACGAGCCGATGGCGGGCCTCGACCCCGGCGGCAGAAAAAATGTGCTCTCGACCATCGAGCGCCTGCGCGAGAAGACGGGCTGCGCGATCGTGATGGTCACGCATTCGATGGACGACATCGCCCGCACGGCGGAGCGCATCGTCGTATTGAACCACGGGCAGCTCGCCCTGGAGGGCACGCCGCGCGAGATCTTCTCGGACGCGTCGGCGCTCGAGAAGATGGGCCTCGACCTTCCGCAGGCGGCGCAGCTCGGCATCGAACTAAAAAAGTGCTCGCCCGACGTGCCGAACGGGATTTTCCTTGACGACGAGCTTTTCACTTATCTGAAGGGAAGGCTTGCCGATGTTTAAAGATATCACATTGGGTCAGTATTTCCCGGGCAATTCCGCCATACATCGGCTGGATGCGCGCACCAAGATCCTGCTGATGATGCTCTACATCGTGGAGATCTTTTTGATCAGGGAACTATGGCTGTTCGCACCCGCCGCGGCGTTCGTCCTGGGGGTTGCGCTGCTCGCGCGCGTGCCGATCAAGGTCATGCTCAACGCCATAAAGCCGCTGAGGTTTTTGCTCATATTCATGTTCGTGATCAACCTCGTGTTCATCCACGGGGAAAAGGTGCTCTTTGAATTCTGGGTGATCCGCGTGACCGAGGAGAGCGTCGCGCAGGCGTTCTATATCCTGTTTCGCCTGATGCTGCTTGTGATCGGAACGTCGCTGATGACGCTCACGACCTCGCCGATCTCGCTGACGGACGGCATCGAGCGGATGCTCTCGCCGCTCAAACGCATTAAATTTCCCGCGCACGAACTCGCGATGATGATGACGATCGCCCTGCGCTTCATCCCGACGCTGATCGAGGAGGCCGACAAGATCACCAAGGCGCAGCTTGCGCGCGGCGCGGATTTTGAAAGCGGCGGAGTGATCAAGCGCGCGAAGAGCATGATACCGGTGCTCGTTCCGCTGTTCGTGAGTGCGTTTCGCAGGGCGGACGAACTTGCGATGGCGATGGAATCCCGCTGCTATCACGGCGGGGAAGGGCGCACGCGTATGCGCGTGCTGCGCCTTGGCTGGAACGATGCGATTGCGGCGGCAGCCTGCCTTGGGCTGCTCTCGCTGATCATCTTCGCGCAGCGATGAAAAAACGAACGAAAATACTGTTGCTGGCCGCCGCGATCGTGCTTCTTTGCATCGCGGCGGCGCTTAACTATAAGCTCGACAATCTCGGCGCGCGCTCGGAGATCGTCAACAAGATCAATGCGTTCGGATACGAGCTTGACTATGCCGACCTCTATATCACCGGGGATACGCCTTCGGCGAGCATCCGCACACTGATGACCGACGTACCTCTCGAGGACGCGGTGGAAGCGTCCCGGCAGTGCGGGTTTGACGGGGACGTCGACCGCGTCGGCGAGGTGGTGGTGCTTTTGGCGAGCATCTCGGAAACCGAGGTGATCACTGTATTCACTGTAAACGGACAGATCGAACTGTGTTTTATACAGATCCTCAATTCCTACGAGGTGAAGCCGCTATGCCGAGGATAAGGCTGATCATCGAGTATGACGGCGTGAATTACGTCGGCTGGCAGACGCAGCCGAACGGGCCTGCTGTTCAGCAAAGGCTCGAGAAGGAGCTAAAAAAGCTCACGGGCGAGGATATCGCGCTCTTCGGCTCGGGAAGGACGGACAGCGGCGTACACGCGCTCGCGCAGGTCGCGCACTTTGATACACAAAGCCGGATACCGCCCGATAAATTCGCCTATGCGCTCAACGCCGGGCTCCCGCGGGATATCCGCATTCAGTATAGCGGCCTTGCGCCCGAAGGCTTTCACGCGCGCTTCGACGTCGTTCTCAAACAGTACCGCTATACGGTGCTCAACAGCCCGCACGCGGACGCTTTTCTGCGCGACCGCGCGCTGCACGTTCACTACAGGCTCGACGTGCCGGAGATGGAGCGGGCCGCGTCGTTCGTCTTGGGCGAGCACGATTTTGCGGGCTTTATGGCCGCGGGCTCAAAAGTTTCAAGCACGGTGCGCACGATCGCCCTGTCCTATTGGGAGACGGCCGGCGAAATTCTGCGATACCATGTTGCCGGGAACGGATTTCTCTATAATATGGTGCGCATTCTCGTGGGCACGATGCTTGAGGTCGGCATGGGCCTTTGTCCGCCGGAACGGATGCGTGAGGCGATCGCCGGTGCAAACCGGGCGCTTGCGGGCGCTACGGCTCCGGCATACGGGCTTGTATTGGAGCGCGTGAAGTACGATGGGTTTGATACGGCGGATTATATCGCGCCGATGGGTGTACCGGGGTTATAATTTGTGCTTATAGGAAAACAGCGGGAGAATTTGCTTGTTGTAAAGCAAAATGATATTATTTAGATAATATGATATAATAGTAACCGCAGTCCGTGTACAGGGGGATCCGATGATGGATGAAAAATATATGCGTATGGCGATGGAGGAAGCGCAGGAAGCTCTCGCGATGGACGAGGTTCCGGTGGGAGCGGTTCTGGTGCTCGACGGCAAGGTAATCGCGCGCGCGCATAATCTTTGCGAGGCAGGAAACGATCCGACCGCCCACGCCGAGGTGCTCGTCATCCGCGATGCGGCGCGAAAGCTAAAATCATGGCGGCTCAACGGCAGCACGCTTTACGCTACGCTCGAGCCCTGCGCGATGTGCGCGGGAGCCGCGATCAACGCGCGGGTATCACGCATCGTGTTCGGCGCGTTTGACCCGCTTGCCGGCTGTTGCGGCTCCGTTGCGGATATTACGGACAACTGGTTCAACCATTCGATTGAAGTGATCGGCGGCGTGTATCAGGACGAGTGCGGCAACATGCTGGACGAGTATTTCCGCGCAAAGCGCTGATGGATGAGGATATAGCCAAGGCCGACCCGGAGCTCCGGGCCGGCCTCTTGTCGTTTGGGGATTCGGGGTAACTGTGGGGGTATTAGGTATTCCAGGGGTATTTGAGTATTGCATGTTCCAAGTTTTATGTTGCATGAATTCATACCGCACCTTACAGTAAGCGCCACCCCCTTTCAGAACCTTAACAAACCATGTCTGAGTTCAAAAGTCCGTTGTGTTACTACGGGTTTATGGTAACTTAGAATTGTGTCAACACAAGGTGCGCGGCATGAACGAATTTGGAAGAAACTATGAATAAATTTTGGGAAAACAATCCGCTGATATTCCCGGGCACTGCCGCCGGATCGTTTGCGCCTGTGCACTGAACAAAAAATCCCCTTACAGCGCCGGTCCGGCCGATCCTGCAAAGGGGATTTGGTTTTGTTAGGGGCGATCGCGCTCCGGCAAAGCGTTATGGTTCCTGCTCGGATGTCGAGCGCATGACGATCTGGATAAACCGTTCCGCCGCCGCGGAGAGCGGCACGCCCTCGAGCGTGATCAGCCCGATCGCGCGCGGAGGCATCGGCGTTGCGAGCTCGAGCTCAAACAATTCGCCGTGGGCGAGCGCGTTGGCAGCGAATTCGCGCGTGACGCACGCGATGCCGAGCCCGATGCGCGCGAATTCCACGAGCAGGCTGTGCGCGCCAAGCTCGATTTCGGGATGCAGCGTCACGCCGTTGAGCGAACAAAAATCATCGAGGTATTTTCTGGAGTTCGAGGCCTGTTCAAGCAGCACCAGCGGCTCGCGCGCGAGCGTCTCCAGGGAAATCAGCTGTCCCTTCAAATGGGAGAAGCGCTCGGAAGCGACAAACACGTCGTGAACCTTGAGGCACTCGCGCATCGAAAGCGCGTTGTCCTCCACGGGGAGGTTGACCAGCGCGATATCCACTTTGCCGACTTTGAGAAGTTCGACCGTTTCGGGCGTCGTGCGGTTTGTGACCTGAAGCTGGATCTCAGGATACTGCGAGTGAAAAACCTCAAGATACGGCAGCAGGAAGAACTGGCAGAGCGTGTCGCTCGCGCCGATCATCAGCCCGCCGGATTGAAGCGTGCGCATACGGTTGAGTTTGTCCTCCGCGGCCGCGAAGAGGTTTACCGCCTTATCGGCGTAGCTGAAGAGGATGCGGCCTTCGCTGGTGAGCGTGATACCCCTGCTGGTGCGCGTAAAGAGGGTGCATCCGAGGCAATCCTCCAAGCGGTGCATGGACTGGCTGACGGCAGGCTGACTGACGTAGAGCTCGCGGGCGGCCCGGGAGAGGCTTCCGCACCGCGCAACGGTACAGAATATGCTGTAAAGATCAAGGTCGGCAGCCATAAGCATAACCCTCACTTATTTTCTGAATTGCACTTCGTAAAACCATCAATGGATTCTTTCATTATAACGGACAAGTTCGAAGAATGCAATAACTATAGCTGATATACAAAAATTATGAGCAGGGGCGTGCTGCGGGAGCTGAACATCCACGAAAACCACGGCGTATCGGATTCCGGCAGGGAGCGTTCCGATCTGGAAGCAAGGGCTCCGGAGAGGCCGGCTAGAAGGTTTTGCTTAGAGTAGCGCGATTTACCGTCGAACGGGAAGGGTAAAACGAGCGCGATCCTATCCATGTGGGCGAAAAAACGAAAGCACGGTGTTTTTGGGAGCGATATGATGTTATAATATACCAATAGCGCTTTAAGGCCCGTCGCGCGGGCGGAAAGCGAGGATCCCGATCGTCCGCCATACGAACATGCAAGGCGTATGGACAGCCGGCGTTTTGACAGGCGTTCGTCGGGTGCAAAGACCTCTTCGTGCGGCTGCCGTGCGATTATGGATCGGCGGCGCGCGGAAAGCTTGCGTTTGCTTTGAGCGTAATCGCTTGTGGACCCGGCGGTATCGCACGGGAGGAACCCCTCCGCGGGGAAACGGCGGATAGGCCGCGTGTTTTTTCGGCAAAGCGTATCGAGAGCTAACCGGACATTTTGTCCGGACAGTATTTATTCCATAAAGGTAAGGAGCGACTATGGGTATTTTGGTTTATCGCGATGCTTCGGCGGCCAGCGCTGCAGTGGCGACGGTATTTGCGGCGCAGATCATCGAAAAACCCAACAGCGTATTGGGCTTTGTAACAGGACCGACGCAGGAGGGCGTGTTCGCACGCTTGGCCGGAATGACCGGTTCAAGCCTATTGGACTGGAGCGATGTGATCTCTTTCAACGTCTCGGAGTTTATGCCCGCCTCCGCGCAGGAGGAGAGCCGCCGCGCCTACATGCAGAACCATCTGTTCGGCAAGGTGAATATCCGCCCCGAGAATGTGCGCTTCCCGGATGTGGAGGCGGGGGATCTCAAGGCGGCCTGTGCGGCGTATGAGGATGAGATCGGCGACGTGGGCGGCATCGATCTTCAGCTTTTGGGCCTCGGCAAAACCGGGAACATCGGGTTTAACTATCCGGCCCGGGAATTCGTGGCGCTTACGCACGCCGTGCCGCTTCCGCAGCAGGAGCAAGAGGAGCAATACTTCGCTTTGACGATGGGCGTCGGCAGCATAATGGCCTCCGAGCGCATCGTCATGCTCGTGACCGGCGCCGACAAGGCGGACGCGGTGTATCGTATGCTCAACAGCCCCGTGTCTCCCGCGTTTCCTGCGACGATGCTCCAAATGCACCGCCGCGTGACGTTCGTGCTGGACGAACCTGCCGCCGCGCGTCTCTAAAACCATCGCAAGCAAAGCGCGGTTCACTTTTACCGCGAATTTATGGCGGCGCGCCGTATTCCTGACGCGATTTAGGGGTAAAGCGCGCCGTTTGCCTTGCATGTAGGGCATACATCCGATATAATTCATGGCATAAGACGAAAGGGCGCCAAACGCGGGGTATGGGAGCGGGAGGCTCTTTCGGGCGGAACATTTTTACCTGCAATCAACATTGCCACAGGAGAAGAATGCAACATGGGGTCATGGGAGAAATCGCTGGATGATTTAATGGCCGGCAACGAACGCTTTGTAAGCGGCGAACTCAAAGCCGACCGGATGGATGCGGTGAGTCGGTGCAAGCTATTGGAAGTGGGGCAGCATCCCGGCGCGATCATCATCTGTACGTCCGATGCGTACATGCCGCCCGAATTGATCTTCGACGCGGAGCTGGGCGATCAGTATGTGATACGCCTGCCCGATCTCGAGATCGACCGGATGGTGCTCGAGGGCGTCGAATATGCGGTCGATAAGCTCAAAACGCCGCTTTGTATGATACTCACGCACGAGGATCGGCCCGGAGATCCGCAGGAGGACGAAGGCTTCAGCTTCTTCCGCAGGCGCGATGAAGGTGCGGACGAGTTGATCAAGAACGCAGTGGAAAAGGTTCGCAACAGCGGCGCCCTTGAAGAGGTTCTCGAGCGCGGCGAATTCTTGGTCGTGGGCGCGAAGTACGACCTTGAAACCGGCGTGGTCACCGTGTTTGATTTCTGATGCAGTATTCATGGAAAGAGCTTTACGCGCAGCTTGACGGCTGCCGGCGCTGCCCGCTTTGCGAGCACCGCACAAACATCGCCATCGGCGAAGGGGATCCCCACGCGCTCGTGATGTTCGTGGGCGAGGGCCCCGGCGGCGAGGAAGATCGGCTCGGCCGTCCGTTCGTCGGCCCCGCGGGCAAGCTTCTGGACAAGATGCTCGCGGCGATCGACGTAAAGCGCGAAAGCGTGTATATCGCCAACATCGTCAAATGCCGTCCGCCGGGGAACCGCACGCCCGCTCCGGAAGAGGCGGAGGCGTGCCTGCCGTTTCTGCGCGCGCAGACCGCGCTGGTCGCTCCTAAAATCATCGTTTGCCTCGGCGCGGTCGCGGCAAAATACATCTATAGCCCGGAGGTTCGCATCTCGCGCGAGCGCGGCAAATGGATCGAGAAAAAGGGCGTATGGATACTCCCGACCTATCACCCTGCCGCGCTGTTAAGGGACGAGAGCAAGAAACGCGAGGCGTGGGAGGATTTTAAAAGCCTGAAGCTGAGGATCGAATCGATCGCGGATGAACGAATAAGGTAAGAGGTTCGACTCCCCTTACCTTAACGGAGGGATAAGCTATGTTGTTTCGCAGCTGTGCCGGCGGTGTGGTCTTCTATGGAGACCGCGTTTATTTGCTTAAAAACGAAAAGGGCGAATGGGTGCTTCCAAAGGGCGCCATTCAGGCGGGCCTGCTCTCGCAGGAGGTCGCCAAGGCCCGTGTGAAGGAGGAGGCGGGGATCGCCGCCGAGATCCTCTCGGGCGCGGGGGAAACCTGCTACGAATTCTACTCCATGTCCCGCAAGATGCCCGTCTGCAACGAGATCACCTGGTATGTGATGCGGGCGGTGGACGGGGAGCACGGTTACAATCGTTCGCTCGGTTTTACCGACGGCGGATATTTCCCGATGGAGGACGCGGTCAAGCGCGCGACGTATTCACAGGACAAGGCGCTCATCCGCCAGGCTTGCGCCAAGTATAAGGGGCTTGTCTGAACCGACCCGCCGATGCTATAATGTGTTGTTGATTTTTTGAAACCGGTAGGAGGGTACGTATGTCGGGACATTCCAAGTGGGCGAACATCAAGAACAAAAAAGAAAAGACGGATTCGCAGCGCGGCAAGATTTTCACCAAGATCGGCCGCGAAATTGCGATTGCCGTCAAGGAAGGCGGCCCCGATCCGGTCAATAACTCGCGCCTTAGGGACGTGATCGCCAAGGCGAAGGCGAACAATATGCCCAACGACAACATCAGCCGTTCGATCAAGAAGGCGGCAGGGGAGCTCGGCAGCGTCAACTACGAGGAGGTTTCCTACGAAGGCTATGGCCCGGGCGGGGTCGCCGTGATCGTCGAAGCGCTCACGGATAACCGCAACCGCACGGCCGCCGAGGTCCGCCACGTCTTCGACAAGAGTGGCGGCAGCATGGGCGCGACGGGCTGCGTTTCCTGGATGTTCGATAAAAAAGGCCTGATCGTCGTGGAGATGAGCGCGTCGATCGACGAGGACACGCTGATGATGACGGCGCTCGATTCGGGCGCGGAGGACTTTGTTCCCAAGGACGATGCCTACGAGATCTACACTTCCCCGGCTTCTTTTTCCGCCGTGCGCGAAGCGCTCGAGGCCGAAGGCTATACCTTCATCTCGGCGGAGGTGCGGATGATCCCGCAGAACATGGCCGATATCGCCGCGGATGCCGAGCTTGTTGAAAAACTCGAGCGTATGTTTGAACGCTTCGACGAGAACGACGACGTGAACGAGGTGTTCCACAACGCGGTTCTCCCCGAGGAGGAAGAAGACGATTGATCGCATCGTAAAAGCGATCTTCTTTTCACAGGGTGTATAGCGCGTTGCCGCTCGGTTTCCAGCTTGTCAAGGAAAACCGGCGCGATAATTTTAAACTTCAACGGGCCGTTTTGCACCGCGCGTGCCGCCGAACGGCATATCGGGGATTCATCAGGGGAGCGATGGCTATGCCGATCAATCGCCGCAGGATGACGGATTGAAAGCCTTCCTTGTCCAATCGATCGTTTCTTGTTTTATAAAAGGTTTGCAAAACGCCGCCGCCTCCCGCATTGCGGGAGGCGGCGCTGCTAAAGATCAGGATTCGAGGGTTATAAACCCACGGAGATTTTTCGCTGGCATGACATGTGCGGCGCGGGCGGAAGCCTTGCGCGCAGGGCTTTCCTTCCAGGGACGGTCGCTTTTAAGCCGATAGGTGCGTCCTTGTCGCAAGGCGGTATTCATTGAGATTTGTTCGATGGTTAAGAGGACCGGCCGCGATAAAAAGCGCAGGATGTCAGATGGTCGTTTACCATCCCCACGGATTGCATCAGCGAATAGATCGTCGTGGAGCCGATGAATTTAAAACCGCGCTTTTTCAAGTCTTTGCTGATGGCGTCCGAAATGGGAGAATGCGACGGGACCTCATCGATCCGCGTCCATGCGTTGACGACGGGGCGGTGGCCGACATACGACCAGAGATACTGATCCAAAGAGCCAAATTCTTCACAGAGCTTATAATATGCCTTTGCGTTGCTGATCGCAGCGTCGACCTTCTGCCTGTTTCTGATGATCCCATCGTCCTTTAAAAGCGCTTCCACCTTTAAGTTATCATAGGTAATCAGGGCAGCCGGGTCAAAGTCGTCGAACGCGGCGCAGAGCGTCTCCATCTTCCTCAAGATCGTGGACCAGCTCAATCCCGCCTGCTGGCCCTCCAATATCAGCATTTTGAACAGCTTTTTGTCGTCGTGAACCGGAACGCCCCATTCTCGGTCGTGATATTCCTGCTCCAGAACGCCTTTTTGAGCCCAATCGCATCGCGCTATTCCATCCGGCATAGGATTTCCCCGTCCTTCCCTTCGCGTCGTTAAGGCCTATCGACGCCTGTTCGCTTCCCGTAACGGCCTCTTCAAGGGAGGCTTTGTCGTACCCTGATCCTTCAGGCTTCCCGGCCATTCTGCCTTTTGTCTCTTACGACCGTCGGCCCCTCCTAGAATCCGGAACCGCTTTTCCCCGCGCTCGCGGCATCGAGGTACGCCTGCATCTTAGCGTCGGTCAGGCCGAAATATTTCTTGAGCGAATTGAGCGCGTAGGTCGGACGCTTCTCCAGGCAGTCCCGCAGCGCGCGCACGTTGCTTTCCCACTCGGAAACGGAGGAGATCCCGCCCCAGCGCTCGAGGTGGCGCTCCATCTCGGGCTTGAGCGCGGCGGCGGTCTGGTCAAGGAGCGCCGTGAGCCGCTCGGCGGAAAACTGGTTTACGACGACGTAGACGTAGCGCGCGCAGAATTGATCGCGCCACGAGGCGTTTTTCTTAAGGCCGTAGAAGATGTCCATGTTTGTGAGAGTCCCGTCCTGCGAAGGCACACCTTCATACGTAAAATAGGCGCCGAGTATGCTGCGCGAGGGAGCTGCGCCCCGAAGCGAAAAGTCCAGGTCGTAGTAGACCGGCCGCCACTTCACTTTGCCGTCCGTGCTGCGCCAGTATTTCTGGTTGAACATGTCGGAGTTGGCGAAATACGTCTGGGCGATCAGGTAGTCGGTGAAATAGTCGACGTCGACCCACTGACAGAATTCCTCATAGACGGAATCGTCTGCGAGGTTGCGGTTAAGCGCGTAGGCGCGCACCCGCTTGAAGTCGCGGTTGGAGCCGCTCAAGACCGTGGTGTTGCGGCGGATGATTTCCACCGAATCCGGATCGGCCCCGTAATGCGCTGCGAGATAGTCCTCGTTCTGGTTCTCGTTGAGGTCGTAGATGCCCCAGTAAACGGCGTTGATGTACACGATCACCGGCCGCGTCGCGAAGTTGTCGATGTTGAGACCCTGCACCGCGAGCGAGCAGAAGGAATCCCTCAGGCGTGCGCTCGTGCGGTCCTGCCCGCTGTTTCGGACGACGAGCGAACGGAAGGTCTTGATCTCGTTCCCCTCAAAAAACGGGTAGGTGACCTCGCTTTGCCCGTATCCCGCCCTTAAATAGATGCTCAGCGACTTTTGCCGCATCAGCAGCGAGGAAGCGCCGTTGACCCTGAGGCCGCAGGGGAAGGAAACGCCGGGCGTCCCGCCGGCCTCATAGTATTCCATATATCCTTCGCGCTCGATCTTCTTCCAGCGGTCGATCACGCCGTATACTTGGTCGATCGCGGAAGGCGCGCCGCTTAGGCATACCACGGGGAGGGTATGTTTTGTCTCAAACAGATAGGTCTTGGTGACCACGTCGCTCCAAAGCCGTCCGTCCGCGATGGCCGCCGTGCGGAGTATCGTATTCTTGCCGATCGATATCGGCTGCGTATAGGGCGTCGAAGACTCGCTCGGGATCGATCCGTCGGTCGTATAATAGATGCGCGCGGATGGGTCGCCCACGGAGATCGTCAGCGCAAAAGGCGCGCTTTGATAGAGCGACGCGTTTGAAAGCGCGGGAGCGGCGGCGTAGCCGGAATAGGAAACGGCGGCGTTCGCTGCGCCCGGAGTGGGGTCGTCGTAGAATCTTCGCGCGCCCGAGGGATCCGACGCATCCCGTCCCGATGTTATGCCCGAGCGCAGTGCGCCGGTTGAAAAAGCGTCCACGGTCACGCCGTCGGGCCTGGTCAAAAGCAACGTTTCGCCGGAGGCGGAGATGCCGAAGGGCGCGGTGACGCCGGATTGATTCTGCTCGGACGCATCGGAGGACGCGTATACGAGCGCGTAGCCTCCTGCGGGGATCGACAGATCAGGCAGGGTGAAGAGCTTCGGTTCATCGGGGTCGTCGCTCAAAAACCAGCCTTCCAGGTTCACGGCCGCGCTTGAGCCGTTGTGAAGCTCAACGTAGTCCCTCTGGTTGCTCTTGATTTCGCCGACGGCGCGAACCTCGCTGATAAAAACGCCGCCCGTATCGAGCGGCGTGATCATTGAGAGGGTTTCAAAGCCCGCCGCGGCGTTTTCTGCGCCCGGCGTGGGCTGCGCGTAATAGCGAAGGGAGCCTTCTTCGTTCCGCCCGATCGAGATGTTCCCGCCGATGTCGGGGCTAAGAGGGATCGTATCCTCCCGCAGCCCGTTGAGGTTGGTCAAGGTGAGCGAGGAGTCGTTGGAGGAGAGCGAGAAATTCGCGTGGAGCTCGCCTTCGGTTCGGTCCTTGCCCGAGAGAAACACCACGAGGTATTCGCCGGCGCCGAGCGTCACATCCGGCAGCGGCCATTTGGACGGATCGGCCGGATCGTCCGAGAGCGCATATCCTTTGAGCGGAACCGGCGAAGAGGAGCTGTTGCAGAGCTCCACCCAGGCCGGGCGGTCGGAATCGGAATCCATCGCGCTGTAGCGGTTTTCAACAAGCACTTCATTGATCCGCACCGGGTTGCCCGCATCCATGGAGACGGGCGAAAGCGAGGAAAACGCCGCGCCGGAGTTGGCCTCGCCGGGTGTTGAGAAGGCGGTATACTTCTGTTCGTCCGCCGCGGCGATGACCGCGATATCCCCGGGCAGCGGCGTATCCCACGAGAGCGAGGAAACCGAACCCTGTTCCTTGCCGCTCAAGTAGAGCGCGGTCTCCGTCCCGCTGAGCTTAAAGGACGCGGCGAGCGGGTCGGAGGAATTGTCCTTGCCCGTCAGATGGATTACGAGATACTCCCCCGCGCCGAGCGCGGTGTCGGGCAGGCGCCACTTGGTCAGGTTGCCCGGATCGTCGGAAAGATAATAGTCGTGCAGATACACGGACGCGTCCGAAGCGTTGTACGCCTCGGCCCAGCCGTAGCGCGCGCCGTCCTCTGCGACGGGACCGCTGCGGTTGTCGGGAACGACCTCACTCAGTATGAGGGCGCCGTCGCTGCCCGCCCTGAAAAGCTCCGCGATATTGGATACGATCTGCTGAGAATTGGCCTCGCCGGGGGTGGGTATCGCGCAGAACCCGTACTTGCCGTCCCCGCCCAGCGCGTAGGAGATATCCTGCCGGAGCGTCGGCACGGTAAGCTGCTGAATGATGTTGTAATAAGCGTCCGTCAATAGAAGAACCTCGCCGCTTTTGGAAAGCCCGAAGCCCGTCGCGAGCATGATTCCATCGCCCTCCTGCTTGTCGTAGGAGGCGGCGTACACGATCAGGTATTCGCCCGGCTCGATCGAAACGTCCGGGAACACCCATTTGTGCGGCTCTCGGATATTGTCGCTCAGGCCGTAGCCCTTGAGCGAGATCGCCCGGTCGCTGCCGTTGTAAAGCTCGATCCAGTCCGGCGTGCCGACCTCGGGATCCTTTAAGGAAGTGGCGTTGGAGGAGACGACCTCGCTGATGCACAGTCCGTACGGCATCCCCGGTACAAAGCTCTGTTGCGCGCAGGAGCACGCGGCAAGGGCGAAAAATATCGCCGCCAGCGCCAGAGCGAGGGATTTTATGCGTGGAAGTCGGGCGGAGCGCGTCATAGGGAATCCTTTCGCATATTTCACAAAATGTATATGCAGTATAACATATTTCCGGGATGAACGCAAAAAACGGCGGCGGATGAAGGATTTTGACGCAATAATGTACAATTATGACAAGCGTAGCGAATGCGTTGCATACGGCTCGCGCGCATACTATACTGTCGGTAGGAAAAGGCTGAAGTGGCCGCGTTTGATTGGTTTTGAAAGAATTTTGAGGTGAATGAAATGAATAATAACGGGCACATCCTGATCTGCGATGACCAGCCCATTATACATGAGACGCTCGGCGTGTACCTGGAGAGCGAGGGGTTTACCTATTCCTCGGCGATGGACGGCGATCAGGCGGTCGAGGCCGCGTTCTCAAAGAAGCCCGATCTTTTGATTCTGGATCTGATGATGCCGGGCAAGTCGGGCATCGACGTGTGCCGCGAAATCCGCAAAACAAGCCGGGTCCCGATCATCATGCTGACCGCCCGCGGCGAGGAGATCGACCGGATCTTGGGCCTCGAGCTCGGGGCGGACGATTATATCGTCAAGCCCTTCAGCGCGCGCGAGGTGGTCGCAAGGGTCAAGGCGGTGTTAAGGCGCATCAACGCGCAGGGGCAGACGCCGCCCGACGCGCTGCGCTTTGACGGGCTCGAGATCTGCATCGGCAACTACGAGGTCAAGCTCGACGGCGCGCCCGTCGCGCTGACGCCGAAGGAGGTCGAGATCCTCCATCTGCTCGCCTCGCATCCGGGCCGCGTTTTCGAGCGGGAGCAGATCCTCTCGCAGGTATGGGGCTACGATTACTTCGGGGATACGCGCGCGGTCGATACGCAGATCAAGCGCATCCGCCAGAAGCTGCCGCAGGAGGGCACGGGCTGGGGAATCAAAACCGTATACGGGGTTGGATACAAGTTCGAGGCGGGCAGATGAGGAAAGGAACGCTCCTGACAAAAACGCTTTCGATCGTGGTCGTCACGCTCCTGCTCAGCTCGATCATCACGGGCATCGTGTTCCTGTTCGTGGGCAGGGGCGTGTTCGCGCGGACGAATGCGCAGGAGCTTGTCCCAAGGAGCGTCTATCTTGCGTACTTTGCGGCCGAATATCAGCAGGACCGCATCGGCCCGCAGGAGTTCGGGCGCATCCTGAGCAACGATAAGGCGATTTGGGGCGCTTCGGTCTATGTCTACGATCGGGATCAAACGCTTTTGGCGATGCCGCTCGAAGCCGGCGCCGGTCAGAATGCGATTGCAATCGCGCTCACAAAATATCTTCCGAGAGTGCTCCAGGGCGAGGCGCTGACCGTCATTGCCGACACGACGCGCGTCGGGCTCATCATCGGCACGCCCACCTACGGCGACGACGGCAGCGTGATCGGCGCGGTGTTTCTGACCAAGCCCCTGCGCGAGGTCAACGCCGCGATGGATACCCTTTGGGTCACTTTGATCGTGAGCATGATCGGGGTGATGATACTGATGCTCGTGCCCGCGTACTTCGGCACGAGGACGATCACCCGCCCGCTCAATCAGATGAGCGGCGTCGCGCGCGCGATGGTGGACGGCAATTTTTCGGTGCGCGCTGAAGAGCGCGGCGACGGGGAAGTCGCGGAGCTCGGCCACGCGCTCAACACGCTTTCGGGCGCGCTTTCGAGTACGATCGGCACGCTCACGCTCGAGCGCAACCGCCTGAGGTCGATTCTCAACGGCCTGGGCGAGGGGATACTTGCGATGGACGCGGCCGGAGCGGTCACGCACTGCAACCCCGCCGTTTCAAGGCTCCTGGGCGGAGACGACGGGGGCAATCCCGCCGCTCTCCCGGGGTTTTCCGACATCGTCGCCGCGATGCGCGCAGCGCTCGCGGAGGCTTCGCCTGTTTCGATGGAAAGAAACTCGGGGGAGGCGACGCTTTTGATCTCCATCACCCCGTTCTATTCGACGGCGGACGGGCTTGCGGGCGTCGTCGCCCTGGTTCGAGACATCACGGAGCATCTGCGCCTCGAGCGCACGCGGCGGGAATACGTCGCCAACGTCAGCCACGAGCTTCGCACGCCGCTCGCTTCGATCCGCAGCCTTGCCGACGCGCTCAACGACGGCATGGTCAAGAAAGAGGAGGACAAATCGCGCTATTACGGCTACATCCTGCGCGAATCGATGCGCCTTTCGCGGCTGATCAACGACCTGTTGGAGCTCTCGCGGCTGCAATCGGGCGCTGTTGCGCTCAAAAAAGACCGCGTCGATATGGGGGAGCTGCTTTTGGATATCGCGGAGCGCTACTCGGCGGTCGCCGCGGAGAGCGGGCTCAGGATGAGCTATGCCGAGCCGGAGGGAGACGCGATCGCTTTTACCAACGCCGACCGGATCGAACAGGTGCTCGTGGCGCTTCTGGACAACGCCATACGCTACTCGCCCGACGGCGGTGAAATCCATCTGAGCGCGGCAGGCGACGCAGAGGCTCTGACCGTGTGCGTAAAAAATCGCGGCTCGATCGCGCCGGAGGATATCAATCACCTGTTCGATCGATTCTATAAGGTCGACAAGGCGCATACGGGCGAGGGAACCGGACTCGGCCTGTCCATCGCCATGGAGGTTATGACGCTCATGCAGGAGCGCATCTGGGTGGAGAACGCGGACGGCTGGGTAAAATTCTTCGTTACCGTGCATCTTGTCTGAACGGCGCTGTGCGCTTTGGGACGGCGATAAGCGCAAGGGAGCAAAGATTCGGCTTTTTTGTTGCCGCTTCCGGATCATTCTCCGGTTGAGGCGCGATACACAAACACACAGGGCGGCGCAAAGATTTCCTTCGCGCCGCCCCGCGGCTGATATCGCTGTAATTCTTCTTCGGGCGCTGATGCACAGGCGCCCGAATAGCGCCAAAGCATCAGCAAAGCGGTGTTTACAGGGGGCGAACGTTGACCGCCCTGAGCTTAGAGCTGTTCTTCGGGTCGGTCTCGGTGTCGAACGTGACGCGCTGCCCCTCGTTGAGAGCCTTAAAGCCATCCGCAACGATCGCGGAGAAATGCACGAAGACATCGCCGCCGCCGTTGTCGTTGGAGATAAATCCAAAACCCTTTTCCGCATTAAACCATTTTACTGTGCCGGTGTTCATTAATTACTGTGCCTCCAGAGTAAGATATTATATTCGGCTTATATAGTTGGGCCCGCGTATTCTTATAAATCATAGATCGAACACTGATTATGACTTATAAAAATAAGCGAGCCCAATCCGTACAATCCAAATACCATTTTAATATAGCACTTGGGCTCCTGTCTGTCAAGGCGATTTCTTGTCGAATGGATATTTCGACGGCGCGGGAAGGCGGATTCCGTTAAAATTAAATTTCGGTATTGACATTGACGCTGCGTCATGGTTTATCGTTGCGTATGAGGGGGTGAGCTAAAATGCCGTACAGCATTCAGGAGCTTGCGAAAATGGCCGGCGTAAGCGCGCGCACGCTGCGCTATTACGAGCAGATCGGGCTGTTGCGTCCCAAGAGGGACGCCTCGAACAACTACCGCGCCTATGAGCGGGAGGAAGTCGATTGCCTGCAGCAGATCCTTTTTTACCGCGAGCTGGACGTGCCGCTTGAAGACATCAAGCGCATGATGGCCGGGGAGGGGTTCGACGGCGGTTCAGCCCTCGAGGATCATCTGCGCCGCTTGTGCGACAGGCGCGAGAGGCTCGATCGCTTGATTCAAAACGTAGAGAAGACCATCAGCGCAAGAAAGGGAGAGATTATTATGAACGATGCTGAAAAATTCGAAGGGTTTAAAAAGAACCTGATCGAGGAAAACGAGAAACAATATGGCGAGGAGATCCGGGAGAAATACGGCGATGAAACCGTCGACCAGTCCAACGCCAAGCTCATGGGCATGAGCAAAGAACAATACCAGGAGGCGGAGCGGCTGGGAAAAGAGGTTCTTGAAACGTTCCGCGAGGCGTTCGAGCAGGGCGATCCCACGAGCGAGCTCGCGCAGAAAGCGTGCGAGCTCCACAAGCGCCAGCTTTGCTTCTATTGGCCGCAGTACAGCCCCGAGGCCCATGTGGGCGTGACAAAGATGTATGTGGAGGACGAACGCTTCCGCGCGTATTACGATAAGGTTGTCCCCGGGCTAGCCGCGTTTATCCGGGATGCCGTGCGCGTTTACTGCAAATAGGGTATTTCGCAAGAATCGGCAAAATGGCGGATCGAAAAGCCTTAGTCCAAACAGAATTCTGGACCCCTGCCCGCCTTCCTCAAAAGTAGGCGGGCAGCGTCGTTTTTACCCAATCGTCGGAATAGTAGCCGTAGTGGCTTTCGACGATGCAGCGTTTGAGATCGAACAGGGATACGCAGCCCTCGATCCGCGTCTGCTTCCTGTCGCGGCTCTTGGGATTATCCTTGTAATATTCCGGGAAATTCCCATAGGGCGCGAGGAATTCCGCAATGCGCTTCGCCGCCTCGCGGCCGATGAAGCCCTTCTGCTTTATTTCCTGCCGGAGCTGGTGATTGAGTTCGTCGTAGCGCCACTGAATATCGTTGACGTTGCCCCGGGTGATGAGCGCGGTCCACGGGTCCATCGCGCACAGCCGCATGTGTGGCAGCAAAAAGTGATTGCCGGTGATGAACGCGCCCAAAATGGGCCGCTCCGGCGCGAAGTAAAAGTTGGACGGGCAGTTCTTTTCCTTGGGCGTGCGGTTGATGAATCCCTCGGGCGCGAACGCGTCCGGATGCAGGCGGACGAGAGTCTCGTATTCGAGCCTGTAAAACTGCCACAGCGGCGGATTGAACGGGAAGTAGGTCTCGGGGAACTCGGCTCCGTACCAGCGCACCGAGCCGCCGTTTATCAACGGCGCGAACATATTGCGCTTCAGGAACGTTTCGTCCGGCAGCAGAGGAAGCATCGCTTTCTGAGGGTAGCTCAGGAAGTCGACGTTCGGCCACGAAGCGCCCGCCTCCACGGTGCACGCCGTATCGTTGGTTCCGTCCGAGAGCGCGTAGTTCCAGGCAACGCCGCGTTTTGTGTTGATGATGATCCGCGAAGCCTCCGCCGCGCTGCCGCCGCGCATGATGCATTCGCGCAGCAGAAGCAGCGAATTCATGCCGACCGCCGAGGGATCGCAGTTCGCGGCGGGGGACATGTTGATCCCGGCCGCGATGCCGCGCGTGTTCATGACGCTGATGCTGCCGATGATGCCCGGCGCGGTCACGCTCACATGCGGGTAGAGCGCTTCCTGATCCGCGCCGATCGGCAGGTGGAGGATGTGCGCGAGATGGTTCTGGAATACGCCGCCGGTAGCGAACATGAAATCCCGCGCGAAGAAATGTTCCCCCGGGGCGGCGGGACCGAACGCGGAGAACGCATTGCACATCATGGTGAGCCGTACGGCCTCCGCCGGGAGATCAGGCACTTTTTCCCCGAGAAAACTGCCGGTGTAGGCCATCGCGCACAGCGCGTCGAACCCGACGTTCATCACGGCCAGGCGCTGCTTGGTCACCCCGGTGCGCGGGTTGCTTTTCTTGCACCCGTCGAAAACGCCGTTCGCCTCTTCGTGCACATGCTGGGGCATGGAGAGCCAGGTGTTCTCGGAGAGCTCGTAGAGCAGCGAGACGACCAGCTTTTGAAGCTTGGGATAGCGGTTTAAAAACTCAAGGCCGATGAAGTCGAAGATGACGTTGTCGGTAAACTTTACCGCCATGTCCTGGACCTCCGGCTCCGCGAGCAGCCCGAGCAGATAGCCGCGCTCGTAAGGGGTGCCTTCGAGGTAATAGCAGGCTTTTTTTTGACCGGTATCGTAGTTTTTTGCCGTTCTATGCTGCGCCGCGATGCCGATCCTTTTCCCTTCTGTGACATAGATCCGCCTGATGTTGAATCCGTCCTTTGCAAACGCTTCACGCAGCCTCGCAAGCCGCCGCTCGATCTCCTGATTGGCTCTCATCGGATTTCCCTCCTAAGGTTTGCGGCGCGGGCGCCCTGTGCGCGCCTGCGATACTACAATATGCGCACACAATGGAAGATAGGCCGGTCCGGATCGCTAAACGATAGAGGGAATCGTGCCGTGAAAGCAGCGGCGCTGCGTGCTTTGAGGGCATCCCGGCGGCCGCAGTTCGATTCAACAGGGAATAAAGCTCTAAGATGAAGGGTGCTTGATGTGAATCCTTGGCGAATGGATATGTTGGCTACATTGCTCCTGACGGAGTCCGGGAATTTCTTTATGTTGACGACGGGGAAATCCGTAACGCCGCGGCGGCAGGCGGTTCCAGAATAACGCCGCGTCTTACGATCGGGTTCTCCATTTTAAATTCAAAGCGTATGCGCGAAAAAAAAAAGCGGCTGTTGTGGCCGCTTATCCCTTACGGAGCTCAATTGTTTTGCGAAATGGAGTCGATCAATGTCGCCGCCTGAACGGCGTCGAATGCGTTGGCGCGAGGAAGGAATATTGCATAATCTTTTACCGTCGGTTCACGGACGAGGCGAATACGCCAAAGCCGTCCGGTGATTCCTGCGCACGCCGGTCGGGCGAGTCTTCGGAACATCCGCATTTGAACAGATTCTGTCGATCGCCATTCCCGCTGCTTTGACGCGCATGGCCACGGCGCGCCTGCGGCGGTCTTCGCCGCGGGCCGCTTCCGCAGCCTGGCCGACGCGCCTTTGCCCTTCGGCGGCGATGAGCCCGCCGAGCTTATCGTAAAGCCGGGCAGTTTCGAGGCAGATTTCGAGGGAGGCCCTGATGCAGCCTTCGTCCATGTTATCGGGGTTGTCGTGGCGCGTGTGGTAATAGGTCTTTGGAATATGATCAACGCCGCAGAGGCCGCAGGAGGCGATGCCCTCGCGGGAGAACGCCTCGGCGTCCGTAGCGCCGGGATACCAACCGGCGATGGGAAGATGGATCCCGCGCCGCCTGCCTGCCTGCTGAAGAAGCTTTCCCGCGTCCTCGCTGTTCTTCTGCGTGCCGTTGATGCCGCGGGTATAGACCTTGAGCTGTCCGGTTTCCCGGAGCGTCTCCACCGCGATAAAAATGGTCTCTACGCCGCGCAGCTCCGCTTTATTCGCTTCGGCGAAGGCGGCCGCGCCGCGCAGCCCCTCCTCCTCACAGCCGGTGATCAGGCAGCAGACCTCGGTGTGCTCGAGCCTCTCGCCGGTGATGAACATCTCCCTGAGCACGCTCAGGGACACAAGGCAGCCCGTGAGGTTGTCGTTCGCGCCGTCGACGACCCTGCTCCAATTGATAAAGAACATCGACGCGATAAAAAACGGCACGAATCCGGCGGCGGCAATTCCAAGGGCTGCCGGGATGCCCGAGAGCGGGACCGGGCCGAGCGCGAGCGTCGCTATGAGCGTCGCGGCGTTAAGAAGCAACACGTAGATCACGCCCGCGACCGAGCCGTAGAACACGGCGTACATCCTTTTTACGTTGTTCTGGAGGCAATAGGTCATCTCGTAGGCAGCGTCGGCATGACCGCCGAATATGATGCGGCGGCGCACCTCGCCGCGCGGCTTGCGCGAGGCGTATACGTTGACGGAGGTGCCTTTGGGGTAAAAAGCATCCGTAAATCGCCGATAAAGAAAGAATTCGAATACGAATGTCAAAAGGGAAAGCGTGACGAACGCAGAGCCTGCGATGGGGATCAAAATGCTCGCGCTGAACGCCCTGAGCCAATACAGCGCTACGGCGAGCACATTCAGTATGCCGCAGGGGATGATCCATCCCATGAACGCTTTGGGATGAAAGGAAAACATCTCCTCTCGGACCGTATCCGCATACTTTGCAAGCTCGCGAAAAAAATGCTTCTGGCACGCGCGCTCGGACGGCGAGCCGCCGCATCTGTTTTTAAACTCTTTGCATACAGAGCGGATTTGGTTGGTAATATATGTTAGCGTTTCCTTGCCGTTTCGCATCGAATTCACCTGCCGCTCTTTATTGATTTTTAATGTGCCCAGATTCAACTTTTGACCGTCATGATTGTTCGAAGCAATATCATCCGATTCGACCATACAATAGCAAGGTATGTTTTCTTTTTCATGACGTGAATGGGAATCGATGCGAAACAGGCATGACAAACCCAAGACGCCTGCCTCAAAAATCCCTGCGGATTCCCTGTTTTACAGGCGAATACGGCTGAAAGCATCCGTTTTGGGCGGCTGAAAGGGGATGAATTTTTCTTTGCCTTTAAAGGCCCGTGTATAGCGCAAACCGGTAGCGCGAATCCTAATGTAATCGGCTTCGAGATTATTTTTAAAAATTTTATGGAAGAATGTGCAAGCCATAAAGGATTCCGAGGTGTTCAGGACGAATTCATTATAAAACTTCTTTAAAAGGAGATCGTCCCATGCAATTGCAGCTATTCACACCCTTTAAAGTCAAACAGATGGAGATCAGAAACCGCATCGTGCTTCCGCCGATGGATCTTTACAGCGCCGGAACGGACGGCAAATCTAACGACGTACATTTCGTCCATTATGTTTCGCGCGCGGCGGGGGGCGTGGGGCTGATCATCATGGAGGCCACCGCCGTTACCCCGAGGGGCAGGATCTCCGATCGCTGCCTGGGCCTGTGGGACGATGGACAGGTGGAGGGGCTCCGCTCGATCGTCGATGCCTGCCGGAGCCGCGGCGCGAAGATGGCGATCCAGCTCAACCACGCGGGCAGAAAATGCGCGGCGAGCGAGCCCTTTATCCATGCGCCCTCGCCGATCGCCTTCAGCGGCGAGTATCAGACCCCTAGGGAAATCTCAAAGGACGAAATCAGCGAAGCGGTCGGCCTGTTCCGCGCCGCCGCGGCCCGCGCTGCGAGCGCCGGGTTTGACGCTCTGGAGCTGCACGGCGCGCACGGCTACCTGATCAGCGAATTCCTCTCGCCCCTGACCAATAAACGGACGGACGAGTACGGCGGGAGCATCGAGAACCGCTGCCGGTTCCTGCTGGAGGTGCTGCGCGCCGTGAAGGACGTTTGGCCGGAGGAGAAGCCCCTCCTCGTCCGCGTATCCGCCAAGGATTATCTGGACGAGGGCAATACGCCGGAGGATATGGTGCGAATTGTCGAGCTCATCAAGCAATACGTCGACGTGATCGACGTGTCCAGCGGCGGTATCGCCATGGCTCCGATCAAACCTTACCCGGGCTATCAGGTACCCCTGGCGCGAAAGATCCGCGAGGAGTGCGGCATGCCCGTAATCACCGTCGGCCTCATCACCGACGTGCATATGGTGGAGGAAATCCTCTGCGGCGGCAGCGCGGATCTTGTGGCGATGGGACGCGAACTTTTCCGCAACCCGCATTGGGTGCTTAACGCCGCCCGCGAGTACGGGATGGAATATCCGTGGCCGTCCTATTACAAAGAGGCGTTCGAAGCGAGGAAATAACAAACGCGGCGCGGACGCCGAAGACCCGGCGTCCGAATTAAAGCATGAACTGTAAAAGAACGGCATTTGATCAAAGAACGAACCATAAAGGACGGCTTTCGCCGTCCTTTCGCAATGCCTGAAAATTCCCGTCGCATTATTTGGGGGTTTGCCGCCGTTCTTTGCCCGCAAAGCGGGCGAGAGGTTAGTCGGTGCTTCCCGCAATACTGCTTGCGTCGATCATGATGCCGCCGGTGTCGCCCATGAATGCCGGCAGCTTGCCGTCCCATTTGCTCCACTTGATGTATTCGATGTACTCGGGCGCCATCGCGAGCGTCTCCTGGATCAACTTGATGCTCTCGGCCTCGGCCTGCGCCTGCGCTATTTTCTGCTGTGCCTCCACCTGTATCCTGGCGAGATCCTGTTGGGCTTTCAGCGCCTGCTGTTCCGCAGTCTGCTTGGCTTCCACCGCGGCGTTGAACTCCTCGGAGAAGTTGAAGTTCACGATATTGAAGATCTCCACGTTCAGGCCATACGAATTGATCTTGTTTTGCAGCGACGTCTTAATCCTGTCGCCGACCTCCTGACGCTTCGTGATGAGTTCTTCCGCGGTAAACTGGGCCGTGATGGCCTTGATGCTTTCCTGCACCGCAGGCGCGATGATAATGGACTCATAGTCGACGCCCACGTTTTTATACAGGCTTGCCGACGAGCTGTTGAGCACGCGGTAGTTCACCGCCACGTCGCAGGTTACGGTCTGCAGGTCTTTGGATGCCGCGCTGCCGGATACCTCAACCTTTTTTGTCCGGTTATCGATCTGAATCACGTTCTGGAAAAACGGCGCGACCACATGGACGCCCTCCGCCAGCATGTTGTCGCTGACGGCCCCCATCGTCACCAGCACACCCGTGTGGCCGGCCTGCACAACCGTAAAGCTGGACACCCCCACGGCAATGACCAGTACCGCCACGATGGCAACGAGAGCTAGTTTCATCCGTTTGTTCATTCTCCATACCCCATACTTTCTTCTGTCGTTTTTGCTTTATATGCGTCAACTGATATTATACATTGCTTTCATTGCAGCTTCAATCAGAGCCTTTTGGGCATCGCCTGCCGATATGGGCATACTGCACGTCCGCCGAGGGTCGATTGCAGGGCTTAAATCCGCTTTTCTTTACCCCGGCGGAATTCATTGGTATAATCGGCGTAAGGCCGGATGCGGGTTCCCGGCATTTTGCGAGGCGGTGTAAATGGAATGCGAAGAAAGAAATTATAATCATCGGTTTATTCCTTTTGCTTTTGCTGTTGGCCGGATGCGGCAAAATCGCCGCCACGCAGCAGGAAATGATAGAAATCGTTCGCAGGGAAATCCCAATTTCGGAATCTGAAAGCATAGACATACAAGTGCTTGACACGATCGAAAAAGAAGACGCCGTTCTGCTTTGCATCATGACGGGGAATCCATATCAAAGCCATTCCTACTTTCCGGCGGAGTTCAAGCAAAAAGACGATCGATATGAATTTGTGGCGGTTTATAGTCTGTATCAGCGCGGAGCGGACGTTTATTCGTATTCATGGCGCGACGGGTATCTTTTTGTCGTCAACAACGAAAACTGCCGCAGCATAGCTGTCATATCCCGGGACGGCGACGCCGAAACGCTTGAGGTTGCAAAGATCCCGTTCGTAACGTACCGCGAAGAAGCTCCGGCGGAATACTATTTTCTTGATTCAGAGGGAAAGGAGCTGCGATAGCGGCCGGTTTTCCCCGCAAGATGCGCCTGAAGCGGCAAGAGCCCCGGAACGATCCGTTCCGGGGCTCTTTGACATCACTGCGTATTCCGGCTTTTGATGATGCGCGCGGACGTATTTCCCGCTATTTCCAAAGCTCGATGCCCACCCGGAAGGTTTCGGGGGACATTGCCCTAGCAAAGGCGGTGTTGGCCTCTGAAATCGGATAAAGCTCGCTCAAAAAGGGCTTTACGTCGATGATCCCGTTCGAGAGGATCCGCGCGGCCTGATAGAAGCTCCTTGTGGTCGGACTGTATGCGCCGGTGATCACCTTTTCGCTGTAATGGATCTTGTTGGGATTGACCGCCATATCGTTCGCCGGGTGGAAGGAGCCGTAGTAGATCATGCGGCCGAGCTTACCGAGCGCCTCGATGTAATCCTGTGCGAGCTTCGTCGAGGGCAGCGTAAAGAACACCACCTGCGCGCCGTGCCCGTGGGTCAGCTCGAGTATACGGGCGATGGGGTCGCCGTCCGAAGGGTTCAGCACGATGTCCGCACCCGCTTTTTTTGCCTGATCGAGGCGGCTCTGGTCGAGATCGACGACGATCGTGCGCGCGCCGCGCTTTTTGGCGAGCAGCTGATGGAGCTGGCCCATGATGCCTGCGCCGACGATCACGACGTCCTCACCCATCTCGATGTTCGCGCGCTCAAGGCTTCTCAGGCAGCAGGCGACGGGCTCGCAAAACGCCGCCAAGCCCATCGGCAGATCGGGGTTTTCGATCGGGAACACGCGGCTGACGCTCAGCGCGAGATACTGCGCGAGTCCGCCCGCGCCCATGATGCCGTCGAAATAGCGTTTTTTCGGCTTACCGGTGCACTGGTTGTCCTCCCCACGGTAGCAGAATTCGCAATGGCCGCAGCTGTCGAGAGTCTTTCCGACCACCGGATCGCCGATGCAAAAAGTTGTTGGCGTGTCCGGGCCGACGGCGGCGATCGTTCCGGAAAACTCATGCCCGGGGATATACGGCAGCGTCATGCCGCCGCCGTTCTGGAAGAGGCGCTGCTCCCAGGTGCACAAGAGGCAGGTATCCACGCGGATGAGCACTTCTCCGACGGCCGGCTCCGGGATGGAAACCGTTTCGATTTGGGCCGATCCGGGTACGCGGATCACGATGGCTTTCATTTTTTCGCTCATAGGTTCGCCCCTCCGCTTACAGCCCCTTGAGTTGTGCGGCTTTTCCGCCGCCGTGCACCAGCTCCACGAGCGCGCGGGTGACGGCTTCGGGGTTCGGATGCTTCCAGACGTTGCGGCCGATGGCGACGCCGCGCGCGCCCGCGATCATCGATTGCTCGATGCAGGCGAACAGACTGTCGAGATCGGAAACCGCCTCGCCTCCGAGCACCACGACGGGCCGATACGACGCCTCGATCACCTGGCGGAACTGCTCCGTCGTGCCCGCAAATGTGGTCTTGATGATGTCCGCGCCGTATTCGCAGCCCATGCGCGCCGCGAGGCGGACGTTCTCAGGGGTCTTGGGCACCTCCGTTCCAAATCCGCCCGGGAGCATCTCGGCCATCAGCGGCACGTTCCACTCGGCGCCCTGCCTTGCGAGCTCGGATACGTTCTTCATGCAATCCGCCTCGTAAGGTAAGCCGGGGAACCCGTTGCAGGCCACGGCGTCTGCGCCCACGCGCAGCGCGTCCTCGACGCTGTGCAAAAGGCGGGGGTAGCCGTTCGCGCCGGAAAGCGACGAATAGCCGCCGTCTGCACGGACGATCACACCGATATCGCCGAGGATGTCGGCATATTTCTTGGCGATGCCGTAGGAGACCAAAACCGCGTCCGCTCCGCCGCGGACGACGGCCTCCAGGATCTCGCCCGTCCTGTCGAGCGCCGGATTGACAGGCAGCGCCGTGCCGTGATCCATCGCGACGATGACGGTTTTGCCGTCGGCGGCAAAAATTCTTCTGAGTCTTTTCATGATACTTTCCTCGCTTTCAAAAATAATGGAATGTTGGGAAAATCTTGCTGATCCTTTTGCGATATTTGATATAAGGCGTTTCTTCAAACGCGATATTCCGCTATGATTCTTCCTGTCCGCGATTTTGCGGGCGGTTGGAGGTTTCGGCGGGCTTCTTTGCCCGTGCGCCGGACTTGGCGAGGATCTTGGATAAGGGTCTGAGCTGCTTCAAAAGTTTAAAAACGGCGCCTTGGCATCCGGGAATGCGTGGCCGGGCCGCACATGCTTTCCCTTAAAACACGAAAATGATCCTGGGTGCAATTTCTTTGCGATCGCGCGGTGCGGATTGAACCGGACCGCGCGGAGAGTCGCATTTTATCCCGCGTCAGGGCGATGTTCGTTGCGTTATTGACCTGTGACTTCCTGCTCCCAACGCGCGGCCCAGGCGTCCGCATTGGCCGCGATCGCGGCGGAATCGAGCGCGATCAGCTTTGAGACCTCATCGGGACCGTAGAGTACTTTTTTGGCCAGATCGTCGCTTAGAGCCACCTTGGAATTCGTCGGCCCGTAGTAGAGCCGCTCGGCGTATGCCTGCTGCACCTCCTGCGAGAGGTGCATGTTGATCCAGATTTGCGCGAGGTCGGCGTTGGCCGATTTCGCGGGGATCGCGGCGCAGTTCATCACGAGCACGCCGCCTTCCGACGGGAGGGTAAAACCTACTTTTTTGGCCGCGTCAATCGCCGCGGCGGCATAGCAGTCGAGCTGCGGCGCAAGCACGACGGACCCGCTTTCAAAGGCGAGCAGCGCCTCGTCGTTATCCGAGAATACGGCCGGAAGAGGCTTTAGCTTTTTGATGGCCTCAAAGCCGGGGTCGACGTTGTTCTCATCGCCGCCGTTGAGCTTCGCCGCCATTACGAGGAACGCTGTACCCTGCGTGCTCGGGAACGCGAACGGCGCGACCCGCCCCTGATTTGCCGGATCCCAGCACGCGCTCCAGGAGGTCGGGGCCGATGGAAATGCCTCGGTGCTGTACTGGAGGCCGACCGCCATCATGGATACGCCGTAGCCGCCGACGCTCTTGGCGATGTCGTAGAGATTCGCGCACTCCGGCACGCCCTCGGGGTTCGCCGGGAGTATCAAGCCGTCCTTGGCGGCCTGCTCGGTCTGAGCCATGCTCAGGTACACCACATCCATCGAGGACTGCTGCGCCTCCGCCTCCGCATACAGGAGCGCGTAGCGGTCGGACGAGAGCCCCGCGATCAGCTCGACGGTGGCGCCCGTCTGCGCTTCGAACTTCGGCAGTATTAGTTCGCGGACGATGGCCTCCTGCTCGCTGCCCCAGATTCCCACCACAAGCGTGCGCCCCACGCCGATCTGACCCGTCGCGGAAGGGCCGGATGTGGGCTTGATTTCGATCATTTCCTGGGGTTCGGGCGCGCAGCCGGCCGCTGCCGATAGAAGCAGCGCGGCGAGAAGCAGGGCAAGGCATTTTTTGAGATCCATTCCGATTCCTCCGGCAAGTTCCGTCCAAAATCCGGGGAAACGGAGGCTGATTTGCGCGGTTGGCGATTCCGTCAAAGACGCTTGGCGCTTTGCAGGGAAGGCTTGTACCGCAGGTCTTCGCAGGCGTTCGAAAAGGAGTGCGTCGCCCGTGAACGCTCAAACCGCTCCGGCTGTGTTTAAGCTTTGAGCGGTAGGCTTCAGGCCCGGATCGGGATATTGGCTGTCGATGGGACTATTGAACCACAATCAACCACATAAGTCAACACACCTGAGGCCGGAATTTTACGGAAAAACGCACCGCAATGAGCGAAATATCCAGATAAATTCTAGGTTAAACCTATATATCATTGCGTGTTGGTTTTTGGAGTATTATAATAAATATACCACATATATTCCCGATTCTTCGGCGCTGCGGTGCGCCATATGCCGAGGTTGGCGGCGCGTGCGTCAAGGCGCGCGCCGGCGCTATGGGATGTGCCGCGCCGGAACAGAGTTGCTTGACACTTAAGATCTTGCGTGGATACAATAAGTACCATACTATGGCTATGGAGGCGCTCATGTTAGCTGCTGAACGAAAAAAACTGGTGCAGCAGATGCTTTCCCTGAATGAGTGGGTTTCCATCAATGCGCTCAGCGCGAAGTTTTCCGTGAGCGAGGAGACCATTCGCCGGGATCTGGAGCAGATCAGCAAGCTCGACCCGTCCATCGTGCGCGTGCATGGCGGCGCGTATAAGATCGGCGTGCGCGATCGGGAAGCGCCGCTTTCGCTGCGCAAGACGCTCAGCGTCGCGCAGAAGCAGCGGATCGCCCAGCTGTGCTATCCGCTGATCAAGGCGAACGATACGGTCATGATGGACTGCAGCACCACCGCATTGTACGCGGCGCGGCTGATCAAGCAAAACGGCCTTGGCGTGACGATTATCACCAACTCGCTCGGCATCGCGGAGGAATTCGCCCAGAGCGATCAGGTCCGATTGATCTGTGTCGGCGGCGTGCTGCGCAAGAACACGCAATCGCTGATCGGGGGCGTCGCGACGAAGAACTTGGGCTGCCTCAACGCGGACAAGTGCGTCGTGAGCTGCACCGGCATCAGCATGGAGTTCGGAATCACGGACAATAACCAGGACGAGGCGGAGGTGCGCGCCCTGATGATCCGCAATTCCCGTGAACCCTACCTCGTCGCGGACGAACGCAAGTTCGGCAAGAGCTTCGTGAGCCGGTTCGTGGATTTTTCGGAGCTCACCGCGATCATAACCGAGAAGTATCCTTCCGAGGAATGGCAGCGCTTTCTGTCCGCTAGGGGCGTTTCTCTGATCTGCCCACAGTAAAGGGCAGCGGATTTCCCGACAAAAAGCCGTTCTGCGAAGGGCGAAACAAGCCGCCGCTTGCCCGCAAAACAAACAGCCCTTCCCGTTGGGGAAGGGCTGTTTTTCAATCTCTCAGGAAACCCGCGTGAAAAACGCTTGCGGTGAATCTCTCCAATTCGTCGATTTGATGCTTCGACGGTTGTTTTAACGCTTGTAGCCGCCCCTTGAAGAGGCCATGCGCCTGCGGCGCGCGCCGCGGCGGCGCTGGCGTTTGCGCTGCGCGATCTTGATGACGCAGAATATGATCACTACGAGCAGTATCACGAGGATCCAGAACAACAAGGGGCTTGAATTGTTCTTCGGCGCGTTCGTGCCGGTGATCAAAGGGCTCGAGCTTGGCGAGAGCACGGCGGTGTCGATGCCCGCAACGCTGCGGGAAGCGACAAGGTCCGCCGAGAACAGCGTCGAGCCGTTGTACTGATACGCTACCGTTCCGACGACCTGGCCTTCGGCAACGGGCGCGGCGAGCTTGTCGTTGAGTACGGGGACGAGCTTGACGGAGGCGATATTGGCCTTGATGTCCTCGATTTCCTCCTTCAGGCCGCTGATGGTCTTGCCCGTGAGGTCGGCGTTGAGCGTGAGCACGCCGTTCTGCGGATCCTCAAAGCTTGCGTTCGAGACGGTCTGATCGACCGTGGTGGGCAGGCCGAGCGTTGAGGCGTCGACCTTCAGACAGTTTGCAAAGCACCAGTCGAACAGGTTCTTTGCGACGGTGAACCGGTTATCCTGATCCTCGTCGCACAGCAGCACCGTGATGAGCTTGACGCCGTCCTTTTCGGCGGAGGCGACGAGGCAGCGCAGCGCCTGGTTGGTATCGCCCGTCTTGATGCCTGTCGCGTAGGGATATTCATAGCTTTGTTTGCCCTCGTGGGTATAGCGGAGTTTGTTGCTGGTCTCAAGCTGATATCCGTCCGAATCGCGATTGGTAGGTTTGACTTCGTACGTCTTCGTGCCCACGATCTTGCGGAAGGTTTCGTTCTGCATAGCGGCGCGCGCGAGTACGGCCATATCGCGGGCGGTGGTATAGTGTTCCTCGTCGTGTAAGCCATGGGGGTTCATGTAATGGGTGCCGGTCATGCCGAGCTCCTGGGCTTTCTGGTTCATCATATCCACGAAGCCGGAGATCGACCCGCCGATGTGCACGGCGATCGCAGCCCCGGCGTCGTTGCCGGAGACGAGCAGCATGCCGTAGAGAAGGTCCTTCAGCGTGATCTTCTCCCCTTCGGAGAGCCCCATCAGTGAGCTTTTATCGCCGAAACCGCGCCACACCTCCTCGCCGACGGTGACTTCGTCGTCGAGGTTGCCGTTTTCAAGCGCGACGAGCGCGGTCATAATCTTGGTAGTGCTTGCGGGATAGGCTTTGCTGTCCGCGTCTTTTTCAAGCAGCGTTGCGCCGGAATCCTCGTCGATGACGATAATATGCTTAACGCTGATGCTTTCAAGATCGATTGTTTCGGCTAAAGCGAAAGTCGGCGTCAGCGCTAAAACGAGCACGAGCGTCGCGAGCGCTGCGCAGAGACGTTTGAACATCGATTTGATCCTTTCCGTGCGGCGCGCGAAAAAACGGCCGCAAATTCAGTACAGCTGATACAGTCTATAGTATAATAATGCGACAGATTTGTACAGCATGTTTCAATATGATGTTTTCTTTGCGGACAAAACCGTTTTTATTTACGGTATTTATGGTATACTGAAATCGGAAGATTTACTGCGCAATCCCATAGATTGGAGGAACCGCCATGTCAAAAAAGGTGCTGCTCGTCGACGACGAGCCCCTGATTATCAAGGGACTGAAATTTGCGCTGGAGCAGGACGGGTACGAGGTCGACGCCGCCGCTGACGGACAGGAGGCGGTAAACAAAGCGCTCGAGGGGTCCTTTGATCTTGTGCTGCTGGACGTCATGCTTCCCAAGCTCAGCGGCATCGAGGTCTGCCAGCGCATCCGCGAGAACTCGGACGTTCCGATCATCATGCTCACCGCCAAAGGCGAGGACATGGATAAGATTCTCGGCCTTGAATACGGCGCGGACGATTATATGACGAAGCCCTTCAACATCCTCGAGGTCAAGGCGCGCATCAAGAGCATTTTAAGGCGCGTTTCAGCGCGGGGCGAAGCGCCCAAGGAGATCCTCGAGGCGCCGGGGATGACGGTCGATCCCAAGCGACGCAGCGTTACGGTCGATAATAACCCCGTCAACCTTACCGTGAAGGAATTCGATCTTCTCAAGCTCTTTATGAGCAACCGGGACAAGGTCTACAGCCGGGAGGAACTGCTTGAGACGATCTGGGGCGGCGATTTTATCGGGGATTTTCGCACCGTGGACGTGCATATTCGCAGGCTCCGCGAAAAGATCGAGAAGGATCCTGCAAAACCCCAGTATATTCTGACAAAATGGGGAGTGGGTTACTATTTTGCGGATCGGTAGGTTCTTCAGCTCCATCCGTGTGCGCATGGTCGTGATCTATCTGGTCGTCACCGCGGCGGCCTTCGTGGCCACGAGCGCTATCGTATCCTACCTCATGGAGGACTTTCTGGTTTCGCAGCGCACGCAGCAGCAGAGCGAGCAGGTCTCGCGGCTTGCGCTTGAGCTCGCCCGGATCATGGAGCAAGACGATCCCCAATTCATATACGAAACCATTGCCGAGCGGGCGCAGGAGTTGGACGGCCGCGTTTTAGTGCTGGACACGGATGCGGTGGTGCAGGCGGATTCCTCCTCGCAGTACAACGGCTATTACCTTCCTTACCGCGAGGTGCGCGACGTGCTCATCGGCGGCAAGGAAACCTCCTACGGGTTTCATTCCATCGTGCGCACGGAGGGCGCGGACTCCGGCAATCCCTTTTCTATTTCAAGAACCTATTCCATCTGGACGGTCTATTATACCGCGCCGATCCTCAGGGACGGGCAGATCCGCGGCGCGGTGGTGTACAGCGTTCTGATCCAGGACGTTATGGACAGCGTGAACACGATGCTTCAGCGCATCGCCATGATATTCATCGGCGTCGCCGTGGTTATCGCGATCATCAGCTTCATACTCTCGGGCTGGCTGACAAAGCCGATCCTCGTTTTGACCAACGCGATCAGGCGCATGGGCAGGCGCGGCGGCGGTGTGCGCGTCAACGTCAAGGGCAAGGGCGAGCTCGCGGAGCTCGTGGACGCGTTCAACCGCATGAGCCAGCAGATCGAGGACCACGACCGCGTGCGCGACGAATTCGTCTCCAATGCGTCCCATGAGCTCAAGACGCCGCTGAGCACGATGAAGATCCTTTCCGAGTCCATTCTCTATCAGCAGGAGCCGGACGCCGGGATGATGAAGGAGTTTTTCCTCGACGTCAACCACGAGGTGGACAGGCTTACGGACATCATCAACGACCTCTTGCGCCTCGTTCGCGAGGAGGCCGGCGAGAGCGAGACGGAGTTTGAGCGCGTACCGCTCGACGAGCTTGTCCGCGCGGTGGTGACAAGGCTTGCGCCGCTCGCGCGCAAAAAGGGCATACGCCTTGAAATGCGCATCGCGCCGGTGGCGATTCTAGGCAACGGCGCGAGGCTCGAACAAGTGTTTACCAATCTTATCGACAATGCGATCAAATATACCGACGAGGGCAGCGTACAGGTCATGGTGCGCGCCGACGGCGATACGGCGGTGTTCGCGGTCAAGGACACGGGCATCGGCATCTCCGGGGAGGCGCAGGCGCGCCTGTTCGAGCGCTTCTACCGCGTGGACCGCGCCCGCTCGCGCGAGACGGGCGGCACGGGCCTGGGCCTATCGATCGTGGAGCGCATCGTGCACAACCACGGCGGCTACATCAAGGTCGAAAGCGCCCTGAACAAGGGCAGCACGTTTACCGTTTACCTGCCGCTTGAGAGGGGAGGCGACGCGCGATGAAAAAGGTCGTTTGGCGCGCGCTGCGCCTCGTATGCGCGCTGCTGCTCGCGGCGCTCCTTTCCGGCTGCGTGAGCAACATGATAAAGGAAAACGAAACCTACGAGGCGCTCCCGCAGATCGATCCGGAGGACGGGGTCGCCAGGGAGACGGAGGCTTCGCTTTTCTTCCGTCTCGGCGACGAACCGTGCCTTTTGCAGGTAAAAAGAACGGTACAGATCCGCGCGAACGAGCGCGCGGAGATGGCCGTAATGCGTTCGCTTCTCGCGGGGCCGTCGTCGTTTTACGGCAATTTGGACACCCCATTCCCCGAGGGAACGCGCATGGTTTCGCTCTCCCTGGACGGGGGAATCCTGTATGTCACGATGAACCGGGCGTTCCTCGATCCGATGCCGGGCGCGAAAACGCGCGAGGAAATCGATTTGGCGCGGCGGTTGAGCGTGTATGCGATCGTCAATTCGCTCATGAGCGTTGGAAACGCGGACAGCGTGCTCCTGCTCGTCGACCTGACGGGTTCGGGCGTGGGCACGCGCGTGCAGCGCGCGATGCTCGGGCTCTCAAGTTCCGAGACCACCGATTCCCAGCTCGTCGAGCCGATGCGCTTTGACGGCACCGTTGTCGCCGACGCCGGGAAGATCGTCGGGTACGCGCTCGAGCATATCCGGCAGCGCGAATATGAGCAGGCGTATACGTATCTGGCCGAAAACGAGGGCGGCGCGCTCCAAAAGCCGGACTACGCGCAGTTTGAGACGGATCTTTCAACGCTCGGCGATCTCGAGGAGTATAAGGTCAACTCCTTCGCCATGGCGGAGGACGGCTTGAGCGCCGAGGCGCAGGTGGACCTTGTGTTCCGCTACAGCGAGGACGGCGTGCAGAAAAAAGCGACCAATGCTACCGTGAAACTTCAATGGGAAGGCGAGATGCTCAAGATCGGCTACACTTCCCTCTGGATGCTGCTTCAGCGGTAGAAGGCGGTGAGGAGTATGAACAAAACAATCCGGGTTTTTGCGGCGATCCTGTGCTGTCTGCTGCTCGCGGGCTGCGCGGAGCGCACGGATCCGCCCGAACAACTCGTGCTGGTCGATCAGCAGCCGCCCAAGGTTCCGCCGGAGGATCAGCCGGAGGAAACCTTTATGGCGCAGCTGTATTTCGTGTCGGAATCGCGCGCTCTCGCCGTCGAGGAGCGCGAGGTCGATCGGTTTTCGGGGCAGTCGCGCGCCGAGGCGGTGATCGACGCTATGCTCGAAGGCCCGCAAAGCCCCTCCCTGGAAGCATCGCTGCCCGAGGGGCTGCATGTCGAGGATGTGGAATTGACCTCCAAGGTTGCGAACGTTTTGCTCTCCGGACAAATGCCGCCGCTGCAGGACTGGATCATCGCGCGCACGGCCGTCGCGGCGGCGGTATGTGCCGCCGAAACGGGCATACAATCGGTCAACGTCTATCTCGAGGAGCAGGAACCGGGGTTCATGGGAAGGCCGCTGGGCGCTCAAACCCCGATCGACGGCGCGCTGGACCTGTATGTCGAGCGGGTGTTTGAGCGCTATTCCGTCGATCAGGGGCAGCAGACCGAGGCCGGGACATTTGAAACGGCGGACGCCACGCTGTATTTTCTCGACGCAACGGAGCAGTATTTGATCGGGAACAACCGGCAGCTGCATTACAGCAAAGCAGCGCCCCTATCCGAGATCGTGCACGCGCTCATCGACGAGCTTACGCTGGGCGTAACCGGCCAGGAGAGTTTAAGGCCCGTACTGCCCGCCGATCTGACGCTCGCCGAGGAGCCTTTGATCGAGCCGATCATCGTCGGCGACGGCTTTACCGTGCTCAGGGAGGATGGGACGGTCGCCAACGAATGTCTCGTGCACCTCGTGTTCAACCGGCCGGCGGGCGTGTATTCCGAGCAGAATATCTGCGCGGCGATGGTGCTGTCGATCATCGGCTTTATACCGGAGGTGCGGGGCGTGTTGATCAGCTTCGTCGAGGAGGACGGCACGGTTACGCAGCTCAATCAGGGCCAATTCTATTCGAGGGAGCGCTTCGCGGGCATGATCGGCCATACGGTCGAGCTCGCGTTTCCCGCGTCGGATGGGTCGGCGCTTTACGCCGTGCATAGCGCCGTCGCGCAGGGCGCGGTATACGATCCTCTCGAGCGCGTCAAGGCGATGTTTACAAGCGCCGCAGACCCCGGCGTAGCGTACCGCGTGTTTACCGAGGACGACGTGTTGGACGTCTATATCGTCGGCGGCATCGCGGTGATCGACTGGGCGGAGGGCTTCTCCGATAAGCTCAGGGAGCTCATCGAAGGCGGATGGGCGGACATTCCCGGCGATCGCCGGGAGAGGATGTTCCTGTTCGGCGTTATCGATACCGCGGCGAAGCTTCCCGGCGTAACGAGGGTATGGATGCTCGAAAACGGCAGGCTGATCGAATCCCCGGGCATGGTGTTCCTGCGAAAGCCGCTCATGTATAATCCCGGCTTATTATTGCAGGTAGAAACCTCATAATGACATAATTTTTTTACAATTTGTGACCTGCCCTCCATAGGAATTCGGGTCTATTCGCAGTATAATGCGGATAGACCTGATTATTGAATACAGATTATTGAATACAGAAAGGCATCCAGCGAAGATGGCAAATAGGAACAATCCCCGCGGCATCAGGCGTGTCGGCATGGGCGCCCCTACAAAGAAGCAACCGGCGTCCTCTCCCGACAGCAGTCTCAACGGGGCGCGACAGAACAGCCCGGAACCGCCGAAGGAACAGTTATCGGGTTCCGCGGGATCGGAGAGATCCCCGGCGTCGGATTACATCCGGAGCACAAGCGTACATGCCGCAAGGAAACGCAAGCCGTCCACGCTCAAGAAAACGCTGCTCATCGCGGGCGGCGTTGCGCTGTGCGTGCTGCTTTTTTTTGTTGTTAAGTTCGTTGTAGATGTATCCAATCCGGCGGGCCTGTTCGATTCGCCGACGCCTACGCCTGCCGCGGAGGAAACGGTAGCTCCGGCGGCGACGGGTCAGACCCCTGCCGTGGCGACGCCGGATCCCGAGCAGGCGCTTTTGAGCCAGGCGGATTTGGAATTCATGAAGAACCGCGTGAACATCCTGGTAGTCGGCATCGACGAGAGCACGGAACGCGAAAACTGGGGTTCATTCCGCACGGATACGATGATACTCGTTTCCATCAATTTCGACAACAACGACGTGGATATGATCTCGATCCCGCGCGACAGCTTTGTGAAGATCTACAGCGCGAAGGGCGGCCTCGTCACGAGCGATCAAAACGTCACCGGCATGAATAAGATCAACAGCGCGTTCTCGAGCGGCGGCGGATCCAAAAAGAACGGCTACGGGTACGCCTGCATGACCGTGAGCAAGCTTCTGGGCGGTATCCCGGTCAATTATTACCTGGGCTTCAATATGAATGTCGTCAAGCAGGTCGTCGACGCGATGGGCGGCGTGGACTACAACGTCGACATTACCGTCAACATGAACGGGCGCACGCTCCAACCCGGCCAGCAGCATCTGAATGGGCAGCAGGTGCTCGATTACTGCCGCCAGCGCAAAGGCTCGAGCGATATCGCGCGCGTCGACCGCCAGCAGCGCATGATCATGACGATCTTCCAGCAGCTCAAGAGCACCGGCCAGATCGTGAACATCCCGAGCATCTATCAGGCGGTCGAGACGAACATCGAGACCAACCTGAACTTCACCCAGATTTCGTCGCTCGCGCTGCTCGCGCTCAAGATGGATCAATCCCAGCTTGAAAGACATACCGTGGACGGCGGGTTCCTCAACGTTCAGAATACCAGCTATTGGGGCGTGAGCACCTCAAAGCTGAAAAAGCTTGTCTCGGATGTGTTCGGGATCAATGCGGCAATCGATTCGGACATCGATATCAACAACATCAAGGCCGCGATCGAGGCGAACCGCGCGGCGATCGCCGGCGAGCTCGCGCTTGCCGAGAGTACGATCTCGAGCGCCGAGGCGCTTTTGGCCCAGTACGGCTCGCTGATGTCCGCGGACGCGAAAGCGCAGATTCAGGCCGCGATCGAAAATCTGCAGACCGCGATCGACCTTGAGGATAAGGCCCAGCTCGACAGCGCCACCGCTGCTCTGAGCAGCCTCGTCGCGCAGCAGAAGGCGATATTCGAGCCCACCGTAACGCCGCTCATCCCGATCATCGATCCGTTCGCCACGCCCACGCCGAGCACGGGGCTCGGGACCGGTTTGGGCGGGATATAGGGTAGATTTCGAAAAAGTGGATTCTTCCACTTTTTCGAAGCTCACCGTGCTTTTCGCCCCTCGGTTCTCGCTAAGGCAAAGGGTACTAAATCCGCATCGATTCAGTACCCTTTGCCTTTCCTTCGAACTGTCGGGCCGAAAAGCACTTCAAGGTGTCATTTTGCACCGCACGTGTCGCTGCAAAATGACGGATTGGAAGCCTACGGCTATAAGCAGAGCGTAGTCGTGTTTTAAGGGATTTTTGAGGCGGCGCTCCCGAAGGGGCACCGCCTTTACAATCAGAAACGTTATGTTCCTTTGCTCTTTTACTGTGTTTTGCCGGTCGTACCAACCGGTCGCCACGGGTTTAGGCTTCCGATTCCTTCGGTGGGAAACGGCGCGTGTACAGCCAGTACCCGATCATGTAGATTGCCAGGTAGATCGGCACGGAATAATGGTGCTCCCAAGCGGAGGGCTCATAGAACCCCATCCAGATGAACACCGGCTCCACCACGTAGGACGCGAATAACGTGAAAAACGCTCCCTTCAGCCACGGGTTGATTTTCGGGAAGGACTGGTAAAACAGCATCGAGGTGACGGGCATGATCGTCCAGTCCCAGGACAGGTATTGGGGAAACCATGGGAGCAGCCAGGTGTTGTAGTTCCAGGCGCTCTGAGACGATCCGGCCATGCACAGTATTGTCGCCATAAACGCCGTAAACATGCCCGCGTAGAGCAGGCGGTGCGTGTTCTTTTTATCCCGAACGATAAACCATAGTATCCAGGGCAACACCGCCAGCCCCACGCTGGTCCACCAGTGCCATGTGAACACCATGTGCTCTGCCCAGACACGCTCGATCTCGTCGTGTATCGCGACATACTGCTCGGTTATGCGGTCAACCGCTTCCAGAAGATCCGGATCAAACATGATTTCCTCTGTTCATTTTGCTCATTCCGACCGGGGGCAACTCCGCCATAGGATTTTTTCAGCGCATTTGACGATAGTATGCGTAAAAATGGACCGGCTAAGCAGGCGTTTCATCGGGAAACGGCGGCGGTCTGCGCGGCAAATCAGGCATTGCGCGCCGGGTTTGCCTATGGCTTTTTTATCGGACGCGAACGATTTATTCTTGTAAGCACAGGCGCAAAGCGGAATTAGACATTGATATTTTCCGCAATCGTACTACAATGACCAGTAGGGAACGCGTGCAATCGGATGGATCGGTCGGCGCAAGGAAAAGGGTCCGGCCTTTTTTGCCAAGGCCGAAAGGGCTTCCTTTCTTTGCAGGCAAGCGCGGCCATTCGCCTTAGAACGGTTTTTTGCCGCCGCCGGGAGACTGCCGGATCGGCGGCATTTTTAAGATGGGCCGTTGCGGGCCAAATCAATTTAGGGAGCGGGAAATCCTGTGAACGAGAACACGGCGGTCAAGGCAAATCCCTTGGCGACGGAGAAGATCTCAAAACTCATACCGAAGTTTGCCATACCTTCCATCATCAGCGGATTGGTCAGCGCCTCGTATAATATCGTCGACCAGATATTCATCGGCCGGAGCGCGGGGCTGCTCGGGAATGCGGCGACCAACGTCGCTTTTCCGATCGTAACGATCAGCCTTGCCATCGCTTTGCTCCTCGGCGTGGGCAGTGCATCCAACTTCAGCCTGGAGCTCGGCAGGGGACATAGGGAGAACGCCGGGCATACCGCGGGGACCGGCATTACCTTTATGGTGGTCAGCGGCGTCGCGCTCGCCGCGTTCATATTCGCGCTGCTGAGGCCGCTGATGACCGCTTTCGGCGCGACCGAGATCGTGATGCCCTATGCGCTGACCTACACGAGCATCACTGCGCGGGGCATACCGTTCTATATCCTCGGCACGGGCGGAAGCCATCTCGTGCGCGCGGACGGAAGCCCGAAATTTGCGATGATCAGCATGACCAGCGGCGCGGTATTGAACATCATACTCGACCCGATACTGATTTTCGGCCTCAATATGGGCATCGCGGGCGCGGCGCTCGCAACGACCATCGGGCAGATCGTCTCGGCGCTTCTGGTGCTGTATTACTTTTCAAGGTTCAGGACGCTCAAGCTCACCCGCGAATACCTGATCCCGCGGTTCAAAAACACTGTTGCGATCGCCTCGCTGGGCATGGCCGCATGCTTTAATCAGCTGGCGATGACCATCGTTCAGATCACGATGAACAACACGCTCACCGAATACGGCGCGAAGTCGGAATACGGCAGCGAAATTCCGCTCGCCTGCGTCGGCGTGATCACCAAAGTAAGCATTCTGCTCTTTGCTATCACCCTTGGGATCGCTCAGGGCTGCCAGCCCATCAACGGCTATAACTACGGCGCGAAGAACTATGGCCGCGTGAAGGAAACCTACCGCAAGGCGGCGATCAGCGCGACGGTAGTCGCGGTCATCGCGTTTTTGTGCTTCCAGCTCTTCCCGCGCCAGATCGTGAGCATCTTCGGCGAGGGGAGCGAGGCGTACTACCGGTTTGCCGAGAAGTACTTCCGCATCTTCCTGATGATGACGTTCCTCAACGGCCTGCAGATCATCACCTCGACGTTCCTTACGTCGATAGGCAAGGCCACGCTGGGTATTTTCCTGTCCTTGACGCGGCAGATCCTTTTCCTTCTGCCGCTCATACTCCTCTTCCCGCTGTTTTTCGGGATCGACGGCGTCATGTACGCCGGGCCGATCGCCGACGGTTTCGCGGCGGCGCTCGCGATATTCTTCGTCGCGCGGGAAATGCGCATTATGACCCGCCTCGAGAAATGCGCAAATCCCGCTTAATCGTTTTTATCGCGGCAAAAATTCTTGTTTCGCCATCTGGACAGTTGGGGGGCAATCCGTCCGACGCGGGCCACTTTGCCGCTCGTTGCCTTGAATTATTAGATCTGCTATAATAATAAGATTCTGGGGCATTATTCTTATTAATTTGTGGGGGTTTATATGGTTGAGATCCGCGAGGTTACGAGCAAACAGGATCTAAAGAAGTTCGTCGATTATCCGAACCGGCTCTACAAGGGAAATCCCTATTATGTCCCGTCGACCTTTGAGGACGACGTAGCGGACTGGGACAGAGAGAAGAACCCCGCCTTCGAGTATTGCGAGGGCAAATGCTTCCTCGCATACCGCGACGGCCGCATCGTCGGGCGCATCGGCGCGATCCTAAGCAATGTGGCGAACAGGAAATGGGGCCATAAGCGGATGCGCTTCACGCAGGTAGACTTCATCGACGACGCCGAGGTGGTCGACGCGCTCTTTGGCGCGGTGGAAGCTTACGCGCGCGAGAAGGACTGCCTCGAGGTGCACGGCCCGCTCGGCTTTTCCGATCTCGACCGCGAGGGAATGCTCGTGGAAGGGTACGATCGCAGGAGCCTGTTTTATACCTATTACAATCATCCGTATTACAACGAACACATGGAGCGGATCGGCTACACAAAGGATACGGATTGGGTGGAGATGCTCATCCATGTCCCGGAGCACCCGCCGGAGAAGCTCATACGCATCGCCGAGCTCGTGCAAAAGCGCGGCAAGTATACGATCGCGAAGCTAAACAGCCGCCGGGATATCAAGCCCTATATTCGCGCGGCGTTCGACCTTCTCAACGACGCGTATCAGCATCTCTACGGCGTGGTTCCGCTTACACAAAGGCAGGTCGTGCATTACACGAATAAGTTCCTGCCGCTTCTGGATCCGCGCTTTATCAAGTTCATCCTCAACGAAGAGGGCGAACTGGTCGCTTTCGGCGTTGCCGCGCCGTCGCTTTCGGGCGCGTTCCAGAAAAACGGCGGGCGTCTTTTCCCGTTCGGCTTCCTGCAGGTGCTTCGGGCGCTCAAGGGCAGGAACGAGGCGCTGGAGCTCTTTCTGGTGGCGGTGCGGCCCGATCTTCAGGGCAGCGGCGTCAACTCGATTTTGATCAATGAAATCCTCAAAAATGTCGTGGGAACCTCCATCCGTTTTGCGGAGACCGGCCCGGAGCTTGAAACCAACGAAAAAGTTCAGGCGCAGTGGCGCTTCTTTGAGACGGAGCAGCACAAGCGCCGCCGCTGCTACATCAAGGCGCTGTAAACCCAAAGTCGACGACCTTTCATAAATCATCGCCGTATTGCGCATACTCGAGTGCAGGACGGTGATGATTTTTTGCACAAAAACGGCACGCACAAAAGCAAAACCATGCAGAATGCCATCGTGGGCCTGGTCACGGGCGTCTGCAACGGCTTGTTCGGCGCGGGCGGCGGAATGGTCGCGGTGTTCGCGCTCGAGCGGTATTGCGAGTTGGAGCCCGAGCACGCGCACGCGACGGCCTTGGCCGTAATGCTCCCGCTTTCGGTCGTGAGCATTATCGTTTACCTCTTTGGGAACAAGGTGGAATGGGGCTCGCTTCCCTTTGTCGCGCCCGCCCTGTTTGTGGGGAGCTTCCTCGGCGCAAAGCTGCTCGGGCGACTTAACGCCATCTGGCTCAACCGGATATTCTCCGCGCTGATGCTCGCTGCGGCGCTTAGGATGCTGTTTTGAACGAACTCATCTACATATTGGCCGGGTTCTTCTCCGGCGTCATAGCAGGCATGGGCATGGGCGGGGGTACGCTGCTCATACCTGCGCTCACGATACTCGCGGGCATGGGCCAACATGCCGCGCAGGGGATCAATATGCTCGCGTTTATTCCGGGCGCGATCCTCGCGCTGTTCGTGCACAAAAAATCCGGCAGGCTCGATCTCAAGAGCAGCGTGCCTCTGCTCATCGGAGGGACGATCGGGGCGGTGGGCGGCTCGCTGGTGGCGCTGTGCCTTACCGCGGATTGGCTTAGGCGGCTCTTCGGCGGGTTTTTGCTGATACTGTCCTTCGTGCAGTTCTTTTCGGGCGAAAAAAAGTATAAGAATAGCATGTCTAAAGACGGCTCCAAAAGGTAAGCCGCGTAAACGCCTGAGATTCTTGCAAAACCCGCTGTGATTCGCGAAAAACCATGTTATAATACAGTTATTCTATATGTACGCATCCGCGGCAATCCGCCCGGGCGGGGCGAACGCGCCGCGCTGCGGCTGCGCTTCGGCTTTGACTCCCAATGGGGATGGGCGGCGGAAGAGCGCTCTTCGCGGGCGTTGCCGCAGGTATCGATTCGCGCCCGCGGCGGCTTTAAAAAGCTTATATGTTTTTAGGAGGATGGGGAATGGGTTTTCGTGGCGGACGCATAAAACGGCTCCTGGCATTTGTATTGGCCTGCTGCCTTATCGCGGTGATCGCCGTCGGCTCGCTTGCGGACGCGGGCGGCTTCGCGGGCGATTCGGACTACGGCAGTTCGGGAGGAAGCAGCGATTGGGGATCGTCTTCCGATTGGGACTCGAGCGGCAGCAGCAGCGGCGGTTTTATCGTCGGCTCGGATGATTCCGGCGGCTTCGGCGGCTTTGGGTTTACGAGCATACTCGTGATCATCGTGATCGTGTATGTCGTTTATCGCGCGTCGCAAAAGGGCGCGGGAGCGGGTCGCCCCGTTGCTCCGGGCGCGTCGTACTCGACGCCGCAGGGGCGGAACATCGGTGTCGCCGCGCTTCAGGCGGAGGATCCGAATTTCTCCGAGCAGGCGTTCCTCGAGGGGATCGCGAACCGCTACGTCAAGCTGCAGCAGGCATGGATGGCAAAGGATTGGGAGCCCATGCGCATGCTGATGACCGACGCGCTCTATGCGCAGTTTGAACGCCAGCTCGGCGACTTTATACGCAACCGCCAGACCAACCGCGTCGAGCGCATCGCGGTATTGGGAGCGCGGATACTCGGCTGCTGGAGGGATGACGTGAACGATATCCTCACCATCGAGCTTCGCACCCGTATCGTCGACTATGTGGTGGACGATATGACCGGAAACGTCGTGCGCGGCGACCCGAACAGGGAGCTGTTCATGACCTACGAGTGGACTCTCGTGCGCAGCATCGGCGTCAAGACCGATTCCTTCGAGGGCGAACGCAAAACGTCCTGCCCGTCCTGCGGCGCACCGGTATTGCTCAACGCGTCCAACCGCTGCACGTACTGCGGAACGCTCATCAGCGCGAGCGAGCACGACTGGGTCATCTCCGCGATCCGCGGCATCTCCCAGCGCAGCAGCTAAGCTTCTTTTCCGTTCGTTTATCCTCGGCATTCGTCGCTCCCGGGTTTTGGTGTTAAAGGCCCGGGAGCGGCTCCCATCGTTTATTGCATAATTCTGCGCTAAGCCCTCTCCGGCGCATACCCTTCTTGCGGCGAAGATTCAGGCGGTTTGCCGCGATCATATCCGGCGGGACAAGCATCTGTTGTCGAACGGTATACAATGAACAAATACAATGAAATAATATCCATAAATCGCCGGTTCTGTGATTGACAAACCCATACCGCGAGGGTATAATACATTTTATTGATTTACCACGCTAAAGTATCGGAAGGTCGACATGGAACGTTATAAACGCCAGATCCCCGATGGGGTACAGGATACGCTGCCGACGGAATGCATGCACAAGCGGGCGCTCATGGAGCGGATCCGCCGCGTGTTTCTGATGAGCGGCTGCTTTGAGGTCGAAACGCCGACGTTTGAATACTACGACGTTTTCGCGTCGGGGATCGGCTCGGTGCGGCAGGAGAAGGTCTTAAAGTTCTTCGACGGGAACGGGCGCATCCTCGTTCTGCGGCCGGACATCACGATGCCCATCGCGCGCCTTTGCGCGACGAGGCTGTACGAAGGCGAGCAGCTCAGGCTTTGCTACGCGGGCAACGCCTACGGCGCGGAGGATGCGAGCCTGGCCTCGCAGAAGGAATTCACGCAGATGGGTGTGGAGCTCATCGGCGTGAGCGGCGCTGCGGCGGACGCGGAGGTGATCTGCACGGCGATCGAGGCGCTCGATGCCGCGGGCCTTAGGGATTATACCATCGAGCTTGGACAGGTGGAGTTTTTCAAGGGTTTGATGGAGGAAGCGGGCGTGGGGCCCAAAGAGGCCGACGCGCTGCGCTTTGCGGTGGATGAAAAGAACCTTTTGGGCGTCGAGCTGTGCCTTAAAAACCTCAACATGGACGAGGGTCTCGCCCAGCGGATCAAGCAGATGACATCGCTCTACGGCGGGCCGGAGGTATTCGACCTCGCGTATCGTTTCAGCGAGAATAAGCGCTGCAAGGCGGCGGTAGAGAACCTTAGGGAAGTGTACGCCGCGCTGTGCGATTTTGGCCTCGAGCGGCGCGTGAGCGTTGATTTTGCGATGCTGCAGTCGCTCGACTATTATTCGGGCATCGTTTTCAAGGGCATTTCCGCCCAGCTCGGCCAGCCGATCCTATCGGGCGGAAGGTACGACAGGCTCCTGAGCGAGTTCGGACTTTCAGCCCCCGCGACGGGCTTTTCCATGGGCATCAAGCGCATTTTGATCGCCATGGAGCGGCAGGGCGCGCTCGAAGGCGAACCGCGTGTGGACGCGGTGATTTCGGCGTCGCGTCAGAAGCGGGGCGAGGCGTATCAAAAGGCGGGGGAGATGCGCCGCAAGGGTGTCGTGACGGAACTCGCGCTGCACCTCGACCGCGCAGGGCTCGAGCATTACGCGGCGCAAAAGGGCGCTATGCCGGTGTTTATCGAGGAGGCGCCATGCAGCAGGTAACGATAGCGCTCGCTAAGGGCAGGCTTTCCGAACTGACGATCGAGCTTCTGGAGCGCTGCAACGTGGATTGCCGCGAGCTTCGCGACCCCGGCAGAAGGCTCATCCTATCGGACGGTGAGGGATTGTACCGTTTTTTGCTGGTAAAGCCCGCCGACGTGCCTACGTATGTGCATTACGGCGTCGCGGACATCGGCGTCGCGGGCAAGGATACGCTGATGGAGGCGAACCTGCCGCTCTATGAGATGCTCGATTTGGGGTTCGGCCGCTGCAGACTCTGCATCTGCGGCTTCCCGGAAAAGAAGGATCGCGCGGTGACGGTTTCGAACCTTCGCGTCGCGACCAAATACCCGCTGATCGCGTCGCAGTGGTATCACGCGAAGGGGCAGAATATCGACGTGATCAAGCTCCACGGTTCGGTTGAGCTCGGCCCGCTCACCGATCTTGCGGATGTGATCCTGGACGTGGTGGAGAGCGGGAAAACGCTGGAGGAAAACGGGCTGGTGGTCTTAGAGCAGGTCGGCGAGGTTTCCGCGCGGGTTGTGGTCAACCGCGTGAGCCTCAAGACTAAGAGCGAGCGGATCTGCGCGCTGATCAGCGCGCTCTCGACCGCACTGGAGGAAGGAAAATGATCCGGATCTATGATGGGAGAAGCGATCTCGCGGCCGTGCTCGATCAGCTCACGCGCCGCAACAGGGATGCGGACCAGGGTATCCTTTCCGAGGTTCGCTCCATTTTAAAGGACGTCAAGGAACGCGGCGACGATGCACTCGTTGCGCTCACGCGCCGTTTCGACTGGCCGGAGGCGACGGCGAAGGGGCTCCGTGTCGGCCAGGATGAGATCGATGCCGCGTACTCCAAGGTCGCGCCGGAGCTTTTAAAATCGCTGCGCGAGAGCGCGAAGAATATTTTCGAGTTCCATGAGCTTCAGCGCAGGGAGGGGTTCATGACCGGGCCTGCCGGGCGCCGCGTCGGGCAGATCGTGCGCCCTCTCAGGCGCGTGGGCGTGTACGTGCCTGGCGGACGTGCGGCGTATCCCTCGAGCGTTCTGATGAACGTGATCCCCGCGAAGGTCGCGGGCGTGGAACAAATCGCCATGGTCACGCCGGCGGACCAGGCCGGCAAGGTGCCGCCGCTGACGCTCGTCGCGGCGAACGAGGCGGGGGTGACCGAGATGTACCGCGTCGGCGGCGCTCAGGCGGTCGCTGCGCTCGCCTACGGCACGGAGAGCATCAAAAAGGTGGACAAGATCGTCGGCCCGGGCAATATCTACGTCGCGCTCGCCAAGCGCGAGGTGTTCGGTACCGTCGGGATCGATATGGTGGCGGGGCCGAGCGAGGTGCTCATCATCGCGGACGCTCGTGCGAACCCGGCGTATGTGGCGGCGGACATGCTCTCCCAGGCGGAACACGATCCCCTGGCGGCGGCGATCTGCGTGACGACCGACCCCGCGTTCGCGAGCCGGGTGCAGACGGAGCTGGCGCTGCAGACTCTCGATCAGCCCAGGCGCAAGATCATCGAACAATCGCTCGAGAATCAGGGCGCGCTCGTCGTCGCCAAGAACCTTTCCGACGCGGTGGACATTGCCAACGCCGTCGCGCCGGAGCATCTCGAGCTGATGGTGGAGAATCCGGGCTCGCTCCTCGAGCGCATCGAAAACGCCGGGAGCGTGTTCCTGGGCGATTTCTCGCCGGAGCCCCTCGGCGATTATTATGCCGGTCCGAACCACATTCTGCCGACGTCGGGAACGGCGCGCTTCGCCTCCCCGCTGTCGGTGGACGATTTCATCAAGAAGATGGGCGTGATCCTTTATTCGAGGGACGCGCTGGCGGCTGCGGCGCGGGATATCATGCGCTTCGCGGCGGCGGAAGGCTTAGGCGCGCACGCGCGTTCGGTCGGCATCCGCTTTGAAAAGAATGGTTAAGGAGGTTCCCCATGCGGCAGGCAACGCTTAACCGCGTCACCGCGGAAACGGATATTTCGCTCTCGCTGAACCTCGACGCGCAGGGCGGGAACGTAAATAGCGGAGTCGGATTTTTCGATCACATGCTCGCGCTGTTTTCCAAGCATTCGCAGTTCTTCCTTGCGCTGACGGCCAAAGGCGATCTCGACGTGGACGCGCACCATACCGTCGAGGACGTCGGCATCGCGCTCGGGCAGGCGCTCGATTGCGCGCTCGGAGACCGCTCGGGCATCGCGCGCTACGGCAGTATGCTTTTGCCGATGGACGAGGCGCTTGTCGAGGTCGCGCTCGACCTCTCCGGGAGGCCGTATTTCGTGTTCGACGGGGATGTGCAAAGCGTGCTTTTAGGAGAATACGACGCGCAATTGACCGAGGAATTCTTCCGCGCTTTGGCGACGAATGCGAGGATGACGCTGCACATCCGGATTTTGAGCGGCAGGAACGCGCACCATATCGCGGAGGCGATCTATAAAGGCGTTGCGCGCGCGCTGCGCGCGGCCGCTGCGCTCGATCCGACCACGCAAGGGATCCCATCGACGAAAGGCGTGTTATGATACTTTACCCTGCAATCGATATCAAGGACGGCAAATGCGTCCGGCTCCTCCAGGGCCGGGCGGAGGATATGACGGTGTACGGCGACGATCCCGCGCTGATGGCGGAGCGTTGGTGTAAGGCGGGCGCGGAGCGGCTGCATGTGGTGGACCTCGACGGCGCGTTTACGGGCGAAGGAAAGAATCTTCCCGCCGCAAAGCGCATCGTGGAGGCGGCGGACGGCGTCCCCGTGCAGCTCGGCGGCGGCATCCGCTCGCTCGAGGATATCGAGCGAAGGTTTGATCTCGGCATTGCCCGTGTGATCCTCGGCACGGCCGCGATCTCCAACCCGGGCCTTGTCGAGGCCGCGGCGCTGAGGTTCCCCGGGCGCATCGTGGCCGGCATCGACGCGAAAAACGGCTTTGTCGCGGTGCACGGCTGGGTCAAAACCACGCATACCAGCGCGGTGAAACTCGCGAATCAACTGGCGGAAGCAGGGGTTCTCGAGTGCGTGTTTACCGATATCGCGCGCGATGGGATGCTCGAGGGCGTATCGATCGACGCCACGCGGGAAATGGTCGAAAAGGGCAACCTCAAGGTGATCGCGTCGGGCGGCGTCAGCTCTCTCGAGGACCTCGAAAAATGCAGACAGATCGGCTGTTCGGGCGCGATCGTGGGCAAAGCGATGTACGACGGGCGCATCGATATCGCCGAGGCGATCCGCGTTATGAAAACGGAAGGCTAAGGGCAATGAAGGCGGAAGAATTTATCGGAAAATTGAAATTTGACGAGCGCGCTCTGATCGTCGCCATCGCGCAGGATGTGAATACGGGTGCGGTTCTCATGCAGGCGTACATGGACGAAGAGTCCATCCGGACGACGCTTGAGACCGGCTATGCAACGTATTTTTCGCGCTCCCGGCAGCGGCTTTGGGTCAAGGGAGAAACGTCCGGGAACACGCAGCGCGTGAAGGAAATCTATATCGACTGCGACGGGGATTCGCTGTTGCTCAAGGTCGAGCAGACCGGAGTCGCCTGCCATACGGGCAGCTACTCGTGCTTTTCTACGCCCGTCCTCGGCAACGACACGGTGTCCGGGCGCGGCGCGAGCGTGCTCCAGGAGGAGTTCGACGTGATCCTCAGGCGCAAGGAGAATCCAAAGGAGGGCTCCTATACCAATTATCTTTTTGACAAGGGCATCGATAAGATCTGCAAAAAGGTCGGCGAGGAGAGCGCCGAGGTCATCATCGCGGCCAAGAATCGCTCGCGCGAGGAAGTGCGCTACGAGGTGGCGGACCTTTTCTACCATGTGATGGTATTGCTCGCGGAGCAGGGCATGACGCCGGACGAGGTGTTTGCCGAGATGGAGCGCCGAAGAAAAGGCGACTAGAGATCGCACCGCAAAATTGTAATGGAACGCATTGACATGCAAAGGGGAAATGGAGTATACTAGTCCTTGTCACTGCGACGAGGCGCTTCGCAGCGCGGGAGCATAGCTCAGCTGGGAGAGCACTTGCCTTACAAGCAAGGGGTCACAGGTTCGAGCCCTGTTGCTCCCACCATTTTGGCCCGGTAGTTCAGTTGGTTAGAATGCCAGCCTGTCACGCTGGAGGTCAGGGGTTCGAGCCCCCTCCGGGTCGCCAGCGTGCCTCGGTAGCTCAGCTGGTAGAGCAAGGGACTGAAAATCCCTGTGTCGGTGGTTCAACTCCACTCTGAGGCACCATCTGCGGGAGTAGCTCATTCGGTAGAGCGCCGCCTTGCCAAGGCGGAGGTGGCGGGTTCGAGCCCCGTCTCCCGCTCCAATGTTTCGGATTAAGATAAATCTGGGCCGTAAAAATCGATCCTAGGGATCGGTTTTTGCGGTAAGCCGATCCCGTCGGCAGATTGTCTTCCCGAATACGGTTGCGTCCCATTGTCGCGCGACGCCCACGGAATATTCTTTTGAGTCTTTGCATATTGTAATTGCGCGGCGCCATCGCCAAGCGGTAAGGCACGGGTCTGCAAAACCCTTATCCCCGGTTCGATTCCGGGTGGCGCCTCCAGAGAAAAAAGCCCCGAAACGCCCTAAATCAGGGATGTTCGGGGTTTTTACTTTGCTCTAATTTTGCGATTCTGGCAACCTTTTGGCAACCTTTTTAGAAAATGCATCTTTAAGCTTGTCCGCATTTTCCAACTCGAAGTCCTCTGAAAGGTGTGCATAAATACTTAGGGTTGTCCTCGCGTCAGCATGCCCGAGCCACTTTTGAGCGGTCAAGACATCGATCCCGGCGTTATATAAGATGCTGGCATAGTTGTGGCGGTAATAATGAGCGGTGAGAATAGAGCCGCCATTAGCGCTCTCGATCTTCGGCTCGACTGCGAGCATGGCGGAGCGCAGATCGTTCCAGGTGTCGCGGTAGGCTTCCAGACGCGTCTTTGATGCGCGTATGATCCGCTGAAAGACAAACGTCTCGCCTATGCCTCGGACGCTGTCCAAAGCAGAATAGAGCTCGTCCGGAATCGGGATCATGCGATGCGCGGCTTTGGTCTTAAGCTTGCCGATATCCTCTGTTTTGAAGTCAAAGTCGCGCCGCACGGACAGCGTGCGCGCCTGAAAATCGACATCACGCCACTGCAAGCCGATCGCTTCCCCGCGTCGCAAGCCGGTATAGTACAAGACCAGCAACAGCAGGCCGTCCGGGTGCTCCGCGCCCACCTTGAGCGTGGCTGCGGATTCATTGTCGGTAAGCGCCCTGCGGGATGTTGATGCTGTGTCGGGCTTAACTATCCCTAGCGTTGGGTTCCGATCGATCACGCCCTCGGCGGTTGCCTTGCCGAACACGCCGCGAAGCACGGTGAGGATATAGCCGATCGTGGTACGGCTCATGCCCGCTTTGCCGTTCAGCAGATTTTGCAGGTCAAATGATGTGATCGCGCGGAGCTGGCGATTTTTGAATGCGGGAACAAGGTGATGATGCAGAGCGGTGTGGTAATTTTCGTCCGTCCCGACTGATTTTTTACCCTCTTTATACGTTTTTACCCAGTTTGCGGCATAGGTTTCAAAAAGCGCATCCCTCTGTACCTCTTGCCCGCCGATGTATGTTTTGCGCAGCTCCTTTTCGCTCGTTTCCAATTCCTTTTTCGACCGCCCCGACGCATACTTAATAATCGGTTTACCGTCTATGCCGGTTCCGACCGTGATTTTTGCGCGCAACCGCTTATCAACCTTATCGGCCATTTTCTTTTTGGTTGGCATTGGGACCCCCTTACTTGAAGTACACTCGAATGCGTGCTCCGTATTTTCCTTCGTCGCTCTCAGTGATTTCTTCTAAAAACGCGATAAGCTCGGAGTTGCTTTCTTTTGTCATCATTTTAGCAGATATAGACTTGCTCAGTTCGCCGATCTCATTTCCAACATCATCGCGTACCCAATATGTTTCGGTTTCGTCATTATACTCAAGCTGCAACGGGTCACCATTTGTGTTTAGCAAAAGATTCTCATCTCGTCTTGAGTCAAAATCATCCTTTTTGCTGGTTTTAGTTAGAGTAGCAATCGCAGACTCGCAATTCTCCAAGCCTTCCATCAAGTTTTTATAATACGCGATATACAGATAAATGCGTGATTGTTCTTTATCATATCCCCAGATAGCCGCATAGATGGGATCGCCTCTGCGCTGAAAATCGAGGATCATGCTTTGATGCTGAGATTCTTTAATTATGTAGCCAAGCTTTTGACCGTTGAATTCAACACGAACGGCCTTTTTATCGTATTCATTATCTGGCTCATGCACCAGATCAATCTTACCGCCTACTTCCAGTGTGGAAAAATCCGGTTGAGCATGTTGTATTCCGGCAACCGGAACATTGCTGTATTTGTATTTGGCTCGACATTCGCCAATTGCATGTGGTGCTTTTATTTGATATTCGCTGGTTGCAACGGTAGGCTTTGGCGCAGCGAAAGCCTTAGGCGCATCATTTGAAAACTGAGTTTTATTTTTAATATATGGATAATCAATCGTGGTTTGTGTGGGATTATTTGATGAGCGCGGGGTTTTACTGGTGATATACGGATATTCCGTTGCTTTTTGAACAATGCGTGTTTCCGCTGCGCATTGCTCGCAGTGTCCTTGCTTGCTTAACCATAAAAATATACCTTTTTTGCCGCATTTAACGCACGTTTTCATATCGCGCCTCCTATCACATATCTCGTATCAGATTTACAACTCGCCCCAACACCCTGCACTGCTCCAGATCGCTGCCCTCGATACGGCGGGCCTTGTATTCCGGATTGATCGGGATCAGTTCCATCCAGTCCTCGCCATAAACATAGACCACCTTCTTCAGCGTCGCCTCGTCGCCGTTGTACATGATGACTGCAATGCTGCCGCTGTCGACAGACGTCGTGCGCTGTACGAGAACCTTGTCCCCGGCAAGGAGTTGAGGATACATACTGTCGCCCTTGACAACCAATACAAAAAAATCAGATGGATCGCGACCGTGCAGAAGGTTTAGTGGAATTGACATCTGCTCTCCGGTGTATTCCTCTACTGCCAAATTATCATATCCTGCGGATATGGATCCGATGACCGGGAAATAGATGACTTCGACAGAAGGAAAGTCGGTTTGATCCCATCCTAACAAGTATGCTGATGTTGTTTTTAATGCCTTTGCAATAGCCTCAACCCTATTCATTGGCACTTTCTTTGTTTCCCCGGTAGCATACCGTTGGAGTGCGGACTTTGGAATACAAGTTATCCTCGAAAGATCATTATAGGATAGGTTATGGAGTGCGATTAAGCGGCGAATTTTATCGGGCAATGTATCATTCATAATAATGCTCCTTATGCTAACTAACCCTATTATAGTATACAATCCCAAAATTGCAACACATTATACAAAAATACTTGAAAATCGTCCCATATATGGGTTGACACGTGAAACGCAATGATGTAATATGAAATCGACCCAAAAATGGGACGAATGGGAGGGGTTTAGATTGATAAACAAGAATAAGCTTATGGGATACATCGCGGCAGCAGGCCACTCACAAAAATCCCTTGCTGAGACGCTAAAAATCTCAAAGAATTCCCTAAATTCTAAGATTAACGGTAAAAAGCAATTCAACACTTTAGAAGTTGAGAGTATTTGTGGCGTGCTAAATATTACGGATGATCGCGAAAAGGTACTTATTTTTTTAGCCGGAACGTCCCAAAACAGGGACAATATGCCCGCCGATCAGACCGCCTAGAAAGGATCTCCCATGCCAACCAATGAAATCCGCGTCATCAATCGAGAGCATGGAAAGGAGCAACCATCATGCCGCGCATAATCAAAGCCGCCCCGCTGGAGCCCATTGAAGCCATCGAAGAAAAATGGGTCAAGGCTCACGGGGAAGTTTTTGCAAATTACGCCGAAGCCGGGAAGCATGTCGGCCGCTCTGCCCGGCGGGTGCAAGACCTCGTCCGGGACGGATACTTACAGGTCACGCCCGGCGGCAAGGTTCTCGTCCGCTCCGCCGCGGCCTGGGCTAACAGCAACCGGCCAACCCGTAAGGCCCGCATGGCCGCCCTATGACCCAGTCCCGCGCCGAATTCGTAGCTGAGATCCTTCAGCGCCATCAAAAAGAGCGCCTCCGGAAGCGCAAAGCGGACCGGCAGGAGTACGTGAGCTATCAGAATCAGATCTTTTCTAGAACCACGCAGCAGCGCAAAACGTTAAGGAGGACAAGCTTTTGAGTTCACTCAGCATCAAAGACCGCACCATTTATATGTGCGACCCTCAGAAAAACCTTGAATGTCGGAAACGCAGCTGCTCTTATAATCCCACCGCGCCATTTCCGTATTGTCGTTGCACGGCCAATGCCGCCTACGCTCAGCTCGATGATGCAGGGCGACCGATCCGAGCAGAAACGGAGGACCGGCCATGCACACGGATTTGATTCTCGGTCTTTGGCGCTGCCTGCTGATCCTCGCCGGGATCGCCCTGGTCGGCGGGATCCTGGTGTGGGTCGGGGAGCACTATCCGGAGGCGGTGGATAAGCAGATAAAGAAGATGGAGGCGAAAAGCAAATGGGACTGATCGGTAGGTTTGCGGACAAGGTTAAGGATTTTATTTTTTACTCACGTGAGGAAAATTCTGCCAAGGTTCCCACCGACTTCCGCAAGCAAAGGCTTTGGAACAGTGTGCCGGTATATACCGCGGACGAGGTGGCGCTGATTGTATCCAAGTTTATCTTAACCGCAACACAAGACTTTGATGAAGAGGCTGCGCAGTACGCGCAAGGCAGCGAAATCCAGCGAAACACAGATGCCTACGCCAGCAAAGCCATGGCGACGCTGTGGACGATATTGAACGGCTTCGAAGGGCTGAGCGATACGCCGATTGGGGATCGGGCTTTCATGGACGCGCTTGATCTATCAAAGGAACGGTATCAGATGGTTCTTGATAAGATCGAAGGAGGCACCGTATGACCAGACCGCGTATCCATACCTATTTCTGCCAGACATGCGGACGAGAATATGCATTCCCCGCTAAGCTCAAGCTCCCGACCGGATGCGTCGACTGCGGTGACTATATCAAACCGCTGCAGCTTCCCAAGATCGTCATAGAGCGCCGGATACGAGAAATGCCGTCCCCACCCGCCAGTGAAGAACGGCACCCAATGATCATCCAAGGCAAGCATATCAAGAAAAGGGCGGGAAGTCAATGAGCAAGCCTTATTTCGATACCTGCCCTTACTGTAAGGCTAACCTCGATCCCGGTGAGCGGTGCGAGGATTGTGACTATGATGGGAGAGCATTAGATGATCCTTGCGCCTTATATGCATCAGAATATCGCGCTCTCGCATCTGAGAACGAACAGGTGTTTCGCTCTATTCATGGAGCAGGGCACGGCAAAGACGCGGCCGGTGCTCATGAGGATCTTAGAGCTCTATAAATCGGGCGGTATTAGTTCAGCATTGGTCGTATGCCCGAAGGCGGTACGGGGGAGCTGGGAAAGCGATATCGCGGCCTTCTTCAACAAGCTCGATCAAATACTGCTGAAGCGGTGCCTGACGATCACCACATATGACCTGATCTGGCGGCGGCCGGAGCTGGATCGACAATGGGACTTGATGGTATTGGACGAAAGCCATTTCATCAAAAACCGTAACAGCAACCGATATGCCGGGCAGATGAAAACGGCGGTGGATCCCGTAACGAAGAAACGCAGAAGAAGGCGCGTCACTCGGGGGATCCGGGATATCAGCCGCAATGCGCTCTACCGCTACATTCTTTCGGGCACACCGATAGGTAATAGCCGCTGGGAAGAGATTTGGGCGCAGTTCGATTTTCTGGATCCCGGGATCCTCGGGAAATACGCGGATTTTGAGAAGCGGTATTGCATTCTCGATGCGTATTACAAGCCGTGCGCATATCGGCACGTGGACGAGCTGAAGGAGATCATCGCCGCGCACTCCTACCGGATCACGAAAGCCGAGTGTCTGGATCTCCCGGAGAAGCTCCCGCCGGAACGGTATTCTCTGGAGCTGTTGGAGAAACGGCAGTACAAGGAGATGCTCAAGAACTACATTGAGGGACTCGACATCGAGGCGAAGAACCCGCTCGCGAGGATGACCAAGCTGCGGCAGATATGTTCCGGGCATATCAAAGACGAGCAGGGTACGGTCCACAAGCTCAAGGCTGAGAAAGCGGCTGCCCTGAATGAATTCCTTGAAAACTGGGACAAAAAGTTGGTCATCTTCGCAGAATACCGCGAATCAATCGCCGATATCCGCCACGTTCTGCTGAAACGAGGCGCCCTGCACATTGTGCTGGACGGCGACCAGAAGGACAAGACCATTTGGAGACGGTTCCAAGAAGATCCAGAGATCCGAGTGATCGTTTGCCAGTACCGCACGGCCTCTGCCGGAATCACGCTCAATGCGGCGGATACGACCTTGTTTTACGAGCCGACGCTGTCCAGTCAAGCATTTGAGCAGGCTTGCGACCGTACCCACCGCGCCGGCCAGCGGGAGAAATGCAGCTACATTCTATTTGAAACGACCGGTACCGTCGAAGTGAAGATCTGGAGCGCTCTGTTGCGGCACCGCGATTTTAGCGAAAACGAGCTTTGGAGTTTTGTGAATGGCGAAAGACGCAATTCCGTGTCTTGAAGCAATCGTATGGCGATCCGACGATGGAACCTTGGAATGCCCCTGGTTGCAGCCGTTTTACGGAGACATCACACCGGAGGAATATCACGAGCTTGGTGGCGCCTTAAGCGTCCGGCGTGGGTGTGAGTATTGCTACAAAAAGCTGCTTTGGGAGCAAAGAGTTAAAGATGAGGAATGGAACTTCAAACTTGCGGTTGCCCATGGTGAACATCCCGACTGGCCGGGCGAATGGGTAACCGTGAACAGAGGCGAGGACAAAGATGGGAGATTCATCGGGTACGAAGTTCGGTTTGAGCTATATCCGTCTTTACTCGCCGCTGAAGCTGCGGAATGGATCTTTCACTTTGCATACTTCCCAAAGTTCAAAGGATTGTTGGAAGAAGAGAGGAACCGGCAAATGAACAAAAACTTCTTCATATATGATATCGAGGTTTTTTCCCACGATTGGATTGTGATATTTCATTCGCTTGAAACCGGGGAAAAGACCGTATTTCATAATGATAATTTTGCCCTGGCTGATTTTATCGACGGGCTTAATACTCCCGCCGTCGGCGGGTACAATTCCAAGAACTACGATCAGGGGATCCTCAAAGCCATTTACCACGGCGCGAGCAACTCAACGGTCAAAGAGCTCAACGATTTTATCATCGCCGGAAACGACTGGTGGAATTATTCCTGGCTTTCTCATAAGAGCGCCCCTTGGATCAATTTCGATCTGATGGACGATTTAGGAACACAGGTTCATCTTCGTCTGAAAGAGATCGAGGGCAATTTGGGTATGTCCATCGAGGAGAGCAGCGTTTCATTCGATATCGGTCGCCCGCTCACCGAAGACGAGTTGGAAGAAGTCGTTAAATACTGCGCCCACGACGTGGACGCCACTGTAAGACTGTTTGAGGAACGTAAGGATTATCTGGAATCTAAGGTCACGCTGGGCGCTATGAAAGGCCTGAGCGCTACGGAGAGCCTTCGGCTGACCAATGCAAAGCTTACGGGCGCTTATCTAGATGCGCGTTTCTACGACCGCGGCGACGAGCGGATCTATGATTTCCCGGATAACCTTGAGCTCGAAAAATATGAAGAGGTGCGAAAGTTCTTCAGCAGGATTGATCCAACCTACAAATCACAACTGGAGATCATGATCGCAGACGTTCCGCATACGGTCGCGTGGGGCGGCCTTCACGGGGCGCGGCCTTGCTATGCTGAAACCAGGTCCGAGCGCCGCAAAGTGGTGCACATCGATGTGACGAGCTATTATCCGAGCCTCATGATCGTGAACGGTTACCTGAGCCGCAGCGCGCCGGATCCAGACGAATACCGCCTGGTATATGAGAAACGGCTCGCCGCCAAAAAGAGCGGGGACAAGGCGACGGCGGACGCGCTCAAGCTGGTTCTAAACACCACCTACGGCGCGATGAAGAACCCCTATAACGCGTTATACGATCCCCGTATGGCGAATGCGGTCTGTATTTCCGGCCAGCTTTATTTGATCGATCTCATCGAAAAGCTGGAAACCATCGATACTTTCCTGCTGATCCAGAGCAACACCGACGGGCTGATCGTTTCCTATGATGCCGACGTTGAACCCGAGGTCAAAGCCGCGGTTGCCGCGTGGGAAGCGCGTACCGGCTTCAAGATGGGCTTTGACGAGGTTGAGAAGATCATCCAGAAGGACGTGAACAACTACGTTCTCCGGGATCTCAAAGGCAAGATAGACGTCAAGGGCGCTTACGTTTCCAACTACGACGGCGGGGATTTCAAGAACAAAAGCCTCGTCGTTGTGTCCAAGGCGGTCGTCGCCGCTCTGCTCGATGAAGTGCCCGTGCAAAAAACAATTGAAGACTGCGCCGAGCCTTGGCAGTTTCAGATGATCGCCAAGGCCGGTAGCTCTTACGATAAGGTCGTTTGGCTTTGGGCCCAGGCTGAGAAGCCGGTTCAGACCGTCAATCGCGTATATGCGTCGCACCGTGAACTTCACGGCACCATTTACAAAGTTAAATTGGAAAAGGAGGGGAGCAAGGCACGGAGGGATAAGATCGCCAATTTACCCGATCACTGTTTCATCGATAACCGCAACGAAGCCGGTATTGAGGCGATCGACAAATCGTTCTATGTGGCTTTGGCGCAAAAGCGCGTCAACGATTACCTGGGTATAGTCCTGGAAAAGAAAACAAGGAGGAAAAAAGGTATGGCAACGAAGGTCAAAAACGAAGAAACTGCCGCGGGGAGCGTTTCTCCCGTATCGGAAAAAAAGACGCTTTATCAAAAGTTGTTTGAGCTGCAAGGCATCATGGACGCTTTTGAGTGGAAGAAGGACGGTAAGAATCGGCACCAGTCCTACGAGTACATCACGGAAAAACAGTACAAGAGCAACTTTAAGCAGGCCCGCGCGGCGGTCGGCCTTCTCTGGAAAATGGAGGAGATCGGTCACGAGTTTATCGGCGCCGTCAGCGATAAGATGCATTTGATTCTCACCCAGTTCCGCGGCCGCCTGATCGATCCGGATACAGGCGAATTTGAGGAGTATCTCTTCTCCGGCTCCGGCGCCGACAATGGGGACAAGGCGCTCTACAAGGCCTACACAGGCGGGCTGAAGTTCTTCCTCGCCACCAATTATCTCGTCGCCGAAGACAACGATCCGGAGGGCGATGAGGCGGAGATTCGGGATGAAAAGCCGCGCTATACTTCTCCGGAGCGACGCGAGGACATCAAGGGTAAAATTACCGACCAGAACGAGCCGGCCACCGAGGAGCAGATCGAGGCGATTGCTCTAGGCATCGAAATGCTTGAGGCGGAGGGCACGGATACATCAAGCTTCACTGAGCTTTTGGGAACCGAGTTGACCAAGGCCGAGGCCGAGCAGCTCCTCGAAGCGATCGGCGAGCTGATTCCCGAAAGCGCCTAAGATCGTGAAAGCGCGGATGAAGGAAAGCCAAATAGAGCGGAGTCTCGCCAAAATGGTGGAGACGCGCGGAGGGCTTTGTTTCAAATTCATCTCTCCCAATACCCCGGGCGTTCCCGATCGTATTGTCGTTACCCCGGATGGGCGCACGATCTATGTCGAGCTAAAGACCGAGTTCGGACGCATGGCCAACATCCAGAAATACCGGGTTGAGCAGCTCAAAGCGCACGGGGCGGACGTGAGGGTACTCAAAGGTTTAGACAGGGTACACGAGTTTATTCAGGAGGTTTTTGAACAATGAAGATCGATACTCAGCAAAAGATCATTATCCTGCCGGAGCCCCCGGGGCGCGTCAAGAAGATCACCGGCACACGCTTCGCGGCGATCCTCGGCTTAAATCCTTGGTCGAGCCCTTTTGAAGCTTGGTGCGACATGACGGGGGTTTACAAAATCCCCTTCGAGGAGAATCAGTATACCGCCGCCGGGAAAGCAATCGAACCGATCGTTATCTCATACCTGGACAAGCGCTATTACTTTGGCAAAGGATTGCTCCAGGGACCCGAGGCTTGGTTTAAAAAGACCAAGGATCAGATGAGATATGACCATTTTCCCGAGCAGCCGATCTTCGGCGGAATGTGGGATGCACGGACGAAGACGGCGGTGTACGAGCTCAAAACCTCTAAACGGGTTGAGGATTGGTATAAGCGCGGCGTATTCTGTCCCCCGGAGTATTACAAGCTGCAGGGCGCTTTGTACGCCTATCTCATGGGGCTCGACGAGTTCCGTCTGGTGCTGACAATCCTCGAGGATAAAGACTACGCAAACCCGGCCGCTTTCGTCCCTACGCCCGAGAATACCATCGTCAAGAAATTCAGTCTCGCCGCGGAGTTTCCGGAATTCGCCGCGAAGCTCGACGCCTGCCTTGCGTGGTGCGATCGTCATATCGCCGGCGCTGTGAGCCCCGAATGGGATCCTGCGAAGAAGAACGACGTCGAGATCATGAAGGCGCTCACCACCGCCCATGTGCCCATGTCCAAAGGTGAAGATATCGTCGCCGAGCTGATCCGCCGTATCGAGCCGCTACAGGCGCGCATTGAGGCTGTATCCAGCGATATCGCCGAGGACGAGAAAACCCTCAAGACCTTAAAGGATCAGCTGAAATCGGAGCTTGAAGGGCGTATGAAGGAAAGCGACAAGAAAATCCAGGCGGAGGGATCGGAGTACGTTTTCGAGGTCAGCCGCACTGCGCCGGGACTCGATACGGAGCGGCTGAAGAAGGACGGCATTTACGAGCAATATCTCAAAACCGGCTATGGTGTCAAAATCAATATCAACAGGAGGAAAGAGGTTTCATGAAAAAGCAGCTGAGTTCTGAATTCAAGCTTATCCCGGAGGGGGAGCAGGTTGTCCGAATCACCAAGGTGGATGAATCGGAGTACGCGAAGTTCCAGAAAATCACCGTGCACATCGAGGACGTGGAAGGCAACACGGCGCGCGTGAACTTCAATTTCGTGAACGACGACGGCACGGCGAACGATATCGCGGAAGGGGTCTACGCCCGCATGTGCCGCGCTGCGCTGGATGACCAGACGCTGGATGAAGTGGACACCGAGGATTTGATCGGCCGTTTCGTGACCGTCGAGATCCAGCACAACGAAGGATCTAAAGGCGGTACATTCTCCAATGTTAAGAAGTGGCTGGGCGCCGGGGAACCCTTCAAGGTACGTCGTCAGCCCGCCGCCGACGCTAAAAAAGCCGCGAACAAATCGGCGGCCGCCAAGGGCGCGCCTCCCAAGAAGACCGCCGCGGAGATCCTCGCCGAGATGAAGGCGAAGAAGGCCGCCGCGCGATGAGCGGACGCGAAAGCGATCTGCAGCAACGCTGCATCGAGTGCCTCAGCGCCGAGGGCATCTATCACGTGAACACTCATGGTAATGCCTTCGAGCGCCGGGGCCGCCCGGATCTTTATATCTGCTGTCGCGGTCGTTTCATCGGCGTGGAACTGAAGAAGGGGGAGGACGATGTTCCGACTCCTCTCCAGCTGAAACATCTGCGGGAGATCAACGATAACGAGGGGATCGGAGTATGGATCACAACACTGGACGAGCTCAAAGACCTCATCAGCTCACTGGACCGCTGACGGGGCAGTTTTTAAAGCTCAGCCCCGAAAAGGCGCCCGTTGAAGAGGGCTGGCCTACCTATAATATAGAAGAAATTGCGGAGCGCCCAAATATCGGCGTCCTGATCCCCCAGCCCTATATCGCTGTGGACATCGACAACATGGAGCACGCGGAGAAGTTGACGCGTCTCGTGCAGGTCGAAGGTATCAAGTGCCAGATCATGCAGACGACCCGCGGCCGACATTTTTGGTTCGCCGTGGCCGAGCCGCTCAAGAACTCCGTCAAGACCATGACCGGTATCGGTCTTCATGCCGATTATCGCAGTTGGGGCAAGCGCGCCCAGGTGTGCGTGAAGTTCCTCGGGGAGTGGCGCGAGTGGTTGACGGATTGGTCATGGGATGAGCTCGACGAGCTGCCGCGCTGGCTGCGTCCGCTGCGTCAGGATCGTTGGAAGTTCTATGAGATGGGGGAGGGCGACGGCCGCAATCAGGCGCTGTTCGATTATCAGATCGAGCTTTCAAAGCGCGCCTTCACGCAAGGAGAGGCTGCGGAGATCATCCGGCTCATCAATCAATATATCCTGCGCGAGCCGCTGCCGGAGAAGGAGCTGCGGACGGTTTGCCGCGAAGAGGCGTATCCCGAGCCGGATCTCGATGAAACGAACTACGACGCCCCGTGGTTCGGCCCCAAAGGCGCGTTCCTTCATAATGTGATGGGAAATGTCCTAATCGGTGAAATGAACATCGTCAGCTATCACGGACTGGTCTACACCTACCAAGACGGCTGCTACCGCCCGGGGGAAAACGATGTGCTGCGCGCGATCGTCGAGAAGTTCCCGACCTCGAAACGGATGCACCAAAACGAGGTTCTCAACTTCGTCCGGATTCAGCAGCACATTGAGGAACCGGAGCTCGACGAGTACATCATAAACGTGCGAAACGGCCGCCTGGATCTCAAGACGGGCGAGTTGTTGCCCCATACCCCGAAGGCTTACGACTTTCAACAAATCAATGCCCTGTATGATCCGAAGGCCCACAGTGAGCCCTTGGACCACATGCTCATGCGCGTTTTCTGCGGGGACTATCAGCTCTACAAGCTTTTTGAGGAAATGCTCGGATACTGCCTGATCAAAAACTGCCGGATGCAGAAGATCTTCATCTTCTTCGGCGACGGCAACAACGGTAAGAGCACTATGCTGCGCATGATCTGCTCGTTCATCGGCAAGGGGAATTATTCGACCTTGTCCTTGCAGGACCTTGAGACGACCTTCCGGCCCGCGGAGTTGGAGAACAAGCTCGTCAACCTTGGCGACGATATTCCCTATACCGATATCAAGGATTCGAGCCGTTTGAAGAGCATCTCCTCGGGCGAGCGGATCACGGTGGAACGCAAAAACAAGGATCCTTTCGTACTCCAGAATTATGCCACGCTGATTTACACCACGAACAAAATGCCGCGGGTGAATGATAAGTCCTATGGCTTTTATCGCCGCCTTGTGCTCATTCCCCTGGACGCGAAATTCGCCGCGAATGACCCTGACTTTGACCCCGATATCGCTCAGAAGGTGGTTACCGAACAGGCGATGAGCTACCTGTTGAACATGGCCGTCCGCGGTTTGCGCAGGCTGCTCAAGAAGGGCTTTACGCGGTCTGACAAGGTTGAAAAGGCGATTGAAACATATAGAATTCAGAGTTCCACAACGCTCACATGGGTGGCCGAGAACGAGCTCACAGTCGATTATTTGACCTCCAAGCACACCGGCGAACTGTATTACGAGTTCAAAACATGGTGTGAAAATGAGGGCGTGGAGAATGTCCCGAAGCAAAAAACCTTTACTGAAGAATTGAAAAAGGGTTTTGATTTGGAATTATCCGAACAGAAGCGCGAACAAGGGACGGGTAAAAAATGCAGATTCTTTTGCGCTGTCCCTAACGTCCCGAATGAAAATGGGAAAAAAGCATGAAATTTTTCAGAAATGGTTCGGGACATTAGGGACATTTGTCCCGAACGGATGTTGGTTCGGGACAGTTCGGGACGGTTCGGGACACGGTTTTCCTTAGATAAATAGGGTGTTTTTTAAGATTTGTCCCGAAGTCCCGAACACTTTTCCTACATCGCATATACGCGCATATGTGCGCGCAGGAAAATAAATAGAAAATAGGAAATCGTTCGGGACTTCGGGACTTCGGGACAAAAACAAAAAGGAGTTGGAAGTATGCTTCAGGATAGCGGTTCGCGGCGTGAGTTCGAAACGGGCGCCGTTCGTGATATGGGCGAGGGTAAGGGTCGTTGCGATTTGCTGCCAGCGTGTGCGTTGCTTCGTTTGGCGAAACACTACGAGGCCGGTGCGCTCAAGTACAGCGCCCGAAATTGGGAAAAGGGTTTGCCGATTTCATGCTTGCTCGATAGCGGTATTCGGCATTTGCTGAAGTATTTGGACGGGCAAACGGACGAGGATCACTTGGCGGCTGCCGCGTGGAACATCTTGGGGGCCATGTGGATGGAGCAGAAGCGGCCGGATTTGCAGGATGTACCGAGTCGCTTAGGAGAGCAAGAAACCGTATAAAACTAGATTTTCGCGCGCATGACGCGAGGGGGAAAAGAGCATGAAGAAGATCCATATTGTTTTGTGCTGTGAGTGCAAATACGCAACACCACATCCGAAATACGCCAACTGGATCAAATGCGCCGGAAGGCTCAACGGCAGGATTTTCAGTAAAGATTTCTTCTGTAAGGCCGGGAGGGAGCGTGAGGACCATGCCTAACACCGACCGCGCCGGGGGGATCGTGAAGAAGATGCGGGAATCGGCGCTTGTACTGCAAAGCTACGCCGTAGAACCCGAAATGACGTATGGTTGCCAAATGGATGATGCCGCCGACCTGATCGAGTCCATGCAGGCCCAGATTGCGGAGTATGAGCATGAGATAAAGACCTACCAAGTAACCATTATGCCGGATTTACGGGAACAGCTTGCCGCCTCCCAGCGCAGGGAGCGGGCGGCGGAAGGATGCGAAACCTGTGTCCACCATGATACGGACAGCTATCGGTATTATACCTACCCGTGCAGCGAGTGCAAACATCGCGCGAGAGACAGCTACGAGCCGATAGAGCGCGGCCCGCGGGCCGGGAAAGGGGAAGCGGAGTGATTAAGCATTTGACACAATCTATTGCGAAACGGTACTGGGCAAAAAACAAACCAATTAGGAGGCTTTTGCATGAAAGAGCGTAGCAGCATCAACGAGGTAAATAAGGTTTGCAAGGCGGTTTTGAAACTCACCGATGAAGATTTCTCCGAAGTCGAGGATATGGCAAAGGCTCAAGCTGCTTATGCGCACCCGTTTAAAATGGCTACGGCGGCGCAACAGCAGGAGTATGGCGATCACAATATGCGAGTTCTTGCTGCTCTTAGAAACCTGCGTGACGTGATTCGGGCCGGGGAGGTTGATCGGGAATGAAGAAATATAGAGTCGAGCTAGGAGCGTTCGTAACCCGAATTTGCGTTCGTCGCGTAACAGTAAGCGCCAACAACGAAGAAGAGGCTTGCCAAAAGGCCGAAGAAAAGTATTATGCGCTTGAAAAGAAACTCGTAACCTCGGGTGATATTGGCAGGATAAATTTTGACTTCGTGGAGGAATTACCATGACAAATAACGACTTCACCCTTACCCGCCTCGCGGCAGACCGGGAGATCATCAACGCGGCTACGCCGGGGCCGTGGGGCATAACAGGCAAAACGATCTGGAAGCAGCTTTCCATCGGGCGGTTAAAGATTGCATCAGCAACAGATCAAAGCGACGCTGCGCTTATCGCCTGCGCTTGCAACAATTATGGTGCAGCGCTGGACGAGATCGAAAGGCTGCAAACCCGATTGGAACGGTCGGTTGAGCTCCCATGTAAGGTTGATTCAGAGGTATGGTTCGCGGATAGGTATGAGCCAATTTATGATCGGGTAGTGCGCGGGGTGGTCGATGGATACCTGTGGTTTCGCTCCTGCGGATTCGCATTAAACGTCGTATGGGACAGGGGGATAATGGGGCACTTTTCCTACTGTCGCAAGGAGATGCCGTTCAGGGACTTAGGCAAGACATGGTTCCTCACCCGCGAAGCCGCCGAAGCAGCTTTGAAAGGAGAACCCCATGCAGGATAGGCTACAGGAGATCAGGGAGCGGTGCGAGAGGGCAAACGAAAAGCCAGCCGAAGAAATGCGCATTCAGGAAGTCGCTCAAATGCGCGCAGACAATAAGCGCCTACTTAGGTACTGCGATGAGTTGTTGCAAAAAACGCAACAAATCGCCGCCCTGCAAGCCGAGAACGATCGGCTGAAAGAGGCGCAGCGGTGGATACCGGTGAGCGAGAGGTTGCCCGGAAGCCCTCAAGAGGTGTTGGTATGGATTAAGAACGCTGGCACCTATATCGGGTATTACAACAACCTCGAAGGATACAAGTGCTGGATGATGGGGCTTGGAGAGCGTATCAGCGGCGTGACCCACTGGATGCCTTTGCCTGCCAAACCGGACGAACAGAAGGGGGAATAGCCGTGGAAATCTTTATATTGATTGTCGCACCTTTAATAGTGCTTATTTTTCTGATAGAAGCAATTGGAGAGGCAATAGCCGGAATTATCAGAGCGTGCAAAAGCGGTAAGAAGGGAGAATAGCTATGGGAACTAAATATACAATCCGCTTTATGCGAAACGGAACATGCCCCTATGATTTCGACCGCCGAACCAACAATATCTTCCGTGCCCTATGGTGGCTGATAATGCTGTCAATCAAATATCCGATTGTGGATTTCGAGGTACGGCGCGGATATATACCGTGCGAAAAGTGTACCGCTGATTGGTGTAATAAGTCACCGTCTTACGCCTCGCAGGGGCCGGAAGGAGAGTAGCGATTATGGAACTGAAACCCTGTCCGTTTTGCGGGGGCCAACCTACAATCAAGCGATTAGAAGATGACGTATGGTATGAGGTCGATGATACGTTGCCAGCGACCAAAGGCGAGAATGGCGCATACATTTACCCAACAAAAGAAGTCCACAGGCAAGAATTATGGCGCGTATCGTGTTTAGAGCATGGCGTTTTCTACGCCGCAACCAAAGAGCAAGCGATCGCCGCTTGGAACCGCCGTGTACCCGCCGCGCCGAAGCAGGAAGGAGCGCAGGGATGAACACCGAACAGGCGATAGTGTTTTTTGAGAACGCACTCGATAATTGCGTAATGGTGGCGCGCGAACCGTTCGGGCTTGCCTTGGCTGCTCTTCGCGGGCAGGCTGATTTGGAGCAGTTGTCGCAGGAACGAGAAACGGCGCGCTATTTGGCTCTACGCATTCTTGCGGGTGGATTGGTACCTGTAAATAGCTATTCTGCTCCTATGTTTAGAACGCTTTTGTCGGAACCGGATATCAGAGATCTTCGGTTGCTGGCTCATACCGCATCTAAGGAGGTTGAGCAGGGATGATCAAATACTATTTCCGCCGCGTCAAATGGCTTTGGGCACACCGTGCCGAACGGAACTGCCGGGCGAAGTGGAAACGCATGGAGCGGGAATTGGGGGTGTAAACAATGAAAAAGGCAAACAAAACGACCACTGACGCTGAAATCCTGGTCCACGGAGGCATGAAATACAGGTGTGAAACCTGCGGCTCATCGTGGTTTATGTGCCTCGAAATCGGCGTCGAAGATTGGGGGAAAAACGGCCGACCGCATCAGCCGTGCCCGTTTATTATCCGCTGCCAAGAATGCGGAGGGATGGCACAGGATATCAGCGGCTACATACCCTTGCCGACCGTACGTCCGATACTGCCCGGTATGCCGTATTTCGCATATGACCACAGCGGAGACGAACGCGCCTGCGGTAAGTCGATATTCCCGGGGCGTATTCTTCAGACGCGTGGAGGAGGGCGATTTGCATGACCGACCTACAGCGTAAAGCCCAAACAGCCCGGCAGATGGCCGAGCAGGGGTATATCGTACAGCCCGATGTCATTGATCTACTGCGAATGATTGAGCGAGGGGAACTGATCGAAGCCTGCAAACAGGGAGGGAATGCCTTTGACACTGCAAGATCTACAGGCCTGCAGGAACGTCCGCGGGCAGATAGAAAGCCTTGATGAACGTATTGCGCGCCTTCGCAGCCAGGCCGAGCGCTTGAGCCGTCCGCTCTCCTTTGCCCCGGGCGGCGGGAGCGCGGACGATCAGCTGGCGGTCTATGCGGCCCGGTTGGACGAACTGGAGCGGCAGCGCGCGGATCAGGTGATCGCGCTGGAGGAGCAGCTGCAGGTCTGTGAGGATTGGATTGGGACGTTGCCGGCGCAGCAGGCTAAGGTTATGCGGCTGCGGTATGTGGACGGGCTTCGATGGCGGCAGGTGGCGCGGAAGTCTGGCTATACGGTTGGCCACTGTCGCAATATACATTGTGCTGTAATTAAAAAAGTCAGTACACATTATTACATTTTTCTGTGATACGATATAAGCTGTAAAAGGTCTAAATAGGCGCTCCGTACGGGGCGCTTTTGCTATGCGCGGAAGGGGGCGTTAGATCAATGCTTGAAATCGCATTTGCGCATCAAGAGGCGCTAAATAAAGCGTGGCAGAAATGTATTCATAGTGAGCATTTCAAGTACTACTGCATTAGCCCTCATTTTGACCTTGAAATCAAATGTAGCGACAACACATGGGATAGCTTGCAAATGGTCAGCATGAGCGAGGCCGGGGAGATTATCGGCTACATGTCCGCGTCGCTGGATCGCGCGGGCGATATGGTGTCTGGAATCAGTGCGATTAACTTCGGTGATATGAGCCTGACGTTCTCGCGGGATCTCATGGGCTTCCTTGTTGCGCTATTCGAAGTGCATAGGTTTCGCAAGGTAGAATGGTCCGTCATTGTTGGCAACCCTGCGGAGGTCATGTATGACAGGATCGTCAAGAAGTATGGAGGCCGTATAACCGGACTGAGACGCGAGACGGTGCGCCTTTATGACGGGCGCTACTACGACATGAAATCATATGAACTATTCAGGGATGCATTCATCACGGCGAACGCTGCGCGGAAGGAGGCCAAGCCATGAAGTTCATGCGCAAATACGCGCCGCCTTTCGTGTTGCTTGTTGTCGCCGCCATTGCGCCAACGCTGACGGTCTATTACCTCTGGCCCATTGTCTCACGGTTTGAGTATTCTTCATGGCTGACGATCATCGGCCTTGTAATACTGATCCACTTCGAGTGGCACCTGTGGCCGATACTGCGGGATTGGGTTAAGGGGTTGTGAGATCATGCCGAGCCGAGCACTGCATTTCTGCAACCATCCCGGATGTTCTGAACTGGTGCAAGATACTTATTGTCCTGAGCACAAGGTTATTTACCAACGAGCCCAAGATAAGCAACGCGGGTCAGCATCGGAGCGCGGCTATGGATGGCGGTGGCAACAATACTCCAAAGCATTCTTACGCTGTCCCGAAAATCAACTCTGCAAGCTACATCTGCCGGGATGCACGATACTGGCGCGATGCGTAGACCATATTGACCCGCCGAGCGGGCCGAGCGATCCGCGCTTTTGGGACAAGGGCAACCATCAACCGGCCTGCATTCACTGCAACAGCGTCAAGGGGCATCGGCGACTCAAGGGTGACTACGAATTCGGAGGGTAGGGGGAGGGCAAATCCCTACAGGGCCGCGCCTCCTGACCGGTTGCCCAGTCACGCGTGAGATTTTGTCCCAAAATGAACGAAAGGAGGGGCTCCTTATGGCAGGGAGACCGTCAAAACCAACTGATCTGCTTTTGCTGGAGGGTAAGTCCCACCGGACAAAAGCAGAAATTGAAACGCGCAAGGAAGCCGAGAAGGCTCTCGTCACCGGAAAGCATATGCGGATCTGGCCGGAGGTTAAGGCGAACGCCGAGGCCCGTAAAGAATTTAATCGGGTGCGTGCTCTGCTAGCTGCAATCGACAAGGACGACGCGCTTCACGAAAGCACGATTAACCGATATGCGCTGCTCAAGGCGGAATGCACCGAGTTCGAGGAGAAGCGGGAGGCGTTTTACTCGAACATGCGCCAGATGGAAGAAGAGCACGCCGCCAATCCGCGAGATTTCAGCGCGGCGACCTATTATGATACTCTTTCCCGAATGCAGGGGAGCATTATCTCGCTGGATAAACAGATCATGAAGAAGCGCCAGATGCTCCTTGCCATCGAGAAAGAGAATATTATGACCATCGCGTCCGTGATGCGCGCCATCCCGAAGAAGCCGGAGGAGAAAAAGCCGAGCGGCATTGCCGCGTACCGGCAAAAGCGAGCTGGTGACTGATGCCGATCGATCAGCGCAAAGCGGACGATCACATTGAGTTTATCGAGCTCCTAAAGCACACCGGCGATTTTTACGGGCAACCGTTTACGCTGCTTCCGTGGCAGCATGAGATTATCTCCGATGTGTACGGCACCGTTAAGGCTAACGGCTTTCGGCAATATCGATATGTCTATCTCGAGGTCCCGAAGAAGAATGGTAAGACCGAGCTTGTTGCGGGCATCGGGCTGGATCACCTGACGAACGATCCCCCAGGCGGGCAGATTTACTGCTGCGCTGCTGATCGCGATCAGGCTGGGCTTGTGTATAATGCCGCCAAGGCAATGATTGAGCAGGACGAGGATCTATCCGAATTGCTCAGCGTTGTCGACAGCAAGAAGACCATTATCAATTTGGAGACGGGTACGTTTCTGCGGGTGCTCTCTGCTGAAGCGTTTACCAAACATGGCATCAATCCCACGGTAGTCATTTTTGATGAGCTCCATGCCCAGCCGAACCGCGACCTGTGGGATGTTATGACCTTCGGAGCAGGAGCTGCGCGAAAAGAGCCGCTGTGGTGGATTATCACGACGGCCGGAGACGATCCCGACCGGAAATCAATTGGCTGGGAGATTCACGAACAGGCCCTCAAGATCCGGGATGGTGAGCTGATTGATCCGACGTGGTACGTGAAAATCTACGGCGCGCCCGAGGATGCGGACATTTACGACGAGGCCGTTTGGTATGAGGCAAACCCGTCGCTGGGGGTGGCTATCGATATCGAGGCTGTACGCTTGGAGGCCATCGCCGCGAAGAACAGCCCCGCGGTTGAGCGGAATTTCCGATGGTTGCGCCTCAACCAGTGGGTGGCGCTCAAGCGGATCGGATGGTTGCCAATAGTTCTGTGGGATAAGACGCAGGGGGATTGGGCCCGAGCGGATATGGCGAAAAAGCGCTGTTATGTCGGCGTCGATCTGTCAAGCACCATCGACCTGGCCGCGCTGGCGCCGCTCTTTCCGCCGCAGAAGGGCATTAAGGACTGGCGCTTCGACCTCGAAGCGTTTATTCCGGAGGCGAATATCGCGGAGCGTGTCCGGCGCGACCACGTGCCGTATGATCGATGGGTGGCTGACGGGTATCTAAATGCCACGCCTGGCGACGTCATAGACTACGCAGCGATCGCTGCGAAGATTGAGGAATTCGAGCGTCAGCTCGACGTGCGGTTTTATTGCGCCGATAAGTGGCATCTGGAGATCCTCCGGCAGCTCCTGCCGCGCGGGATACAGCAAAAGTTTATCGAGATCCCGCAGACGATGATGGGGATGTCGGCGGGCATGAAGGAACTGGAGCGGCTTTTCCGGTCGGGGCAAATCAGTCATCCGGAGCAGCCGCTGGGGCGCTGGGCCTTTGGTAACGTGATCGTCGCGACGGACGGCAACGAAAACATCAAGCCAATGAAGGACAGGAGCCTCGAACGAATCGACCCGACCGTGGCGCTTATCAGCGCGATGGCCGGCGCGATTCGGCTGGAGGGCTCGAAGAAAAATGTTTATGCGGATAGAGGGGTGGTCGTGATTTGAAATTTATTGATCGCGTTCGGGTATTTTTCAAGAATATTTCGACGCTGGCGCGGCCTTCGCCCGATCTCAGGGAGGCGCTGGGAGTTATCCTGTCGAAAGTCGGGATACATGTGACAACGAAAACGGCGGTCAGGGTGACGGCCGTTTTTGCATGTATCCGGCTGCTGTCCGAAAGCGTGGCGTCGCTCCCGTTCCCGCTCTACCGCAAAACAGGCCGCGGGAAGGAGAAGGCCACGGATCGGCTGCTGTATTCCGTACTGCACGACGTACCGAACCCGGAGACGGACAGCTTCCAGTTCTGGCAGTCGTTCATGGTCAACATGTTGCTATATGGCCGCGGCTATGCCGAGATTGTGCGAAACGGCGCGGGAGAAGTTGTGCAGATGTGGAACATCCCGACGCCATACGTCAAGATCAAGCGGCACGAGACGACGCGAGAGTTGGAGTATGAAGTTACGTCCCCGCCGCCGGAATCCAAAAAGTACACGCTCCGGAAAGATCAGGTTTTCCGGGTTGACTGGATGTCGGAGGATGCGCTCAACGCCTACAAGCCGATTGAGCTCGCGCAGAACGCCATCGGTCTGAATGTCGCGGCCGAGGAGTTCGCGTCGAACTACTTCAAAAACGGCATGAACGTCGGCGGAATCGTGGAGTATCCCGACGGTCTGGATGACGAGGCATTCGAGCGGTATAAGCAATCCATGCGTGAGGGATACGCAGGGCTGTCGAACTCCGCGCGGCTGTTGTTCTTGGAGCAGGGCTCGAAATTCCAGAAGGTAACGAACACGCCAGAAGAATCGCAGATGCTCGAAACCCGGAAATTCCAAGTCACTGAGGCGGCGCGGTTTTACAACGTTCCGGCGCATATGGTCGGCGATCTGGAGCACGCGACTTTCAGTAATATCGAGCAAATGTCGCTGAATTATGTGATCTATTCGCTCCGACCGTATCTCGTCCGGATCGAGCGGGCGATAACGGCGCAATTGCTGACTGGGATGGAGCGGGCAAATTATTTTGCCCGGTTTTCGGTTGACGCTCTCCTGCGCGGCGATTACAAAAGCCGCATGGAGGGGTATGCCCAGGGCCGCCAGAATGGCTGGTTTAGCGCAAACGACATCCGGGAGCTGGAGGACATGGATAGCATCCCGGCCGAGGAAGGCGGCGACGCTTATCTTGCGAACGGGAACTTGCGCAGCCTGAAAGCACTTATGAACGCGCCAGCGGCGGCGAATGGAGGAGGTGAGAACAAACAGTGAAGGTCAATATCAACGGGTACATTGTGCCGAACGATTACAAGGAAGTCTATGATTGGTTTGGAATCGAGGCGTTTTGCCCCAACGATCTCAAGTCAATCAAAGTAGCAGCGGCGGAGCCCCTCGAGGTCATCATAGGCACCTGTTACGGTGGATCGATCTTTGCGGGTTCGGAGATCGGCGCGGAAATCGCGTCGCATCCGCACGGCGCGACGATCGATATCATGGGGCTGGCTGCGTCTGCCGCGTCGGCTATTGCGATGTATGCGAAAAACCGCATGGCCCCGACCGCGATGATTATGGTCCATAACGTCAGCAGCGTCGCGGAAGGGGACTATCACGCGATGACAAAAGAGGCGGAAATCCTCAAGCAAGCGAACGCTGCCATTGCGGCGGCGTATACCATGAAGTCCGGAATGTCTCTCGACGACGCTCTCAAAATGATGGACAAAGAAACCTGGCTAACGGCGGCGCAGGCGAAAGAAAAAGGTCTGGTTGACGAGGTCATGTTTGAGACGACCGATCCGGCCGCCCTGGTTGCAACGGCTGGGGCGGGTATGATCCCCCGCGCCGTGATCGAGAAAACCAAGGAAATGCTCGCGAAGCTGAAAGCGCCTGTGGTTCCCGAGCCGGACGATTCCGGCACCTACGATCTCGCCTATGCGAAGCTGAACTTTATCAACAAAACAATGTAATTCAGGAGGATAAAACATTATGACTCTGGTCGAAATGAAACAGAAACTGGCCGCGCTGGTCGCGGAGGCGCGGGGCTATCTCGACGCCAAAGAACTCGACAAGTACAACAAGGCTGACGCCGACATCGACGTCCTGAGCGCCGAGATCAAGGCCGAGGAGAAGCAGCTCGAGCGCGAGGCGGCCATCGCGAGGATTCCGACCGCCGAGAGCAAGCCCGCTCCCGAGGGCAGCGGCGCGTCGGTCGCTGTCGCCGCGACGCCGGAGTACAAAAACGCTTTCCTGAAAGCGATCCGCGAAGGCCGCAGCGCTTTGACGGCAGACGAAAAGAAGATGTTTCGGAACGCGATGGGCACGGCCCCGGACAGCGCGGGCGGGTTTATCGTTGTGCCTGCCGAGATGGAAAACGCCATCCGCACCGCCCTGTCTGCAACCGTCGCCATGCGTCGGCTGGCCACCGTGGTGAGCTCCACCGCAGAACGCAAAATTCCGATCGTCTCCAGCTTCGGCGCGGCATCGTGGATCGGCGAGCATGGGGCGTATCCGAAGGTTGACGATTCGTTTTCCGTCGTGGCCATCGGTTCTAACAAGCTCGGCAAGATTATCCCCGTGTCTGAGGAGTTGCTTAACGATTCCGCGTTCAGCATCGACACTCACATTGCCACGAGCTTTGCGCGGGCGTACGCGGAGGCGGAGGAGCCCGCTTACATCGAGGGTGACGGCGTGGACAAACCGACCGGCTTCCTCGGTGACGCGCAGACGGGCGTGACCACGACGGCGAACAACGCGATCACCTCCGATGAGCTGCTCGATCTGTTCTATAGCCTCAAATCCGGATATCGGAAGCGGGCGACGTTCCTCATGAACGGGTTGACCGAGAAGATCATCCGCAAGCTGAAAAACGCCGTCAGCGGGGATTACATGTGGCAGCCCGGTCTCCAGGCGGGCGAGCCCAACACCCTGCTCGGGCGCCCGGTGGAAGATTCGGACTATATGCCCACGTTGGCCGCAGCCAAAAAGATCATCGGCTTCGGTGATTTCAAGGAGTACACGATCAAGGACACCGTCGGTATGCAGATGCAGGTGCTCGATCAGCTCTACGCCGAAAACGGCCAGGTCGGCTTCAAAGGATTCGAGCGCACCGACGGCAAGCTTATCACGCCCGAAGCGATCAAGCTGCTTGTCATGAAGGCGTAAGGAGGGAACGAGCATGAAAAAGGATCTCAAGGCAAATATCGCAACCGTCCTCCTGCTGGAACCCGCCGACCTTGTGCGCACGGATACGGCGTCCGGGCTCCTGGACACTGCCGACTGCAACGGCGTGGAAATCGACGTTATTATCGGCGCGCTGACCGGCGTGGACAGCACCAACTACCTCACGCCTGTCCTGCAGGAGTGCGACACGACCGAGAACGACGATTTTACCGCGGTGGACGTTGCCGACATGCTCGGCGCGTTTTCCAAGGTCGACGCAGCCACCAAAGACAGCGTGATCCAGCGCGTGGGCTACATCGGCGGTAAGCGCTATGTGCGCGTAAACCTGGACTACACCGGCAACGGCATCACCGCCGGAATCGTCGGTGTGGTCGGGATTCTTGGGTACTCGAAGGAAGCGCCGATGACAGCGCCCGCAGCGGTGGCGGCGACATGAGAAGGGTAAAGGCGCTCGCAAGCTTCTCCGCGCCGTTTGGCAGTTTTATGGCAGGCGAAACTGCTGAGCTGCCCGATGACGTCGCGGCGGAGTTGATTGAGTGCGGCTATTGTGAAGGGGAGGAGGGCGCGGCCGATGCGGTACAAAGTAATAACCCCACCGGCGGCGGAGCCGGTAAGCCTCGCGGACGCAAAGCTGCATCTAAGGGCTGACGGGACGGCCGAGGACACGCTGATAAGCAACCTGATTGTCGCCGCCCGGGAGCACTGCGAGGACGAAACGCGACGTGCTCTGGTCGAGCAGACGATCGAGGCATACCCGCAAGCGTTCGGCGACCCTTTGCCCCGCCCGCCGATGCGGGACGTTTTGTCCGTGGTATACAAAGATTCCAGCGGAGTGGAGCACACGCTGACGGCCGGCCAGGACTACCTTGTGGATATCGTGCATGAAAGGCTGGTTTTGCCGCCCAGGAAATCATGGCCGGTTTTTGAACCATACCCGGTCAGCCCGATCACGATACAGTATACCGCCGGATATGATAGCCTGCCGAAAACAATTCGGCAGGCTATGCTCCTGCTGATAGGGCACTGGTACGTTAACCGGGAGGCCGTTGGAACCGTTGGCGTAGAAATAGAAATGGCCGTCAAGCGGCTACTGACCGCGAAAAAGGCTAGGTGGTAATATGCTGCGCGCGGGAGAACTGAACCGACGGATAACCCTGCAAGCCAAGACCGTGACTTATGTCGGCGGGTTTGCCACGGAGGAATGGGGCGACGTGGCGACGGTCTGGGCAAAGGTCATCACGACCGGCGGCGGGGAGTTTTATGCGGCCCAAAGGCAGATCGCCGAAACGACATGCCTTTTTTGCATACGCCATCGGGCAGGCCTGACGGCGAAAATGCGGATTATGTTCGATGGCCGAACGTTTGATATTCTGGCGATCAATCCGGTTGATGGAAAAAAAGAAGAAATTCGGATATCGGCCAAAGAGGTGCTGTGATGGCGCAGTTTCGGTTTGAGGTTTCACCAGCGTGGGAAAAAAAGTTGATGCAGATGGAGACCGGTTATGACAATTTGTGCAAAAAGATGCTGGAGGCCGGGACTAAGGTCGCGGCAGCGGCGTTAAAAAGCACGAAATTTGGCAAGTATGTCCGGGTAAAAAAGCCAAAAAGGAACCAATATGGCTGGTTTGCCCAGGTGCAATTCAACGGCAAAACATCCTCAGGCGCACCTGCGTCTTTGGCCGCAACGGTATATGAGTATGGTCGCCAAGGCAAGAATCCGCAGCCTGCCCGCCCGGAGATCAGGGCAAAAATCCAGGCGGCCGAATCCGCTGTTGTTGAAGCGATGGAGGCCGTCCTCGAGGAGGAGTTGAATTGATAACTGATATTATAGCCGCGATAGCGCCGCTGAACCTCCCCATCGCGGTCGGCATGTACGAAACAACCGACGATTACCCGGAAAAGTACATCGTCATTACCCCGCTGGAAGAACGCAACGACGACATCGCCGACGACGCGCCGCTGACCGAAACCGAGGCCGCCGACGTGAATCTTTATTGCCGGGGCGACTACCAGGCGACAAAGAGTTCTATGAAAGACCTGCTGGAAACGGCGGGTTTTTATTTTGCAGATCGTCGGTATGTCATGTACGAAACCGACACGAAGCACCATCACTATGTTTTCACGATCGAAAAAAAGGAGGTTTTATAGATGGCCAATAAAATCAAATACGGCCTGAAAAATGTGCATTACGCCAAGCTGACCGAGGGTGAAGCGGACACCTACGCCGTGCCCGTGGCGATTCCCGGAGCGGTCAATCTGTCTCTTTCCCCTGTTGGTGATAGCACGTCTTTTGTCGCAGACGACACGGAGTATTATACCGCGCAGGGCAATAACGGATACGATGGAACGCTTGAGATGGCCGACATTCCCGAGGCGTTTCGCACGGGGATCATGGGCGAGGTCGAGGACGCGAAAAAGGTGCTGTTCGAAAAGTCCTCGGCGAACTCGGCCCCGTTCGCGCTGTTGTTTGAATTCACCGGCGACGCTCACCAGGTCAAGCATGTGCTGTATAAATGTACTGCGACGCGGGCGAATGTCGAGGGCGCGGCTACGGTGAACAAAGAAATCAAGACGACGACGCTCAATTTGCAGGTGCGCCCGAACCGTGGCGGATACGTCAAGGCAAACACGAAGTCAGACACGGATTCCGCCACCGCAGCGGCGTGGTACACGGCCGTGCAGACATTTGATTCGGAGGCATAGGCATGGAAAGAATCATCAAGATCGACGGGAAGGACGTGCGGCTGAAATCCTCAGCCGCTCTGCCCTTGAAGTACAAGGCGCAGTTTGGCCGCGATCTTTTCGCGGACATGGACAGGAAAAAGGACGAGCCGATAGACTCGGAGGTTTTTTATAATCTCATCTGGCTGCTGGCAAAATGCGCCGACGACGCGATCCCGCCAGTCATGGAATGGGTCGAATCGTTTGGCAGTTTCCCGGTGTTCAAGATTTTTAACGATGTTGGCGCGCTTATCACGCTTTCTATGGGCACGACCGAAAAAAACTCCAAAGCGGCGGCGGGCGAATAACCACAACGGAATACCTATCGATGGTATTGAATTTGGGGCTGTCCGTCGCCGACTTACACGACCTAACCATAGGAATGGTTTTTGATTTAGCACTTTATAAGATCAAGGACAAGGACGAGGAGAGAGAAGCCGGGCAGGCCGATTTCGATGCGTTTTGACGGGAGGTAGTGCATGGCTTATAATATCGGTCCCACTTTATCTGTGGGCGGCGAAAAAGAATATAGCGCCGCGATGGCGCGCGTCCGGGAGTCGATGACGTACGTCAAGGCAGAAGCGAATGCGGCTATCTCCGTTTACAGCAAAAATGAAAAATCTGTAGAGTCGCTTACGGCGCAGATCAACGCGTCGAAACAGGCGTATGACGTGCAAAAACAGGCGGTACAGGCCGCCGAGGACGCGCTCGCGCGCATGAAAGCCAATGGTGTTGACGAATCGTCCACCGCTTACAAACGGATGGAGGCGAATTTGAACAACGCCAAAACTGCCATGAACCAGACCGGCACCGAGGTAAAGGAACTGGAACGCGACTTGAAAAGCGGCGGCGATCAAACGAAGACGTTCGGCGCGAAGATCAAGGAATTCGCGGCGTCGTCTGTCGGTCAGATGATGTCGCTCGCGGGCGCGGTTGCCCTTGCAAAGCAGGCCTTGCAGGCTCTATGGAATATCATCGACGGCGCTGCGGACGCAGCGGACGAGTTGCTGACGCTCTCCGCGCAGACGGGGCTTGCCGTAGACACATTGCAGGAAATGCAGTATGCGGCGCGATTCGTCGACGTCGAACTGGACACCATGACGAACGGGCTCGCCCGGACGGTCAAGGCGATCCGCGAAGCGAGCGGCGCGGGCAAGGATTACCTCGAAATTTCGGATGGTGTGCTTGTCTCCACCAGGGATCAAAATGGAATCCTACGCGATAGCGAAGAAGTATTTTATGATGTAATCGACGCCATCGGCGGCTTGGCGAATGAAACCGAGCGCGAAACAGCTGCGCAGGTAATTTTCGGAAAATCGTACCAAGATATCATGCCACTGATTAGGGCTGGTTCGGGTGCCGTTAAGGAATACGGGGCGGAGGCGCGGGAAACCGGGAAAACAATAGATACCATCACCGTCAAGGCGCTCGGAAGGCTGGACGATACACTCGAAGAAGTGGCCGCGACGGCGGAAGCGACAAGCAGGCGCACCGCGGCGGCAATGGTGCGCGTGACCGATTGGGCCGCGAGAGCATGGGAGGATATTTTACAGGCGATCGACCCCGTAAACTTGGGCATGGAGCGCTTTATCGGTACTACGACATATCTGACCGGCGCGACGCGCGAGCAAGTCGAGGCGATGCTTGACCAGGTGGCGGCGATCGATAACGTAGCGTATATCACGGGGCGGGCGGCGGACGAGGTCAAAACCAAGGCCGACGAATTGAGCCAGTACCTGATCGGGCAGGGCGTTGATGCGAATACGGCGTACTATGATGCATTGGCTTATATTGCCGACGGTATGGACGCCGTTAGTCTCGCTCAGCAGCGCATGGCGGAAGCGCAGGCTGTCTGGGATCAGCAGGTTGCCACCGCTCTCGATAGCTATGTCGCAAAGCGTACCGAGTACGAAGCGGCAGTCACGAAAACGGCAGAGGCGTATTTGTCCGATTTGGGCGGGCTGTTCGATGAATTTAACGCGGGGCTGGCGGGAAGTCAGACAGAGCTTGACGCGATGTCTCAGTCGCTGCTTGAAAATCTACGCTCGCAGGTCGAGGGTATCGAGAACTGGGCGAGCGACATGGAAAGGTTGGCGGCGCGCGGCATCGACGAGGGACTTTTGCAGGAACTGCGTGATATGGGGCCGGAGGCGTCCGCTCAAATACAGGCTCTTAACAATATGACCGACGAGGAACTTGCGGAATACGAAGGCCTGTATAAAACGCGCAGTGAAGCGGCGCGAAGCGCGGCAAAAACCGCACTTGAGCCGATGAAAGACGATGTTGACGAAGCGTTAAAAGCGGCGGAGAAGGTAATATCAGACAGAAATGAAACCATGAAGCAACTCGGAGAGGACCTCGCCAAAGGCATAGGCGACGGTATTGACGCTGGCACATGGTACATCGAGCAGTCCGCGAGGGATGCGATTAATGCGGCTGTAGCGGCTGCGCGAAAAGCTGGCAAAATAGAATCTCCGTCTAAGCTGATGCGCGACGAGGTTGGTAAATATTTGGGCGAGGGCATCGGGGTCGGGTTTGAGGAGGCAATAAAAAAACTCAATAATACTGTCAGCGCCAGCATACGAACAGACGGGATGAATATGGGCGTCAATGCCATAGGCGCGCGCCCTTCCGCGCGAGGGAGCCTCGTTATCAACGTCTACCCTCGCGACCTCTCGCCTGGGCAGGTGGACTATCTGATCCAGCAGGCCAATAAGCGCTTGGGGGCGATGCTTGCATGAGAAAATTTTGGCTCGTTTAGGCCCGAACTGATGATCGATGCATTCGAGCTGGCGAGGCCGAAGGACGGGAGAAGGATTGCCGGGACGGCGAAGGCATGGTATGATTTGGGTAAATTATACCAAGGAGGGTTTCGATGTGAAGAAGGCTTTGGTTTTGTTGTTTGCTTTATTACTGACTCTTTCGGCTTGTGCCGTACCTGCATCCTCGGGCGTCTCTCAGGAGGAGTATGATGCGGTAGTTGCTGAGCTGGAAGCCCTTAAAGCCAGCGCAAGCGCTTTGCCGTTACCCAGCGAACCTCCCGTTAAGCCCACGGCGGCCCCAACGCCCACTCCCGAGCCTATCGTGGCGCAAGTACGCGTATTCGTCCATGAAGATGATTATATTAAAATTGAATATGTGGGTTGCGAATCAACGGATCGAGGCAAGGAAGAAATTGTATTCTATATCGAAAATAAAACCAACAACGAACTGACCTTTCAGGCTGACGCTTTCGCAATGGACGGAGAGAGTCTGGGGCACACAAGCGGAAGCGACGGGATTGCGGCCAACAGCAGGGGGAAAATAAGATACTCCACAAAGGAAGCTTTTCCGACCCTTACACCGACAAGCCTAACCGGAACAATCAAAGTTATTGATTTTGAAAAAACCATATGGGGCAAACAGTCCTATGATGTGAAATTTGTCGATCTTCAGGTCGGTTAGGCTTCTTGGGCGAAAAAAGTAAACCGAGCAAAAGCGCTCCCGCCGGGGGCGCTTTTTATTGGAGGTATAGCAATGCCCGTACGCACAATTTCCTCCCGCCTCGCTGTAGAGGGCGAATATAATCTCATAAACCGCATGGACCGTGCACTCGGAGGGAGGCTGGCACGATGAGAAAATTCTACCTCGAGAACGAGATCGGCCAGCGCATCGACTTGCAAGGCCAAACCTTTTTCCAGCTTCCCTCCGGCCTCGGTGTGACGATCGAATCGGAGTATGGGCGCTCGAGCGACGGCTTTTTTACATCCATCCGCGCGGAGCTGGCGCAGGGGAATGTCGTGGGCGATCTGGTGTTCCGGCAAGGATACGCGGGATACAAGGTTTTGGCCGATTGGCTGTTTGTGGGCCATAAAATCATGCTGATCTACCAGCCCCTGGATACGGACTATCTCCGCGATATCGACGTCGAGTCCATTGAAAAGGGCGAACTCGGCGCCGGAGGCTGGCTGACCTGTCCGGCCTCTCTGCGCTGTACGTCACCGTGGTACAAACGCCTGCCCGTGGAGATCGAGCTCACGCCGGACGATGGCGATGGGCGCAAGAAATACCCCGCGGCGTACCCCATGCGGTACGCGCTGTCAGGCGACATCAACTCGGCGGATATCACCGCAGGCGGACACATCGAGGCCGCGCTGAGCATATCAATTCCCGGTCCGCTTGACGGTCCGGTCATCACGCTAAGGCGTAAATCGACTGCGGATATTATCGGCCGCGTGAACCTGCCCGACATCGAGATCGGCGCGGACGAATCGCTGCTGTTTTCGTCGCGGCATGGGGCAATGGGCATCTGGCGCGTGAGCGTGGCCGGGCGAGAGGATCTGATCGAGCACGTCGACCTGACGGATAACAACTTTTTCCGGCTGCCTGTAGGAGTGCCGTGTACGCTGTCGATTGGCTCGAACGCGGAGATCACGCAGGCGGCCGAAATCAAGGTTTTCGAATATTACAAGGCGGTGTGATATGCAAGCATTTATCAAACGCCGGACAGACTTTAAGACCCTTCCCCTGCTCAACGTGATCGATTATGATATCACGCTCGCGTCGATCTACGACGAAAACTCAACGTTTACGGTCGCCGGAGAATACGCCCTGAACCAGGGCGATTTTCTTTTTTTCGAGGGCCACAGCTGGCTGATCGAGAAGTCCGAGCCGTCCGAGGGCGTGACTGCGATCACGGCGGTCGATATGGTGCAACTGTTCGCGCGGCCGATCGTCTACCCGGGGGCGGGCGCGGATATTGAAAGCTTTATCGCGGCCGCAATCGAGGACAATTTCTCGGGCTCGGGCGACGCGGCCTATGACATGCCGTATATCACTGTCACAGCGGCCACGTCGACGCCGTTCATCGCGCCCGAGATCGAGGCGGGGACATACAGCCTAAAGAGCTATATCGCGCTGGTGCGGCGGCTGGCGGGCATATTTGTGGGGTTTTCGGCGGCGGGTAACGCGCTGGCCGTGACGATCGGCGCGCGGGCGGTGCCCACACACAAGATCGATTTTGCGGATGACGCCTATCGCCTGATCGCCGAGAGCTATTCGGCGGCGAGCATTGCTAAGATAACGGCGGTGGAACTGGTCGATGGTTCGGCCAGCCTGGTACGCGACTTTTATCTGCTCACGAATGGGGTAATCACCGAGGATCCCGGAAGCGCAGAGCGCGCGGCCGGTGACTGGTCGGTGATCACGACCACCACGACAGGCGACGAAACTGTGCTCAAGGTGGCCGATGAATTCGCGAAAAACTCTTATTCCCACC
>JBCFAY010000035.1:0-8490 GCA_038562375.1 Bacillota bacterium | reverse complement strand
CCTCCATAACCCGGGGATTTTGGAGGCCTTCGGCACGGCGTGGGCGAAAGCGCAGGAGGAACTGAAGGATTATAACGTCACGCCGGAGGGCGTGCGCATTCCAAAGGATTTTAAGCCCGCATCGGGTCTGCCGGAGGGTTATGCCTATGCGCCGGACGGTACGCCCGTGCCGGAATTCGCCCTCCATAACCCGGGGATTTTGGAGGCCTTCGGCGCGGCGTGGGCAAAAGCGCAGGAGGAACTGAAGGATTATAACGTCACGCCGGAGGGCGTGCGCATTCCAAAGGATTTTAAGCCCGCATCGGGTCTGCCGGAGGGTTACGCCTATGCGCCGGATGGTACGCCCGTGCCGGAATTCGCCCTCCATAACCCGGGGATTTTGGAGGCCTTCGGCGCGGCGTGGGCGAAAGCGCAGGAGGAACTGAAGGATTATAACGTCACGCCGGAGGGCGTGCGCATTCCAAAGGATTTTAAGCCCGCATCGGGTTTGCCGGAGGGTTACGCCTATGCGCCGGATGGATTTGTAGTTCCGGATACTGCGCTCAAGAGTACCGAAAAGCCGGAACCTATCAGTATGGCGAAGCAGACGGGGAAGCAGCTTGAAACTCCGAATGTGCCCGGCTATGAAGAATTCGACGCGCTTCTCAAGGAAATGTGGAACAAGGATATTATTACCGCGGAGGACTGCAGGCGCATCAGAGAAGCGATCGAAGAGATCGCTCCTTCGATATACAAGCACGTTGACGACTGGGACACGCAGCAACGGTACGCCGAATTATTGATGCAGCTCCCGCAGACGGATTTTTTGGGCCGGTTGTATAAAGGAGCCGATTCGGTTTTAGAAAACATAATCGGGAGCATCGTTTACGGCGTGGAGGCGATGGTTCAGCAAAGCAAGAACATCCAGGAGGGATACAATCAGGCCGTAGAGCAATATCGCGGGAAGGCCGTGCGGCCCGAAGAAATCCGGATCGAGCCGGGAACGGATACGGTCCCTGAGGATTCTATCGGCTCCCGGCTTATGAAGGGCTCGCAAAAGGCTGCGGATCTTGCAACGTACGGGTTGAGCGATGCTGAGAAATTTACCGTAAACACAACGATGAGCGTCGTACAGAGCGCGCTGGGTCTGGTGTCCATACTGCAGGCCATAGGCCAAACGGCATACGATATCGGCCAACGCGGCGGCTCCATGACGCAGCAGATGCAGGGCGGCTTTGCCGCGGGCGCCGTAGATTATGCGGTGGGAAAAATATTCGGGGATATCGTCAAGAGCCCAGCTTTGGATCTGATCGTCGGGAGCATGGGCATCGGTGAACAGATAGGCACAGGCATAGCGTTACAGAAAAAAGCGGCGACCGAGGTCATGAACACCGCCTCCGACCTCTTTAGCATGGGCGATAAGCCCGACCTCGAGCTGTATTACAAGCAGTTTAAGTCGGCAAACCCGGATGCGGACGCGTTGTGGCCGACCATACTCAAAACGGTATCTCAAATCGGCTTATCCGGGCTTGCGGGCGAGGTTGCGGGCGGCATGATGAGCGGCAGCGCGCAGTTCGTGAGCCGGGGCACCCTGCAGCGGATGGGCGGAAAAATGCGTTCTATGGATACGGTGAACGAGCTCATAGAGACAGGCAAGAGCCTTGATCCGGCTTCGAGCGCCTACAGGATGGCGACAAGGCTGGAAACGCGCGTAAACGCGGGCAAGGAAATCGGAGACCTCGATATCGGGCGGCAGTATGCGGCAAACCTGTTTGCAGAAGAGGCGGAACAGCTCACGGCGTTCCAAACGGATCTCACGGCGGCAGGCATGGACCAGCGGACGGCGAAAATGGCCCTGCGTGTGTATGATAAGCTTGCGCGGGGCAGTTCCATCAGCGAACGCTCGGCGGAGAAATTTCAGGGCGGTTACGACAAGCTTACGCAGGGCGAATCGGAAAGCAAACGCGCGGCCGCTAAATTGCAGGCTTCGCTGCGCTACGCGGCGGCGCAAAAGTCGGAGTTCAACGCCGACTTTAATGTTGCGCGGACGGAGGCTATCATACGGTTGCGGCCGCTCTATACGGCGGTGCAGCGGGCGGCGCAAACGGGCGACTTTGCCGCGTTTCAAATCGCGAAGGAGCAGTATGCCCATGGATTTGCCCTGGAGCAGGCGAAGTACCGGGCGGAAAAGGTCAGGGCGCAGAACCGCATCAACGCCATCGACAACGATGTAAGAACTGAGATTTCCGATGCGGAAACAGCGGTAAAAGAGCAACCCACCGTAGCAGAGTTTGACAACGGTTTTGAAGATGGGCTGACGGGACCAGTATAAGAATTAATGTCTTAATTTAAGCGACTCGAGACGATATTGACCGCTTACTGACGGAATGGGCAACTAACTTATTGTTTCATGGCATCCTTGCCGACGACCTGAAGCGTATTCTCGTCAACGGCAACGGGCGGCCAAAGCGCCCTCTGTCCACTTATACTGCCGCCATCAGCAAGGATAAAGAAGATGGCTCGGCCTTGTTTGAGATCATCTATCCCGAAAAATACTTATCTGATCTGGTTGGAAAGACAGGGGGATGGTTCCTCTGTCTTGTTCGGTTCCTTGCCTTGTTTTAACCCGGATATCCGGCCCTGGCCTTGGGGGCGGCACATCGGGCCGGGTTCAGCGATGCCGACCAAAACGGCAGGGTGCCTTACATCAAAGCGGTGAAACACGCGGCGTCCGAAAACGCGGCGGGCAGGCCCGAGGCGGAATGGGGCGGCAAGGAATGGGACGGCAAGGAGCGGGGCGGTTTCAAAGAGCTTTAAAAAGAATGCCCCTGAATGCCCCTGTCCATGCCCCAATGATCCGTGGTAAAGTGTAAGCGGTAAAGGATGCAATAAACAAGCCATGGCAGCAGGGAGCCTCCCTTAAGTTACGCTAAAAGCAAATACCACCGACGATGCCGGTGGTATTTTTATGTTTTTCCTATTGGATTGTGCCGCTTGCATTGCGCCGCTTACCACTTGCCGCGGCTCATATGACCGGCAAGCTCGGCCTTGCTCCTTTGCTTAATGATCCGGGCTTCCTGGATCGCATTGTTGAAGACCGCTACGCAAGGAGGGTCCAAATTGATTTCTACGCCCTCCTTCGCCAATTCCGTGATCTGCATCGCCAGACCGATGATCTGCATATGGATATCGTTGGTCCGGTCCGACGAGGTGATCTTTTGGGCATCCTCTTGGGAGACGGCTTCGAATTTATCCTGGGGAGCGCCGCATTTCGGGCATTTTTCCGGCGCGGTTTCCCCTTCCATAAGCATTCCGCAGACTGTGCATTTCCATAACGACATCGTATAGACCTCCTTCTACGTTAAAATAAGGTCGCCGGAGCCGCGGCTTCGACACGGTACTTGCCGAATATCCAAAATTCAAGGATTTTCGATGGTTGGGCATCCGCGCATCCCGGCCAAGTTGTGACACTCTATAAAAAATTCTACCTTCTTCTTGCCGGTTATGCAAGTGATCATAAATCAACAATCGCATCCGGGGTCGCGGATCCCGGACTACGAGAGCATTTTTTGGAATTTTAGGAGAGCAGGCGCATTTTCTTTTATTATTCAAAATGCGCCGGGGCAATGCAGCTTTAATGGGTGGGCGCGGCTGCAAAAAGCATCATCGGAAAAGGGGTGAAACCATTGACGTCCGAAAACACGGCGGGCAGGCCCAAGGTGGAATGGGGCGATAAGGAATGGAAGATTTTCGAGGAGCTTTGCAACATACAATGCACGATGCAGGAGATCTGCCGGGTCCTGGGCGTTACGGACAAGACGCTGACAAGGCTCGTAAAAGAGAAATACGGGACGAGCTTCTCCGCGGCGTACAGGAAGTTCGCGGAGGGTGGGAAAGCGTCCCTCAGGCGGTACCAATTCAACCTTGCGCAGAAGAACGCGACGATGGCGATCTGGCTCGGCAAGCAGTACTTGGGCCAGCGCGATATACAGGAGGTCATCACGGACGGCAAAGTCGAATTCTGTTTCGACGAGGGATACTCGGGGTGATGGGATGAAGATCAGCCTTGGGCAAACGCCCAACCCGAAGCAGGAAAAGTTCTTTTTGTCGTGCGCGCGGCATACGGCGTACGGCGGCGCGCGCGGCGGCGGCAAAAGCTGGGCGATGCGGACGAAATTCGTCCTGCTCGCCTCCCGTTATCCCGGGCTGCGGCTGTTGCTGCTGCGCCGCACCCTTGCCGAGTTGAAGGAAAACCATGTGGTCCCGCTGCTGCGGCTTTTAAAAGGCGCGGCGGTGTACCACGAGGGCGATAAGGTCTTTAAGTTCCCCAACGGATCGCGATTGAAGCTCGGGTACTGCGACGCGGAGGACGACGTCTACCAGTATCAGGGCCAGGAATACGACGTGATCGGGCTCGAGGAAGCGACGCATTTCACAGAAACGCAGATGCAGTTTTTGACGACCTGCAACAGGACGACGCGGCAGGACTTCACCCCGCGGATGTACTATACCTGCAACCCGGACGGCGTGGGGCATGGATGGGTGAAGCGCCTGTTCATCGACCGGGAGTACCGCGAGCGGGAGAGGCCGGAGGACTACGCGTTCATACCGGCGTCGGTGCGCGACAATTACGTGCTCATGAAGACCAACCCGGAATATCTCGCGACCCTGGAAAGCCTGCCGGAAGCCCGCCGCAGGGCATACCTGGACGGGGACTGGGACGCGCTCGAAGGCCAGTACTTCGAGGAGTTCCGGCGGGAAAAGCACGTCGTCGCCCCGTTCGAGATCCCGAGGCACTGGCGGCGCTTCCGCTCGATGGACTGGGGCTACAACGATCCCTGCTGCGTGCTCTGGCACGCGGTCGACGAAGAGGGCAGGGTTTACACCTACCGCGAGCTGCGGGTCAATAAAACCCTGGCGAGGGACGTCGCGAAAAAGGTCGCGGAGCTCACGGGGGACGAGAGGATCAGCTATACCGTCGCGTCGCCCGATATGTGGCAGAAGCGGGGGCAGAAGGACGTCGAGGGCGAGAGCATCGCGGATACGTTCGCGTACAACGGCGTGCCGCTTCTCCAGGCGGACAGCGCGCGCGTGATCGGCTGGCAGCGGATGCGCGAGTATATGGCGGACGCGCCGGACGGGGACCCGTACTGGCGGATCTTCGACTGTTGCAGGCACCTTATACGCACCATACCGGAAATGATCTGCGACGAGCACAACGCGGAGGATATCGCGGACGGCCTGGACGACCACCAGTGCGAGGCCGCAAGGTACGGCCTCATGAGCCGCCCCGCAAAGGCCGGATCGATAAAAAAGCCGAAACCGAAACCAAAACCGAAACCATACGATCCGCTGTCGCTCGACGAACCGAAGCGCGGCGGATTTTTTACAACATAACGCGGCGACATGGTCACTTTTGCGAAAACGGAGGTATGATATGGGATTTTTTAAGGCGCTCAAAAAGGCGGTAAAAGGGCTGGGGGGCGGGGACGAGGATTTCGCGTCCCAGGTGTACGGGCTGTTCGAGGAATACCGCTCCGCCTACGCGAGCGAGTGGCAGAGGCTCGAGAACAACGAGAAGATCTACCGCGGCGACCACTGGTACGACGTGCCTCGGGAGGACCCGAACGAGCCGCAGCCGGTCACGCCCGTGATCCAATCCACGATCGAAAACGTGTCCGCGGACCTCATGGACAGCTTCCCCGAAGCGATCATACAGCCCGAAAGCCCGGAGGATCAGCAGATCGCCCGCGTGCTCGAGGCTGTGATCCGCCAGAACCACGACGCGGCGGCCTACGACCGCGAGTGGCGCAAGCTCTCCCACGACCTGCTCGTCGGCGGGTACATGGTGCAGGAGGTCGGCTACGATCCCATGCTCAACAACGGCCTGGGCGGGGCGTACATCCGGCACGTCGACGGGCAGAACATCCTGTTCGACCCGCTCGTGACCGACGTGCAGGAGAGCCGTGCGGTGATCAAGTTTTCGGCCAAGCCGGTGAAATGGCTCGACCAGCATTACCCGAAGCACGCGCCGTTCGGTACCGATCAGTATACGTTCGCGACGCCGAAGGACGATCTTTTGACGGTGGATGAAACGAAGCAGACCCTGCTCCTCGAATTCTGGTGGCGCGAGGTAGACCCGGCGACCGGCCGTTACCGCGTGCACATGTGCAAGGCGGCGGGCGGGAAGATCATCGAGGACAGCCGCGAGCAAAAGCCGGAAGGATATTTTTCGCATGGGCAGTACCCGTTCGTTGTGACGCCGCTGTTCATCCGCAAGGGCTCGTGCCTCGGGTACGGGTTCGTGGACATGTTCGAGACGCAGCAGCGCTACGCGGATAAGCTCGATCAGATCGTGCTGAAAAACGCGGTCATGGCGTCGCGAAACAAGCTGCTCGTCACAGGCGCTTCGGGCTTTGACGCGGACGACCTAAGGGATTGGTCCAAGGAGGTCCACAAGGGCGAGAGCCTCAACGGGATCACCTGGTTCACGACCCCGCCGCTGCCCAACTATATCCTGCAATACATCGAAAAAATCCGGCGCGACATCAAGGAGGAATCCGGCGCGAACGACTTCTCGCGCGGGAACACCGGGCAGGGCGTTACGGCGGCGTCGGCGATCATGGCCTTGCAGGAGGCGAGCTCCAAGCGTTCGCGCATGGCGGCGCGGCAGATGCACGCGGCGTATAAGGACGCGGTGCGCATGGAGATCGAGGTGGAGCGCGAGTTCAACGTCCTGCCCCGCGAGGTCAGGATGACCGTCGGCGGCCGGCCGCAGAAGGCGACGTTCGAGTCCGCCCTGATGCAGCGGGAAACCGCGCTCGGGAACACGATCCCGATCGAGTTCTTCATATCGATCAAGGTGCAGCGGGAAAACGTGTGGACGGTGCGGGCGCACAACGAGCTGATGATCCAGATGGTGCAGCTCGGGATATTGCAGCCGCCGCAGGCGCTGGAGCTGATGCAGTTCGAGGGCCGCGAAAGCGTGCTCGATAAAACCAACCAGGCCGACCGAGTATCGCCGGAAGAGCAGCAGGCCAGGCAGATGCAGCAGGCTCAGGCGCAGGCGCAGATGGCGGGAGAAATGCAGCAGATACCCACGCCGGAAGCGGCGTTCGGATAAGGGAGAAGGAATCTTTCCGCATCGGACTGAACCCCGGCGCTTTGGAACGGGACCTCCCGGTTCCTGAAACCGGCGCGATAGAATGGAGGACATCACAGCATGGCGCAATCACCGAAAAAAGACGAAGATTATATCCTCGCGCCGAACGGGATGCGGATCCCCAAGTCGGCTCCAAAGGGCGAGCAGAAACAAACGACCGGCGCGGCGGAGCAGACGGCAGCCAAAAGCTGGGAAGATATGCCGACTTGGATGAAGAATTCCACGTCGGCCCTGACCCCGGGGTTCGTGGAAGCCGTCGGCGCTGCGCTGGAACGGGCGGCGAGTATGGACCGGCAAAGCTTGGCGCAGCAGGCCAAGGACGCGCCCGCCTGGATGAAGAACTACACGCCGGACTTGAAAAAACTGAGCGGAGAGCAGGCGGCGAAGCCGACTCAAGCCAAGAGCTGGGAAGACATGCCGACCTGGATGAAGAAATCCACGTCGGCCCTGACCCCGGAGTTCGTGGAAGCCGTCGGCGCCGCGCTGGTCGGGCAGGGGAATGTGGATCCGCAGAGCCTGAAGCAGCAAGCCGAGGACGCGCCCGCCTGGATGAAGAATCTCACGCCGGACTTGAAAAAACTGAGCGGGGAGCAGGCGAAGGTGGATTGGCAGAGCATAGCGCAGCAAGCCGGGGACGCGCCTGGTTGGATGAAGAATCTCACGCCGTCCTTGAACAATGTGGACGCCGTCGTTGCGCTAAGGGAGAGGCTGGAGCAGGCGGCGAATGTGGACCGGCAAAGCCTGGCGCGGCAAGCCAAGGCCTTGCCGGACACGATGAAGAACAACATACCGACATTGAAAAGGCTGGCCGCGGAAGCGCCGGACGGCGGCGAGAAACTGATGCACCAAGTAGATCAGTATATCGAACGGGGCTTGTACCGCCCGATGTACGAGGAGCACGTCAAGGCGGCGGGGCTGGACCGGCGGACACAAAGGAAGGCCCTGCGGGCCTACGATCAATATATACAGGGCGGAGCCGACAGCAAGCGGGCGTCGATCCAATTGGATGTCGAAATGATGAAAGCGGCGGCGCAAAAGTCGGAGATCAACGCCGACCTGAATGTTGTATGGACGGAGGGCATGATACAGTTACAGCCGCTCTACACGGCGGTGCAGCAGGCGGCGCAGACGGGGGACAGGGCGGCGTACGAGGACGCGAAGGAGCAGTACGCATACGCGTTCGCCCTGAAGAAGGCGAAGTACGAGGCGGAGAAGGCCAAGGCGCAGAGCCGCGTCAACGCCGTCGACGACAGGGTGAAACAGGCGGTTTCCGAGGCGGAGGACCAGATTTCCGCTTTCAAAGCGTCGGGAGATGATGATATACTGACTTTGGAAGTCCCCGACAGCCC
>JBCFAY010000010.1:0-122184 GCA_038562375.1 Bacillota bacterium | reverse complement strand
CGCCCACGCCGCGCCGAAGGCCTCCAAAATCCCCGGGTTATGGAGGGCGAATTCCGGCACGGGCGTACCGTCCGGCGCATAGGCATAACCCTCCGGCAAAATCGATGCGGGCTTAAAATCCTTTGGAATGCGCACGCCCTCCGGCGTGACGTTATAATCCTTCAGCTCCTCCTGCGCTTTTGCCCACGCCGCGCCGAAGGCCTCCAAAATCCCCGGGTTATGGAGGGCGAATTCCGGCACGGGCGTACCGTCCGGCGCATAGGCATAACCCTCCGGCAAAATCGAGGCAGGCTTGCCGCTCTGCCGGACCGGCGTCCCGCTGGATGCGGATGCTGTACTTTTGGACTTCTCCTGAGTATCCTTGCCGGTCTGCTTCGCCGTGTCGGCGGCCGTTTGCTTTGGCGTGTTCTTTGACGGTGGCTTGGGGATGGGTGTACCTACCGGCGTGATGGTATAGCCCTTCAGCTTCTCCCGCTGTTTTGCCAGCGCCACGCCGAGGATTTCCAACAGCCCCTTGTTGTTGAGCGCTGATTTCGGCACCGGCGTACCGTCCGGCGTGTAGGCAATGTCTTTTAAAGCGTCTTTTTTCGATGACTGCGCCATACTGTGATGTCCTCCATTCTTACTTAACCGCGACGATTCGGAAAGCGGGGTATTCCATTTTAGGTACGGGGAACCTGCCGGACGCCTCTGCGGGAAGCGAGCAGATAAATGAACGTCCCCGTGCCCCTGTCAAGATTTTAAAAACATAAGCCCACGGTTCAGCGCTTCTTGGTCAGAAGGCCTTTGCCATGGGCTTGTCTGCAAAATATTCTTTTACCGCTTACACATTACCATAAATAATAGGGGCATGGACAGGGGCATTCAGGGGCATCTTTTCAATGCCGCCGCATGGATCTTGGTGCAATGCCTGTAGGAACAGTTCGCTTTTTGTGCGACTTCGTCCCGAAGACAAGGGGATGGTTCTCCTATCTTGCAAGCGGACAGTTCATTCGAGATACTCTTGTCAACCTCCCGAACCCCAGGCTGCCGAGGGCCCGAAGCCGGTGATCCTGAAAACGTATCCGTTCTCGCCCGCCCAGTCCAGAGCGGCCTGCTTCAGCGTCTCGTTGCCGCTGCTGTAAAGGGGGACGGCTGTTGTATAGTAAAAATCCTTCAGCGTGGCGATCAGCGTTTCTTCGGAACCTTCTTTCCCCAGCCGGATATAATATTCGATTACGCCTGCTACCACCGTCAGGTCCTTTTCCTCCAGCGCCTTCTCCAGCCGGCCGACGCACCGCGGGTCATCGACCATCGAAACGGCGTCGGCAATTTCCATCCGCGTGTAAACCTCGTGATAACTGTCCAGCGCGGAAAGGAGCGCGGAAACCGCCTGCTCGTTTCCGATGCTGCCGAGCGCTTTCGCCACATCCCAGCCGAAGCTGTCGAAATCCCGCCGCCCGGCGCTGTAATAATCCAGCATCGTGTCGATGAGCGGTCCGACGGCGGACTCGTCCCCGATTTTGCCCAACGTCTCCGCCGCGTTGCCCCGGCATTCATCGCCCTCATCCCGCATGATCGCGATCAGCGGCGCCACCGCGCGCGCGTCCCTGATCGCGCCCAGAATGTATAGGAGCCAGGGGCGGTCATTCTGTTCATCATGCTCGCCCAGCCTTAAGAGCAGCGGCTCGACGGCGTCCGCCCCCATCGCAATCAGCACTCTGTCCAATTCCGATCCGAAATCGACCACGTGCGTGTATTCGACCTTCGCTCTGGCCGCAATCAAAGCGTCGATCGCGTCCCGGTTTTTAAAGCTTCCCAGCGCTGTGGGCACCCCGCTGAGCGTTTCCGCATCCGGATTGTGCAGCGCCGCGATCAGCGCCCGCTCGGCCTCCGGCGTCCCGATTTTTCCCAGCGCTTCAGCCGCCCGAGAGGTTAAACCATAATCGTTGTTCAGGCACTCCTCAAGGTATGGGACCGCGCTGCTCTCGCCGGTGTCCCCCAAAGCCGCCACGGCATCATAGCCCAGGTCGGGATCATCAAGGTAACCGGCCAATATCCCAACGGCGCGTTCTCCGCCGATCTTCCCCAGCATGCCGATGACCCGCCGCGTATAATCCGTGTTTTCGCCTTCCATTGAGGCGATCAGCGGCTCTATCGCGCTCTCCCCGATCATGATGAGCGCGTCGCGCGCGGACGCTCCGAAGCGTATCCCACGATCCTCCGCGCTTTTATGGATATCGAGCAACGGCTCAACGGCCCTTTCATCGCCGATCTCCCCCAGCGCCGCGATCACGGTTTGCAGGAACACAATTTCCTCGCGCGCGGTGTACCCGCTGTATGCGTCCATACCGTCCTTCAGGTATTCGATCAGGGGGTCTACCGCCTGCGCTTCCTTCTGCCGGCCGAGGGCCGCCGCCGCTTCCGTCCGGGTGTATATATCGGCGCTGTATAAATCCCCGAGCAGCCGTTCCGTCCCGGCCGCGGCGGAGCTTTGGTCCGTCTGCCCCGTCTCCGGGGAGCACCCGGGCAGGATGCCCATGCAGGCGATAAGACATGTGGCGACCAATACAACCGTGGATAAGCGCAACCGGCGAAAGCGGACCGAGGTGATCCGACCGCCCTGCGCATGAGATTCCCCGCAGCTTCTCATATCCGACGCTCCTCGCTTTCGTTATAACCGACGCGATCCTTCAACATATCCATTATATCCCACCCCGGCCGATTTTGATAGCCCGCGCGGCGTCATCGGCATGAATGTATGCAGTTTTTTCCCCATCGGATACGGGCAAGCGGACGTTTTTTTGTCTTGGTCCCCCTTTGGTCTGCAAGACAAATGAACGTCTTTGCATTCTTTCGCGGCGGAAAGGATTGACAATGGGTTTAAATTGTATATCAATAAAAGGAAAGATCATTCGCAGGAAGGTTTTATATGAAAATCATAAAGCAGGGAGTCAAACTAAGCGACAAAGAAATTGAAAAACAAAAGAGGGATAGAGCCGCGGCGCTGGTAAAGGATTGGTCTCTTGAATGCAGCTGCGGAAAATGCGGAACAGTCTTTACAATTGATATCGATGATTTGGCGCGATATGACGATGTTTTCGATCATATCAATTATTTCGTTTTTTGTCCTGTTTGTGAAACCCCTTATAAAATAGAAAACACCACTTACGATAAGGAGGCGTCCGAATATATCGCGCAACGAACGCTCGATAACCGCAAGAAATTTAAAAAAGTGCTGAAGAAGCATGAAGCCGCTATAAAACACTACAGGGTAGAAACCGCCAAGGCACGGATCGTGAAGGCATAAAGCTACAATACCAAGAGCAGGAAACAGGATAATCGGCGGTTCATTCGTCTTATACAGCCTCGCCAAAAGGCAAGGCATCCGGGCCGTCTCGTCCGGCATTGTCCGGCATTGTCCGGCCGTTCGGCTTCGTCCCCTTGTCCAGCTTCCGGAACCATAAGCCCCACGCCCCTTTCATCATCCCAAAATTCGGATCACATAAGTGCAAATTAAGAGCCGGGAGACCGGTTATTTTTATAGCGCTGGTAATGTACACGGATCGGCAATATAATAAAGGAATCATGGAGCATGAAGTTGGGAGCCGTATGAACGAAAAAGTTGTAAACAGATCAAAACTGCTTTTAATCCTATCGACGTTCCTATTCGGTACAATCGGCATATTCAGAAAGTTCATCCCGTTGCCGTCAAGCCTGATCGCGTTGGCAAGGGGCGTTATCGGTATGCTGTTTCTGCTTATGGTTGTGTTTATTAAAAAAGATAAGCTTTCATGGAACGCCATACGTCGCAATCTCCTGTTCCTTTGCTTATCCGGCGCGATGATCGGCATCAACTGGATCCTGTTATTTGAGGCCTATCGGTACACGACTGTTGCAACGGCAACACTGTGCTATTATATGGCGCCCATGTTCGTTATTCTGGTTTCACCCCTATTCTTCAAAGAAAAACTCACGGGCAAAAAGATCCTCTGCGTGGCGGTCGCCCTTATAGGCATGGTTTTCGTATCCGGTATTTTGCAAACAGGCTTCACGGGAATCGGCGATCTTACGGGGATCCTGCTCGGCTTGGGCGCGGCTTTGCTCTACGCGGGCATTGTAATATTGAATATGAATATCAAAAATGTTTCCGCTTATGACAAGACGATCGTACAGTTGGCGGTCGCCGCCGTTATTTTGCTCCCGTACACATTGCTGAGTGAAAACCTTGCACAGCTTACATTTTCACCGCTTACAATCGTGATGCTCATCATCTTGGGCGCCCTGCAGACAGGTATCGGTTATGCTTTGTATTTTGGATCGATCGAACATCTGAGAACGCAGACCGTCGCCTTGCTTAGCTATATCGATCCGGTTGTCGCAATCCTATTGTCGGCAGTATTCTTGCGGGAGCAGCTCACCCTATGGGGCGTCGTGGGAGCAATCCTCGTTTTAGGCTCTACTTTGATAAGCGAATTGCCGATCGGAGAGAAAAAGCAGATCAATGCGGATACTCCAATTATCTGAATCCAACGCGCGAGAAAGCTTGGGCTCAAACGCCCGGCGCAACTTAAATCAGTCCGCAGGGGAGAGAAGGGGATGATCCCTTAAAACTTAAAGCAGTACCTTATGGCATTGCTCTAAGTTTTTTCAGATGAAATCATTTGCCTTCAGTTCCTCGATAAATTCGTCAAGATTTACAATCAACTGTTTCGATCTAAAGGAAAAATTCGGTCCCCAACGTCTTATAATATAAGCATACGGCAGCCGTCCATTCATCGAATCCCCATACGGAAACAACTCAATTTGATCATACGACCTGTTGCCGCTGATAAATATCACATAGTAATCTTGACTGTAGTGTCTTTGCGGAAAAATGTCCAATGTAAACTTTTGGACCTTCACTCGATCTAAAATATCATACATTTGTTTTTTGGGGCTGCCGGTTAATTCCTGCCACTCCTGATTAGGGATGACAATGCCAATCGTCGGCCTTTCGATATCATCTAAAGGCGGATGATATGGAATAGCCAAGTAAATCACGAATCCCAACAGAAGTAATCCTACAATGATACGAATGATTTTTTTGTTGCTCATTAACACTCCACCCTAATAACCGATACGGCGCAGGAATCCTCCCAATTTGTCTTCATACTTTAAAGACAGACTATGAGGTAAAAGTGCAACAAGATTTACGGCACAAAGCCGGAGGTAAGATACTGCCCGCAGCGGGTTGCGGGCAGCGTATAAAATAAACCCATCTATAGGCTGGGCTTAAATAACTCTCCTCTGTACACGTTATTGTGCAGTATCGCTTGAATATTCTCCTGTATAGGTACCCGCGCTTCCGCCTGCCACGAGATCGTGAACCGTTTTATTCTGTTGGGCAATCGGGTCATTCGCATCCGCAATAAGATTTAATTCGCCGGAGTAAGTTAACGTTATCACTTCTTCATATCCATCGCAATCAACTTTGATTTCCAAGTTGCTCATTCCTTTGTCAAACTCCTTATCGCTGATACCGGCTTTCTGTTGCACGACATCCCCAAGGTTCGAAAAATAAAACAGAAAATCCAAAGCGAGTAACTTCTCTTTTTCCGTAATATGCATTTCAGGATAAGCGCCAAGGGCCTCGTTCTTTGGATTGAATCCATCGGGCCTGCTCGTGTCGGCAGCGCTCTTTGCAAAATAATCCGTCAGACCGTTTTGGGGGATGAATGTAATCTTCAGCTTATTCATGGGCAGATCCGTGCGCGGAGCAATCACCATTCGATAAAGATAATAATTATATGGAGTATCATAGCCCGGGTCTGAAAAGCGAACTTTGTAGAACTCCAGCAATTTTATGCTGAACCGTTCTCCTTCTCCATATCCTACATCTTTCGCATCGTAGAAAGCATGCATTGAAGCGCTTAGGTTATCATCTTTGCGGCTTAGGTAATTGTAGCTTTGATTGGCACATCCATAAACGAAAGTCACCAGCATAATAAATAATACGAACATACGCTTTTTCATGAGATACTCCTTCCTGGGCAAACGGATATGCAGCTAATTCTGCATATCCGTCCAACATACAACAAGTGTGATTTTATGTTTTAATATGTATTCAATACTAAACCATATATATCCGAATAGCCGCCTGTTTGACACGTTTCTAACGCCTTATTGAGAATCCATGCAGTATCGCTAAAATGTGGCTTCAACAATGCAAACATTTTTTTCATAAGTAAAAACCTCCCAATTTGTCTTTCTACTTTAAAAGACAAGTGGGGAGGTGAAAATGCAACAACCTTTGAAAAGAATTATTATTTATTTTTAAAAGATACACTTTCAGCGATTTTTAACGTAGCATCTATGCTTAGATCAGTCGTGAGAATAAAATAGTATTCGTCTAATGACCATGCAAGCGTGTAAACACCTTCTTTTTTTATTAGGAGTCCCGAACGGCCCTTGATTGTCACGGTTTCCAGCGTATCCGCATTTTCAGTATCAACATTAGATTGAGCGTCGCTTGTAAACCCGGAGAAGTGAATATACTTCCCTTCGGAGTTTTCGTAATATAGGGTGTTTATTTGCTCATCCATCACTAAGGATTTTAAATTGAATCCCTCAGGAATATAGGATGGAATATAGGCATCAGAAATGCCTATGGCCTGACCATCGTCAATGTATATTCCCGAATAATCCCTTTTCCGAAGTTCCAATGCAGTATAATCGGCGTTAAATGTCAAAAGAAATTCCGCGAAACTATTCCTAAGCGCTTTAACCGACATGATGGCTGTAAAGCTAACCGTTATAAAAATCATGATCGCAACCGCTATGCGAATGCCTATCTTGCGGGACGCTCTGCCGAATAGCAGCAAATTCTCTTTTCGGATATTTTGCGTTAAGGTGCGCTTTACTCTCTTGATTTCATACTCGGAAGGAAGTTTCGCGCGTTCTTCCTCAGCTTCTTTTATCAATCCATCCGCTGCCTTTTCTGCGGACAAAAAAATAGCTATCTGAAAAGCGCTTTCTTCATAACGCTCAAAGGTTTTATCCATACGTCTATTTTCCATCTCACGCTTCCTCCTTTTGCAGAGTCACCAACGCTTTTCGCCGTGCCCGAGTGAGGTATTGGCGCACACTATCCTTCCGAACCCCAATGGATTGGGCAATCTCTTCATCAGTCATGCCTAACAAGTATTTAAAATTTAATGCGTCTTGAAGGCTTTGCGGCAACTTACTAATCGCTTTTTCAAGATGCTCTATGTTCAATTGCCGCAACACTATTTCTTCGACGTCTGCCGTAATATCAGCCTGATCTGCTGTAAATTCATCTTGTAACCCGAGTATTTCTTTTTGCCGTGCCCCATGATTGCGATACGCATAATTCAGGCTGACCCTCCTGATAGTAGAGACAAGATATGCCGGCAAAACGCAACTTTTTAGGCTCCGAATGGTAGCAATATTTTTAATGAGCTGAACACAGGCATCATGGATCATATCTTCCGCTGTCGAACCATCTTTAACAATCAGGAGGGCATGTTTTCGCATCAACCCATAATAATCAAGATATAGGCTGGTCATAAAATTGCGGTCATTATCATCTTGTATTGTGAGAATAATGATAGGGATCATAAAATATCCCTCCTATCCATAATGTCATGTTAAATTTAGCTAATATCATTATAGATTATATCGGCATATTCGCAACGATCAGATATCACCACGTGAAAAGCAGTGAAACTATGTGCTGTGCGGGACAAGGCGGGACAAGGGGACGGTTCTTTTGTCTTATCCACATGGATCGGCTCCCTTGGCTTTAAGCTATTACGTTTAAACTGCTCCATCGTTTCGGGCAGTATTGATTGAGTCAAAACAAAACAGATTCAACCGTTCACTTGTCCTTCCGTCCTTCCGTCCTTGCTGTTTGCAGCCGCGCCCGCCCATTCAAGCTGCATTCCCCCAGCGCCCCCGAAAGAATAAGGGCGCGCTTACTCTCCTTCGCACCCGTCCGGCATCATCGGGGCATGGACAGGGGCATTTAGGGGCATTTTTTTAAAGCCGCGGCGTGGATCTTGGTGCAATGCCTGTAGGAATAGTGCGCCCTTTGTGCAACCTCGCCCCACGTTTTTACCCCGTCGACATACCGCATGCGCATGATCTTTGCCTGCTGCACCGGCAACTCGGCGATCCACATCTCGCAGGCCTGCCGCCGTTCCTCAAGCTCGATGCGCCGCGCGGCCAGCTGCCGTTCCAGCTCCTCCAGCCTGGCCGCGTAGACGGCCAGGTGATCGTCGCCGCGCCCGCCGCCCGGGGCGAGGGAAAGCTGCCGGACCGTCCGTTCCGCCTGGCTGCGGAGGCGCTCGATGCGCTCGTCCAGACTCTCTATCTGCCCGCGGATGTCCCTGCAGGCCTGTAACTCTTGTAGTGTCACCCAAGCACCGCCTTTGCATTGTTTTATCGGATCGGGCGCGGCCTTGCGGCCCTTCAGGGCAGAACGCGCCGCCAGCATGCCCGATCGGATCGGTTTCGTGCGCCCGCCAGTCATGGAGCGCCTCCCGCTTTTCATAGAATGAATCAAAACCCAAGGGAGGGAACATCCATGGATTCATTGAATTTCTTCGCGCGCATCACGCTGTGCAGAATGAAACAGACCTTCCCATACAACAACACGCCCATGCTCACGCTTTCCATCCTCTACCCGAAGGTGGCCTTGCGCCGCAACCCGACCGCGCAGAACGGCATCAACCGCCGGATAAAGGCTCAGGTCTGCGACTTTTACCGCTACGCCTCCGGCGATTTATACGGGCAGGCGATTGCCGCCTATAAGGAAGCGCAGGAAAACGGGTTCCCTTTTCACCGCTACGACGCCATGCTGCAGTATGAGATCACCTACAACCAGCATTGCCATCTGAGCCTTTATCGCGATCAATACGAGTATACGGGCGGCGCCCACGGGAACACCATCCGCTCTTCGGATACCTGGAACCTTATAAGCGGCGAGCGCATTCCGCTGTCCGACTTGTTCCCCGCCGGTCAGGATTACCGGGCGCTGCTGATAGAGCAGATCACGAAACAGGCCGACGAAAGAATGCAGCAGGATCCGGGGATCTTTTTTGAAGATTACCGGGCCTTGATTTCCCAATACTTCAACGAAGAGCATTACTATCTGACCCCCTCCGGCGTTGCCGTTTACTATCAGCAATACGAAATCGCGCCTTATGCCACAGGCATCGTTGTTTTTACCATCCCGTACGCGGCGCTGAACTGGCATCCATCCTGCCGTACGTCTTAAAATCACTCGCCATAGCGACAGCCTCGTCGGCGTCCGTCTTTGTTCGCGCCGCCTTCTTCTCATGAGCCCGGGGCCTTTGCCTTCCGGGCGTTGCGCCGCTTTGCCGTTGCGATTTTACAAGGGCGACGGACCCGTTGATATTAACACGCGCGCCGCGCCGTGTTATAATGCTCCTATGAAAGCTTCGGCAAAAATGATCCTCAACGGCTACGTTGCCTCCGGGTGCATCAAACGGTGCGGAAAAGCCCTTGTCATCGATCCTTGGGCGTTCCCTTCCGAGGACGAGTACGAATCGCTGCTCGAACTCATGCGGGAAGATTACGTTTTCTCCGCGACCGAAGCCGGCGTCGTAGCCGTGCCCCACGTGGAATAATCAAGCAGCCTCCCGGCCCGCCCCGCCTTGCGCTTCTTCCCAGAATCCGGTACAATGCCCTCGAGGTGATCGCCATGGAATTTGTGCATGAACAAAACCGCATCTATGCCGCCGACCCTTCCGGAAAGCGGATCGCGGAGGTAACGTTCCCGGTTTCGGGCGGCGTCGCCGTCATCGACCGCACCTTTGTGGATTCTTCCCTCCGGGGCCGAGGCATCGCCGACCGATTGCTCTTTGAGGCGGTCCGGCAGATCCGCTCCGCGGGGCTCAAGGCGCGCCCAACCTGCTCCTATGCGGTCAAATGGTTTGCCGAGCACCCGGAGCACGCGGACCTGCTCTGACCCGACCCGCCGCCCCCGCACGGGGCGGTTTTCCGTTTTGCCGGGGCGTTCTCTCTCTGCGCCGCGCTTCCAATTCAAACGCCTTGAGGATATCGCTTCTTCGCGCCCCGCGCCTGCCGCGTCCCCTCTTGCCTTGTCTTCGCTTGCCTTATCTCCTCTTGCCTCGCCCCGCGACGCTTTGCCCCTCAATCGCTGCTTTTGAGCCCGGGCCGCGCCGCCCTTCCGGCCTGCCCGAGCGCCATGCGTTTGATCGACGGGGGCAGCAGCGCGTTTTCGGTCCGCCGCTTCTGCCGCGCGTCCCAGAGCCTTGTAAACTGGCCGCGCAGCACGTCGGCGTTCTCGGTCATGCACATGTCCCGGTAGCCCATCCGCTCCATCAGGGGCCACACTTCCGGCCCCGCGATCTCCCTTGCCTTTTCCGGCCGGTAAACGCCGCCTTTTCGGATCGCCCTGAGCGCGATCCCCCAGGCCTCGTCCGCCCCAAGCCCGCGCGGCAGCATCGCCGCGCGCAGCTCCGCGATCGACGGCGGGAACGGACACAGCGCCGCATGCCGCTGCAACGCCGCGGCGGCCGTGTCGAGCGTCATGTCCTCGAGCATCGCCGCCCACGCGTCCACCATGCTTTCCGAGGGACGAGAAAACGCCGTGTCGCGTGGATACAGAACGGTAATGAGCCCAAAAAGCTTAATGATCTCCGCTTTTTTCACGGCGCTCCTCCTCTTCCAGCATCCGGCGCAAATGGCCGAGCTTGTCCGGCTGCTGCGCCTGCCGCCCCATGCCCCAGCCCTCGCGCGCGGCCTTGCGCAAGACAAGGTTCCAGTCCTTCCAGCGGTTTTTGTTGCCCGTGGCCTGGGCGGATTCGTCGACATAGGCGACGACGCGGAAGGCTTCCCCCTCCCCGAGGTCCGCGATCAACCTTTCGTACTCGCCGTCGGTGAGCTTTACGTAGCCGTAACGGCCGCGAACACGGGCCTCCGGTTTCCCCCCGCGCGAGCGCTCCATAGGCATGGTGGAGGCGAGGGGAGTCGAACCCCTGTCCGCCGGTTTCCCCGCGCGCGAGCGCTCCATGGGAGCGGGTTCGGATTCGGATACGGATCCGTATTCGGTTTCGGATTCGGTTTCGGATTGGATTATAGCCGCAGTTTGCGGCGAGCTGCCGCAGCTTGCCGCGCGTTCGTTCTCGCCGCCGCCGTTTTCCGGTTCCGGGTATTTCTCGCGGCTGTTGCGTATCCTTTGATGCAGACTCCATTTTGGAAACAGCAGGAACGGTTTCCCCGCTACCTCGTAGCGCCTGACCAATCCTACCGACGCCAGCTGTGAGACGGCATCCTCAACGTTCTTTTCCGTGATCCCCTTCTTGGTGACAAACAGCGTCGACTTTAAGAAGCCCGGCCTCGCGTCGATCCGCCCGTAATCGTCGCACCGGACCATCAGGCGGTAGAACACGGTCTCCGCGAACGGGCTCAACCGGTCCAAATCGTCCGAATAGCAGATGCTTTCCTTTAAAATCCGGTTCGGCATACCGCGCCTCCTTAATAGGGCGGATCGTCGTCCCGGATGTCTTCAAGCCCTTCGAGCTCCTCCGGCTTTTCGGGTTGCGTCTCCCCTTTGCGCTCCCGCGGGAAGAGGAACTTCACCTCGTCGGCGACGACCTCCGTCACGGAGCGTTTCGATCCGTCCTTCGCGTCGTAGCGGCGCGTCTGTATCTCGCCGATGACCGCCACCTTGCGGCCCTTGGCAAGATACCTTCCGCAGAGATCGGCGATCCTTCTCCACGCGACGATGGGGATAAAATCCGCCTGCCTCGTCCCGTCCGCGTCGGTAAAGCGGCGGTTCACCGCGATGGTGAAGCTGCACAGGCTCGCGCCGCTGTGCGTGGTGCGCACCTCGGGGTCTTTGGTCAGGTTCCCGATTAAAAATGCCTTGTTCATAAATTCGCTCCTTGATCTTTTCTGTAGTACGGCTTTAGCCCGTCCCGGCTCTATCGCTCACTTTTTGGATTCTCCGGCATCCCGTCCGTCCGTATGGGAACGATCCCGCTGTAGAGGATACCGGCGATGCCGCGGCAGCGCCCGCCGTGCGGCTACAAAGCTCCGTCCGCATACGTCTTTACCGCGCGGTCGAAGAGGTCGTATTCCGCGTGGTACATGTGTTGCGCCAGGATCACCCTGGCCTTTTTCATGACCTCGGCGACGCAGCGGTTGCAAACGTCGTCGAGCTCCATGTCCATGTCCAGCGGCCCGACATCCCTTTGGCAAAACGAGCATTTCCTATAGTAATCGTCGGACGCCGGGTCCTCCGTTTCCCGGTAGTGCCGCTCGATCGCCGCGGGGCTGCACATGGGATTATCGATTCGATCCGCCCGGTCCACCGTATCCATCCCTCCGCGCCATATAATATCCGATCATCATGCGGATGTAGTCCTGCTCCGCGCCGTATCCGTCGTCCGCCATGGCGTCGCGGAATTGCATGTATTCGTCGTCCGGCAGGCGCACATGCAGGCGGTTCAAAAGGCGTTGCCCGCCGTCCCTGCCCGCGCTCCCGCAGATCCCGTTTCCCACGCGGCTCCGCCGACGGAGTTCCGAACGGATACGGGTTACCCGGCGGATCCTTGAACGAGCTTTGTTTAATATATTAAACACATTTGAGAAAAAAAATCTCGCTCACCGCTTTCCCGAGGCTGTCGGCGAGCCTACACAGCGTTTTCGTTGTGGTGACAAAGGTCGACCCGCTTTCTATCCCGGCGATCACCGTGCGCGAAACGCCCGACTTTTCGGCCAGTTTCTTTTGGGTAAGGCCCATCTCGGAGCGAATCTCCTTAAGCTTATTTTCCAAGCTGCTCACCTCCTATTGCTGTATTTAGTTTAGCGCATTAAACAACTTTCGTCAAGTATATTAAACAATAATATTGACTTATCGCACGATGTACAATATAATGAACACGATGATCGGAAGGAGCGGAAGAAGATATGACTCTCGGTAAAATAATCAAAGCGTTTCGGGAGGAACACCGGCTGTCCATGGACGAGTTCGCCGCCAAATGCGGGATCAGCAAAAGTTATATATCCATGCTGGAGAACAACCGGAATCCCCAAACCGGCAAGCCGATCGCTCCCTCCATCGATGTCGTCAGAAAGGTCGCGAACGGGGTCGGCGCGGATTTCGATCAATTGATCCGCGATTTGGACGATCAGCAGGTCTCCCTGCTGCCGAACAAAACGGAGCCGGGGATAAAAAGCGCAGGCGGCAAAGCGGCGGACGCTTCCGTCGGAATCGTTTATTTCCCCGTCATCGGCTCCATCGCCGCGGGGTACGACAACCTGGCCACCGAGGAGTACACCGGGGAGCAAACGCCGATCCCCACCGGGTTTTTAAAGGGGCACGACCCGTCCGAGTACTTTGTGCTCGCCGTAAAGGGCGACAGCATGTATCCGCAGTTCCTCAACGGGGACAAGGTCCTCGTCCAGCGCACGACGTCGGTCGACAGCGGCAGCATTGCGGTCATCATGTACAACGGCGACGAGGCGACGCTGAAAAAAGTGGTCTATGTTTACGGCGAGGACTGGATGGAACTGATCCCGATCAACCCCGAATACAAGGCCCGCCGCATCGAGGGCAGCGATCTGGAGCAATGCAGGGTGTTGGGCAAGGTGGTCATGCTTTTGAGGGATATCCTGTAGGATTCAGGCGCTTCGCGCAGGACGGCCCCTTCGGGGTCAAATTTACAGGATCGTTGACTTTATTTTAAAGAGATAAAAAAGGAGATAAAAAAATGAACGTAGGAATCATCGTATACTCCCACACGGGAAACACGCTGTCGGTCGCGCAAAAGCTGGAGCAGGCGCTAAGGGCCAACGGGCACGCGGCAAGCGTTGCGCGGGTGGAGTCGGTCCATAACGACCCGCGCGCATCCGGTCCGGTCAAGCTAAAATCCGCCCCGGATGTCGACGCATACGACGCCGTCATTTTTGCGTCCCCGGTTCAGGCGTTTTCCCTCGCGCCCGTTATGAAGCTGTACCTATCGCAGGTTTCAAGCCTTGAAGGTAAAAAAGTTTGCTGCTTTGTAACGCAGCAGCTCAAAAAGGCATGGCTGGGCGGCAATCATGCGGTGCGCCAGATCGAATCCGCCTGCAAGGGAAAGGGAGCGGACATTGCGGTCAGCGGCGTCGTCAATTGGTCGGGCGAAACGCGCGACCGGCAAATCGCCGACATCGTCGGCAGACTGAGCGCAATTTAAGGGAAGCGGCAAAATCGCCGCAGCCGATCTTATAAAGCACGGCAGCGGCGAATCCACCCGATTTCGCAGCTGTTGCGTTTGCGTTAAAACTTCAATGCCCGTCGCCGCCGTATCCTCAGGCGCAATTGGGCCGCCCGGCATCGGCGCGCCTAAACAGCTTTACGAATCGAACGCATCGCACGGCTTTTGCGGCCAGCGACGCGGCGGCAAGCGCACCGGCCGGTATCAGCAGGAAATATACAATATGCTTCGAAGCCTCCGGCAGCAACCCGGCAAGGCAGAAGGCGCCGGGCGCATACGGACCCCGCTACAGGCTGCTGCGCCGAACAGAGATTGTATACCTGTTCCCTGTTCCGCTGATCCCCTTTGATGTTGCAACATCCCAATGCTTCTGTTCCTTCATATCCATAGCGAATTTTTTGATGTTGTCAAAACCCAGCCGGCAACCGCAGTGAAAAACAATATCCACAGCTGCAAACAAAGATTTTCCGTCATCAATTTTGCTCAGTGCCCATTCTAACTGATGGACATGCGGATCAGGTCGGGGTACGCCAAAAGCGTCCGCAAGCGCATTTAGATCGTCAATTTCGAATAAATCGCTTCGGTAATTGCCAGGCCACACAGCATAGATTTTGCTTCTGCCGTCAACGGCATTGTGATATGCGGCAAACATCGCGGAAGCGCTATGGTCAATCTGCGATACGTTACCATGCTTGTCCACCTCAATGTAGCACACGAGTTTTGAGCTATATGGAAAATGATCCGATCCTTTAGCGCTTCTCATAAACTGCCCCTCCCAAAATCATGCAATCATTAAAACCAGATTTAACTAATATGGAAACCTCAGAAAGAATGATGATAGCGCATGCAACGAAAATAAGCCGACCCATATCAGAAATTTCATGCGATTCTCCTTGGTCTGCCGCAAAGCTTTGGTTCCAAGCCTGTTGCAGAATACGCTGTCCGGCTACAGTCCGTTTTTGCATATAACAATGCTTGATTTGGATTTGGATAAATCTGCGCGGTGCTTTAATCTTGCCCCTAATTTTACTTTAAAATATTTCCACCGTCAATCAAAGCCGAGACCGGAAAACCGCCCGCCAAACAGTTTTCGTTTTCAGCCCGTTCGGCTCCCCTCAGCCTGCAAGAGCAAACGATCGCAGGCCCCCTAGCAGGCGCCTGCGATCGTTTGCCTCATGCGGCGATATTGATACGATTTCACGTTCACTCCGCCGCAACCGCCGGTGATTTTATCCTGCCGACCGCATCTATGTTTGAACGGTTTCAAAACTCAAAAGGGATTGCGCCTTTTCACGGCGCCGCTATGGTTCTTCCATATTCTTCGCACTCGGCCAGACCGGCTTCATCCGGCACCCAAAGGGCCTTGATCCCGTCGCCGAGCACGCGGAAGCCGGAATCCGCAAGCGCTTTAGAGATCTGCCCGACGGACTCTCCGCTCCAGCCGTAGCTGCCGAATGCCGCCGCGCTCTTTCCCGTAAACCTGAGTCCCTTTATCATCTCCAGCAGGCCGCCGATGGAATGCAGTATGCCGCGGTTGATCGTGGACGAACCCACAACAACCGTTTTTGAGCGGAAGATCTCCGTGATGATATCGTTCTTGTCCTGTTTCGCCGCATTCATCAGCTTCACCGTCACGCCCGGGTCACGGCTCAGTATGCCCGCCGCGACCGCCTCGGCCATGCGGCGCGTTGCGCCCCACATGGTATCATAGACGATGCAGACTTGATTCTCGCGGTAAGAATCCGCCCATTTCAGGTATGCCTGGACGATCTGCACAGGATCTTCCTTCCATATCACCCCGTGGCTCGGGCAGATCATATTCACCGGCAGCCCGAAGCCCAGCACCTCGTTGGTCTTTTTTATGACCAGCGGTGAAAACGGAGTCAGTATGTTTGCGTAATACTTGATGGCCTCGGCGTAAAGCTCGGAGGAATCCACCCCGTCGTTATACAGGGATTCCGTGGCATAATGCTGGCCGAACGCGTCGTTGGAGAACAGGAGATTCTCACCCGTAAGGTAGCAGAACATGCTGTCCGGCCAGTGCAGCATCGGCGCTTCCACAAAAATCAGCTTCGTGCTCTCTAGCTCAAGCGTATCCCCGGTCTTTACCGTTACAAAGTTCCAGTCCTGGTGATAATGCCCCTTGAGCGATTTGACCGCGTTGGCCGTGCAGTAGATCGGCGTATCGGGGATGTGGCGCATAAGCTCCGGCAGCGCGCCGCTGTGATCGATCTCCGCATGGTTGGCGACGATATAGTCGATCTCTTTCAAATCGATTTCCTGCCGCAGGCTGTCCACAAACTCCTCGTCAAACGGCTTCCAGACCGTATCGATCAGCACGTTTTTCCCGTCCCTTACGAGATAGGAGTTATAGGACGAGCCTTTCCCCGTCGAGTATTCGTCCCCGTGAAACTTCTTTAATTCCCAATCTACCTTGCCGACCCAGGTAACCTTAGAAGTCAGTGCTTTTCCCATTTTTATCCCTCCGTTTGCTTCTATAGTAAAACACAAAAGCAGGAAACCCCTGCCGTAGTTTATAGGATAGGCTTTCCGGATAATTTTCATGTTCTCAGATTTCCCGCTCTAATTCAAGTGTTTATTATTTTTTTTAGCAAACGATTTGCACGAATTTCATTACAGCGGGCGCAAAATCACGCCGACAATCCTGCGATAAAACCGCAGACAAACCGGCCGAACACAGCGCAGAGGAATATCGGGAGCTTTACTATGTTCCGGTTCTCTATCGGAAGAAAACATGTTATGATATCTAAAATGCTTCAATTTTAAGAAAACCTTGAATTGGGAAGTATTTCAGGGTTTCATTTAAATGGGTAAGTCTAAAAGAACGGGTGATCGGGTTGGGTTCATTTCGGGATATTCCAATGCAAGCGTTTGGGCAACGGCCGATTGTACGGATCGTGGACGTCGAGGCAGTGGTCCGTAATTATCAGTTATTTCGGCAAAAGGTCGGCAAAACCAATACGATTTGCGCGGCCGTCTTAAAGGCCGATGTTCACGGCGCGAAGATGGAGCTGATCGCACCGGCGCTGTACGAAACAGGATGCAGGCACTTTTTTGTAGAGGAGCTCTGCGAAGGGATTCAATTGCGCAAAATTCTGCCTTTTCAGGATGCAAAGATCTTTGCGATGGCGGGATTGTTGGATGGGGAAGAGACCTATTTCCTCCGGTACCGCATCGCGCCTTGCCTGAATTGTTTGGAGCAGATCCGGCGTTGGAATGAGTGTTGCAAGGGATACGGCGGAAAGAGCGCGGTTATCCATTTGGACACCCATATGAACCGGATCGGTCTACTGGACGACGAGGTTGAAGAATTGAGCCGGCACTATGGGGAATGGATCTCGGATTTTGACGTGGAATTCTATATGAGCCATTTCTATGATATCAAAGGCGACGATCCGACCCATTGTTATGAACAATTGGCGGTTCTGCAACAGTATTTAAAAAAGCTCCCGAAGCGCCCCGTTTCGTTCGCCTGTACCGACAGTACGATTTTGCTGGACAATACGATCTTTAATTTTGATATGGTGCGTATCGGGATCGGTTTGGTGGGCGGGGCTCCCAACAAGGCGCACCCTATCGACCCGTCCGCGAAAGGCGCGATCGAGATTTATGTAAAAATATCTCAGATAAAGTCGGTAAAAAAAGGGCAAACCATCGGCTACGGAGGTTCTTATACCGCCAAACGCGATATGCGGATTGCGCTGGCGCACATCGGATACAAAGACGGTTATTTGCGGTCGTTGAGTGAAAAAGACGACGCGCCCGTCGGGGCGTATCTATGGATTGCGGGCTATCCTGTTTCCGTAGTCGGCAAAATATCGCTCGGCATGACGACGATCGACGTTACGGACGTACCCGAAGAGGTTCTGCAAAAGTATCGTTATGCGGAAGTGATAGGGCCGAATGTAGATATTAAGGAACTCGCCGATATAGCGGGGTGTTACGAGCTTCTGGCTTCGCTCGGGCGGCTGAATACCAAAATAGCGGATTATACGTTGGAAGAGATCGAAAGTATCGGGGAAATGTGCGCCCGCAAATAGTTTAGCTTTTGCATTCACATAAAATGTCTCAGAGTACCGGAAAGCCCGTAAACATGGCTTTTCGGTATTGCATTTAGTCAACTCAAAACGGCGGGGCAAGGGCGGTCGACCCTGCCCTCCCGCCCCTTCTTGCGCCGCGCCGTTCGCTTCGCGCGGGACGCCGGGGCCTGAAATCGTTCGCCGAACGGTTCAATTTTCCTGTCCCGGAGCGCCTCTTCCGGCTTTGACTTCTGCAAGGACTTTCTCAAGCGAAGCCGCATCCACGGGTTTCGCCAAATGCATGTCGAACCCGGATTTTTTGGCAAGATCGGCATCAAGATTCCCGGCATACCCCGTCAACGCAATCAGGTATACATTTTTAAGGTTGATATCCTCCCGCATCCTCCCGGCTACCTCGAATCCGTTTATCCCCGGCAGCCCGATATCGCAGAGAATAACGTCCGGGATCTGCTCCTTTGCTTTCTGTATGCCTTCCACACCGTCGGCCGCTATCGATATTTCGTGCCCCTGCATCCTGAGTATGGAGCAAAGGAGTTCCGCAAAATCCTTGTTGTCCTCGATGATCAATACGTTTAGTCCTTTTTTGATCGTACTGCCCGATGTCCGCTTCTCTGCCGCCTGGTGATCTCCCGCGATCATCGGCAAACGTATGGTAAAGGTAGACCCTTTCTCCCGGCCTTCGCTATACGCGCTTACATCGCCGCCGTGCAGATCCACGATCCCCTTGACGATGGAAAGCCCCAGGCCGAGGCCGCCCGAACTCCTGTCCAGCGTATGTTCGGCCTGGGTAAAAGGCGTAAACAATTGCGGCATGATTTCAGGGCTTATTCCTTTGCCGTTGTCTTTTACGCTGATGACCGCATCGTTTTTCTCCGTTTTTAACGTCAGGCGGACTACGCCGTTTGCCTGCGTAAATTTAAGCGCGTTATACAAAATGTTCTCGATCATCTGGGCAATGCGTACGGGATCGGCATCCAGGGAGATCGGCTTTGTTTGGATCCTCGTACAAAGCTTTACGCCTTTTTTGCCGTATGCAGGCCCGATGTCCTCCACGGCGCCCTTTACGATTCCATTCAAATTGATCGTTTCTTTTTTCAGCCTGATCTTGTTCCGGTTGATCCGCGTCAGATCCAACAGGTCGTCGACCAGCCTGCACAACTGGTTCGTCTGGCGTTTCATGATCTCTTTCGCTCTTCCCGTTTGATTTTTATCCTTTGCAACATCAAGGAGTTGAATCCCTGCGGAAATCGCGGCCAGCGGATTGCGCAGTTCGTGGGATAGAACGCTGATGAATTCGTTCTTGTTTTTGTCCGCTTTTTCAAGTTCCCCGACCAGCGCGTTTGCCTTTTTTTCGCTCTCCTGCAGCGCCTGCTCGAATTGCCTCCGGTCGATGACGTCGGCAGCCTGCCTGGCCAGAACATCCAACAGCCTCAGTTCGCTTTCCGAAGGAATGTACGGCTCGCTCCAGTGGGTAGAGATCATGCCCACGGGCCTGCCGCTGAGCGAATAAAGCGGCGTCGTCTGTCCGGCGCGGATCCCGGTTTGCAGGTATATTTCCCGATCCTTTGTTCCCTGAATAAAACCGCATTTTTCTATGTCGGGCACGATGATGCGCTTCCCGGTACGCAGGGCCTCCCCGCAGGACGAACCCGACGATAGGTCCACATATTTCCAGAATTCTGCCGCCCTCTGATTAAATCCCCGGTAAGCAAGCAGTTGCAGCTTCCCTTCTTGATCCCCGTTCGGGCTCAGCATCTGTATGCTCGCGAATTGTGCATGCATGATGGCCGAGGCGGTATCGATGATTTTCTCATATAATTCCTGGGCGTCCTGCTGATAAAGGAGCTCGGTGCTTATCCCCTGCAGGAGCCTTGCGCCCCTCAACTCCTCCTCGAGTTGGGCGCGGCTCTCGCGCAGCGCCTTCTCGGCGCGCTTGCGCTCGGTGATGTCGATATCCATTTCGAGGATCAGCGGCGAGCCGTCCGTATCGCTGAACGGAAGGTCATAGGCGTCGACAACGGAATCATCAATCGGGGAAATAAATTCCCAGCGGTGCGGCTGCCCGGTCTTAAGCGGCACAAACGCTTCGCAAAAAGAGCAGGGTTCGGAATATCCGCAGCAATATTCATAACAGCGGCGGCCTTCAGATTCACCGAATTTCTCCTGGAAATTCCGGTTGGAAAAAATGACCTGATGGTCGGGGGTCATCAGGCAGATCATCACCGGCAATGCTTCCAGCACGTCGAACAAGCGCCGGCGCTCATCCAATATCTCCAGGTTTCTTTTTCCCAGTTGGTCGCTGGCTTGTTGGGCTTGCGCTTCGGTCTGTTTGCGCTCGGTGATATCGTTGAAAAGCATGGCCACCCGCCGCTGCTCGGGCCTCCCGACGCGAAAGGCGTAAACGTCGAAAAAACGGCCGAGCGCTGCGGCCGGATTCTGGAAACGGGCGGGTTCGCCGGTGAGGGCGATGCGCCCGTAGCTGTCGAACCAGTGCTGCTCATTGTCGGGGGCCATCTCCCGCATGCGGCGGCCTGCCGCATCCGCAAGTCCCGTCTGCCTTTCAAAAGACCGGTTCACTTCCAGGAAGCGGTAATCCACCGGCCGATCGTTTTTGTCGAACAGGACTTCGGCGATGCAGAACCCTTCGTCGATCGAGTCGAACAGGAGACGGTATTTCTCCTCGCTTTGCTTAAGCGCTTCCTCGGCCTTCGCGCGCTCCACGGCGGCCCACGTGCGCTCCGCCGTTTCCCGCACAATCGAAATCTCCTGCGGGTCCCATTCGCGCGGATCGGCCTGCCTGACGGTGAGCGTAGCGACAAGCGCGCCGTTCTTGATGAATGGGATGGAAAGATGCGCCCGGAAACCGAGGCTTTCCAAACGCGCGCGCCGGTCTTCCGGGACTTCGGAAAGAAGCTTTACATCCGGTATGATCAAATCCGAACCCGACTTTAAAATCTTAACGAATGCCGAATAATCGTCTGTTTTATGATTTCCGGCGGCGCTCCTCCCCGGGCCGTCAAGGCTCTCGCACCGAATCATGGAGTATCCCAAATCTTCATAATATTCGGCGTAATCCACCTGCGAGGCTTTTAAATGCTCCGCCAGAATACGCGATGCGGCGTCCTGTATTGATTGGGCGTCGGAGAGCGGCCGCAGCGCATCGCTTAAGCTTAGAAGGTACGCCTGCCGCTCCTCGTTCCTGCGAAGAGCCTCTTCGGTCCTCTTGCGCTGCGTTATATCGCTTGCGGCTCCGAACCATTCTCTGATTTTGCCTTTTTCGTCAAACAGGGGCACGGCGCGCGAATACGTCCAGCCGATGCCGCCGTCGGCCCGAAATACCCGGTGCTCAAGCGCAAAAATCTTTTCTTCTTCAATACATTCTTGGATCACTTCAAGCACAAACGGCTGGTCGTCGGGATGGATGTATTTGTCGAGCCAGTTCGGATCGGCCTCCTCCGTATCGGAGAGAAACCCGCGCCCGTACAGCTTCGTCATGGTTTTCCAGTCGGGGCTCATGCGGTATATGACGTTTGAAGTTGCCGTCATAAGGGCAAGGAGCCGCTCCTCGCTTTCCTTGAGCGCCTCCTCCGCTTTTTTCCTCGCCGTGATATCGTGCGCGATCACCGCTGCGCCGAGGGGAACGCCGTTTTCGTCTTGTGTGAACTTAACGTTGAGAAGGACGTTGAGTTCCTTTCCATCTTTGGCAATCACCTTATAATCAACGTTCTTATCCGGCTTTTCTCCCGATAGCCATTGCTTTATCCTTTGATGGAACCTTTCTGCGCTTTCCTCATCCAGCAGCGCGAACGGGGACATACGGAGCAATTCCTCCCTGCCGTACCCGAGATCATGCACATCACGTCGTTAACGGATACAAAGCGACCTGTGCGGAAATCCACTTCATAGATCCCCGCGGGCGCATGCTCCATAATCTCCCTGTATTTTGTCTCGCTCTCCCTGAGCGCATCCTCGGCCCGTTTGCGCTCGGTGATATCGAAAAACATGTTGCCGATCCTGCGGCTCTTTTCATCGCCTATTTTGAAAATGTAGTAGCTGTACCACTTCTTGTCCGGCTGCGCGTACCGCTCCAGCCTTACGCTTTGCCCCGTCAGCGCGACATTGCCGAAAATCTCGAGCCAGTATTCCTCGTCGTTCGGGTCCATCTCCCGCAGCCGCCTGCCGGTATAATCCAGGCCGAGCATTTTGGTTGCGGCCGCGTTCGCTTCCGCATAGTACATATCGATCGGCTTATCGTTTTCATCAAAGGTTATATCGATAATGAAAAAACCCTGGTCCATAAGATTAACGAGCGCATGGTATCCGTCTTCATCCCATTTCATCCCGTCCATTGCAATGCTCCTTGATTGTTGAATTAAGCTTCATGGATTGTGATCGATTTAATCGGCAGGTAATGGAGAAATACGGATGCTTCACCGGATATGTATAGATCGTTAATCGAATGTTATATCCAATTTTTTGGATCTAAAAAAATATTATTACATATTCACTATATCATCACCGCCAACCGGATACAATCGGCTTGCGTATATTGTCGTTTTGGGGCGCTCCGGACCGGAAAGGAAAGTTTTCACAGCAAAAAACGGCGGCGCTTTTGATCCTTCAAAGGCCGCCGCGCGGTGTTTTATTCTTGTCGGCCGGTTGCTTGTCGGCGGCAGATTAAATGCTTTGAATACCAGACCTCATAATCAGATCCCTAAAGACCGGATTGTACATGGCCGGGGATTTTAAATTCTTGATGAATAAATTCAGCTTGATCTCCTTTACATTCCGTTTATATCTGTCCAGAAAGCCGTCCAGCCCTTCCTCAAAGCTCCGGGCCAAATGCAACGAGCTTTTTAAGGCATAACTGATCCCCTCCGCGGAACTGGGGCTGATGGCCCCGGCGGCTTCCCCCACCAAAGCGATATCCTCCCTGCCCGCATAGAATTGCGATACCTTCCTGGGCCGATAGAGATATGCGCTCTCCCTTTTTATTTTGCGATCGAAGTTAAAGCCCAGCCTTTTCAGCTTTGTTTTCAGCAGATCAAACTTTTCCCCGGCATTCTCCTTGGGCTTAAGGGCCGAGCCCAATAACAGATACTGCTCCTTCGGTATGATCCAGGAATAGAAGCTGCTGATTTCTTCATCGAAGATCGCGGTAAAATACGGGATGTGATCGGAGCAAGCAAACCATTCCTGAATCGAGATATACGTTTCGGGGGTATTTGCGTCGTTACCGATACGCCTGCGCACCTTGGAAAAAGCCCCGTCCGCGCCGACGATGACCTTCGCCTTTGCAGAACCCTCCCGCCCGTTGCAAAAATACCCGATCTCATATCCTCCCGGTATCTTGTCAAAGCCCTTGAATAAAGCGTTGAACTTTTTATCTACAGCAGCCGGGAGTATGGAAACCAGCCACCTGTCGAATTTCTCCCGATCCATATTAAAATAGAACCGTTGATACAACCTTTCGAGGTTATTTGCCAAATCGACGGCTCTTACGGCAAAGAGCTGCGGATCAACCAGAATATCCTTGGGTATTCCCAAACCCAATTTCGCAATCATTTTCTGCGCGTCGGGGGCCAGCAGGCCTCCGCAGCATTTGTTTGCGGGTTTTTGAGGGCTTTTATTTTCGAGTTCCCGCTTATCGATCAATAGAACCCTATATCGATCTGCGATGAGCCGCGCAAGGTTGGCCCCTGCGGGGCCTGCTCCTACGATGGCAATATCGTACATAAATTCACCTCGACTCATCTTAAAATCGTCAAATCGTTTTCAGGTTGCACGGCAGCGGCATTCTGCAAAAGCCGCTTAAAAACACAAGGAACCGCTCCCCCGATAAAGGCAGCCGAACGCAGGTGGTTGCCGAGCGCCGTTCCATAAAAGCGCTCCCTTTTTGGTTTGGCCTTGATTATAGCAGAGTATTTATCGTTTTTCAATATGTTATTATCGTTTAACGTAATTTAATTATTGATATTCAGATAGGCAAAAAAATCAAATCTCATTTTATACAGCTTAATGGAGCATAGTACGGCAGATCAACTTGGCCCGAAGTCCTATCGTTCGCCGTTGAGAGCGAATCCAAGGTTCGTCGGCCTTCTTCATCGACTGAGTTGAGTAATGTTTCTATGCTTCAAAGATGTGATTGGGTAACAGGTCATTTAAACGAATGATTTTACTGCCTTTACTTTCATAATAACTTAGCATTTCGTCAATTTTCCTTTTATCATAACTGGTAATGCAATCTGATAGGACATTAACGCCATAATTTGCTTCGCGTAAGTTGTAGCAGGTTGATTTAACACAAGCAACAGCATCTGCTCCTGTTATGTAGAAATCACATATTTCATTTTTACTGATAAAGTCTGTAAATTCTTCACTGCTTAATGCGTTTGCTTTGTATTTTGTAAAAACATTTTTGGATACTATTTTCAAGTCCGAAGCTAATTCAGACCCACGCGTATTGGGTTTAAAAGTCCTCGTGCCGTCTGATAAATTTTCATGCCTTATATAAACAACATGAATATTATTGTTGACTGCAAAATCAATGGCTTTATTGATATTATCAATAATATCCTTATAATTCTTTGTTATGTCATTTTGAATATCGATTATTACTAAGGCTTTTTTCTGCATAGTGTCTCCTCCTGATAGGCGGGTTGATTTGTTTGCTTTTTTATTGTACCATTCAATTATTGCCAACAGTATGGCAACAATCCATACTGATAAAAAAAATTTTGGAAGGCGGCTATCAGATGAAAGTTGACAGGCTTGTTGGCATTATTATGATACTCCTTGATAAAGAGCGTATAGGCGCACAGGAGTTGGCGGATATGTTTGAAGTTTCACCCCGCACAATCTATCGCGACATAGACACCATCAACATGGCGGGTATTCCTGTTCGCGGGGCATCGGGAGTGGGCGGCGGCTTTGAAATCATGCAGAAATACAAGATTGATAGAAAGGTTTTTTCGACTGCCGACCTTTCCGCTATCTTGATGGGGCTTTCCAGTCTTTCGGGCATGATACGAGGTGAGGAACTGGTAAACGCCCTTGCGAAAGTCAAGAGTTTTATCCCCGCCGACAGAGCGAAAGACATTGAATTAAAAGCAAACCAAATATATATAGATTTAAGTCCGTGGATGGGCAACAGGAACATACAACCCTATTTAGAAATGATCAAAACAGCTTTACAGGAAAGCAAGCTGCTTTCGTTTGAATATTTAGACCGCTACGGAAATAAAACCACGCGGACAGCCGAGCCGTATCAGCTTGTATTGAAAAGCAGTCATTGGTACCTGCAAGGGTATTGCCATAAAAGAAATGATTTTCGTCTATTCAAACTGTCCCGCACATCAAACCTGCAAATACAAGAAGAATTTTTTACGCCGCGAGATTATCAAAAACCGCAGTTGGATTTTACTGATATTTTGGCAACGATGCAAACAAGAATCAAAATTCGTATCCATAAATCTGTCATGGACAGGGTACTTGATTATTGCGCTTGTGAACACTTTTCGCCAGACGGCGATGAGCATTACATTGTTGGTTTTCCTTTCATAGAGAACGAATACTACTACAATATTCTTTTTGGTTTTGGGGATAAATGCGAGTGTTTAGAGCCGTTGCATATCCGCACGGAAATGAAGCGTAGAATACATGATATAGCTACCCTATACGAAAACTAGAACAAGGAGTCTATTCTCATATTCACAATACTTTATGGTCGCTATATTGTGCTATTTCGTTGTTTGCGCTAAAAGGAGGCAGGGCAAGTGCGCACATGCTTGCCCATTTTCTGCACGCCGTGCTCAGGGCTCCCCACAGCGGCGCTTTATTGCCCTGCGCCCCATTGGGTACTGCTGTTGCCGGGGAGCGCGGGCATACTGATGATGCCGTAATTGTTGTTTTTCGCCCAGGTACGCGCGGCATCCTCCAACTGCTGGTTCCCGCAATTCAAGTATCCGTTGAGCATACCCGCATTGCCGTACTCTTCCAATGCTTTGATCAGCAATGGTTCCGAACCCGGCTCGCCCAAATAGATGAAATAATAGCAGGCGCTTGCGATAACGGGAATATCCTCTTCTTCAAGCGCCTGATTGAAACGCTCTGTAATCAGCGGATGGCTCATATCGCAAAGTACGCCGATCATTTGCATGCGTATCTGTTCATCGCCGTCGTAAGATGTTGTGACCAGCAGGGATATGGCCCGATCCCCGCCGAGCAAGCCCAGCGCCCGTGTGCAGCTGGAAAAAAGCGCGTTATATTGTGATTGTTTTGCCAGTTCTTTTTCTCCCAGATGCACCAAGGCAAGGGATTCGTTAAACGCATCGATGAGCGGCTGCAAGGCCTCGGGGTCTTTGATCATTCCGAGTGCATCTGCGGCGTCGCCACGGCGATAATAGTTTCCTTTATCCTTAAGAATAGCGATCAGGGGCCCTGCGGCGCGCCGATCGCCGAGCGAGCCCAGCAGGTGTATTACGCTTCCGAGGATTTCATTTTTGGTATAGGAATTATCGGGCGATGCGGTCAGTTCGTTCAGCTTATCCAATAGGGGCTGTACGGCGCCGGCGCCGATGGCTTTCAAGGCGCTGCTTACGCTGCCCTTCAGTGCGGACGACGCGGTTTCGGCTGTATTCCCGGTTACTTTATAATCTGTAAAAATCGCAATAAGCGCTTTGACGGCTGTTTCATCCTTAAATGCGCCCAGAGCCTCCGCGACGCTGCGGCGGAGGTATTCATGGTTGCCTTTGTCGTTGAGCGCATCGATCAAAAGCTGTTCGGCCTGCGGGCTGCCCGTTGCGGCCAAACCTTCTGCGATACCGGATAAATAGTCGTAGTCGTCTCCCTGAAAAGCATCGGTAAGAACCAAAACGGCTTTTTCACCGCCGATGGTTCCGATTGCCTTGGCCGCGGCACGGCAAAACCGGCCGCCCTCTAAAAACACGCTGAGCGGCTCTATGGCGCGCTCGTCTTTAATCTGACCCAAAGCATCTATGATATATCCCCTTACATAAAAATCATCCAGAGAAAGCAATTCGATGAGCGGTTCCACGGCCTGTTTTTCCTTAAGCTTGCCCAATTCAATTACCGCAACCGAGATTTTATTCTTATCGCCGCTTTGCAGGTCTGCAAGCAGCTTCTCCACTTTCTCAGCATATTCGGCGGAAGCTGCTGCGGCGGCGGCGTCCGTGCCGGCAGGCGCGTCCGGTAGGCCGCCCGTGGACCCGGCGGGTTCATTTATGCCTTCGGGCGTATTCGAGCACCCTGTAAAAATCGATCCGCACAGAATAAACAGGATCAAAACCAACCGGAACGTTTTCATAAATACCTCCTTGGGAGTAAAAAGGATTTCTCTTTTTCATGCCCCCGGTGTTTGATAGAAAAGCAGACCTCCGACATCGTTGTTTAGGCCGGTGATCCTTTATCCCGCCTGCGGCAGGGCCTTCTTAAGGCAATCTTGTGGGCAAGATGAAATACAATGCCTCTTCGCGGATAATGACAGGCTTCTCGCTCCCGGACACGTCAAACGTAACCGATTCGGACAGCAGCGCCTCCAGTATGGGAATAATTCTCCGCGGCGTCAAACCGATCACCAATTCCTTTGCACCGCCGAACTTCACGGATATTTCCTCCATAAAAATCACGGCTCCGTCTATGGTTTTCGTAAGGAGAAGTTTATTTTCCCGCACTCTAAAAGCGATTTCCGGGCGGTCCACCGATACGCTTTTTAAGGCGCGTTTGAGCGCATGCAATATCGTGAGGCGGTCGACCTTCATGGGCCTGTATCCGATAGACTTATTGTATTGGGCAGGAGGAAGCGTTTTTGCATTTTGATAAATCTCATCGTATCCGGTGTACGCCTCCCCGATTCTTGTAAAGATCCGCCGGCCGTTCAGATCGAGCAGAACATGATTCCGGTCTTTGTAAAGCGTCAGTTCTCCGTCTTGCGCCAGGCACTCGGCCAGCAGATCCGCCGTTTTATTCGGCATGAGAAAAAGAAGCTCTTCGCGCGCCGCATACCGGATCTTGTTTTCGCTTGCCGCCAACATGCTGCCGTCGGTCGCCAAAAGCGTAATCGTATCCCCGGATATGTGAAATTGGACGCCGCAGAGAAGATCCCTGTTTTCATCTCTCGACGACACGAACGCGACAAGCTCCAGCATGCGCTTGAGCATCGGCTGCCCAAGCCGGACCGCCTCCCCATCGCTTATGTCGAGCGGTTTCGGATATTCCGCCGCGGGCAGGCCGGCTGCACTCCAGCGGTCTTCCCCCGAGCCGACTGAAAAAAGGCCCTCGCCTTCCAAACGCAGCTCCACCTCTTCCGCATGGCACCTGCCGACGATTTCTTTGACCTCTTCAAAATTGACGGCCGCGCTGCCCGGTTCCGTCTGCGCGACGGCGGGTATCCTGCATGTGAGCACAAGTCTGAGATCCGTTGCGGTCAGCGCGACCATATCCCCAAGGCTTTCAATGAGAACACAGGATAATATCGGCCTTTCGCGTTTGGGGATCGCTATGCGCCCAAGGTCTTCCAGGCTTTTTATGAGTTGATTGCGGTTGACCGTTACCCTCATGCTGCCTCCTTAAAGCGATCGCTTCCATAAGCTTTGCGCATTGGTTCCGTATGATTTTTCAAATATCATGATTTGGGCAGGCCCGTTTGTTTGAAAACCGCTGATCGTATCGACAATGGACGGAGGAATTGCTTAAACAAAGCACCGATGCAGGCGACATGGTTTTATGCAGGGAATTACCTAGATTATAATGGAAATTTTGCAAAAAGCAATATCGCCCGGAAACGGGCGAGAACGCCGGTATGCTTTATTCATCCTCTCAAGCGGGGGTGCAATAACGCACGCATTTTTAACGACAACAGGACCTTGTCAGGATTCTTATTTCCTGAAATTCGTTCCCTTTTCTTGGAGCAAAAATCTAAGAAACGAATCAATCGTATGGTTTATAAAACTGAAGTCGCTCCTTGCTTGCGCAGCGCGGAGCGCAAGCAAGGAGCAGAGGACGCAGGACCGGCTTCCCTCGCCTCCATCCAAAGCCAACAGGCGCCCTTATAGGCGCCCGTTGGCTTTTCCTAACGGCTCGGCGATCCATAATACAGCTTGACGATCTATCTGCCCGGAACAAGCTAATTCTCTTGTGCGTCTTTGCCGTATGCGGAAACTTCTGTTTCGCTCCCGAAAAAACAAAGCTGTACTTTTGCGTGTGCTTTTCGCCGCATCGTTCGCCTGAAACACCGCAACAGATGAATGGTATGATCATCCTTCGCATGGAAGAAAGCTCCTCCGCCCTGATGAACCGCATCCTTAAATATGTAGTTTAAACGGCGGCGAGGCTTACGATGTATTGTGTAACACCGTATGATCCGTTTCCGATCGAGGTTACGCTCTTCTTGTCATCATCAATTGCAGATACGGCCGCAGATACAGCGCCAGCAACTACCGGTCCATACCCAGCCGCAGCGGCGAAAACAGGAGTTGTTATTGCAACACATAGGTACACCTCCTTTTATTGAGATATGTATATGTTACATTACAACATATTCAGCTGAAATTCTTATCGTTCCTCACATCAGCGTTTGAAATGGATTGACGCAGATTTTGGGGTAATCGGCGCGGCGGGCGCGATTTTAAGTATGGGCGGCATATCCTTGATTCTATTTTTATAAGCTCCGATAAGGAGCGTGCGCTTTTTGTGCGTACTTTTGGAAAACACAAAACCCGGGAAGCGGCTAACTTCTCGGGTTTCTTTTGATGGAGGCGAGGGGGATGCATCGCTGCCGAACCTTAATCGTCACGGTCTTTTTTATCGTTCGCGTTCTTTGTGAATGCCACAACCAGAGAAACAAGCAACCCGACAGCCGAAAGAATAAAGAGGATCCAGGCGACACTGCCGTTCGAACCTTCAGCCGGCGCGGCACGGAAAAGAAAACTGCCCGATACCACGAGCATTATGGAAACAACGATTGCCAAGATCAGAAATTTAACGGTTTTTCTGCCTTCGGATTTCGGCGGCAGATATGCGTTTGACGCTAGGAGCCTAATAAGGTATACCCCCATGCCGGCCATAATGATCGCCATGGTGTTTGAAGGATATTCAAGCCAGCGGATCCCCGCCGCGTAAAGGGCGCAATCAAGCAAAAGGGCCCAAAACAGTATCACGAACATTTGATTGCCTATGCTGTTGCGCTTTGCTTTCTGCATTTCATCCAGACCGTTTTTATTGGTTTTCATACGCGTCATCCTCCCCAAAAAGCTGATCGAGGGTCTTCCCCAGAACCCTGCAAATTGCGATACACAGGTTAATCGAGGGGTTATAATTCCCCTTTTCAATGGCATTCATCGTTTGGCGGGCGATTCCGACGGCGTCCGCAAGATCTTGTTGCGTCATGTCTTTTGCCGCCCTTGCGGCCTTGATCCGTAAGTTCTTGCCCAATATTGCCACCTCCAAATAAAAAGTATCATATATAAGACATAATGTCAATTATATCGGATAAAATTTTTTCACATAATTGACATTGGTTTCCTCATTGCTTTATTTTGTTGTAATTACAACAGCTGGCGATCGGGATACTATGGTAAAATCAGGTGCGACCCGATGATTGTTCCGCAACCAACAGATTGGGAGGTTAGCGACATGGTAGAGCAAGTTTTCAAATTGACGAAGCGCGATGACAAAGCGATCGAAAAAGTCGTATTTGACGAAAACGTTCATTACCTGCATATGGTATTGGGTCAAAACGACGGCCTGCCCGAACACTTTTCCAATTCAAACGTGTATATGACCGTTATAAGGGGTACGCTTTCGATTGGCCTTAATGAGCAAGGGACGCATGAGTACGGTTCGGGAACCTTATTGAAAATTCCGTACCGTACCAAGATGAATGTTAAAAACCTCCATCCGGATACGCTGGAGCTAATCGTTGTGAAAGCCCCGGCTCCGAAGAGCTGAAAGACATTTTAAAAATTATTGTCCAAGGAACCCCGGCCTTCCGTTATAAGGTTTGAACCCCCTCGGTCAAAGGAGCGCAGGGGGTTCAAATCTGCGGATAACATCCTCCCGCCCTGTCATTTACCGCAGGGGCGGCCTTTGGCCGCCCGGTTTATAATGTTTTTACAACTCAGCCGGGTATATTGCAATTCTTCTCTTTTTTTTATACGATATCCTCAAAAAGGGGGGTATCCATATGCGTTCTCTGCTTGTTTTATTGATGGCGTTATTGATGATGCTCGTCCTTGCGGCATGCGGCGATTCCGGCAATACGGCAGCGATCACTCCAACTCCCGAAGCTGCCGCCGCGCCGACCTCTTCGCCCGTCCCCCTCCAAACGGAAACCGCAACCATAGATCCTTCTTCGTCCGCCGGCCCTGGGATCGAAGCCATCGATCCGGAAATAGAAACCGTCGTCACGGATTTTGTTTCCGCTCAAAACGCTCACGATTGGGATAAGTTTACCGGGCTGTGGCGGAAAGGCGCGCAGCGCTTCCTCGGCGAATTCTTTGCGTACCCTGATAATGAAAAAAATAAGAGCGGCTACTTCGCCGTCGAAAACGCGGAGCTTTTAAGCATAACGCCTTGTTTGGAGACCGACGGCGGCGTTTTAACCGAATATGAGCTTGAAAACTATAAAGAGTTTCGTGCCTTTAACGTTAAAGTCAATTATCGTCTTTCAACACAATTCTGGGGCTATTCCGAAGGCGAAAACTCCCTTGAGCTGGTGCTTGTAAAAGAGGACGGCGCGTGGAAGGTCTCCCAGGATTCCCTTATGATCGACTGGGATCCGAACGACGATTATGTCTATGAAGACCACAGCGGCCATGCCGACGGTACGGTCCATTTCCAAAAGCAGATCACCGGTTATTATCTCGCAACCGAATGGGCCGACTATGCCCATATCATCCTAATGACGATAGACGGCGAGCAGACGGAGCTCTGGAAAAAATGCGAGATCGGTACACAAACGCCGTTCCTTCAGAAGATGCGGATCACGTGGACCAATTCTGATTCCTATGTTGAAGAAGCGGGAAACGTCGTCAATCAGGACGCCGCGACGGATCGTGAATTCATCGATTAGTTCGTTGGATGCGGCCGCTTCCCGCATAGGAGCGCGAAGGGGCATACCGCAGACTACGAGGATATAACCATCATGCGGCCGCTTCCCGTATAGGCGCGCGAGGGGGGCGTCGTTCCGCCGTTTTGTTTCTGTTTTGACACAAGCGGGCGCATTCGGCATTGCCGACGCTTCGTGTTTTGTGTTATAGTTTCTGGGAGGTCCCGGTTTTCATCTTCTGTTGTTTGTCGGCGGGTCTGCCGGCGAATCCGTTCTTTTTGCCTGACCCGTTTTCCCTGCCGTATCGGCTGTTGCCCGATGCGGGCCGGGAGCGGAAGCGGCTTTTATCACCGCATTTTCCCGGGCTCGGCTTTGAAGCGCCGGAACGACTTGCCTGCCGTCGAGGAGGATGGAAGTTGGACATTTCCGCCAACGATTTTCTAAAAGCGCCCGTTTTGAACGACGCCCGGATTTGGACGGGTGAAAGCAGCCTGTCCAACCGGATCAAGCATTTGGGCATTCTGGTTTCGCTCGAGGGATACGAATATCTTCAGAGTGAATCGGCGGTAATTTTATCGACCTCGACCATCTGGCCGGAAAGGATTATGGAGTCCACCCTGCTGGAGATCTTTATCAAAAAAAAAGTCAGTCTGCTGGCCATCAGCACGGCGGATACGTTTTTTAAGCCCTCCGAAAACATGATCAAGGCGTATAACAAGCACAACATCGTCGTCATCTCCCTCGCATGGAAACACGTTTACGCGGATATTGTCAGCTTTTTTGAAAACAACCTGTATATCCCCCTATTGGATCGCTATTTTGGCCGCGACGAAATCTACGGCCGGTTTTTAAAGCACATCGGCAAAAAAGGCTTTGATGATCTGCTGACGGACGCGTATAAATTTCTGGGACACACGCTGCAATTTGCTTACGGCGGGCATGCCGACGCCGTGGGCAACATTGCTCTTCTGAACGAGTGGGAGAGGAGCGGCCAAACGCTCGATTCGCCCGAGCTGGAGGATTGGGTCAGGCTCAACGACGACCGATGCCGGTATAAGGCGTCCTGCAAAGCCGTTGGCGAGAAAAAAGTATTCGCGCTGAAAAAGGAGTTCAAAGCCGACCGGACGCTGACCATGCTCAAGGAGAAGTCTTTGTTTTCGGGCGTGGACGCGGAGATTTTCGGCTATGTTGTCAAGGCCTGCGAAATACAGAGCGAGGTCGTCGGCAAAGAGCTTGGCGATAAGCTCAAAAACAATAAAATCCTTTTCAAAAAGCTGATCGATAAAAACCATAAGCCGGACGACGATTTTTTTGCGGAGCTGAGGCAGCACGGCTGGAATATCGGCAAAAAAAACAGCGTATGCCTGATCGGCGGGAACATCAAGCCTATCTCGGCGCAGAGCTTTTACAAAAGCCTGCAAAAGCAGCTCAAACACAAAGATCTCGAATCCTCCATCCCCTTCTGCTTGATGGGGCAATTCTTTTACTGCATCTTTGTCAACGCGCAGGAAGAAGACATTCGCGGCATCCTCAACGCCGTCGTGGACGAATACCGAATCGACTCCTGCTGCATCGGGGTCGGGGGGATCGTGGGCGCGGCCTCCCTACCGCAGGGGTATGAACAGGCCCGATGCGCTCACCGCTTTTCACAGATGCACAACGGCGGCGTCAACTTCTACCGCTCCATGGGATGGTACAGGCTCTTGCTGTATGTTCCGGACGAGGAGCTAAAAAGCTTTTCCCGGGAATGCCTGTGGCCACTTCTTCCGCTCAGCGAGATCAACCGCGAGGAATTGTTGCCCACATTGGAAGCCTTTTTAAATCATCTCGGCAATTACGGCGCGACCGCCTCCGAGCTGCATATGCACATCAACTCCATCCGTTACCGGATACAGAGCATCGAAAATTTATTGCATGTCGATTTCAAGGATACCGAAACTTTTTTGGACTATTCAATAGCGCTCCATATCTTTCGTCTGCTGCGGCAATAGCCCCGATACCCAAGCGGCGTGCGAAACGCCCGTGACTTGGGAACCAACCGCGCGGCGGCGATCATCGCGGGCGGGCGTCCTTCGCGCGCGGCAAAAATATGCCGAAAGCTCACGTTCGCCTTTTTCAATGTCGTCGCCCGATCCCTTGAAAACGCTTCGCCGCGCGGGGGATGGCAATGGAAAACGCGATTGTAGGATCGTATAATCATACACCTAAAACTTCGGACAAAGCTCCAAAAGACCCATCTTGTAATACATTCTTCAGCAGATTATATTGGCCTTAGCGACTGGCGGGAGAACGGTTATCACCGTATTTGGTATTGTAACGCGTCAGGCATTTCTCAGGCAGCCGCAGTGTCTTGGCAGGCGGAGCTCCGCAAGCGACCGAAGAGTGAGGCGGAAATATCGGTATCCTATCCGCATAGGGAAATCGCAGACAAGACGGTCTTTTTCCAGAGTATCAAAAAATGAAGCTTTAAAATCACCGCAGTGGTATGGACGCAGGACGGCCTGGAAGGATTTGGCGGGCGCGGTGTTTTATCGTTGAGGCGCTCCTCCGGACGCAGCCATAGAAAGGTACGCCGCTCAAAACGCTATAATTTACCTCCCCTCCCCCGGATGGGTGTCTGGCGCGGTTTTGGGGGATCGCGCGGGGACGCGCCGGCGGCTACCCAAAAAACGCGGCCGACCTGCAGCGCATGGGTAGAGGTCCCAAAAAATTTAATGTCGTACATGAAGGAGAGAATCGGATGCCCGCCAACGAAAAAATGGAAGCCGTATTAAAAAGCCTGGACAAAGCCTATACCGGACCGCTTTACAGCCTGAAGGATTGGGATGTCAGGGTGATCCCCAAGACAGTCAAGGCGATTTTGCAAAAGTATAGGCTCAGCAAAACATATGACCAGAACAATCCGGTGAACTGCGACGACGAGCTGGCGGATACCTTTTTTAAGGCAGGCTACGAATTAGCGCTGGAGCTGGGGTTCTATTGCGAGGACACGGAACGGGTGATCAAGGTGACCGAGGATGAGATCCGCGTGGCCCTCGCGAAAGCGCCCAAATCGGTAACCTTCGGCGCGGGCAAGGACGAGGTGATCATGCGGCCCCGACGACCGGAGGATCCCGTTTTGCCCGTCGTCATAGGCCCGCTGGCCCTGATGATGGACGATCAATATGTGGTGGGAACCCTTGCGGGCGTCGCCAAACACAGAGAGCTTGTGGACATATTGAATTGCCTGACCATCAACCAACCCGCCGACCGGGCCGTCCGTGCGGGCACCCCCTACGAGACGTGGCTCGGCTATTACGAGCAGCAGCTAAAACGGCAGGCTCTGGAGCTTGCCGGGCGGCCCGAGATGGCTACCTGCAGCGTCGGCAACTCGGTGACCGAATACGGCCATCTCGGGGGCGCGTGGGCGGCTCCCGGGAAAAACAACCTCAGCCTGTCCCTGTTGCCTTCGGAAATGAAGATCACATTCGCGAATTTCCATCGGGCCATTAACGCGTACAATTTGGGGCATAGCCTGCACGCGGGCGGCAACTCCTATATCGGCGGCTATGTCGGCCCGGTGGAAGGCGCCGTTTTGGCGACCATCGCCAACGATTTTCTGCTCTCCACCATCCTGCGTACCGATCTGACAAGCGGCTGCGTGTTCGACATCCATTCCCTGTGCAACACCGTTCCCAAGGGCCTGTGGGGCAACTCCGTGGCTACGCAGGCGATCACACGCAACACCCGAATCATGACGGACCGCATCGTCAACACCCTCAACGGACCCATGACAAGGGAACTCTTTTACGAATCGGCGGTAGGGATGATGACCTTCGCTGTTTCAGGCACCACCGAGACGATCGTGCCGCGTTCGGCGGGCGGCAGATACGTCAACCATGTTTCTCCGGTGGAGGCGTGGTGGAGCGCGCAGGTGTTCAAATCCTGCGCGGATATGAGCCGCCGCCAGGCGAACGAAATCGCGCAAAAACTTTTGCCGCGCTATTTGGAGAGCATTGCGCAGCCACTGAAGGGACGGCCCGGTTACGAGCTGTTCAACTACTCAACGCTTGAACCGATCGAGGAATATGCACAAATGTATAAGGAGGTTGAAAAAGAACTCATAGAGCTTGGAATGCCCCTGGAACGATTCTCCATATTTTAAAAAACAATAAAGGGGAAGAAAAATGAAAAGATGCTTCGTATCATTTTTGGCTCTGGTATTGGTTCTGGTTCTGGCGATGGGCGCTTGCAGCGCGGTCGGTGCGGACAATTCACCCGATAAGTCCGACGCCGCCGCATCGGATACCGCCGCGCCCGCCGTTACGCCCGACCAAACCGCGGCTGCAGAACCCCTGCGCATCGGTTTGATCGTCTCCGGCAGCGTCAACGACAACGGCTGGTGCGCCACCGCCTACAACGCCTTGCTGGAGATCGAACAACTCTTCGGCGCCAAGATCAATTTCGTGGAAAACGTCGGCGTTTCGGACATTGAAGCCCAGCTGATCAACTATGGCGAGGACGGCTACGATATCGTATTTTGTCACGGCTATGAATACATTGACGGCGTCGTCAAGACTGCCCCCAACTTTCCGGACACCTGGTTCGCGATCAACGGCGGCGATATTGGCCAGGAGCCAAACGTCCTGTCCATCAATCAGAACACGTTTGAAAAAGGCTATCTGGCCGGAATCGTAGCGGGGCTGGTCACTAAGACCGGCGTGGTCGGCGCGATCGGCGGTACGGATATCCCGGCGGTGCGGGACTGCGTAGACGGCATGGAAGCCGGGGCAAAATACGTCAACCCCAACGTCAACGTTATCAAGGCGGTTACCGGCGATAACGAGGATTCTATCGCGGCGCTGGAAGTAGCCAATTCCATGATCGCCAACCACGCCGACGTATTGATACCCGTGATGGGTTCGGCGGGCCTCGCGGTGGTGACGGCCTGTGAGGAAAACGGCATCCTTCTGGTCGGAACCAACAGCGATATGCATGAGTTTGGGCCGGAGGTCGTGGTTACCAGCAGCATTGCGGGCTTTAACGACTCCATGATACAGATCGTACAGCAATATCAGGCCGGCAGCCTGAAGGCCATATCGTACAATTACGGTATCGCGGAAGACGTGGTCAAGCTCGCCCCCTTCTATCAGTTTGAAGACAGCCTGCCGAAAGAGACGTTTGATAAAATCAATCAGGTGGTCGCGGACATCAAGAGCGGCGCGCTCAAGACCCGCTGAGCTCTGCCGATCGCCCTCCCGCATGCTCCCTGCTTGCGCTTTGCGCCGCGCCGTTCGCTCCGCACAGGGTTCGACTCCTCACCCTACAAGACTAGAGGCAAACAGGCACCCTTCCGGGCGCCTGTTTTCGTATGCCGCAGTCTTAGCCGATCTTATCAAAAACCACCGTCTTTAAGGAAATCTTTCCGACTGATGCCCATATTCCTTCTTTAGAAAAGAATGGGTCTATCGCAAATATCCGCAATATCCTGTATTTCAGCAGTCTCAGCGACGGGCTCGCGTTCTCTTTCGCATATTTCCATAGAGCATTATAATTTACTCATCGCCGCCGCGAAGGCGTGTTTAACGTTGACAAAATAGATGCAGAGCAAATTCCTGAATTGCAACTCTCACTGGAAATCGGGATTTGTCAGGTACAATATCTTTCAAGCAACGACGCAAAATCAATACAAAACTGCATATCTTTTTGCCCCAGCTTTGCCTTGTAATATTGCCGGATTTGATTTACAGCGGAGACCTTCTCAAGCATAACCGCCGCGTCCGCTCCGGCGACCCCTGAAACGGACCGATATCCGGCTTCATAGAATGCTTTTGCCGCAACCGGGCCTACGCCATTGATTCTTACAAGATCACATAGGCAAAACAGCTCGTCCGATATAGCCTGATTGCGCTCAAAATAGTCTTTTGAAGTTTTCAGTCCGGCCTCGCTCAGTTTTAAAACCAGTGAAGGATCGATGCCGGGAAAGCCTGTAAGGGGAACAGGCTTTTGTTCCAGACTGCCGATTTCTCTTTTCAAGATTGCTAAATGATTCTCCGATATGCCGCTGTCGGCCGCAAAGGCCACGATTTTCGCAGGAGTTGAGAGGCTCTTTTTAAGCTGTGCGACGGTCTTAATCCCTCGGCTTTCGAACAAAGCAAAATTTTTATCAACATCCTGCCGGAGCACCCTGCGCCCGGGCAATAGATTTTGGTTTTTAAGCAATACTCCATACTCCTGAATAGGGAAGCATTCTAAATCCAAATTATATTTCATGCCCCTTTGCTCCCTTCATATGCAAAAAATTTTCTATTCTTTTGCCCCATATAAATCTTTAATTCTCTTTTGTGCAGGTAAAATCGATTTTGATACGATACTTTGCACATCTTCATTTTCTTCATAAACCGCCAGATCTAAAACCCATGGATAATGCTTTATACTATCGTACATCCCCCACGGCTCCTCACCATTTTTGATTATTGGCTGTATTGGAACCGAAGGTAAATTGGGTATTATGGTCGCAAGTTCCAAGGGTATGCTTCTGGGTTCGGAGATGTCCGCAATTACGAATCTGGACATACTCGCTAAAGTCAAAATAGTTTCTTTTGTGTCTCTGCTTGCGGGTTTATTAAAATCAAACATTATTGGTATATAGTCTATTAATCTGAGCTCATTTCTTAAATTATCAAGAAATTTTTTCTTGCTTTGCGAGAATCGTCCGAGCAAAAGTACGACTTTAGACGTCATGGTATCTATAACGTCGCGAATTTTACTGTTGTTTAAAATTAAATATATAAATTGTGCAACTTCAATATTGTCAACCGTTACAGCAGGCTTAGACCGATGAGTAATAATCAAATCGGTTTGATTCGTATTGCGATTCGTTTTTATGTCCCATGCCGAAATACCGAATATATTGCAGCCCGATAGATTCGCACCGCAAAGATTTACATTTATCAGGGTGCACCTACTTAGGTTCGCATCACGGATATCCGCATTTACCAGGTTTACTCCTCTTAAATAGGCTTTCCGCAGATCTGATTGATATAGATTCGCGCCATTCAGATTCGCGCCTCTAAGGTTTGCTTCCAATAAATTTGCTTCACGGAAGTTGGTCCTACACAACGCCGCATCCCTTAAATCTGCACCTCTGAGGTATGTTTTTCTTAAATCCATTCCGGAAAGATCCGCTTTAGATAGGTTGATTTCAGAGGCAGGATGCTCCCCTCTCCATTTATTCCAAACCTCATAGCCTTTTTTTAATAGATCCACCTGCTCGGCATTCGGCATCAAAATCACATCCTGTTCATGCTTATTATAGCTTACAACCTTGCCTAATACCACCATAGCGTGGGCAGCACAACCATACCGTACTTTAGCTGAACAGGGTCGTTTTGGACCGAATATTTCCATGCACAAATACATCGGCCGCATCTATATTTGCTGCTGTAATACTGTTTGAACTTGTGCTATAATTTGAATTCATTACTATTCTTTGTTACTTTCTGGAAGAGTCGGGAGTTGAAATCCATATGCACCGGCGCCTGGGTTCGTCGCCTATGGCGGTAAGCGCCTTCCGGCAGTCCTTGAATTCCTCCGCCAATTTTATGAGTTTATCACAAACAGGCATTGTATCTGCCTCCATCCAAGCAATGATTTAATTGCTTGGATCATTATATCGCATATTATTGTTGAAGACGCAATGAAAAAGAAATTCGAATGAAAAGCGGATATGCTAAAAACTGCCCAATTTACCGTAGGCATTCCATATGGAGGCGAGGGGAGTCGGTGTTGGATCATTGAGCAAGGGAGACGGCTATAGTCTGCGCCCACTTCTCAAAAAGAGGCGCATATTTGTCGGTATCTTCTGTAAGACAACAGAATTCAGTATACCAGAAGCCTCCGCCCGATTCAATTACATAGTCATAATTGTAATATCCGGTTCCGTCGTATGTTTCCTTATATGCCGTCCATGCACGGTTATCGGAGTCAGCTGTCACGACGCTGTCAATTCCATAGTAATCATTTACAGCCTGCAGATAAGCTGCGGCTGTATCGCAATCCAGACCATTTCCGCTAAGGTCGTCGCCGGCTGCATAGTAGCAATAAACCGTCACGTCACGGCTATACCATTCGCCGTCGTAACCGTCAAACGCATTTGTGAGCTTTATGGAATAATCGCCGTATGTAAAAGTTTTCGGGATTATATTCTCAATCGCCGGACCCAAAAAGCCGATCGAAAAGCCGATTGCAAGCAAAACCAAAAGTACGATGGCCTTAATGAGTGCAGTCTTCCGATTCCTCTTTTTTAGATCTGCCTGCCCCTCGCCGACTGCGCGCGCTCGGATGAACTCACCGAACTCATCCGCCGTCGTTCCCTCAAAGCCCTGCTTTTCAAGCATGAAACCAATACGTGTGGACAGCATCAAGAAAAACAGATTTTTCGTTTCATACACTTTAGCAACCTGAGGGTAAGCGACCGTAACATCGGAACCGCCATGGATGTAGCGAACAACAAGACGGTCCTCATAAAAGCTGGTGACCGATTCAGCCTCACCGTGGTAAAGCTGCTGCAATTGCTGGTATCTGTTTGTTGCGCTATACCGCACTGCCCATATTAAAAACAGCGGGTAAATAATGCACAACAAGGTACCGAGCAGACAATATATATAATTTGTTGTCAGGAGTCCGAAGACGATAAATATGAATCCTATACCGATAAAAAGTATTGTCTTTGCTTTATGTGAAGAAGTGCCCCTGCCAACCTCAATAAGATTCGGCTTTGTATATGTGCATTTGTTGGTAAACAGTGGCTCCATATTGACTCCTTGGAGAAAGCTGTATATTGCTATCAAAGTATACCATGACCCGGAACCCGGCACAACCAGTTCAATAATGGGAGAATCCTCATCAGTCCATCCTGCAAGGACGAGTACAGAAATCTACCTTTTTCCTGTTTTGCCTCCAATCATAAAAAAAGCTCCTTCGTCGTGATAGACAAAGTAGCTTTTCTTCGCGGTGGACGCGAGGGCCGGTCCTGCGCTATCGCTCCCTGCTTGCGCTTTCGCGCCGCGCGGTTCGCTTCCCGCAGGACTTCGGAGCCTCTGGATAATATAAAAATACCGTATTTACGGCATTATTGTATTATCGTAGCTCAAAAGATTCGCAATCCGTACATTTGACCTCTGTCGGGTTCTTTTCGTGCGTTCCTACCTTGATTTGGCTCAGCGCACAGTAGTCTCCGCCTTCCGCATGATTAGAACACTGTGTTACCGAGCATTTTATACTGTGGTTAAAATTTGTTTTGTCCATATTAAACCTCCTGTAATTTATTTATTATTAGTCTGTGCCTTAAAATAATAAATAAACAGTAAATCTATGGAAATCAACTGCAAATTCTTTGATGAGATAAGCCACCATCTGCCCGTTTAGGCTCATGTATAAACGGTAGGCTCCCATTGGTTGAGCGAGAGGCGTCGGTTCCGCGCAATCGCTCCTTGCTTGCGCTGTGCGCCGCGCCGTCCGCTCCGCGCCGGGTTCGACTCCCCTCAACCAATGCCAAAAAACAACAGCCCCACAAGGGCTGTTGCTTTTTGTATTTAGAGTGCAAAATTGATACAATTGAATAATGCTTTTTGGAAGAGTCAAGGGCGTGCAAATTACCTAAACCACCGTCTAAAGCTTAAAGCTCATTTTGCATGATTTGCTCCAGTGTTTGTCTTTTTCTGATTAGCTTCAGGTTACCGTCCTTTGTAAAAAGAACCTCCGAAATCTGGGTATGTGAATTATAGTTGAAAGGGGCCATGGACGAGCAGTATGCGCCTGATCCGCCTATAACGACGACATCGTCAATGTCTGGCTCAGCGATATGGCGCGGAACGGTGTTGGCATGAGTATCAAGGCATAACGAATCGCCGCTTTCACAGCATGTTCCGACAACTACGAATCTGTTGAGCAAGTCCTTAGACTCATCATTATATTCGGAGGATAACAATCGACCATCCTTTGAAATAACATAAAACGGGTGCTGCGCACCATAAAGCAAAGGCCGGGTATTGGCATCCATTCCGCCGTCGACAATAATAAAGCTCAGGCCGTTTGTCCCGGTTCGTTTCTTGTCCAAAACCTTCGTTACCACATATCCGGAATTTGCGGCCAAAAAAGTTCCCGGTTCAATCTCCATAATCAGTTTTCGTTTTGTATTCATATAGAATCTTTCGATTTGACGGGATGCATACAGTCCCAGTTCTCTGATATCGGCGGCAATTTCATGAGGCATTCGGGCTTCCTTTAAGCCTCCGCCGAAGCTTACAATCTCAACCTCGGGAAAATATTTCCCGACAAAACCCAGTTCCAGGTCGATGTTCTGCCTCCACATCTCGGGATCTCCGCCGAAACCTATATGAACATGGACTTGCGTAAACTTAATGCCTTCTTTATCAGCATATTGCAGCGCTTCTTCAATATTTGTCAGATGGATTCCGAAGCAGGAATAGTCGTCTCCCGTATTCCTGGTGGCAGACTCTCCGGACCCTATTCCGGGATGGAGCCTGATTGAAAGCTCAATTTTGTTCTCTCTTGCAAAAGCACCGACCAGATACAATTGACGCAATGAACAGACGTTATATTTGAGGCCTTTTAGAATCATTTGTTCCAATTCGCTTCTATTTTGGCCTTCCGGTACTTCCTGAGTCGTCAGCAAAATCCGGTCGAAACTTATACCGGCAGCTGCCGCGCGTTTCGCCTCATTCAATGAGCTGGCGTCAATATATAAGCCTTGTCGCGCGATTATTTGCAATAGCGTCCTATTGGAATTGGCTTTCATAGCGTAACGAACCCGTATGCCGTATGCGTTCGGCATTGATAAAACAGTCCGGCATTTTTCTATCAGTAGATCTTCATCATATAAATAAAGAGGCGTCCCGAATTCTTCCTTTGCTTTTAAGATCGTTGCCGGATCAATGCTGCTGAAATTATTAAGGTAGTTCATATTCGGAACACTTATCGCTTTCTTCGTTCGTTTCATGTTGATAGTGTATCATATACCGCCAATAATTCAAATCCGTTTCTCCAAGCACTTTTTATCGGTAGTATAATTTCTAATTATCCTTATGTCTTTTAATTACTCCTCTTAACGTCGTCAAAGGGGTGCATTTAAGGGAGCTTAAAGCCTCGTTGCTCCGGCAATGGGGCGATGCCATATGACCCTTTGCAAGCGGAACGGACTTCCGAAGTCGACTCCATGACCTCGAAAGCCCTTGATTTCACGCTGTTTTGCCCACTGATACAACGAAAGCCAGTCCTGACGGACCGGCCTCATTGGATCAATCTCGCTTGATAGATTTGGTTGAGCGAGGGGAGTCGGTTCCGCGCTATCGCTCCTTGCTTGCGCTGTGCGCTGCGCCGTTCGCTCCGCGCAGGGTTCGACTTCTCGACCTATAGACCATACGATAACAGGCAGGCACCCTTCGGGTGCCTGCCTGTTATCGTATGATGAGTCAGCCTTAACTCAAATACGAGCTATATTTTATAAAGGGTATTCTTTGTATATAGAGCATTCAATGATACCTCTCCCGCCATCTTAAACAGTGCATCGGCCATGACCGTTTCAGGCAGGATGCCATCGGTATTTTCACCGACTTTCTTATAAAACTCATAGAGGTAATCTTCTATTGTCAGCGTAACTTCTTTCATGGTCTTAATGCCGTCCTATCTCTTTTGAGTTCATTATAATCATTGAGCTTGTTAAAGTCAACTCAATTGGGTTAATCCTTTCGTCTCCGAATGACTACTATGAGATTAACTCATTTTAGTTAGGGTGATGGATATGACAATCGGCGTAGCTGTAAAAGAGCGGATACTGGAGCTATGTCAGGATCGCGGAATAACGATAAATAAGCTTGGTACGATAAGCGGCGTTACACAATCAACCATTAACAACATCACCAGCGGCAGAAACAACAGTACCACAATTTCAACCATCAAAAAGCTTTGCGACGGACTTGAAATCTCCGTCATTGATTTTTTCGATGCGGATATGTTCCGGGACCTTGAACAGGAGATAAAATAAGGGGAGTCGGTCCTGCGCTATCGCTCCTTGCTTGCGCTCTGCGCTGCGCCGTTCGCTTCGCGTGGGTTCGACTCCTCACCTATAGAAGCGAGGGGAGTCGGTCCTGCGCTTTCGCTCCTTGCTTGCGCTGCGCGCTGCGCCGTTCGCTTCGCGCAGAACCCCCGGGCCTAAAAAAGCCACACCGTGGCTTTTTCTTAACGGCCCGTTCGACTCCTCCGAACAACCGCCAAAATGCCGGGCGCACCCTTTTAAGGGGTGCGCCCGGCATTTTGTTTAACGTTGACAAAATAGATGCAGCCATCCATAAGAAAGAATCACTAGCCGCATTATATAAATTAGCGGATAAATCGGTAAAAAGCTGGGTTAATATTCAACATCCAAAGTTGCATTCCGGGCCTCATTTACCAAAAACGCCATGTCATTCAGGCCGATTTTTCCTTTGAAAATATTTTTTTCTTCATTGAGCTCCAGCAGCTTCTTGTGCAAAATACGATAATCCGCCTTTTGTATCAGCTCAACCGTATCATATCCCAACATGACCAGCAGATATGCGAAGGTTTGATTCACATACCTCAACCGACAAATATCGGTCAGCTTAGCCAGCAACAACGCTTTTTCAATGGATATGCCCAATTCGTCGGCCAGTCTGTTTCTTTCTTGCGGAGTGATAATCCTGTCATAGAGATCCAAGGTTGTTTTTATGCCCGCTTTTGCAAGCTTTTGTGCGGTTTCACTACTGATACAAGGGAACTGATCAAGCTTTCTTGCCTCCGGATGATAACTGTTCACTGTTCTTCTGAGTACAGTTAAATAATCCACGCCGATAGAAGTGGTTTTTGCAAAGGCATTTACCTTTTCCTTCGTTTTTAATTCCTGCTGTAACTGCTGCAAATTTACGATATTTTGATTCTGGATTATTGAAAATTGTTCATCAATATTTTCTTTAAGAAATTGTTGGCTTGGAAGTAAATACTCATTTTTTAACTTATTCTTAAATTCCTCGAGGGTAATTTTGCTTAAATCAATATAATATCCCATCCGCTTAACCCCATTTGCTATTTGATTTGCGGGACTCAAATTAAAGTATGCTCACGAGGCTCACTATTGTTTTCAGCATAATGCTCTCATCTCTCGTTTGTCAAGCGCATGATGGATAACATTTCCATAACAAAAAGCCCATAGGTTCAATCCCTGTGAGCTTCAATGTCATTGTTTATCATTGACAATATAGATATTTTGGTTTTGGACAGAGGAGTTCGAATAACGTGGATTTTGATTTTTATTAAGTGCTTTAGACTTTTTATTCATGGCAGGTCCGACTAACAGAGCAAGAACATCTAGCGAGAACACCCTACTTTAGAGCTTTTAACAAAAACAACGGTTGCAATTCGGACAAAAGAGTTCGAATTGTGACCGTTGTTCAAATGGTGGAGGCGAGGGGAGTCGGTCCTGCGCTTCCGCTCCTTGCTTGCGCTGCGCGCCGCGCCGTTCGCTCCTCGCAGAACCCCGGGGCCTAAAAACTGTCCGCCGGACAGTTTTCTTAACGGCCCGTTCGACTCCTTCCAACCTATAGCCGCGAGGGGAGTCGGTCCTGCGCTTTCGCTCCTTGCTTGCGCGCCGCGCCGCGCCGTTCGCTCCTCGCAGAACCCCAGGGCCTAAAAACTGTCCACCGGACAGTTTTCTTAACGGCCCGTTCGACTCCTACGAACAACCGCCAAACTGCCAAGCGCACCCCTTTTGGGGTGCGCTTGGCAGTTTGGTGGAGGCGAGGGGAGTCGAACCCCTGTCCGAAAACCTGTCCGCAAGACTTTCTACGAGCGTAGCCGGTGATTTAACATTCCCTCCGCGCGGCCCCCTCCGGCAGGGTCCGCGGTTCAGTAGCTTCATAAATCCGGCCTGTGGCAAAGCTTACACAGGTTCGTTCCCCGCGAAAATGACGCCCACATCCCGGCCGCGGGCCTCCGGGTGCGGACGCTCACCGCTTACGCGGCGAGAGCAAAATTGTTAGATTTCGCAGTTATTGTTTTTTCCCGTTTTTTACGAAGTCCGGGGCTTCGGCTCGCTTATCCGGCTTCCACGATCCCCGTCGAAACCATTTACGCCCCCATGCCGTCCGCTTTCGCGGCCTTTGGGGAGAACAAGCGCGTCCGTTCACCGAGCGGGCGCGCCCATTCCCTTAACGCTATTATACCACAGCGCCGCGGCTCTCACCACAGGCGCGCCGGTTTTTTCACGCTTATATCACAATATACCGAGGAAATCCAAGGTGGCAAAATAATCCTTCGGCGTTTCCGCGCGGCGGATGAGCTCGGTGCTGCCGTCGCTCTTTAGGAGCACCTCGGCGGAGCGCAGCTTGCCGTTGTAGTTATAGCCCATCGCGAAGCCGTGCGCGCCCGTATCGTGCAGCACGACGAGATCGCCGATGTCGATCTTCGGGAGCATGCGGTCGACGGCGAACTTATCGTTGTTCTCGCACAGCGAGCCCGTGATATCGTACAGGTAATCCGCGGGAGCGTTCTCCTTGCCCATGACCGTCACGTGATGGTACGCGCCGTACATCGCCGGGCGCATCAGGTTCGCGGCGCAGGCGTCCAGCCCGATGTAGTGCTTGTAGATATCCTTGCGGTGGATCGCCGTGGTCACGAGATACCCGTACGGGCCGGTGATATAGCGCCCCAGCTCGGTGAAGATCTTGAGCTTCATCTCCGATCCTTCGAAAACCTCGTCATAGGCCTTCTTTACGTTCTCGCCGATCGAGCGGATATCCGCCTTGTTCTGCTCCGAGCGATACGGGATGCCGATGCCGCCCGAGAGGTTGACGAACTCGACGTTCGCTCCCAGTTCCTCGTGCAGCGTGCGGGCAACTTTGAACAGCAGTTGCGCAAGCCCGGGGTAATAGGCCGGATCCGTGGTGTTGGAGGCCAGAAACGCGTGCAGGCCGAACCGCTTCACGCCCTTTTGCAGGAGGATGCGGAACGCCTCGGTCAGCTGGTTGCGGGTCATGCCGTACTTCGCCTCGCCGGGGTTGCCCATGATCGTGTTGCCGAGCCTGAACTCGCCGCCCGGGTTGTAGCGGCAGCAGATGACCTCCGGGATGCCGCCGTTCTTCTCGAGGAAATCGATATGCGTGATATCGTCGAGATTGATGATCGCGCCGAGCTCGCGCGCGAGGCGGAATTCCTCCGCCGGGGTCGCGTTGGAGGAAAACATGATCTTCTCGCCGCTAAGCCCGACGGCGTTCGTGAGCATCAGCTCCGTGTACGACGAGCAGTCCATGCCGCAGCCCTTGGCCGCCAAAAGCTTCATCAATACGGGATTGGGCGTCGCCTTCACGGCGAAATACTCGCGAAAACCCTCGTTCCACGAAAACGCCTGCTGGAATTCCCGGAGGTTGTCGAGGATCCCTTTTTCGTCGTAGATATGGAACGGGGTCGGATACTTTGCAACGATCTCGCGCAGCTTCTTCTCATCAAAGGGGAGAGTCTTCATTCGTGGGGGCCTCCAAAGTTAAAATGCATTTTAAAATGTATTCTTCATGCTGCGTTCCATCTCGCGCTTTACGTCGCGCTCCGCGATGTCATGCCGCTTATCGTATAGTTTTTTGCCCTTGGCGACCGCGAGCTCCAGCTTGACGCGCCCGTCCTTGAGGTAGAGCTGCAGCGGTATCAGGCTATAGCCCTGCGCCTGTGAGAGCGCGCCGAGCTTTAATATCTCGCGCTTGTGAAGGAGCAGCTTGCGCCTTCTGAACGGGTCGCGGTTGAAGATGTTGCCCTGCTCGTAGGGGCTCACATGCATCCCGACCAAGAACGCCTCGCCGTCCTTGACCTGCGCGTAGCTGTCCTTGAGGTTGACTTTACCGGCGCGGATGGATTTGACCTCCGTCCCGACGAGCGCAAGGCCGCATTCGTAGGTTTCTTCGATAAAATACTCGTGGCGCGCCTTGCGGTTCTGCGCCACAGGCTTAACGCCTTTTTTGATCGGCATGCCCGCCCCTCCTTTCCCGCCGTTTCGTGCGATTCTCATAGGATAACCGCATGGTTTTCGCGGAACAACCGTGCGATTTTCCATAAGGTAAAGAGAGTCGAACCCATGCGCCTTAAAGCCGCAATTTCGGCGCATTTCGTCGTCACCGTCGGTCGGAATAGTCACCGCTATGCTTCCCTCCGCTTCCTCGAACTGCATCCAAAATTGAGGATTTAAGGTCGAAGAGTTTAGAGGGCAGGAAAGCGCGGCAGTGTTAGGCGGCGGCACGAAGGCGTAGCGGGGCTACGGCAAGTGCCGCCAACACAGCAATGGTGTGCTTTCCTGTCCTCTAAACCGCATGGGCTCGGCTCTCTTTACCTTAAACAATAGCATATTCCCCTATGTTCCGTCAATGACAAGCGGCGCGTCCAAAAAGGCGCAGCATGCGAAAAACCGCCGCGATCCCGCCGCTTTCCACATCGATGCGCGCGGCGTTTGGGCATACTATGCGGGAAGCGCGGCAACGCCCCGCGGCAGCATGGATATGGCGGCGATGATGATTTGGAAAGGACTCTCCCGATGGAACAGCAAAAGCGCAAACGGCTCCCGCCGTATCTGAAAGCGCCGCTCCTTGCGGTGGCGTTCGGCGTGCTGCTCTACGAGCTTTTAGAGCACTGGGGCGCGGCAACGGCCGCCTTTTCCGGTGTTTTAAGGATACTGGCGCCTATATTGGCTGGATTTTCCATAGCGTTCATCGTAAACCTGCCGATGCGCGCGCTCGAAAAGCTGTGCCGCTTCAGGCACTTCCGCATGAAGTACCGGCGCGCCCTGTGCCTTTTCGTTTCCTATATCTTCATCCTCTCCGCTTCGGCCGGGATCGTTTATCTGGTCCTGACACGGCTCGCGCAGAGCGTGCTGGCGCTCGCGAACAATTTTGACGCGTACTATCGCAGCGCCGCGAACTGGCTTTCGGGATTTTGGGGCAGCGTGAACCTTCCCAGGGACATCCTCGAACACGTCGAAGCGGGCCTCGTCACGGCCTCGACCTGGGTGGAGGATACCGCCGCGAGGCTTGTGCCGCTCGCGCTGCAGCTCGGAATGCGCCTGACCTCCGGCATATTCGGCGCGGTGATCGCGCTGATCCTGAGCGTGCTGCTGCTCTATAACAAGGAGCGGCTGATCCGCCAGGCGGGCAATTTCCTGAACGCCGTCCTAAGGCCGGAGCGCGCGGAGCGGCTGATGCGGATCGGTTCGATGATCAACGTCACTTTCCAGAAGTTCATCGTCGGCCAGCTTGTCGAAGCGCTGATCCTGGGCGGGCTCGTGTTTATCGGCATGAGCGCGCTGAACATGCCCTACGCGCTGCTCATCGGGTTTATCCTCGCAATCACGTCGCTCGTGCCCGTCATCGGGCCGTTCGCGGGCACGGTCCCGAGCGCGCTGATCATCCTTTTGGAGGACCCGATGATGGCCCTTTGGTTCGTGGTGTTCGTGATCGTGCTGCAGCAGATCGAAACCAACATCATCTATCCGCGCGTGGTGGGCAACGCCATCGGCCTGAGCGGGATGTGGGTGCTGATCGCCGTGATCCTCGGCGGCGGATTTTTCGGGATCACCGGCGTGCTGCTCGGGGTGCCGCTGATGTCCGTGATCTACCGGCTCGTCGGCGACTGGACGCGCAAGCGCAACGGAAGTATGGCGAAGGAGCGCACGGAACGGTTGAACGGGGAAGATCCGCTCTGACGCTGCCTTTTAGCGCGGCGGCTACCCGCAGATCAGCGGCGTCGCCGCGTACCCGACGCCGAGGCGCTTTACGCCCAAATCGATATACATCCTCGCCGTCTGTGCGTCCCGGATGCCGCCGGACGCCTTTACGGATATCCTGCCGCTTGCGGCCTCGAGCATCGCACGGACCGTTTCAACCTGTGCGCCCGCGCCCGAAAAGCCCGTGCTGGTCTTTATAAAGTCCGCGCCCGCCTCGACGCTCGCCTGTGTCGCGGTTTTGATCTGCTCCAGGGTAAGGGCGCTCGTTTCGAAGATCACCTTGACGAGCGCGCCGAACGGCCGCGCGCGCTCGACGACGCGGCGGATCTCCTCCCTCACCTCGTCCCAGGCTCCGGAGCGCGCGTAGGCGTAGTTCATCACCATGTCGATCTCCTTGGCGCCCGCTTGCGCATAGATCCCCGCCAGCGCGGCTTTCGCGGCCCTGCCGCCCGTGCCGTGCGGGAAATCGAGCACGCAGCTCACCTCGGTATCGGTGCCCGCGCAGATCGTTTTCGCGAGCTCGATATCGCAGGGCCGTACGCATACGGTGCGCACGCCGTATTGTACGCCGAGCTCGATCGCGGCTTTAGCTTCCTCGACGGTCATCTCAGGTTTGAGCACCGCGTGGTCGAGATATCGGGATAATTGCATGGCTTCCTCCCGGCTGAAAATGATTTCTTTTCCCCATCATAACCCGCCGCACGGCCGAGCGCAACACGGCGGAGCAAACCGGCAAGGACAACGCCCTTTTACGGCATGAAAACGGCGCGGCCGTTTAGCCGCGCCGTTGAAAGGCTATAAACCCGGCGTTCAAGGGCACGCTTTAAGGCTTTCAATCCGTCGTTTTGCGGTGACATGCGCGGCGCAAAACGACACCTTGAAGTGCATTCCGGCCCGACAGTTCGAAGAACCGAGGGCCGGAATGCACGGTGAAAGTCGAAAAAGTGGATTTCTCCACTTTTTCGAAATATCTTTAGATGTGTTGTATCATCTCGCCCATCGTCAGCTGCTCCGAAAAGCTCAGGTCGAGCAAGCGCCGCGGCACCTGATCGAACATCTTGCTCATCGGCTCGCGGTCGTGGATCGTGCGCACCGCCTCCGCAAACAGCGGAGCTGCGGAGATGATGCGGATCTTGTCCGACAGGCTCGCGGAGGGGCAGTGCACGGTGTCGGTCGAAACCATGAACTCGATGGGGCTCTCGTGGATCTTCTTCACGCCCTTTTCGCTGAGCACCACGTGGGAAAGGAACGCGAAGACGCGCTTTGCGCCCTTGTCCTTCAGGCCGTGCGCGATGTCCACGATCGTGCCGCCGGAGATGGAGAAATCGTCCACGACGATGCAGTTTTTATCCTTGACCTCGCCGATGATCTCGAGCACTTTCGCGTTCTCGTCATGGCCGGTGCGGGTTTTATCGCCGATCGCGACCGGGCAGCCAAGCTGGTTCGCGAACGAGCGCGCGCGCTTTGCGTAGCCCGCGTCGGGGGAAACCACGACGAGATCCTCGTCCACGATCCCCGCCCTGCGCGCGTATTCGCAAAGCAGCATCTCGGAATACAGGTGATCCACCGGGATCTTGAAGAAGCCCTGAACCTGCGGGCTGTGAAGGTCCATCGTGAGCACGCGGTCCGCGCCCGCGTTCTCGATGCAGTCCGCGCAGACGCGCGCGCGGATGGACACGCGGGGCTCGTCCTTCTTATCGCCCTTGGCATAGCCGAAATACGGAATGATTGCGGTGATGGAGTTTGCGCTCGCGCGCTTGAACGCGTCGATCCAAAACAATAGCTCGACGAACTCATCGTTCGGCTTGCGGCCGATCGGCTGCACGATATAGACGTCCTTGTCGCGGATGGATTCATTCACGCGGACAAAGGTGTTCCCCTCCGAAAAAGTGATCGTCGAAGAATCGCCGAGCTGCTGCCCAAGATAGTAGCACATCTTCTTCGCAAAATCGCGACCCGTGCTCCCCGCGAATATTTTGATGCTTCCCCCGCCCGTATACATGTTCCCTGTCCCCCACTAAAATTGTTACGGCAGCTTTGTTCCGTTTGCGCAAACGGCGCGGCCAGCCGCCCCCACCCAATTTCGGCCTTGGCCGGAGCCCGAGCGCCAAACAACGCGCTTGCCAAGGATAGTCGACGAGCGCGCCCCAGCAAGGCCCCTATGATTCCAACGGCTTTGCTGCCACGGTCATTATAACAAAACCGTTTTGGATAGGCAACGAACTTTCTCTTCCAACTTTACATTCCGCCGCCAATTAAATAAGCCGCCCTTATATCGCGCGGTATTTCCCGCGATTTGGCGGCATTTCCGTCATTTTATCGGAATATCGGGACGGGAGGTCCCTATAAAATGTTATGGCTTGTCCGTTTGCGCCGCGATGCGCTCCAGGAGCCGTTCCAGCGTCGCCTCCAGCGCGGGCACGGGCTCGTACGCGCACCCGAGCTCGACGCCCGAACGGTTCGATCCGTGATAATCGCTCCCGCAGGTGACCATAAGCCCATATTGCCGCGCGAGCGTGAGATAGAGCCGCCGCTCGCCCGGCGTAGTCCCGGGGTAGTAGGCTTCGATCCCGTCCAGGCCGTCCGCCGCGAGCGATTGTACGAGCGAGGGCACGTCCGCCCTGATCTTGTGCGGATGCGCGAGCACGGCAAAGCCGCCCGCCCGGTGGATGATGGCGATCGCCTCGCGCGGGAGCACGTGCTCACACGCGACGAAAGCGGGCATCCCCTTCTTGAGATACCGCTCGATGGCCTCCGCGACGGAGCTTACATAGCCCGCGTCCCTGAGCGCGACGGCGATGTTGAGCCGCGTGCTCACGCCCTCGGTCTTGTCCAGGCACCCCCTGATATCCATGCCCATGCCGTAGAGCGCGTCGACGATCCTCTCGTTGCGCTTTGCCCTGTCGCACTGCGCTTTTCGGAGCGTTTCGCCGAGCTCGCCGTTATGGATGTCGATCCCGTACCCGAGGATGTGCAGCACGGCGGTAAAGTCCGTGTCCATCTCCAGCGCGGGGATCACCCGCTGCCCGATGCGGCGCCCTTCCTCCATCGCGCGGGAAACGCCCTCCACCGTGTCGTGATCGGTCAGGGCGACGAGCTCGAGACCCTTTTCCTTCGCCTCGTTTACGATCCGCTCCGGCGTGACTGTGCCGTCCGAAAAGCCGGAATGCGCATGAAGGTCAAACGGACGATTTCGCATGGGTCTTTTCCATAAAGCGCGCGCTCTCGACGATGAAACGCTCGTGCGTGCCGCCGCCGATCTCGCCCCAATCGTCGCCCGCCGCGACCTCGAAAACGAGCCTGCGCCGGTCGACCTCAATAAGCTTGGCCGTCGCCCAAATATTGCTGCCCAAGGGGCTGGCGCTCACGTGTTTGATGTTGACGGACGAGCCGACCGTCACCTGCCCGGGCTCGAGCAGGGCTTCGACCGCGTCGACCGCCGCGCATTCCATCAGCCCGATCATGTGCGGCGTCGAGAACACCTTGAGCGAGCCGGAGTTCCATTGCGCGGCCGTTGTGGCCTCGGTCACCGCCGCGGCGGCGCGGCCCTGTAGACCGGGTTTGATTCTTTCGTCCATAGTTGTCTCCTTATAAAAACAGGGGCGGCTTCGCACCGCCCCGTTCGTACTCTTTTCGGCTTCTCCGTCCTCGGCTTCGCCGTCTTCAAGGGCTTCGCCCTCTTTAGGCTTCGCCGTCCTCGGTTTCGCCGTCCTTAGCGGCTTCGCCGTTCTCAGCGGCGGCTTCGCCGTTCTTAAGAGCTTCGCCGTTCTCCTTGGGAGCGTCCGCCGGCGTCGGCGCGCTCTCGGACCGGCGCAGCACGGTTTCGACGTCCTCTCCTTTGTAGATCGCCTCGAATTCCTCGCCGGAGAGGCGCTCGTGCTCGATCAGCGCGGCGACGACCTTTTCAAGGCCTTCGCGGTTGGTCTCAAGGCAAGCCTTCGCGCGCTCGAACTGCTCTTCGAGGATGCGGCGGATCTCCCGGTCGACGCGCGCCGCGACCTCTTCGGAGTAATTGCGGGTATGGCCCCAATCCTTGGCGATGAACACCTCGGTCTGCCCGCCGAGGAACACCGGGCCGATATCGTCGCTCATGCCGAACTCGACGACCATCCTGCGCGCGAGCTCGCTCGCCCGCTGCAAATCGTTGTACGCGCCGGTGCTCACGTCCTGGAGCACAACCGTCTCGGCGACGCGGCCTCCGAGGAGCATCGCGATCTCGTCGAGCAGCTTGCTCTTTGTGCGATGCGAGAGATCCTCCTTCGGGAGGGTCATCGTATAGCCGCCCGCCATGCCGCGCGGTATCACGGATATCTCGTGCACCGGGTCGCACCCGGGCAGCGAGAGCGCGACGATCGCATGGCCCGCCTCGTGATACGCGGTGATCCTGCGGTCCTCGGCGGTGATCACGCGGCTGCGCTTTTCGGGGCCGACTACGACGCGCGTGATCGCCTCCTCCAGTTCCGGCATGCCGATCTTGGTCTTATGGAAGCGCGCGGTCAGTATCGCGGCCTCGTTGAGCACGTTCTCCAAGTCCGCGCCGGTAAAGCCCGGAGTGCGCTTGGCGAGCACCTTGAGGTCCACGTCCGGCTCAAAGGGCTTCTTTTTGGAGTGTACCTTGAGGATCTCCTCGCGGCCCTTCACGTCGGGATAATTCACGGTGATCTGGCGGTCGAACCTGCCCGGGCGCAGCAGCGCCGGGTCGAGGATGTCCGGCCGGTTGGTCGCGGCGATGATGATGATGCCCTCGTTGGGCGAGAAGCCGTCCATCTCCACGAGCAGCTGGTTGAGCGTCTGCTCGCGCTCGTCATGCCCGCCGCCCAGGCCCGCGCCGCGCTGGCGGCCGACGGCATCGATCTCGTCGATAAACACGATCGCGGGCGCGCTCTTCTTCGCGGTGTTGAACAGATCCCTCACGCGCGACGCGCCGACGCCGACGAACATCTCCACGAAATCCGAACCGGAGATCGAGAAGAACGGGACGTCCGCCTCGCCCGCCGCAGCCCGCGCAAGCAGCGTTTTACCGGTGCCCGGAGGCCCTACGAGCAGGACGCCCTTGGGGATGCGCGCGCCCATCTCGACAAAGCGCTTGGGGTTGCGCATGAACTCGACGACCTCGGCAAGCTCCTCCTTCTCCTCGTCCGCGCCCGCGACGTCCGCAAAGGACACGCGGTTCATCGCGTCCGTCTGGGTGCGCGCGCGGGATTTGCCGAAGCTCATCACCTTGTTGCCGCCGCCCTGCTGCTGCATCATGAAATAATAGAACAGGCCGAGCGCGCCGAAGATCAGAAGGTAGGGAAGGATCACCTCGAAGATGGACGCCTCGGGCGGCGGGTTGTATTTGGTATCGAACCCGTAGTCCGCGTTGGTGACCTGCTCGACCTCCATTTCGGGATTGCGCTCGACGACGATCGCGGCCATGTCGCTGCGGAAGGCGTCGACCGAGGGAATGGTTACCTTAAAGTCCGAGCTCTGGGGAAACTCCTCGGGTTTGATTTTGGAATCCTTGTAACGGCCAACAAGCTCGTTCAGCGTTATCTCTACCGCCGCGACCTTTTCGTTCCGGGCGGCGTCCAGAAACTGCGTGTACTCCAGCTCCTCCGGCTGCACGCCCATCGGGTCCAAACCGGACGCAAGGAATATGATCACCGCCAGAATGACAAGATAGATCAGGGGTGTACGAAAGCTTTTCTTCAAAACAATCCTCCTATGGATATCAGGGTGGCGCGCCCCCGTGAAATATCTTAGACGCATGTGCGCCCCAACCGCGCAGCAAAACACATGCGTTGATCCCGCCCAAGGCGCGCCCGTACAGCCTGCGGCCATCCGGCGGGGGTAAAAATTTCCTAAGCCGGCCGTTTCCTTCCTATAAAAAAATACGGCTCGACGCTTATGGTCATCATACTACCACAAAGTAGTGTTTGATTCAAATACAACCTTGATACAGCTTGTGAATTATTCGTGGAGATTCCGGGTCTTTTTCACTTGGAATAGGTCTCCGGCTTGAGCACGCCCACGAAGGGAAGGTTGCGGTAATAGCCGCCGTAATCGAGGCCGTACCCCACCACGAATTCGTTGGGGATCACGAAGCCGCAGTAATCCGGCTTGATGTCGCACTCGCGCCGGGAGGGCTTATCGAGCAGGCACGCGATCTTTAACGACGCGGGCTGGCGCATCCTGAGCACCTCGGTAAGATGCCTTAAAGTCAGCCCGGAGTCCATGATGTCCTCCACGATGAGCACGTGGCGCCCCGTGATCGAGCAGTCCATATCCTTGGAGATGCGCACGATGCCCGAGGTCTTGAGCGACGCGCCGTAGCTTGAGATCGACATGAAGTCCATCTCGAGCTTGCAGTCCATCTTGCGCGTGAGCTCCGCAAAAAAGCGCACCGCGCCTTTGAGGATGCAGACCGCGATCACGTTCTTCCCGTCATAATCGCGGGAGAGCTGCTCCCCGAGCTCCGCCACACGCTTTTGGATGCTCTCCTCGTCCAAAAGAACGTGCGAAATATCGTCGAGCATCCTGTCGAGCTGTTCCATGTGCCCAATCCTCCATCAATCGTTTGTATATTCAAGCCAAAGCACGCGCGTGGTTTGTTCCGTGATCCGCACGGACGAATCGATCCCGTAGCCCGGGACGAACAGCACCCGGTCGTCCGAGCACAGCAGAGGCACCTCGCGTTCAAAACGCGGCACCTTGCGGTCTATGAAAAACTCCTTGAGCTTCCGGTTGCCCGGCGCCCCGACGGGGAAAAACCGGTCGCCGTTCGCGCGCGGACGGACCACCAGGTCCTCGGGCAGCGCGTCGTAATCCATGCAGCCGACCATCCTGTTCTCGGAAAAGGACGCGATGCCTTCGACGATCATCGCATGGAAGCGGCCGCGGGGCGTCACCGTCTCGCCCGGGGCGGTCAGCGGCATCGAGAACGGGGTGAACTGCGGGCGCTTGCCCACATAGATGCAGTCATAGCTGATGATCGCCTCGATGCCGGGCAGTATCAGCTCGGCTCCCGTCCTCGCGGTCAGAAGATCGCAGAGCGCCTCGATGTGCACGCGCTCGATATCCTTTTCGATCCCGCCGCGCGCGAGCGCAAGCCGGAGGGCCCGGGTCTTGATCGGCAGCGGCAGCGCGGCGAGACCGGCGCGATCATACCCCGCGCCGACCTGCGCCTCCGTAAGCGCTTTGCCCGCAAGCTCCATCAGATAATCTTCGTCCCTCTGCAAAAGCTCCGCTGCGGAACAGAACGATTTGATCACGCCCGGGTTGATGTGTTCGCTCAAATAGGGAAAAACGTCGAGCCTGAGCCGGTTGCGCGCCGCGTCGAGCAGCACGTTCGTCGAATCGCACCGGAACTCAAGGCCGTTTTCGCGGATATACTCCTCGATGGCCGCGCGGTCGACCTGCAGAAACGGCCGGATGATACGGCCGCGCACGGGATGCATCCCCGTGAGTCCGGCGAGGCCGCTCCCGCGCAGCAGATGCAGCAGCACCGTCTCCGCCTGATCCTCCATATGATGCGCCACGGCGATCTTGTCCGCGTTAAAGTAGATCCTGGCCTTCTCAAAAAACTGGTAGCGCGCTTCCCGCGCCGCCTGTTCAAGGCTCATATGCTTTCGCTTTGCGAGCGCCGGAACGTCCCGCTCCATGGTATAGAACGGCACGTCCCACCGCTCGCACATCGACGCGACGAAGCGCTGGTCCTCGTCCGCCTCCTCGCCGCGGATCATGTGGTTCAGATGCGCCGCATACACAACAAACCCAAGTTTTTTTGAGAGCGCCAGCAGGCAGTGCAGCAGCGCGGTCGAATCCGCTCCGCCGCTCACGCCGACGACCACAAGCTGGCCCGCCTTGAGCATTTTTGTCTGTGCAATTGTCCTCTCAACCGCATCGAGCATACTACGATAGTATATCCTTCCGCCGCGTTTTTGGCAAGGTTTTCGCTGCCCAAAACAGGGAGAAAAGCCCATTCTCCGGGCATTTCCCGCCGCCGCTGCGCCCTTTTTTGCGCCGGGGAGAAGAATGCGGCGCCCCATCGGAGCGAACCGGTGGATTTTTGACGCAGATCGGTTATAATAGACCCATGCCGTATTTATACTCTCATCATTATACAGGGGAACAAATGCTGGAACGCTCGCCCCAGAGCGTGCTCCGCGCGGCGAAAGCAAACGCGGAGGCGTTCGCGCTCGGGTGCCAGGGCCCGGATCCTTTTTTCTATGCGTATCTGCCGGGTGCGAAAAACAAGTTCCTGCACAGGATCGCCAACCGCCTGCATACCGAAAATGTCGACGCGTTCATGGCCGCGATGCTGCGCAGCAGCAAGCAGGATCCCCTCCGGCTCTCGTACTTTCTCGGATACCTGAGCCATTACGCGCTGGACGCTGCCGCGCACCCTTACGTCAACCACCTGAGCTGCCGGCCGGATCATACGCGGTTCGAAGCCCATCTCGACTCGGCGCTGCTATCCTATCTCGGCGTCAAGCTCAGGGAGCATCCGCCGGACGGCCTGCTTCAGGCAAGTGAGCAAACCGTGCTCGCGATCGACGAGCTCCTTACCCTTTGCGCAGCGGAGTCGCACGGTTTGGATCTCGCCGGGGATTTCGTCATCGCGCACAAGCACATGCTGCGGGTACAGCGCATCGGGTTCGATCCGTCCCGGATCAAGCGGCCCCTGTTCCTGCTGGCCGAAACCTTTTTAAAAAAGCCTGCTTATATCACAGGCAAGCTTCTTGAAACGCGGGTTACCGACGGCATCGATTACCTGAACCTAAAAAAACGTCCCTGGAGCCTCCCCTGGGATCCCGGCGCCGTGCATACGGATTCGTTTCTCGAGATCGTTGAGCGCGCCGCGGTGGACGCGGCGGAAATGGCTCTGGCGGTCGTCCAAAGCGGGCCGGGGGACGAGGCCGAAGCGCTTAAGATCATCGGCGCGAGAAGCTTTGATACGGGGCTCGACTGGCGCACGCCCGCGCCTTCGGTCAACGTCCGCTGCGTATACAAAAGTCACAAATCAGATTGAAAACCGCGTTCGCCTCTTTTTAAAACCGGCGGGCCCGGCTCCCTTAACGGAGCAGCTTGGAGGCGTGGCGCTCGAGCAGCAGCATCAGCGGCAGCCCGAGGCAATAGCACGAGATCGCCTGGCCCGCGCCGACGGACAGCATGCAAAGATACAGCGGGGCGGGCACCTCGTACCCATAGCGCAATACCGCCCCGATCACCACGGCGTTGACGAGCACCGCGGGCAGCGGCGCGAGAAAACGGCTCTTGCCGTACTTGCCGAGGAAATAGGTGATAAGCGCCGCCGCGAACGTCGCGAGGCTCCCGAACACCACGTCGAGGAAGATGCCGCCCACGGCGAGGTTTGCGATGACGCAGCCGATCAGGAGGCCCGGCACCGCGCTGAAGGTAAAGTACGGAAGCACGCACAGCGCCTCCGAGACGCGCACCTGCATCAACCCCGAGCTCAGCGGCTGCACGGCGAGCGTCAACAGCGCGTACAAAGCGGCGATCAAAGCGCCGCGCACCAAATTGCGTATCGAATGCTGCATAGCATCATTATAGCGCGCGGCCTTGTTATTTGCAACGCGATGCGCGCCCCAAAACCACGCACGGAGGACAGATATGGACAGTATTACCGCCGCGATCCTTTTCGTTCTGAGCGCTTTTGTGACGTTCGCGAGCATACGCTTCAACCGCAAGAGCCGCAACAAGAGCTCGGCCCTTCTGCCCGCGCTCTTTGGCGCGCTGACGGTCATCATCGGGCTGTTCCTCGTCCTGAAGCTGCTCGGCTACCAGGGGTAAGGGCCCCGGAAAATTCCTTTTCATCAACGGAGGCGGCATGAAGACTCAGGTTTACGCACACCGGGGCGCGTCGGGCTATGCGCCGGAGAACACGATCGCCGCGTTCCGCCGCGCGATCGACATGGGCGCGGACGGCATAGAGCTCGACGTGCACCTTTCCCGGGACGGGCGTCTCGTCGTCATCCACGACGAAACGGTCGACCGGACCTCGAACGGCAGGGGCTACGTGCGGGACAAGACGCTCAAAGAGCTCAGGGAGCTCGATTTCTCCTTCGGCGTAGACGGTTTCGCGGGCGAAAAGATCCCGACGCTCGAGGAGGTTTACGCGCTTCTCACGCCGACCGGCCTTAAAATCAACGTCGAGATCAAGAGCGACATCGTCCTCTACCCCGGCATCGAAAGCGCTCTCGTCGAGCTTCAAAAGCAGGCCGGGATGGCCGGGCGCATCCTCTACTCGTCCTTCAACCACTATTCGCTGCGCACGCTGCGCTCGTTCGATCCTGGCTGCAAAATCGGCCTTCTGTACAGCGGCATCCTCGCCGATCCCTGGGTGTACGCAAAATATATGGATGCAAACGCCCTGCACCCGCAGTTTCGGGCGCTGCTGATGCCCGGGCTCTTCGAAAACTGCCTGAAAGAAGGCCTCGAGCTCAACGTCTGGACGGTAAACACGCCCGAATACCTCGAAAAATGCATCGGCGCGGGGTGCACGGCAGTCATCACCAACTATCCCGACGTCGCGCGCGGCATCCGCGACCGCATGGGCGCGTAAGAAGAACCCGATCGATAATACGGAACCCAATTTAACTTACTATATTTAAGATGCGGCGATCCCATCGGGATCGCCGCTTCAGCCTGCCGAAAAACTTGGGTGGTTCGGAGGGTCTCAGCCACGGTTCACTGAATGGAGGCTTTATTCGTGAGCGGCGAACAAGGTGAATTGCCGCACAAGCGGCAAGAGAGGATGCCCTGGGGCACCTGTGCGGCGCGAGCGGCCCTCCGGCGGGAGACGCCTGCGGGCACTAGGCCTGCGGGCCGTCGGAAACTTGCCTTGCCCCGCAAGGCTTTCTTCTCAGGAACCGCCGGCTGTACCGAAGGTACAGGCGGTTCCTGTAAAATCTCGCAAAAGGGACGCAAGTCACTTTTGCGAAATGCGGTACGCATTCCCTTTTGCACAAAGGCGCCCTTGTGTTATATAATATATTATTGTCGGTTGGACAAGACTATTGATTTGCCCGCACAGCAAGGAGGACATGCCGTTGAAACAGCTCATGCTTGGCAACGAAGCCATCGCACGGGGCGTGTACGAAGCCTCGATCCGCGTCACCAGCGCGTATCCGGGGACCCCGAGCACCGAAATCAGCGAGAACATCGCCAATTATCCCGAGGTTTACTGCGAATGGGCGCCCAACGAAAAGGTCGCCGTCGAGGTCGCGCTCGGCGCTGCGGCCGCGGGAGCGCGCGCCATGGCCTGCATGAAGCATGTCGGCCTCAACGTCGCGGCGGACCCGGTTTTCACCGCCTCCTATACCGGGGTCAACGCGGGGCTCGTGATCGTCGTCGCGGACGATCCGGGGATGCACTCCTCCCAGAACGAGCAGGACACCCGCATGCTCGCGCGCGCCGCGCACGTGCCGGTGCTCGATCCGTCCGACTCCGAGGAATGCAAGGACTTCGTCAAAATCGCGTGCGAATTGAGCGAAAAATACGATACCCCGGTGATACTGCGCGTCACCACGCGCGTTGCGCACGCACGCACGCCGGTGGAGCTCGGCGAGCGCGTCGAGGCGCCTCTGCGCCCGTATGTCAAGGATCCCAAGAAGTTCGTCTCCATGCCCGCCAACATGATCGCGCGGCATCGGGTCGTCGAGGATCGCGAGACTCGTCTCGCGGCCGAAGCGAACACATTGAGCGTCAACCGCGTCGAGCCGGGCGGCAAAAAGCTCGGCGTGATCACCTCCGGCGCGGCGTACAACTATGTGAAGGAAGCGCTTCCCGAAGCGTCGGTATTAAAGCTCGGCCTCGCGTACCCGCTCCCGGAGGAACTCATCCGCTCGTTCGCCGCGGGCGTAGAGGAACTCGTCGTCATCGAGGACGGCGAGCCGTTCTACGAGGACGCGATCAAGGCCTGGGGCATCCCGTGCAAGGGCAAGGACAGCGCGCAGGGCGAGCTGTTCGCCCGCAGGATCGCGGCGAAGTTCGCGGGCGCAAAAGCGCCCGGCCCGCTCCACACAGCGGGTATCCCCATGCGCCCGCCGGTGCTCTGCCCCGGCTGCCCGCACCGCGGATTGTACCACGTGATCAACAAACTAAAGCTCATCGTGTGCGCCGATATCGGCTGCTACACGCTCGGCGCGCTGCCCCCGCTCAACGCGGTGGACACCTGCGTGTGCATGGGCGCGTCCATCGGCATGGCGCACGGCATGGAAAAGGCGCGCGGCCCCGAGCAGGCGAAAAAGACCGTTGCGGTCATCGGCGACTCGACCTTCTGCCACAGCGGCCTGACCGGGATGCTCAACATGGCGTACAACCACTCGGTCGGTACGCTCATCATCGCGGACAACTCGATCACCGGCATGACCGGGCACCAGAACAACCCCGCCAACGGGTTCGACCTGCGCGGCAATCCCGCGCCGAAGCTCGACCTTGTCAAGCTCTGCGACGCGATGGGCATCAAGCACGTGAGGATCGTCGACCCGTTCGATCTCAAGGCGCTCGAAGCGGCGCTCAGGGAGGAGACCGCGCGCGAGGAGCCCTCCGTCATCATTTCGCAGCGCCCCTGCGCTTTGATCGTAAAGCAGCCGGGAACGCCCTATTTCTGCGACCTTGAAAAGTGCACCAACTGCAAGATGTGCATGAAGATCGGCTGCCCCGCGATACTGAGCCTCGAAAAGGGCGTGCTCATCGATGAAACGCAGTGCGTCGGCTGCGGGCTGTGCGCGAGCGTCTGCCGGTTCGGCGCGCTCGGCGTGAAAGGAGAGTGAACCGTATGATCAACCTTGTCATCATCGGCGTAGGCGGCCAGGGAACGCTGCTTGCGAGCAAAGTGCTCGGGCATCTCGCGCTTTGCGCCGGGTACGACGTGCGCGTGAGCGAGGTGCACGGCATGAGCCAGCGCGGCGGCAGCGTCGTCACCTATGTGCGCATGAGCAATGACGCAAAGCTCTATTCCTCGATCGTCGAGCAGGAGCAGGCGGACGTCGTGCTCGCTTTTGAAAGCCTGGAGGCGCTGCGCGCTCTCCCGTACCTGAGGGCGGACGGAACGATGATCGTCAACACGCAGCGCATCATGCCAATGCCCGTCGTCGTGGGGGCTGCCCAATACCCCGACGACTGCATCGAGCAGATCCGCGCGAACGCAAAGAACGTCGTCGCGCTCGACGCCACCCAAATCGCTTCCGAATGCGGAACGGCAAAGGCCGCGAACACGGTGCTCCTCGGAGTGCTCTCCAAGAGCCTTCCGTTTTCGGAGGAAGAATGGATGGACGCGCTCGAAAAGAACGTCAAGCCGAAGTTCCTCGAGATCAACAAGCAGGCGTTCCACAGGGGCCGCGCGCTGTAGCGCGCATGGAACGGGAGCGCCGTCCGGCCGCTTTTTGCCGCCTGCCGCCCGGAGGATCGGCCCCCAAAAACCAATGCGGCGGCGTTGCCCGAACGCCCGTTAAAACCTGCATCCGCCCTTTATGAAAAACAAAACCAGCCCCGGGGCTGGTTTTGCTTTTTGATGCGCGGCTTTTTGCCATTTAAAGCAGCGTCATTGTCAATAATGTTATGTGTGTATGATCAACCGTGTATGTGTTGTTTCACCATGCAATCATCCATCAAAGCAAAACACCGTGTTGGCGAGAGAAGTTCGGGCAATTACAAAGAGCAGATATGTCGATGGTACTGCCGAGGATTGTTCATAGGAAATATTCTTTGGAAATATATTTTATGACAGTATTGTCATATGACAGTATTGTCATATGCGGTGAGGCATGCTATACTGCTTGTTGAGGAGGTGTGTTATGCCTAAAGAAACATTCTATAACCTGCCGGAGAGCAAACAAAAAACTATTTTTGAAGCGGCTGTTCAAGAGTTTTCGACACAACGATACAGCGATGCGTCTATCAACCAAATTGTAAAATCAGCAGGTATACCCAGAGGGAGTTTCTATCAGTATTTCAATGACAAGGCGGATCTATTTGTGTTCGTCCTTGAAAAGATTACAGCGGAAATCAAAGCTATCGAACAGAAGAATATGGCGGACTACAGCGATTGTGACGCCTTGACTCAGTTTGCAAACAGACTTGCCTCCACCATTGAACTTAACAGCTCCAGACCCGAATATACGCGTATTACAATGATACAGTCCAAAGAAAGCGATCCGTTCGTCAAAAAATTTTTTGAATTGCAGGAAGAACACAAGCGGGCGGTAATCAAACTTTTTGAACGGGATAAGCAGCGCGGGCTGGTTCGCGAGGATGTTGACGCCGCGGCCGTCATCGACATGGTTTACCTGCTTTCAAAAGAAACATTCTATACCATAGGTTCAGACGGGAACGCCTATCAAAAAAGAATGGAAGCATTCTTAAAAATAATCCGCGACGGTATAAGGAGGTCTTAGCATGAGCGGCGTTACGTTCTACGATGGAACAGTGTCGACGGAAGGAGACGAGCTTTATTACAAAGTACGCGGCGAAGGAAAGCCGCTTTTATTTATTGCTCCCGCAGGCGGCAATGGCGACGGTTATTATCCCGTGGCCTGCATTCTGGCCGATGAGTATAAGGTTATTACATACGACAGGCGTGCAAATACCAGAAGCACAAAGAATTTCCCGAATGATTTTGATATACGTCAACAGAGTCGGGACGCCGTCGCCGTGTTAAACGCCGCCGGGGAAACGTCCGCAATCGTGGTCGGCAACAGCAGCGGCGCGGTGATCGCACTTGATCTGGCAACCGCTTATCCGGAGGCGGTTGATGCCGCAATTATCCATGAGGCCGCCGTTCCGTCGGTGCTTCCCGACGCCGAAGCCGTAAGGTGGCATGAATTCTTCAAATCCTGTTATGCGCTTGGAAAACGAAAGGGTGCGGCATGGGGCGCGATGAAATTCTATTTTGGCGTTGAATTGCCCGCTGTCCGGTTAATGATGGCGACCATGAAAGTACCTAAATATATGAAACAGGATAAAACGACATGTACTGTGGAGCGCATTGCGTCAAAAGAAGCAACCGACATATTGATCTTTAATGAGTTATTGCCTGTTACAGGATATAGGCCGGATTTTGAGGCTCTCAGGAACAGCGGCGTTAAAATCTTTATTGGTTGCGGGCAATACGGACTAAAGAAAAATGCCTGGTATGCCGAAGCAGCGAAATTACTGGCCGACAGGCTCTCCTGCGATTTTGTCGCGTTTCCCGGACATCACGGCGAGTATATGAGCAATCCGATACCCTGGGCAAACGTATTACGAGAGACAATAAAAAAAGCGGGCCGGTAGGGGTAGCAGCTCGAAATTGTAAGCAATCCCGGTTTGTTCTCGGGCACGGCCCGCTGCTCCGGCTGTGGAAACAAGCTCTGAACCCGCTTATTCCACGATGATAATGCGCTTGCCCTTCTCGGATTTCCAGCGGTTCGTCCGGATATACCAGAACGCGATGCACAGCGGTAGGATCGGGCTGATGCCGTTGGCCAACCCGATGCCGGAGATGCCCTTGCCCATCGCAATGCCGAACAGGTACGCGAGCGGCACGCGCAGCAGCACCGAGCTCAAAAGGGAGTTGAGCATCGTGAAGAGCGTATGCCCCGCCCCGATGACCAGGCCGTTCATGTTGATCAAAAAGGCCACGAAAAGCCAGTCCATACAATAGAACCTGAAGTATTCGACGCCGACGCGGATATCCTCCGGGTCGCTCGTAAAGATGCTGATCAATTGCGCGGGGAAAAGTTCCGCGAGCAATGTAACGGCGATGGCGATGATTACGGCCATCCGCACCCCGTGCTTCATCGTGTCGTACGCGCGCTCATACAGCCCGGCGCCGATGTTCTGCCCCGCCATCGACGCGATCGCCGAGCTGATCGCCAGCGTCGGCATGATCGCGAACGCGCTGATCTTTGAGGCGACGTTGGCGGCGGCGGAAGCGTGGATCCCGAACACGTTGATCACGCCCAGCAGCAGAAGGAACGACACGGACACCAGCATCTGCTGTACGGCGTTGGGCAGGCCGATGCGGATCATGCCTCTGAGCTTGTCGCTGAACAGGCGGAAGCTTTTGAGCTTGAAATCGAACACGAACCCGTTGCGGCCAAGGTAAACGCAGGCGATCACCACCGAGAGCATCTGGGCGATCACGGTCGCGAGCGCGGAGCCCGCCGCGCCCATATCGAACACCGCCACAAAGAGCGCGCACAATATCGCGTTGATCACCGCGGCGATCGCGACGAAATAGACCGGGCGCTTCGAATCGCCCATGCCGCGCATCACGGCGCTGATCCCGTTGTAGAGGAAGATGAACACCGCGCCGCCCATGCACACGTCCGTATAGCTCTTGGCCATGGCGAAGGATTCCTCCGGCGCGTTGATCAGCCTTAACAGCGGCCCGTTGAGCAAAAGCATCACCGCGGTGACGCAAAGACCCGCGAACAGGGAGAACGTGATGACCGTAGACACCGTTTCGGATACGTCCTCCCGGCGTTTTGCGCCCATGTACTGCGCGATGAGCACCGTGCCGCCGACGGTGAGGCCGATGATGCCGTTGGTGACGATCAACGCCACCTGGGCGCCCATCCCCACCGCGGAAATTCCCGCCGAGCCCTGGACCCAGCCCATGATCAGCATATCCGTTATGGAATAGAGCGCCTGTATGAAATTCGAGAGTATGAACGGCAGAGCAAACTTGATCAGCTGCTTGGTCACATTCCCCTGGGTTAAGTCCTGGCAGTAATCTTTCATCCGAACATTGCCTTTCGATAAACGTATTGGATCCCGCGGATGAGCTTGCGCTCCCGCGCTTCGGGACGTCGGCGGTCTTGGTTTTTGCACCCGCGCGCCGATGGAGCTTGCGCGCGCCCGTCCGCTGAGGTACAATAGCGAGCATGACGAGTAAACAAAAGATATTTTTCGCCGACGGCGCGCTGCTCCTGTGCGCGCTGATCTGGGGCGTCAGCTTCGCTTTGATGAAAACCACCGTCGAGGTCGTACCGCCCAACTACCTGCTCGCCCTGCGCTTCGGCGCGGGCGCTGCGGGCCTTCTCCCATTTGTGTGGAAAAAGCTTTTGAAGGCCGACGCGCGCACGCTTTTGTCCGGCGTTCTGCTGGGCATCGTGACATATCTTGCCTTCGTTGCGCAGACGGTGGGTCTTACGCTTACCACCGCGGGGAAAAACGCGTTCATCACCACGGTATACGTGATGCTCGCGCCCTTTTTCGCCTGGGCCTTCCTCGGGAAGCGCCCTTCCCCGGGCACGTTCGTTGCCGCGGGCGTGTGCTTCCTCGGCATCGCCGTGCTATCGCTGGACGGGATCGGAGGATTCAACATCGGGGACGCGCTCACCCTCCTGTGCGGCGTGCTCTTCGCGCTGCAGCTCTCCCTCGTGGAACGCTTTACCCTTAAGGGGCAGGACGTGACGCTGCTGACGATGCTGCAGTTCGCGGTAGCGGGCGCGGCCGCTTTCGCCGCCGGAGCGTTTACGGAGCAATTCTCTTTCCAAATGGCGCCCGAAACGATCGGGTCGCTTGCGTTTCTCTGCCTTTTCGCCACGCTGATCGCCTATCTGCTGTAGAATTACGGCGTCAAACACGCGAGCAGCACCCACGCGTCGCTGCTTTTGGGGTGCGAATCGCTCTTCGGCTGCCTCTCCGGCGTGGTGCTGCTCGGGGAAGCGTTCACTTCGCGCATCGCCGTCGGCGGCGGCATGATCCTGGCGGCGACCCTGTTTTCGGGGATGAAGCGCTCCAAAACCGGGATCGCGCCGAGCGCCGTCGCGGAAAACGCCGAAGCATCGTAAACTGCAACCGCGCCGCGCTTTCCCTTCGCGGCGGAGCATTCCAAAATTCAATTGTTGGCGACAAAGATATTATCGATGGGGCGCAATCGGCGCGCATCGGGCGGACTTGCGCGGTTTTCACCGCAATCAGAGCGAAGATATGCGCGCGCGGCCTTTTAAGCTTCCCAAAGCCCCGCCCCTCGGGCCGGAGCGGGCGGGAGCGCATCCATCGCCGCGACATCGCCGTTCATTCGTCATGGGTACCGCAACATCCCTGTCCGTCTATCATACGCCGAAGCGTGCAGCCCGTCAAGCGGAAGCGCTTTTCAGCGCGCCGCATGAATTATTTCCCACACATTCCGGCGATGTGGTATCATGATACCAGCATAAAACGACATTCAAATCGGGGGAGGAACCCATGCAGCTGAATTACAAGCGCACTTTCCTTGTGGGTCTCGCGTTTTTTTCGATCTGTACCTTTTGGCAGGTCTACGACGGTCTGGTTCCCCTGATGCTCAAGAACACCTTCCATGTGGGCGACAGCATGGCGGGCGTGATCATGGCGCTCGACAACATCCTCGCGCTCTTTCTTTTGCCGCTCTTCGGCGCGATCAGCGACCGCGCGGGAAAGCGGATGCCCTTCATCGTGGGCGGCGCGCTCGCGGCCGCCGTGCTCATCGTGATACTGCCGCTCGCGGACCGGAGCAAATCGCTCGCGCTGTTCTTCGTCGCGCTCGGGCTGCTTCTCTTGTGCATGGGCACATACCGCTCTCCCGCCGTGGCGCTCATGCCGGACGTTACGCCGAAGCCCCTTCGGAGCAAGGGGAACGCGGTCATCAACCTGATGGGCACGCTCGGCGGGGCTCTCTCGCTCGTGATCGTCAAGCTCCTTGTGACCAAAACCGCCTCGGGCGGAGAGGATTATCTGTTCGTGTTCCTCGCCGTCGCCGTGCTGATGATCCTTTCGACCGTCGTACTGAGCCTGACCATCCGCGAAAAGACGCTCGTAGACGAGATGCGCAAGATCAACTACGGGGTCGACCCCGCCAAGGAGGCGGCCGAAACCGCGGATGCCGGGGGGAATAAGCTTTCGCCCGACGTCATGCGCAGCCTCCTTCTGATCCTTTTGTCCGTCGCGTTCTGGTACATGGGCTATAACGCGGTGACCACGGCGTTTACAAAATACGCCGCAACGCAATGGGGACAGGGCGTCGGCGGCGCGGCCAACTGCCTTTTGATCGCGACCGGGGGCGCGATGGTCTCCTACATCCCGATCGGCATGCTCTCCTCCAAATTCGGCAGAAAGCGCATCATACAGCTCGGCATCCTGCTGCTGTGCGCCTGTTTCGTCATCGGCGCGGTCGCGGCGGACCGGTTCCACCCGGCGCTGTACGCGATGTTCCTGGTGGTCGGCTTCGCGTGGGCGGCCATCAACGTCAACAGCTACCCGATGGTCGTCGAATTGAGCCGGGGCAGCGACGTTGGAAAATACACCGGGTATTACTACACGTTCTCGATGGCGGCGCAGATCGTCACGCCCATCGTGAGCGGCACGCTCTTGGAGCACGTCGGATATTGGACGCTGTTCCCCTACGCGGCGGTGCTCGTCGCGCTCTCCTTCGTCACGATGAGCCTCTCCCGCCACGGGGACAACAGGCCCCAGGCCCCCGCGTCGCGCCTCGAGGCGTTCGATACGGCGGACTGAGCCTGCGCGGGCTCGGAAGGGCCTGCCCGAAGAAGCCGGAACAGCATCGCAATGCCTTGAACTGAAAAAGCGCCGACGGACGCAGACTGCGTCCGTCGGCATTTTCATTGCCGCTCAATGCCGCCCCGGGCGTTAAACAGCCTTTTCAATGTCGCCCGGGCGTTAAAAATGTTCCGCTTATCGCCGCCCGGGCCCTAAAACGGCCTGCTGTGGGCGAGCCAGCCCTGCGTTTCCCAATGGTCCCTGTCGGTTTTGTTCCAGTCGTTCTTCTTCTGCATCCCCGCCATCATCTTGAGAAGGAAGCTGCGAAACAGCGGGTTCGGGAGCCTCGGCGCGTTCCTGACGGCCTTATAGATCCGCCCGGCCATATAATTTTTTATCGTCGATAGCGATGTCTATGGAGCGCGGGACGTAATGCAGTTCGCCGCGCTCCTAAATAGCCAAAAACGGCGCAGCGGCAATCGCGGCCACACCGTTTCGATCGAAAACCCGTTGTTGAGGGCCCGGGAAGCAAAAAAGAAAATTTTATACGGCAGCCGGACATTCGTTATACCGGGAACGCAGCCTCATCCCTTCTTCAAAATATCCTGTTGCCGGATGGAGGATGCCGCCCGGCCGCCGAACCTGCCTTACGGATCAAAGCCCGTTTTCCTGTAAAAATTTCTCAAACTTCTTTTCCGAAAAGATCTCGTTTGTAACGAAACTCCCATTGTAAAAAAAGCTGTATGTCGTAAACGGCGCGGGAGCATTCCGAGCCTGATCGGTCGTTTCGATTTTACGCAGCGTCAGCGTCGCGCCATGCTGCCGCGCGATCTGCTCGATGATGGGAGCGTATTTATCCGTATGCGGACACTGATTGGAGTAATAGAGCACCATGCCTTTTTCACTGATTTTACCCTGTTTGACGCAATCTTTGAATTCAGGCACAGGCGCATTTCCATCAAACGGCAGATACAAAAGCTCATAATACGGCGCCGCCGTATCCGCCACCTGGAAGCCCTTGTATTTCAAATGCTTTGGGTCGGATAAAAACGGCATCTTCTTTGTTGAGGAAAGGGCGGTCAGTCCGCATTTTCCTTTTGCTTTCGCGTCCTCGACGCATTGTGCGAGAAGCCGGTTGGCATGGCCTTGTCCCTTGAATTGCCCGGATACCCAGAAACAGTTGATGTGCATATAGCCGGGCGCCGAGATTGGGCACCATGCCTTTTCAGCGGGGATATATTCAATAAACACCTTACCCCGGGCATCGAGTTTGCGAAATACCAATCCGTCCTCAAAGCGTTCTTTCATCCACGCTTTCTTTGAGGATACGCAGGTCTCGCCCTTTACGTCCGATATGGCGCAGCAGATATGTTCGCGCTCAATATTCTCCGGGTTGACCGTAATGATATCCATGCTGTTATTCCTTTCCGAAAAGCTTGTTTCAGAAAATCCCACCGACAATTGCTTGTATGTAAAAGTCCTTTCGACTGAGATTTTCCGCCTCCAAACCATGGCAAAAAGGCAATAACGCCGTAGCGTTTTTGAAAGACTGCGGCGCAGCGGGACGGATATAATGATTTAAACCTTAATTAATAAATGTTGTTTGGCGAACTTCCCAAATGGTTTCTTATCGCCGCGCGCTAAAGCGCGTTTATTTGCGGCAATGCCGCCGTTTAGAATCCGTAGGCCGCCGCCCGGAACGTCGCGGCGCGGGTTTCAAGGTCCTCGATCGGCAGGCCCGTCATCTGCACGCTGAAGCGCTTGCTTTCCCCCTGCGAGAAAAGCGCGTTGCGCGTGAAGTTCCACGCGCCCAAAAACTCGCCCGAAGCGCCGTAGAAGCCCACATACACCATGTTCATTTCGCACTCGCCCGCGCTCTTGAGCGAAAGCGTTCCCGAAAGCGTGCAGAACCCGGGATAGTTGCGCGCGAGGTACAGATCGCTTACCGCCATATCGAGGCGCTCGCCCGCGCTCTTTTTTGCGACGAGCTTGGAAGAAAGCGTCACGCTCCCCTCGGGCAAGGCTCCGCCTTCCCACGGCCCGTAGTATACGAGATACCCCGTTGCGTCCGGGGCGACGCAGTCATACTCCGCGAGCGGCGGCTCGAAGGACACATCCTGCTTGCCTCCGGCGTAAGTAAACGTGAACGACGCCCGCTCGATATTCACCGTGCAGTCCCCCACGTTTTTGTATTCGACCGCGCCGTAAAGCTGCTTTTCGCCGTCCAGATCAAAGACATACGCGACGGCGTTGGTCACGCCGACCTGGGCGGTGTTCCCCTCGCTCTTGATCTCCGTCACGCCCTCCCGGGGCGACGCCGAGGGCGCTCCCTCCTGCGCGTCCGAGCTTAGGGCGACGTCCATGCGCGGCTGCGGCGTGATCGCGGGCGCGGGCGTGATCGAGGGCTCGGGCGTGCCCGGCGCGGCGGATCCGGGAGCCGCCTGTGTCCCGTCCGCGTTGATCGTGATGATCTCGTCCTCCTTGGCGCAGCCCGAAAGCGCCGCGGCTGCAAGAAGCAGGCAGCACAGGAACAGGCACAGGGCCGGGAACGCTTTTTTCATGATCGTCCTCCTCGAAGGCGCACGGCGGCGTTTTCGTGCCTAATATTATACCATCGCCCCGCGTTTTAAAGCAAGGCGGGGCGATGCGCACGATGTGAACAAACCATAAACTCCGCTTTTATCCTTATCGGGAATTCAAATCGTTTTGAACTTCCCGCGCGATTGCGGCAAAAACCTTTGCGCTCTTATCGTATTGTGGTACAATGACAGGTAATATGGGGATAAAAAGGAGCCGGATCCACGCGGCTTCGAGGGCGGCAAAGCAAGCCGCCGCTGCGCTCAATGCGCCTTTGCGCGCCGCCGTGCTTTCCCCGCCCGGACTCCTTCGGCCTCAAAGCCGCTGTTTTGGGTGCGGCGAAGGAGCTTGGAGGGTATAGCGGCGGCGGTTCCGGCCGACGATAACGATGGACCGCGCCCCAAAGCGTCGAATCGGGCGCGATCCCCGCCGGCTCGGGCATCGAGCGGAACCATGTATTTACGGCGTTCGCCGATCGATTATGGATATTTAATAGGAGGATTTTGCGAATATGCCTAAGATGACCGTTCTTGACGTGCCCGTAAAAGGCAAAAAGGTATTGGTCCGCGTCGACTTCAACGTCCCGCTCGACGAGAATCTCAACGTGAGCGACGATAAGCGGATCTCCGCGGCGCTCCCCACGATCCGGTATCTGATCGAGCACGGCGCGAAGGTGATCCTCTGCTCGCACCTCGGCCGGCCCAAGGGCAAGCCCGATCCCGCGTTCTCGCTCGCGCCCGTCGCAAAGCGCCTCGCGGAGCTCTTGCCCGGCGTCAACGTCTCCTTCGCGTCCGACGCGGTCGGCGAGCCCGCCCAAAGCGCCGTCGCCGCGCTCAAGGAAGGCGATATCGTGCTCCTGGAGAACCTGCGCTTCCATAAGGAAGAAACCGATAACGATCCCGGGTTCGCGCGCGAGCTCGCCTCCCTCGCGGAGCTCTATGTTTCCGACGCGTTCGGCACGGTGCACCGCGCGCACGCTTCCACCGTCGGCGTGGCGGCGTACCTGCCCGCCGTCGCGGGCTTTCTGATCGGCAAGGAGCTCGACGTGATGGGCAAGGCGCTCGAGGACCCCGAGCGTCCGTTCGTCGCCATACTCGGCGGCGCAAAGGTGCAGGACAAGATCGGCGTGATCAAAAACCTTCTCACAAAGTGCGACGTGCTGCTCATCGGCGGCGGCATGGCCTATACGTTTTTTAAGGCGCAAGGCTACGAGATCGGCGCTTCCCTGCTCGACGCAGAAAGCGTGGAGCTCGCGGGCGAGCTCTTAAAAGAGGCGAAGAGCCGCAATGTGGAACTGCTGCTCCCCGTCGATACCGTGATAGCGGAAGCCTTCGCGGCGGATTCGCCGCACAGGACCGTCGCCGTCGACGCGATGCCCAAGGGTATGATGGGCATGGACATCGGCGAAAAGACCGCCGCGCTCTACGCCGAAAAGATCAAAAGCGCCGGAACCGTGATCTGGAACGGGCCTATGGGCGTGTTCGAGTTCCCCGAATTCGCCAAGGGCACCGCGGCGGTCGCCGCCGCCTGCGCAGAATGTAAGGGCGTCACGATCATCGGCGGCGGCGATTCGGCGAGCGCGGTCAAAAAGCTCGGCTTCGCCGCGAAGATGACCCATATTTCCACCGGCGGCGGCGCGTCGCTCGAGTATCTGGAGGGCAAGGAGCTGCCCGGCGTCGCGGCGCTCAACGACAAGAGGTAACTTTGGCCGCATCGCGCCGCCTTTCAAGCGGGGCGACGCGCTTAAGCGGTTTACACGCAACAGGATTTTGAGGTTATGGGAGGAACACAATGCGCAAGGCCATCATCGCCGGCAACTGGAAAATGAACACCACGCCTTCCGAGGCGAAAACGCTGATTCAGGAGATCATCCCCCTCGTTCAGGGCGCCGCGTGCGACGTGGTGATCTGCCCGCCCGCCTGCAACCTCGCCCTCGCGGGCGAGCTCGTCCGGGGCACGAACATCGCGCTCGGCGCGCAGAACGTCCACTGGGCGCAAAAGGGCGCGTTCACGGGCGAGATCAGCGCTTCCATGCTCCGCGAGCTCGGCGTTTCCTACGCCATCGTCGGGCACAGCGAGCGCAGGCAATACTTCGGCGAGACCGATCAGACCGTGAACGAGCGCGCGAAGGCGGCGATCGCCGCCGGTATCACGCCGATCATCTGCGTCGGCGAGGTCCTCGAGGAGCGCGAAAGCGGGGAGACCGACGCCGTCGTAAAGCGGCAGACCGTCGCCGCGCTCAGGGACATTCCCGCCGAGGCCGCGGAGGCGCTCGTCATCGCTTACGAGCCGGTCTGGGCCATCGGCACCGGCCGCACCGCCACGGACGAACAGGCGAACGAGACCATCGGCGTGATCCGTTCAATCATCGCGTCGCTGTACGGGGAGGATACCGCCGGGAAGGTGCGCATCCAGTACGGCGGAAGCATGAACGCCAAGAACGTGGACGGACTGATGTCCATGCCCGAGATCGACGGCGGGCTGATCGGCGGCGCGAGCCTCAAGGCCGAGGAGTTCGCGCGCATCGTGCACCACAACCAGCCGTTTTCGCGCGCGTCGTGAATCCCGGCAAGGCATAAGCATCGGCCCGTCTTAAAAGCGGATCCCTCCGCTTTCGCGAGGCCCGCCGTGCGTCCAAGCCGCGCGTGCCGCTGCAAAAGAACGGATTGAAAGCCGCGGAGCGCGCCGGAACCCGCGGGCGATTTGCGGGGGATTGATCGGCGGGCCGAACGGGCGCGGCCGCGCAACAAAGAACGTTCGCCCCGGGCGAACACAGATTTAGGAGCAAACTTAGAAATATGAAAGAAATGACCGCATTGATCATACTGGACGGGTTCGGCGAAGGCTGCGAATCGAACGGCAACGCCATCGCCGCCGACGGCGCGAAGAACATCACCGCGCTCAAGGCGCACTACCCGCACACCACCATCCGCGCCTCCGGCATGGACGTCGGCCTGCCGGACGGGCAGATGGGCAACTCCGAGGTCGGGCACCTGAACATCGGCGCGGGGCGCATCGTCTATCAGGAGCTGACCCGCATCACAAAATCGATCCTGGACAGGGATTTCTTCGAAAAGCAGGAGTTCCTCGACGCGATCGAAAACTGCAAAAAGCACTCTTCCGCCCTCCACCTGATGGGGCTTTGCTCCGACGGCGGCGTGCACAGCCATCTCGAGCACCTTTACGCGCTCCTGGAACTTGCAAAGCGCCGGGGCCTGACCCGGGTATTCGTCCACTGCTTCATGGACGGGCGCGACGTGCCGCCCCAGAGCGGGCGCTGCTACATCGAGCAGCTTGAGGAAAAGCTCAGGAGCATCGGCGTCGGCCGGATCGCGACCGTGATGGGCCGCTATTACGCCATGGACCGCGACAATCGCTACGAGCGCGTGCAGAAGGCCTACGACGCGATGGTCTACGGCGAGGGCGTAGAGGCTTCCGACGCCGCGGCCGCCGTGCAGGCCTCCTACGACGCGGAAGTGACCGACGAATTCATCAAGCCCATCGTCGTCAAGAAAAACGGCGTTTTCGATTCGGGCGTCGGCCCGAACGACAGCGTGATCATGTTCAATTTCCGGCCCGACCGCGCCCGTGAGATCACGCGTTCGCTCATATTCGAGGATTTCGACGGCTTCGCGCGAAAGGGCGGGTTCTTCCCGCTATTCTACGTGTGCATGACCCAGTACGACAAGACCTTCGCGGGCCGCGCGCAGGTGGCCTATAAGCCGGAGAGCCTGACGAACACGCTCGGCGAATACCTCGCAAAAAACGGCAGGACGCAGCTTCGCATCGCGGAGACCGAAAAGTACGCGCACGTGACGTTCTTCTTCAACGGCGGCGTGGAAACGCCCAACGAGGGCGAGGACCGCGTGCTGATCCCCTCGCCCAAGGTCGCGACCTACGACCTTAAGCCCGAGATGAGCGCGTACGAGGTCGCGGAGGCGGCGGTCGAGCGCATCGACAGCGGCGCTTACGACGCGATGATCCTGAACTTCGCGAACCCCGACATGGTCGGCCATACCGGCATCATGGAGGCCGCGGTCGCCGCCGTCCACGCGGTGGACGAATGCGTGCAGCCGGTCGTCGACGCGATCCTTCGCACCGGCGGGCGCTGCATCATCACCGCCGATCACGGCAACTGCGAGCAGATGATCGACCCGGACGACGGCGGCCCGTTCACCGCGCATACGACCGGCCCCGTGCCGTTCATACTGGTCGATCCCAAGCGCAAGGACGCCAAGCTCCGCAAGGACGGACGGCTCTCGGACATCGCGCCCACGCTCCTAGGACTGATGGGTCTGCCCGTTCCGCCCGAGATGACCGGAAAGTCTATGATCCTGAGCTAAAGCAAATCCCCGGGCGCGCCGCGCCCGAAAAGCGGTTAAAATCAAGAAGGCCCAGCGATGCCGGAGCCTTCTTTGCTTTTGGGGATGGCATTTCCCGCGTTTTCCCGAAGGGCGAAAAACGTCCCGCGCCCGGAACGGCGGCATTTCCCGCCGTTTTCCGATTCGCCGCCCGTGCGCCGCGCACAAAGCCGCGGCAGTTCCGCCTCCGTCCCGTGCGCGGATTTACTGCGGCTCGCCCGGATCGACGACGTTGCCCGCCCGCTTGTTGCCGGTTTTCGCCTTGCCCTGGATCTCGGGCACCGGCTCCACCTCGTTCTTGGGAAAATGCTGCTTTATGTCGCTCTCGGTTCCGTGCGGCTCGCTCGGGTCCGGGCGGCGCATGCCCGCCTTTGCCATGGGCATTTCCTCCTCGCTTCAAAGGTTACGGGGCGCTCCGCGCGGCCGCGGCCGGCGTCCCGCTCGCCCCTAGTATTCTCCGCTTGCGCAAGGATTATGGCGGGCGAGGCCAAGCCCTCGGCCAAAAGCAAAGGCGTCCGGTTGGCCCGGACGCCTTTGGCTGTCAAAAAATCAGGGATTGTCAAGCGGCTGCGTCACTTTTTTGATATGGGTTTACTTCTCGCCCGCGCTGCGCAGTACGCCGTCGCTCTCCAGCTTTTGGAGCATAGCCTGCGGGTTCTTGACCTTCGCGAGGAAGATCATCGCGGCGATGACATAGGGCTTGAAGGAAGCCTGCTTGTAAAGGGGCACGCGGTAGCGGTCGAACACGCTCGCCGCGACCTCGCCCTGCTTGCAGGACACGTCGGTGATGTCGGCGGGCAGGCAGTGCAGGTAGAGCGCCTTCTTCTCGTGGGTCAGGCTCATCATCTCCTCGGTGCACTCCCAGTCCGTATGCTGCGCGTTCTGCTTGAGCAGCTCGCCTTCGAGCTTCTTGATGCCGTCGAAATCGCTGTTACCGTAGAGCTCCGTGCGCTTCTCCATGGCCTTGAACGGCGCCCAGCTCTTGGGGTACACGACGTGCGCGCCCTTAAAGGCGTCGGACATGGAGTTCGTGATCTCGAACTTGCCGCCGAACTGCTTGGCGTTGGCTTTGGCGACGGCGATGACGTCGTCCATGACCTCGTAGCCCTCGGGATGCGCGAGCGTGACGTCCATGCCCATGCGCGTCATCAGGCCGATCACGCCCTGCGGCACGGAAAGGGGCTTGCCGTAGCTCGGGGAATACGCCCAGGTCATCGCGATCTTCTTGCCCTTGAGGTTCTCCACGCCGCCGAACTCGTGGATCAGGTGCAGCATGTCCGCCATGGACTGCGTGGGATGGTCGATATCGCACTGGAGGTTCACGAGCGTCGGCTTCTGCTCGAGCACGCCGTCCCTATGGCCTTCGGTGACCGCGTCCACCACGTCGCGCATATAGCGGTTGCCCTTGCCGATGTACATATCGTCGCGGATGCCGATGACGTCCGCCATGAACGAGATCATGTTCGCGGTCTCGCGCACGGTTTCGCCGTGAGCGATCTGGCTCTTGCCCTCGTCGAGGTCCTGGACCTCGAGGCCCAGCAGGTTGCACGCGGACGCGAAGGAAAAGCGCGTGCGGGTGGAATTGTCCCTAAAGAGCGAGATGCCGAGGCCGGAATCGAAAATCTTCGTGGAGACGTTGTTCTCCCTTAAATGCCTGAGAGCGTCGGCGACGGTAAATACCGCCTCGAGCTCGTCGCGGGTCTTCTCCCAGGTCAGGAAGAAGTCGCCCTGGTACATGTTCTGGAAACTGAGCTTATTCAGCCTATCCGTAAAATTGTTGACGTTGCTCATGTATAGCCTCCTCGATTCTTAATAATATTGTGCTTTACGGGGAGCGGCGGGCAAAGGAGTGAAAACCTCCTTTGCCCGAGCTGTTCTTCAATTATTTGATGTCGTTGTTGGTTTTGCCCGCGCGGAACTGCACGACGTCTTCGCCGCCGCTCTTCCCTTTGTAGAGGCCGGGGATGGCGGCGTACACGGCGGCGCAGGTGGCAAGGTCTTGCTTCCAAATGACCTCGTTGGGGGCGTGCGCCTGAGATTCCGCGCCCGGGCCGAAGCCCACGCAGGGAATGCCGTAGCGGCCCTGTATGGAAACGCCGTTGGTGGAGAAGGTCCACTTATCGGTAAGCGGGCGCTTGCGAAGGTGCATGGAGGCCGCGTCGCCAATGCGCTCGTCGCCGTAAAGGGCCTTGTGCGCGTCTACGACGGCCTGCACATGGGGTGCGGTTTCCTTGTTGATCCATGTGGGGAAGTAGCACTCGGTCTCGTACACGAGGCCCGTCCATGCGGGGCGGTCGTACATGTACATGGAAACCTTGGCGTTGTACTTTTTGCAGGCGGGCAGGTTTTCGATCTCCTTGAGGCACGAATCCCAGGTTTCTCCCGCGGTCATGCGGCGGTCGAGGGATACGGAGCAGGAGTCGGCGACCGCGCAGCGGCTCGGCGAGGTGTAGAAGATCTGGGAGGTGGTCACGGTGCCGCGGCCGAGGAAGAGCGCGTCTTCATAATGCTCGGGGTTGAACTTGGGATCGAGCATCTTCACGAGGCCCTTGATCTCGTCGTTTTCACCGCAGCCGTTTTCGTTGAGGGCCTTGATATCCAGGAGAATTTCGGCCATTTTGTAAATGGCGTTGTCGCCGCGCTCGGGGGCGGAGCCGTGGCAGGAAATGCCCTGCACGTCTACGCGGATTTCCATACGGCCGCGATGGCCGCGGTACACGCCGCCGTCGGTGGGCTCGGTGGATACCACAAATTCGGGCGTGATCTTGCCTTCGTTGTGGATGTACTGCCAGCAAAGGCCGTCGCAATCCTCTTCCTGCACGGTGGCGGTAACGAGCACCGTCACGTCTTCGGGAATGAGGTTCAAATCCTTCATGATCTTGGCGCCGTAGACGGCGGACACAACGCCGCCCTCCTGGTCGGAGCCGCCGCGGCCGCCGATTTCGGTGTCGCTCTCAAAACCCTTGTAGGGGTCAAACTTCCAGTTGCCGATGTTGCCTACGCCCACGGTGTCGATGTGGCCGTCAAACGCGATGATCCTGGGGCCGTTGCCCATAAAGCCGAGGGCGTTGCCCTGCGGGTCGATCTCAGCCCTATCAAAGCCGAGCTTTTTCATTTCCTCGATGGTGCGCTTGATAACGCCTTCCTCCTCGCAGCTTTCCGAGGGGATGGCGATCAGGTCGCGGAGGAATTTCGTCATCTGGGGCAGATACGCTTCTGCCGATTTTTTGATCTGTTCGAAATCCATGGTATGTGCTTCCTTCCTTCCTACGCTTTGTTGCTTTGTTGATCCGTGCTTACTCTTTTTCTTTCATGTCCATATAGGAATAAAGTGTGTACTTTGAGATACCGAAATGCTTGGCGACTTTGTCGCCGCTTTTGGTGATCAAAAACGCGCCCGCGCGGTTTAAATACTGTATCGCGCGGATCTTGTCGTCCTTGCTCATCATCGGGACCGGCTTGCCGATCAGCGCCGTCGATTCCTCGATCAAATCGTCCAAAAGCTCCGTAACGTTCTGCGGGATGCGTTCGATCTGCTTGTTTTCGCCCTTTTCGAGGCTGAGCATCGATTCGAGCGCCGAGTGCACGAGCATGAAATTAGTGATGTCCTGGTTGATGGAGAAGATCCCCACCGGCTTGCCGTTTTCCCCGTCGCGGATGTAGACGGTGCTCGATTTGAGGATGCGCCCGTCCCCGGTCTTGGTCAGGTAGTTGAACTGGTCCTTGAGCGTCTGCGCGTCCCCGCGGATGGATTCAAGAACAATGTGCGAGGGCCCGTCCCCCACCTTGCGGTTGGTCACATGCCCGTTCTCGATGGCGACGACGGTATGCTCCATCTCCTTGCCCGAGAGATCGTGCACGACGACCTCGCAGGTGTTTCCGAACTGAGCAGCGATCGCCGCGCTGAGGCGTTTCAGGAAATCCAATGCGCTTTTATCCATCGTTTTCCTCCAGCCGAATATATACTTACTATACTCACGCAATCGGCAAAAATCAATACTTCACAAAAAAAATTTTTTGTTCTTAAAAAATTTGTTTTAAGTACTTGTATTCCTCTATATGGCAATGATAAAATAACGATGACGAGGGCTGTGTTTTCTCCCCGTCCCCAGAGCGTGAGCCACAAAACACCTCCATGGATATACGCGATCCCGCACCCTCCGCGAACGAGGCCGCGAATTTAGCCTAGCAGCGCACCGCCCATCAGAATCGCATCAAATGAGGAGGAGACATTCACAATGGTTATCATCGGCAACGGAAGGCTCATCACCCGCGACCCCGAGGCCCCCTATTTTGAGAACGGCGCCGTCGCGGTAAACGGCGAGCGCATCGAGGCCGTCGGCGCCACGGGCGAGCTGGTCGCGCGGTATCCGCAGGCGGAGCTTATCGACGCGCGCGGCGGATTGATCCATCCCGGCCTCATCAACGCGCATTCGCACATCTACAGCGCGCTCGCGCGCGGACTCGGGATCAAGGGGCACAACCCGACGGGGTTCGTGGAGGTCCTCGAGGGCATGTGGTGGCGCATCGACCGTATCCTCGACGTGTCCCTGACGCGCCTTAGCGCCTACGCAACCTATATCGACTGCATCAAACAGGGCGTGACAACGCTCTTTGACCATCACGCGAGCTACGGCGAGATCCCCGGAAGCCTGTTCGCGATCGCGGACGTCGCCGAGGAATTGGGCGTTCGCACCTGCCTTTGCTACGAGGTCAGCGACCGCGACGGCGAGAAAAGGCGCGACGAGGGGATCCGCGAGAACTCCGAATTCATCGACTACGCCGCGAAGAAAAACAACGATATGGTCAAGGCCCTGTTCGGGCTGCACGCCGCGTTCACGCTCTCGGACAGAACGCTGGAAAAATGCGTTGCCGTGAACGATGCGCGCGCGGGCTTCCATATCCATGTCGCAGAAGGCATGGCGGACGTGTACGACTCGCTACGCAACTACGGCGCCCGCACCCTCAACCGCCTGCTCGGGATGGGCATCCTGGGCGAGAGGACGATCCTCGGCCACTGCATACATGTGAACCATGCCGAGATGGACATCATAAAAGAGACGGACTCCATGATCGTGAACAATCCCGAATCCAACATGGGCAACGCCGTTGGCTGCTCGCCCGTGCTCGAGTTCTTTAAAAAGGACATCCTGGTGGGCCTCGGAACCGACGCGTACACCAACGACATGCTCGAAAGCGTCAAGGTCGCGCTCGCGATCCAGCGCCACAACGCGTGCCTTCCGAACGTCGGCTTCGGCGAAGCGACCGCGATGCTCTTTTCAAACAACGCCAAGATCGCGGCGCGCCTGTACGACCGCCCGCTCGGCGTGATCCGCCCGGGCGCGGCCGCCGATATCATCGTATTGGACTACAAACCGTTCACCCCCTTTAACGGGGACAATGTCGACGGGCACATGCTCTTCGGCATGACCGGCCGCCAGTGCACGACGACGATGATCAACGGCAGGCTTGTCATGAAGGACCGCGAGCTCGTCGGCATCGACGAGGAAAGAATCAACGCGCATATCCTCGAAGGCGCGAAGAAGCTCTGGGCCGCCATTAACGGATAGGAGGAAAATATGGGCGAGACGATGACGCCGATCCCGTTCGGGGATCTGATCAACTGGGCCGAAAAGGAATACAGACGCGAGGGAAGCGCCTTCGGCGTAAGACGGTTCTATCGAAAATCCGACGACAAGATGCTCTCCCTCTTCGGGGAGAAGCTCGAGACGCCGTTCGGCCCCGCCGCCGGCCCGCACACGCAGTTGGCGCAGAACATTATCGCGGGGTACCTCGCGGGATGCCGCTTCTTCGAGCTCAAGACCGTGCAGATCATCGACGGCGAGGACCTCGCCAAATGCATCGCGCGGCCCTGCATCGTCGCCAAGGACGAGTGCTACAACTGCGAATGGTCCACGGAGCTGACGGTGGAGCAGGCGTTTGCCGAATACGTCAAGGCGTATTTCGCGCTCAAGCTCCTCTCCCGCGAGTGGCATTTGGGCGCGGACGACGGGTTCATATTCAACATGTCCGTCGGTTACGACCTCGAGGGCATCCGCTCGGAGAAGATCGACCGGTTCATCGAGGGGCTCAAGGACGCCTCCAGAAGCGATATCTTCAAGGAATGCACGGCGTTCGCGCTCTCGCACCTTGGCCGGCTCGCGAGCTGGGACGAGGATTCCATCCGCGCGATCAGCCCTCGCGTCAGCCGCTCCATCACGCTCTCGACGCTGCACGGCTGCCCGCCGGCGGAGATCGAGCGCATCGCCGCATATTTGATCAGCGTCAAGAAGCTCCACACGTTCGTCAAGTGCAACCCGACGCTTTTAGGCTATGAGTTCGCGCGCAGGACGCTCGACGGCATGGGCTTCGACGCCCTCGTGTTCGACGATCACCATTTTAAAGGGGATCTCCAGTACGAGGACGCCGTTCCGATGTTCAAAAGGCTTCAGGTGCTCGCGGCCGAAAACGGCCTGTCCTTCGGCGTGAAGCTTACGAACACCTTCCCTGTGATGACCGCCAACAACGAGCTTCCGAGCGAGGAGATCTACATGAGCGGAAGATCGCTCTTCCCGCTCACGAGCGCGCTCGCGTACAAGCTGTCCAAGGAGTTCGGCGGCAAGCTTCGCATCTCCTATTCCGGCGGCGCTGACGCGTTCAACATCGGCGAGCTGTACCGTTGCGGCATCTGGCCCATCACGCTCGCGACAAGCTATTTAAAGCCCGGCGGCTACGAGCGCGGGTTGCAGATCGCCGGGACGCTCTCGATGTCCGCGTTCGAGCCCTTCCGCGGCGTGGACGTGGACGCCCTGGGGGCTCTATCGAAAGACGCCGCCGTGAACGAGCGCTATAAAAAGCCCGCAAAGCCGCTTCCAAAGCGCAAGATCGACGATAAGGTGCCGCTCTTGGACTGCTTCATCGCGCCCTGCAAGGGCGGCTGCCCCATAGAGCAGGACATCCCCGAATACGTCGAGCTCGTCGGAAAAGGCAAAAACCGCGAGGCGCTGCGCGTGATCATCGACAAGAACCCGCTGCCGTTTATCACCGGCACGATCTGCCCGCACCGCTGCATGGACATGTGCACCCGCAACTATTACGAATCGCCCATCCGCATCCGCAAGGCGAAGCTGACGGCCGCGCGGAACGCGTTTGACATGATCGTCGGCGAATTGCAGGCGCCTCCTAAAACGGCTTCCCTGCGCGTCGCCGTCGTCGGCGGCGGCCCTGCGGGTATCAGCGCGGCCTACTTCCTCGGGCGCGCGGGCTTTGCGGTAACCCTCTTTGAAAAACTCGGCTCGCTCGGCGGCATCGTCAAGCATGTGATACCGGGCTTCCGCATCAAGGATCACGCGATCGAGCAGGACATCCAGCTCATGGAGAAGATGGGCGTGGAGGTTCAGCTCAACTCCCCCGTCTCCTCGGCCAAGGAGCTTTTGGACGCCGGATACGACGCCGTCCTGCTCGCCGTTGGCGCATGGGCGCCCGGCCGCGCGCCGATGGAAGGCGAGCAGATCAACGTGATCGACTTCCTCAAAACGCTCAAGAGCGATCCCGAATCAATCTCGCTCGGCGAGAACGTCGCCGTCATCGGCGCGGGCAACGCCGCGATGGACGCCGCGCGCGCCGCAAAGCGCGTCCCCGGCGTAGAGAACGTATCGATCGTCTACCGCCGCACCCGCAAGTACATGCCCGCCGACGAGGAAGAGCTTGAAATGGCCGTCGAGGACGGCGTAACGCTCCTCGAGCTGCTCTCGCCCAAGGCGCACCGCGGCAACAAGCTCGTCTGCGCCAAGATGGCGCTGGGCGCGCCCGACGCGTCCGGCCGCCGCAGCCCCGTCGAGACCGCGGAGACGGTACAGATCGACGCGGATACCGTCATCGCCGCGGTCGGCGAAGGGATCGACACCTCCTTCTTCCTCAGAAACGGCATCGAGCTCGACGCGCGCGGCCGCGTGAAGGCAAATCCCGCCACGGGCGAGACCAACGTCCCGGGCGTGTATGTCGCGGGCGACGCGCTGCGCGGCCCGGCGACCGTCGTGGAGGCCATCGCCGACGCGAGGCGCTTCGCCGACCACCTAACGGGCTCGAGGTTCAAGCCGCTCGCGATGAGCGCGAACGCCAAGGTCAGCCAGGAGACCGCGGCGGGCAAAAAGGGCACGCTCGTAAGGCCCGGCCGCACCTCGTGCGAGAACAGCCGGTGCCTCGACTGCTCGACCGTGTGTGAGAACTGCGCCGACGTGTGCCCGAACCGCGCGAACGTCGCGGTCCGCGTGCCCGGCAAGGAGCAGCGGCAGATCCTGCACGTCGAGAGGATGTGCAACGAGTGCGGCAACTGCGAGCAGTTCTGCCCCTACAGTTCCAAACCCTACAAGGAGAAATTCACGCTCTTCCACACCGGGGAGGAGTTCGATGAGAGCGCCAACGAAGGAGTCCTCGTGCTCGACGCGATCAACCGCCGCGTGCGCGTAAGGCTACAGGGTAAGGTTCAGGACGTCCTTCTTGACGCGACGGAAACCGGGATCTGTCCCGACGTCGAGGCGATGGTCTTTACGATCATGGACGATTACGCATACTTGCTCTAGCCTTCGGCCGGAGCGAATAAGGAGTCCTCATGGCGAATTTTACAGTGAACAACCAGCCGGTAACGGTGGAAAAAAACACGAACCTCCTAAGGTTCCTGCGCGACGAGCTGAGGCTGACCTCCGTAAAGGACGGCTGCTCCGAGGGCGTGTGCGGCACCTGCACGGTGCTTGTCGACGGCAAGGCCCAGAAGGCCTGCGTATTGCAGACCGACCGCCTCGAGGGCAAGAACATCCTCACGCTCGAAGGGTTCCCCGATCGGGAGCGGGAGGTCTACGCCACCGCGTTCGCCCAGGCCGGAGCGGTGCAGTGCGGCTTCTGCATCCCGGGCATGATCATAAGCGCCAAGGCGCTCATCGACCAGAACCCGAACCCCGCGCCCGAGGATGTGAAGCTTGCGATCCGCAACAACATCTGCCGATGCACGGGCTACGTAAAGATCGAGGAAGCGATCCTGAACGCGGCGGCCGTTCTGCGCGGCGAAGGGTCCCTCCAAAAGGGCGTATCCGAGGCCGGGATCGGCAAGGACGTCCCGCGCGTGGACGCGTTCGACAAGGCGAGCGGCAAGGCGATCTACGCCGACGACCTCGTGCTCGACGGCATGCTCTACGGCTCCGCCGTAAGGAGCGAATACCCGCGCGCGCGCGTTCTTGCGATACACACCGAGGAGGCGAAGAAAGCGCCCGGCGTCGTGGCGGTGCTCACGGCCGAGGATATCCCCGGCGGACGCAAGATCGGCCACATCCGCTCCGATTGGGACGTGATGATCCCCGCCGGCGAAATCACGCATTATCTCGGCGATTCGCTCGCTCTCGTCGCCGCCGTGTCGAAGGAGGCGCTCGCCGCCGCAAAGGCGCTCGTCAAGGTCGACTACGAGCCGCTCGATCCGATCCTTTCCGCCGAGGACGCGCTCCGCGAGGGCGCGCCGCTGCTGCACGAAACGGGCAACCTTCTCACGGAGGAGCGGCTCATCCGCGGCAACGCGCGCGAGAAGATCGCCGCCTCCAAATACGTCGTCACCAACCACTACAGCACGCCCTTCAACGAGCACGCGTTTTTGGAGCCCGAAACCGCGGTCGCGCTGCCCGAGGGCGATACCATCCGCATCTACTGCGCCGACCAGGGCGTTTACCAGACGCGCCGCGAATGCGCGCAGATGCTCGGCGTCGAGGCCGACCGCGTCCGGGTCACGGCGTGCATGGTCGGCGGAGGCTTCGGCGGCAAGGAAGACCAGGTGGTGCAGCACCACGCGGCGCTCCTCGCCTACCATACCCGCCGCCCGGTCAAGGTGAGCCTCACGCGTGCACAGAGCATCCTCATCCACCCGAAGCGGCACCCGATGGAGCTTACGGTCACCACCGCCTGCGACGAAAACGGAATCCTCACGGGCATGACCGCGTACATCCTCACCGATACAGGCGCATACGCGAGCCTCGGCGCGGCGGTACTCCAGCGCGCGTGCACGCACGCGGCGGGGCCGTACAAATACCAGGATATCGAGATCATCGGCCGGGCCGCCTATACCAACAATCCGCCCGCCGGTCCCTTCCGCGGCTTCGGCGTGCCGCAGAGCTGCTTCGCGATCGAATGCAACATCAACAAGCTCGCGGAGCTCGTGGGCATCAGCCCCTGGGAGATCCGCTACCGCAACGCGATACGCCCCGGCGACGTGCTGCCCAACGGCCAACTCGTCGACGAGGACGCGGCCTTGGTCGAGACGCTGCTCGCGGTCAAGCCCGCGTTCGACAAAAACCCCAAGGCGGGCATCGCCTGCGCGCTCAAGAACAGCGGCGTCGGCGTGGGCCTCATCGACGTGGGCAGGTGCCGCCTGGACGTTTTGAACGGCAAGGTGCACATCCGCTCCAGCGCGGCCTGCATCGGCCAGGGCTTCGGCACCGTGGCGCTGCAGATGGTCTGCGAAACGGCGGGGCTTTCGCCCGACAAGGTCGTCTACCACGCCCCCGATACCGCGCTCGCGCCCAACGCGGGCAACACCACCGCGTCGCGCCAGACGCTCTTCACCGGCGAATCGGCCTCCGCCGCGGCGAAAAAGCTCCGCGAAGCCCTCGACGAGGAGGGCTCGCTCGAGGCGCTCGAAGGGCGGAGCTTCGAGGGAGAATTCTCCGGAGTCACGGACAAGATGAACTCCGACAAGCCTTTCCCGATCAGCCATGTCGCGTACAGCTACGCGACCCATCTCGTCGAGCTCGACGAGGACGGCAGGATCGACCGCGTGATCGCCGCGCACGACATCGGGACGATCATCAACCCGAGGAGCCTCGAAGGCCAGGTCGAGGGCGGCGTCGTGATGAGCCTCGGATACACGCTCACCGAGAATTTCCCGCTCGAGAACGGCCGCCCGCTCGCGAAGTTCGGCACCTTGGGGCTTTGGCGCTCCACGGACATCCCCAAGATCGAGGTCGTCCTGCTCGAAAAGAACCACAGCCCGCTCGCCTACGGCGCGAAGGGCGTGGGCGAGATCAGCTCCATACCGACGACGCCCGCCGTCCAGCTCGCCTACTACAACCGCGACGGGATTTTCCGCACCAAGCTTCCGATGGAGGATACCGCCTACAGCAAAAAGAAAAAGCCCGCCGCGACCTAAAAAAGCGGCCCGAGGGAAACGCCCTTACGGCAAGGCCGGTATCCGATCGCCGCGGCTTTCACAAACGTTTATCGACTTGGGCGCGCCCCGTGTGCTACAATGCTCACAGGGCGCGCCGCTTTACAGGGAAACGGCAGCGAAACGAAGGGGAACGACCGCCATGAAGGAACTGCCCGGCGCAAACGCGGACGGCGTATGCTATATCTTCGGGGCATGCGACCTTGGGGAAATGGTATTCTCCCCGGGGCCGGACGACTGCGTCATCGCGGCGGACGGGGGATATCGGCATGTCGTGCGGCTCGGGCTCAGCGCGGATCTCGTGATCGGCGACTTCGACTCGCTCGGGCGCCCGCCCGAAGGGGAAACGGTGGAAACCTTCCCCAAGGACAAGGACGATACCGATATGATGCTCGCCGTCAAGGCCGGGCTCAGGATGGGATATTCCCGCTTCGCGCTCTACGGCGGCGTCGGCGGAAGGCTCGACCATACGCTCGCGAACATCCAGGCGCTCGCGTACCTTTCCAAAAGGGGCGCAGAGGGGGTTCTCGTCGGCGGGGGCATGGCCGTCACGGCGCTCACGGACGGAGAGCTGCGCTTTGATAAGGACAAGCGCGGCATCGTCTCGATCTTTTGCCTCGGCGAAAGCGCCTTTGGGGTGACGCTCGAGGGGCTTAGGTACCCGCTCGACGAAGCGACGCTGACGAACGATATGCCCCTCGGCGTGAGCAACGCGTTCACCGGCGAAAAAAGCCGCGTCGCGGTGCGAAAAGGGACGCTCGCGGTGCTCTGGTACGAAAGCCCGTTTGTGGTCTGGCCGGAGCGGAATCTTTTTGCGCGCGGATAAAAGCCGCGCGCACGATAGCCGCGTATCCGGGTAAAATAGAACAAGGCGGCGAAGCGCCGCGAAAAAGGGTTCGAAACCGTCGATAAAGGAGGAAGGATCCGTGCAGAAGTTTATCCCGCGGGAAAAGCTCGCCAAAAGTGCGCGCAAGGCGCTCGACGCGAAGAAGCGCGTCACCTGGGGCGCGCTCCGGCCGGTGACGCGAAAGGCGGAACGGCAGGACGCGTACAACAGAAAAAAAGCCCGGCGTCAAACGGAGGAAGACCCCGACGCCGGGCTTTTTATAGCTTTATAAGAAAAACTGCCGGGCCAGGATCGCCGACGCTCCGGCCGCTTACGAACGCTTGAGCGCGCTCTTGGCGGCGGCCACGACGTTTTCAGCCGTGAAGCCGAATTTCTCGAAGAGGACCTTCGCGGGCGCGGACGCGCCGAAATGATCGATGCCGACGATCCTGCCCTCGAGGCCCACGTATTTATGCCAGCTGTAGCTCGATCCCGCCTCGACGGCGACGCGCGCCGTGATTTGGGCAGGCAGAACGCTCTTTCTGTACGCCTCGTCCTGCGCCTGGAAAAGCTCGAAGCTCGGCATGGAGACGACCCGCGCCTTGACGCCTTCCGCTTCAAGGATATCGGCAGCCTTTACGCACAGCTCCACCTCGGAGCCGGAACCCATGAGGATCACGTCCGGCTTGCCCTTCGCGTCGCGCAGCACGTACCCGCCCTTCAATGCCGCCGGGCCGGAATTTTCCAGCAGCGGCAGGTCCTGCCGCGAGAGCACGAGGCACGTCGGCCCCTTTGCATTGAGCCAGGTCACGTAGCCCGCCGCGGTCTCCCGCGCGTCCGCCGGGCGGAACACGATGTTGTTGGGGATCGCCCGCGCGGAGACGAGATGCTCGACAGGCTGATGCGTCGGCCCGTCCTCGCCCACGCCGATGCTGTCGTGCGTGAAGATGTACAGCACCGGAAGCCCCATCAGCGCACAGAGGCGCAGGGCGGGCTTGAGGTAATCCATAAACGTGAAGAACGTCGCGCAGTAGGCGTACAGGCCGCCGTAGAGCGATATGCCGTTGCTGATCGCGGCCATCGCGAACTCGCGCACGCCGAAGGGGATGTTGCGGCCCGCGTAATTGTCGATCCCGAACTGCCCCTTGTCCTTGAGCGTGCTCTTGACGGAGGGCGCGAGGTCGGCGCTGCCGCCGATAAAATTCTCCATGCGCGCCGCGAGGCGGTTCAACAGCTCGCCCGACGCCGAACGCGTGGCCATCTTCTTTTCAAACTTCCAGAAATCCGCGTCGTTTTCAAGGTCGAACGGGAGCTTTTCGGCATGCCAGAGGCGATACGCGCGCGCATCCTCGGGATAGGCCTTCTCGTACGCTGCAAACAGCGCGTTCCATTCCTTTTCCTTCTCTGCGAAGCCCTTCTTCAGCTCCTCAAAATGCGCGTAGACCTCCGATGGGATCTCGAATGGCTCGGTGTACGGCCAGCCGAGCGCGGCCTTGGTCTTTAATACGTCCTCCGCGCTCAGCGCTTCGCCGTGCGCTTTGGCCATGCCCGCCACCGGCGACTTGTAGCCGATCTCGGTGCGCACGATGATGAGGCTCGGCTTGCCCGTTTCGGCCTTGGCCTGCGCGAGCGCCGATTCGACGGCCTCGATATCCTCGCCGTCCCCGACGCGCAGCACCTGCCAGCCGTAGGCCGCAAAGCGCGCGCCCACGTCCTCGCAGAAGGTCATGTCCGTGCAGCCCTCGATGGTGATGTTGTTGCTGTCGTAGAGCGCGATGAGCTTGCCCAGGCCGAAGGAACCGGCGACCGAGGCGGCCTCGCTCGAGACGCCCTCCATCATGCAGCCGTCGCCCATGAGCACGTAGGTGTAGTTGTCCACGACCGGGAAACCATCTTTATTGAAGCGCGCCGCCATGTGCGCCTCTGCCATCGCCATGCCGACCGCCGAGGCAAAGCCCTGGCCGAGCGGCCCGGTCGTCATCTCGACGCCGGGCGTCAGCCCGTGCTCGGGATGGCCGGGGGTGATGCCGCCCCATTGGCGGAACTGCTTCATGTCCTCGATCGTCACGCCGAAGCCGAAGAAGTGCAAAAGCGAATACTCGAGCGCGGACGCGTGCCCGCAGGAGAGCACGAAGCGGTCGCGCGCGTTCCACTTCGCGTTTGCCGGATTGTGCTTCATCTGCCGCCACAGAGCGTAGGCCGTCGGCGCTGCGCCCAGCGCCACCCCGGGATGGCCGCTGTTGGCCTTGGTGACCGCGTCGATCGCGAGCGTGCGGATCGCGGTGACGGCCTGTTGTTCCTTCGAAGTCATGGTAGCTCCTCCCTTAATCCTTTAAAATTCCAAACCGCATCGCGGCCGAGCCGCGTCTGAGTCGAATCTATTGTTCCCGGATTCCCGGCCGATCGCGCATCTTCTTGGGGTCCTCCGCCATCAGCTCGTCGAGCGCGCGGATCACGCGGTCCGCCCCGGAAAGATCCTGGTTGCCGGAGTGCGGGTTGATAAACCCGATCGTATACAGCCCCGCGGCCTTCGCCGCCGCCACGCCGACAGCCGTATCCTCGATCGCGGCGCATGCGCCCGCGGGGAGATCAAGCTGCGCAAGCGCCGCAAGATAAACGTCCGGCGCGGGCTTGGTCCTTTTTACATCCTCGCCGCTGACCCTCGCGCGGATCAGGTGCTCCACTCCTGCCGAGCGGAGGGATTTGGCGATGTTGATCTTCGAGGAGGCGGACGCCACGGCAAGCGCGATCCCCTGCGATAGCAGCGCGCGCATCAGGCGCTCGACCCCCGGGATCGCGGGGAGAGCGTCCTCGCCGAGCCCCGCGAGCAGCTCGTGGTAGCGCCACAGCAGCTCCTCGCCGGGAAACGGCAGGTTGCAGCGCTCGGCAAGATACCGCGAGACGTCGCCGTCGGTCCCGCCGATCAGCGGCACATATTCCTCCCAAGACATCCACGGCCCGTAGGGCGCGCATATGCCGTTGAGCAGTTCCATATGGACGGGCTCGCTGTCGACGATCACGCCGTCCAGATCGAACACCATCCCCATCAGACCTTCGGGTAAATCCAAACGCATGGGCAAACTCTCTCATCGATCGCCCATGCCTTTTATCACGCGAGCATACGTCGCTGAAAAAGTTCGCTTCACAACGGCGATCGTCTTCCAATTTGGAAAAGTGAACGTTGAAAAACTTCGATCGATTATCGGGAAACCGCCCCTGCACGGCGGCGGAAACGCTCCGACAATCCGTTCAAAGTGTAACAACATTTGCCACCCCTGTCAAGGCGAGCCGGGGGCGCGAAAAGGCCCATCTGCGCGCTTTTCACGCGGGCGGCGTTTTTGTTATGCGTTCTGATTCGCATCGGAAATCCGAAAAGCCGCCATGCGGGCGAGCTCCGCCGCGCCGGGCATAAGATCGCCCAAAGCGCCGCATACTTTGAACGAGGTGAACGCATATGACTGAAATGCCGCAGGGATTTTTGATGTCCCTTGCGCGGAACATGGACGCGATGAACCGGTTTTCGTCGATGCCGGATTCGAGCAAGGAAGCGATCCTTGAAAGGGCGCGCCGCGTGCGCACCAAGAGGGAGATGGACGAGCTGGTCGACCGCATTTAGCGGCGTCGTCTCCCGGCGATAAAGGACGGCCGGAACGGCCGTCCTTTACGCGATAAGCCAATGCCCTGTTGCCCCGCCGCGCTCAAAAGCACTCGAGAAGCGCCTGATGTTCCTTGAGCCACGCGCGCAGCCGGCGATAATCGGGCAGCGCCTGCTCGACGGTTTTCCAGAAAGCCGCGGAATGGTCGAGATAAAATAGATGCGAAAGCTCATGCACCACCACGTAATCGATCACGTTCACAGGCGCGGCGACGAGCCGCCAATTCAGGCTGATTCCGCCGGACGCGCTGCACGAACCCCACCGCGTCCGCGCGCCGGAAAGGCGGAACGCACGGCAGGATACGCCCATGCGGGCGCAGTATAGGCTCAGTCTTTCCTCCATCACGCGGCGCGCCTCAAGTTTATACCAGACGCAGACCTTATCGCGGATTTTGTCTGCCGCGCCCGCGGGCGCGACGAGCCCGCCCCCCACGAGCGCGACGCCTTTCGCGCCGCTGCTGAGCGCAAGCGGATAAAGCGCGCCCAGGTATTCAAACCGCTCGCCCTCGCCGTATCCGTGCCGGGGATGCATCAGCAGCCGTCCGCGGCTTTGCTCCTGCTTATGGAGGATCCACTCCGCCTTGACGCGGACCGCCTCGTCGATCGCGCCCATGCCCGCCCGCTTGGGCGCGCGCACGGTCAGCGAGCCGTCCCGTTCCACGACCAGGCCGATGCTCTTGCGGTCACAGCGCAGCAGCCGATCGATCCTCACCTGCGGGCCTTTCCCGGGGAAGCCCGCGCCCGTATCCTTCAAACCCCTCATACTCATGATTCCAGTATACCTTGCCCGCGGCACTTGGCAAGCCGATTTGCGCGCCCGGGCTGAAGGGGCCCGGTCCGTGCCGCCGCTTCGTCCCCGGTCCCGGCGGAGGATGAATTTCCCAATCCGTATGATTGCATATGGATACTGCAAATACGAGCATATGTATGGATTTGCGAGCAATCGTCCCCGTTATAACCATGGTATTGACGTGATTCCACCGGTATATTGCATATCGGGCCATTAATTTTTTTTAGATGGGGCTTGCGCCCATAGACAACGCTTGCTATTCATATTACAATCAAAAAACAGGCTTTCATGAGCCGCAAACGGCGCCGATGCGTCCGCCGCCGGAATCAACCCTTGTGACTATCCTGTTTGCGCGGGCTTCGTCCCTTTTTGAGCAAGGCCCGCGCGCAGAGATACGAAATATTACTTTTTTTGAAGGAGCGAACTATGGACTACGCAAAGGAATCCCTTCGCCTGCACAAAGAATGGAAGGGCAAAATCGAAGTGATCGCGACCGTGCCGGTCGCAACCCGCGAAGACCTCTCCCTCGCGTATACCCCCGGCGTGGCGCAGCCCTGCCTCGAGATCCAGAAGGACGTGGACCTGAGCTATGAGCTTACGCGCCGCTGGAACATGTGCCTCGTGGTAACCGACGGCACGGCGGTCCTCGGCCTCGGCGATATCGGCCCCGAAGCCGGCATGCCCGTCATGGAGGGCAAATGCGTGCTCTTTAAAGCCTTCGGCGACGTCGACGCGTTCCCGCTGTGCATCAAGAGCAAGGACGTGGACGATATCGTCAACACGATCTACATGATCTCCGGCTCGTTCGGCGGCGTCAACCTCGAGGACATCGCCGCTCCGCGCTGCTTCGAGATCGAGCGCAAGCTCAAGGAAAAATGCGATATCCCGATCTTCCACGACGACCAGCACGGCACCGCCGTGGTCACGCTCGCGGGCCTCGTGAACGCGCTCCGGGTCGTCGGCAAGAAGAAGGAAAACGTAAGGATCGTCCTAAACGGCGCGGGCGCCGCGGCGATCTCGATCACCAAGCTCCTTTTGAGCGACGGCTTTAAAGACGTGATCCTCTGCGACCGCAACGGCATCGTCTACGAGGGCCGCCCGAATGGGATGAACCCGATCAAGGACGAGATGGCGAAGGTCACGAACCTCGGCCAAAAGAAAGGCTCCCTTGCGGACGCGCTCGTGGGCGCGGACGTGTTCGTCGGCGTTTCCGCTCCGGGCATGGTCACGACCGATATGGTCAAAACCATGGCGAAGGACGCAGTCATATTCGCCTGCGCCAACCCGACGCCCGAGATCTTCCCGGACGACGCGAAGGCGGGCGGCGCGAAGGTCATCGCCACCGGCAGGAGCGATTATCCCAACCAGGTCAACAACGTGCTCGCGTTCCCGGGCATCTTCCGCGGAACGTTCGACGTGCGCGCCTCGGACATCAACGATACGATGAAGCTCGCGGCCGCGTACGCGCTCGCGGGCCTTATTTCCGACGAGGAACTCTCGGCGGATTACGTGATCCCCAAAGCGTTCGATCCGCGCGTGGGCAAGACCGTGGCGGCGGCGGTCGCCAAGGCCGCGCGTGAAAGCGGCGTGGCGAGGATCTAAGGCGACGGTTCTATCCAAAATAAAAGGCCGGGCGGTTCAAAACCGCCCGGCCTGGTTTTTTTCATTCATCTCATCACTGCACATCACGGCGCATCGCGCCGCGGGAAGGGCGCTTATTCTCCGGTTTTTCCCGCCCTGAGCCGCATGGCGAGATCCAAAAGCCCCGCCTCGAAATTCACGCCGAACCGCACGTCGGTCCCCGCCGCCCTGGTGCGCGCGATGCTCTTGGCCGTAAAGTCGGCCGCGATCTGCGCCGCCCCCGTCAGGTCCAACCCGCTCATCAGCCCCGCGAGCAGCGCGCTTGCGAACACGTCCCCCGTGCCGTGGTAGATCCCCGAGATCTTTTGCGCGAACGCCTCGTGGAACGCTCCGGTTTCCCGGTCGTACACCGCCGCGCCGAGGCAGCTCTCGTCGTAATATACGCCGGTGAGCACCGCGCGGCGCGGGCCGAGCGCGCAAAGCCCCTCGAGGATCCCCCGGATGTACTCCCTCGTATAAGGTCCCTCCCGATAGGGAATGCCGAGCAGCAGCGAAGCCTCCGTGATGTTGGGCACGATGACGTCCGCGCGCGCGCAGAGCTTTTTCATGCCCTCGGGAAAGTTCTTCGGGAACGTCTTATACAGCACGCCGTTGTCCGCCATCACGGGATCGACGAGGATCAGCGTATCCGGCGATTTCAACCGGTCGAACACCTCCGAGACGATATCGATCTGCGCGAACGAGCCCAAAAACCCGGTATAGATCGCGTCGAACGCGAGGCCCAGCCCCTGCCAGTGCTCGGCGATGGGCAGGATGTCCTCCGAAAGGTCGCGGTAGGTAAACCCGGCGAATCCGCCCGTATGGGTGGAAAGCACCGCGGTCGGTATAACGCTCGCTTCCACTCCCGCCGCCGACAGGATGGGAAGCGCGACGGTCAGCGAGCATTTCCCAAAGCAGGAAATATCGTGAATGGCGGCGATCCTCTTTTGTTGTGGCATATCAAAACACCCGGCTTCCAATGCAAAATGATTCTTCAACAGTATAACGCCCCGCCGGGCAAATTGCACCCCTTTCCTCACCGGGATTTTCGCGGGCGGGCGCGCGGCGATAAATCGGGAGCCGATAACGCCCGCATTCAAGCATCTTGCTTTAGATGGACTTTTAGAAGGAAATCCCCCGGCGAATGGGATCGCACGATTGCTGCTCTGCCGATTACCGGCGTTTACCGGGTTCCATTTTGTAAATCAATGGGAAAAGGTCCAAGCAAGTTTTCATTGCAGGCCCGGAGCTTTCTTAACCCTTTGTCGATGGACAGCGGCGGAAACAAACCGCAAGGGATCCTATATAAGGCGCCTGTAAAACCAACATCGTACGGCGCCTTATCGTATACCGGTTTACGGATTGGTTCCTGTTTGTCCGCATGTTTACAAACAACCTGAATTTCAGGCTGTCCGATCAGTTGAGGTTCAGTGATTTTGCCTTTTGACGCTCTTTAAATCCCGCCCATATCCGCCCTTGCTTTCAGTACTCGTATTCCTTGTACTGCGTTAGTTCGGAGGGAATATCCGTTATCCCGGTCGCTTTGAACAGCATATCTCCGCCGCCCATGAATACGTCGAGGTATTCAATGATCCATCCGTCGGACGGATACCCCTTCACCTCACAGATTTTACTCTCCGGGTCGCCTTCCCGGATGCCGATTTGATCTCCTCTGAGCGACTTGTCGGGTATGTTCCCGTAAGGGCGAAAAACAACTCCGCCATAGTTCAGCTCAACTACATTCAGTTCCTTATTCTCCGCGACGGCATACTCAGGGTAGGCCGCCGGAGAAGCGGGCCTGCATCCCGCCGTGCCGAAGATTATCAATATACAGGCCAATACCGCTATCGCAGATTTGATCGTTTTCCCCATCATCGGTTTTCCCCCTAAAACTGGAATCTGTCGGGCTTCATATACTGTAAATCCGTTTGAAAAGATGTTTTTCTGCTTATGATGATTGCGGTTTTGAAAGCTCCAGCAGTTTTTTGGTTGTGTTTGCGTTGCGTATGGTAATGCAGCTATAGGCCGGCGTCGCAATAATGCTTGACCATTTCGTTCGGGAGAAGGTTTTGATTGCCGCAGACCAAAAGATTACCTGTCCATACGTTGAAACCTTTTCATATTCATGATTTAGGCCAACCTCTTTTACCAGAGAATCCGCAACTGCCGGAGCGATCATGAAAACGGCAATATTCTTGGATTCACGGTCATTATCCCACCATTCGGGCGCATTGCAAAGCGCATCCGACAGATCGGAGGCTGATATGACGGCAACAGGGATGTCCATTTGGAATTTACCGATAATCGTCTGTCGGCAGGCCTGCTGTAATGCCGATATATCGTCTTCCTTTGAGGAGAAAATAACATTTCCACTGTTAATATAGGTGCAAACATCAAAAAAACCTGCTTCTTCAAATGCGGTTTTCAGAATCGGCATGGGAACCTTGTTCTTGCCGCCAACATTTACTCCGCGCAAAAGCGCGATATACTTTTCCATTGCTTTTCCTCATCAAATTGGAATTTGACCGCTTGTATCATCATTTACAAATCCTCGCTGAACACAAACCAGCAAATATCATTTCGCAAACGCTCGTCGTCAATGACGAGATTGTAAATCCTTTCCGGAAGTCTATCCCGCTGCCATCGACACTCGCGACGCCGGAACATTTCTTTTTTGTTTTCGGGCGAAGCCGCCATAACAGATCGGATTGCATAGGCTGCCGCTCCCAATTCGTGCGCAGCAACATGAGCCACCGCTGCGGCCTGTCCGGCCGATAAAGCCGCCAGTCTCGCCGCTTCCGACGCTTCTTTTACTTCTCTTGCCGCGTCTTGTGACGCGCCGGCGGCAAAGCGCGTCTGTTTCATTGTAATTTCTCCGTTCACCCAAGCTTGGGTTGATTCAATGGCGCGACGCGGACGGTCGTCATCCGGACGTGCTTCTTCAAAATAGTGCAGTACATGCCGAGCGCATTGCGCTGCCCAAATCGCCAACAGACGATGGTCCTCATCCGACAATGTACCGCCGCGACGAACCGTGATGAATCTTTCGTCACGGATCTTAGGCAATATCATAGTATCCTCCCGCGCCCAATACTAACAATCCGCAGTTTGAAACCGCCCGGCCAATTCCCGTTTGTCTAAGTATTTATAAAAAAATTCATATATCCCACGAGGATGGCGCCGATCACATACAGCGCGCAGACAGAGCAAAGAAGACGGCTTCGTTCGGGCCGAAAAGGCTGACGATGCCCAAAGCGAAAGCGATGACCGAACCAACGGCATATAGGATGTTGGAAATAAGCCGCGCGGTTTTCGTTCTGTTCATACATTGTCCTTTCAGCAACGGCCGCCCGGCCGTCGGCGGAGCGAACGGACTTTTGCGGCTGTCGCAGTCAGTCGTTGATCGCCTCAATGCCGAGCCGTTTGAGCTCTTCGAGGTGATCCCGCATTTTCCGGAGCGCCTCCGGGGAATGCCCCTCCCAGTCCGAGACTTCGCCCGTTACGCGCAGGGGCTGCCGGGTGCGGTAGGACCTGGTCGGATTCCCCGGAAACTTCTTATCCGTTAGATTGGGGTCGTCCTCGATTGCGCCGGTGGGCTCCACGCGATAGATGCGGCCGCGCCCTTCGCCCACCGCAAGCTCCGCTCCCCACACGGCGGCGTCCATTGTCGCAGTCAGATAGACGTAATTGGCCTTCTTTCGCTCGCCATAGTTGGAGCTGTAACCGGGCTCCAGCAAGTCTCCCGCCTTCAGGTCGACTTTTGTGCCGTGGTAGAAAGGCCCTCCGTCCAATACCCCGGGCAATGTCGGTTCGCTCTTTCGGTTCATTTTTATCCACTTCCCTCGTGAGGGACATTCCCTGTCCCTAGAATTAAATCGCTCCCATATTGATATTTCATCAATCAAGTCTCGTCTGTTTTAATAGTTCGCCATACGACCCCGCCATACCAGTTCCCGTTTGCCTAAAGTGTTTTATAAATAACCTTGACTCCAGCCGTTCGGCAAATTGGGACGTGTCGGTTGCCCGGTTGTTCATACCGAGTATCTTTTCCAATAAGGCATAGAGTCCTATTCATAATACCGGAACTTTTGCGATCGGGATAACCGGATCAGGCGTGCCCGGGTGTTCTCCAATCACCTTTTCCATCCAGATCATATCGTACCAAGCGCCGAATTTATAACCGCATTTGGTAAAGTGGGCTACTTTTGAGTACCCTAAACGCTCATGAAAAGCCATGCTCGCATGATCGAGATGGACATCCTCAACAGGCGTATAGGCAATGCAGGCGTTCAGGTTGATGATGTTCTGGCGTTTAAGGATATCCTCCAGAGCAAGATAGAGTTTTGTACCCAAACCTTTGCCTCTGCAATCCTGCTTCAGGTACACGGTGGTTTCGACCGCCCAATTGTAAGCCGCGCGTTCTCTAAATGCCGATGCATAGGCATAGCCGACAATGCGCCCCTCCTGTAAAGCGACAATGTAAGGATACATTTGCAAAGTGTCTTTGATTCGCCGTGAAAACTCCGCGACGGACGGTATATCATACTCAAACGTGACGGCGGTATCCGTAACATAGGGGGCATAGATTTCCCGGATTTCTTTTGCGTCCGCTTCTGTTGCCGTTTTAATTGAAATATCAGCATCCATTTTATTGCCCTTCTTCCGTCCGGTATCAATAACCAAGCTGCCGACCAATTCCCGTTGCCTAAAGTGTTTTATAAATAACCTTGACTCCAATCGTTCGGCAAATTGGATGTCGTAGCTTAAGGTAAGGGGAGTTGAACCCCTGCGCCTCAAAACTGCTGGTTTGGCGTACTTCATTGTCATCGTCAGTCGCCGTAGACACCGTTACGGCTCCTTCCTCTTCCTCGAATTGCATCCAAACCGGCAATTTTGAGGTCGAAGAGTTTAGACGGCCGAAAAGCATGTCAGCGCAAGGCGTTGGTACGAAGCGTAGGGGGGCCTACGGTGAGTGCCGGCAACACAGCGATGGCGTGCTTTCCGGCCGCCTAAACCGCAGGGGTTCGACTCCCCTTACCTTATCCTTATACCGCTAAAGAAAACTCACTGTATGATAGAGTGGCTGTAAATATAGAATTCTTCCTGACTTGGCCGGTATTCTTTCTCCAGGCTTTCCAGACCCTCGTCAAAGCGCCCGGCTTCTTGTTCATCGATCTCAAATGCAGGACTTTGATAGTAAACCCATTTTCTTCCGTCCAGGACATCCGGTTTGAGTTCTTTTACCATCATTGCCGCCGGATATGTCCCATTTTCAAGACAGATATTGTACTTTTTGCAGCTCTTAAAACCGCGGCTTACATAATTACTCGGATTCCCAAATATTACGATCACATCATAATCAAGTGCGGCCGCCCGTTCAAAGGAATACTCCAATAGTTTTTTCCCATACCCCTTTCTCTGATATTCCGGCAAAATGCAAACCGGACCGAAAGTAAGGATGTTTTTTTCTTCCCCGGACTCATCGATTAGTTTTGTTTTCGTATACATGATATTCCCGATGATCTGATTATCAACTTCAATCACCAGATCCAATTCCGGCAGAAAGTCTTTGTGGGATCGCAGAATATGAACCAAATAGTGTTCAACGCACCCCGGAATATATAGATTCCAAAAAGCTTTCCTTGTGATTTCTTCTACTCTCACATAATCTGTTTCTTCTTCATTCCTAATCTGAATCATTTTATAAAACCTCCGATATTTTACCTAAGACCAATTTTCGGCTCCATTCGGATTTATTCTTCTAAAACAATTTATTAAAAACCTCTGCAAAGGCAATCATTATAAAAGCAAACGCCAGAACCAAGAGCGCGGTGCCGATGATTTTCTTCGGCACGGATTTGGCTTTATTCCCCATTTTATAGGATAAAAAACCTATCGTAGCGCCTATCGAGTTTACAATGATGTCATTTATATCAAAGCTGCCGAGGTACGTTATCATCTGAAGGATCTCCAATAGAATGATTGCAATCAAAAAAACCAATAAAAACTTTAGGTACTTTATGCGAATAAAAATCATCGGTATCAGTATTCCGAAAGGTACAAAAACCAACAGGTTTCCCAAACTAAAAATCCATAGTTTTAAGATGTCAGATTGCAGATGCTTCGGAAACCACAAAGGGATTCCGGTAGGAACGATCTGGAAACGATATGCTTGATGCGTAACGTCAAGCTGCAATCTGCCGAAGCCGAAGAACATGAAATAGACCACAAGGACAATATAAATCACCAACAGCGCCGCTTTAATTCTTTTGCTCGACGGTAAATTCTTTTTAATCATGTTTCCCGCTCACCGATGAATAACAAATATATTATAATCCCTCATGAGAAAAAGGCAGCCAAGGCCAATCCATCGCCCAATCACGTTAATGTCTCCATCAAAACCTCCAACCCCCGTCCATCCCTCTTGCGGGACGATCTCCGGCGCATCGGGCCGGCTTGGCCGGTGTGTTTGTCCGGCCCGGCTTATCGATTCCCGAGAAGAAACACAAGCAAATCGGAAGGGGTTTCAGCGATATACTTTACATGAAGACCGCCGATCTCCTCATCCGAATCCATGCCCCATTTTACAAAGGCGATGTCGACTCCCGCTTTGTTGCAAGCCCTTATATCCCTGATCTCATCGCCGATGTACAGAATGTCGCTCACCGCGCAGTTTTGTTTTGCCATGTAATCCTTTATGATTTTGTGTTTCCCGAACAGGCCCTTGGCCGTAAGGATACTGAAAGAGAATTCGATGGCGTTCATCTTCAGGAAAGCTTGGATATTTTCCACCGAATTGGAGGACAGGATCACAAAATGATACGAGCAGCCGCTTAATGATTGCAGCATTTGGAGGATGCCGTCGTACAGGCGTATTCTAGAAATGCTTTCGCCGTACATTTGCTTAAATTCTTTATTGGCCTTCGCCAGGAACCACAGCATTTGTATTTTCTTTAAAAGGGATGAAGCGCCCCTGTGTTTCAATTCTTTCGGGTTGAATTTGGTGTAATGATATTTTGCAGTCAGCTTACCGAGAATTTCATTTACTACATTGGAAGAATCGGCCAACGTCCCGTCGAAGTCAAAGATAATGGATTTATATTTCATCAAATTACCTCATTGCGATTACTCTTGCCGCTTCCCAATACCAGGCGGCGATCCGTCGTCGGATAGCAGGACTCTAAGTCCGGACCGCGATCCCTGTTCCGCTTCCCTGATCCGAACGTTTCATTGATTCAGTATGCCGAAAAAACCGTTTGATCAATCCCTATTGCCTCCGCGCTGCTGTTTATTATATCACGATTGCTTTTTGGGCTACGAGGAACTTTTCGCATCCCAAGAAGATGAACGGGGGTTTGCATAGGGAAAGGGCCGTCCTTTGGAACGTCCGGCTTTTTCGTTCCAAATTTCGCCCCTGATTCAAATGCTTCATGCCGGCAGATGCGGGCCCCAGGATCGGCAAAACCCGGCGGAGCCACCTTGAAAGCCCGTAAGGAGGCCTTGCAGGAACCCCGGTATCCGAAGGAACAGCCGAACAAAACAAGGGCCGTTGCCCGAAAACCGGCGCTTTACGGGCTTCGGCCCTTGCTCGCTTTCCAAACAACGGGCAGGCGATTCGGGCAGGCATTCCCCTTGCCCGGACGCCCGCCTCAATTCAGCGGGGCGGACGCTCCGCCAGGATCTGCCCGCAGATCGCCTCTTCCTTTTGCCGTACGCGCTCAAAGTCCATGTGCGGGATGTAGTATACTTCCAGTTCGTCATGCAGCTTTTTCGTCCGGGCCAGCACGTTCACGGCCTCGCCCAGCAGCGTATCGAACATGCCGATGCCGAACTCCAGCGCGTCCTCCTGCAAGGCGATCTGTGCTAAGTCCGTGTACTGCGTCATATCAAGAGTCTCCTGATACCGGTTCTCCAGCTTCGGTTCGAAGGAGCGGTCCTCCGAGAAGAACGCCAGCTTTAGCTCCGGGATCAGCACGTGCTCGATGCGCGTGTCGGGCGCGAGCGGACAGTAATACAGCTCGGCGTCCAGCCCGCGGCGCACCGCTTCGTCGGTCACCCTTTCGAGCAGCTCGTTTACGCCCGCGCCCCACAGGTTCTTGATGCGGTATACCTTGGAAGCGCCTTCCAACAGCGATTCCAGATGGTGCACGATGCCGTCGGGCGTGACGGCGGCGGCGAACATACGGCGGATGCCGCCCGGCCTGCCGCCCCCCGGCGCCCGCGCCAGCTCCGCGTCGATGATGCGCTGCGCCTGCTGCGCAGGGCCCGCCTTGTCTGTCGCGGCCTCGAACGTCTCGGCGATGTCGTCCATCAGGCACTTGGCTGCCGCGAGGTATTTGAACGTGCGCTTGTATTGCTGCCTGATTTCCCCGTTGATGCGCACGATCTCGCCGCGGTTCTTTCGGATGGCCTCCGCGTCCCAGTATTCGCCGAGATTGACGATCTCATCCACCGCGGCGGGATATACCGGGTCGATCACATGCGGGGCCGTGCCGTCGATGAGCGCCACGCCCAGCGCCGGGATCACCAGGCCGTCCAGCGAGTCCGGGTCCGACGCGCAATGCATGTACTCGAGGTCGAACCCCTCCTGAGCCATCCGATCGCCGATGCGCTTTAAAAACGTGGACTTGCCCACGCCGGGGCCGCCCTTCAAGCAGTAGAAACGCCTTGCCTGCGACTGCGGCAGTATATACGCAAAATACGAGAAAAAGCCCTGGCCGGTGTTGTTGCCGGGGAACATGTGCCGGATAGTATTGCCTTTCATACGGATACCTCACAATATGTACTCTTCGTATCATACTATGCGCAGGCGCCCGGTTTAATAGTAAGGGGAACGGATTTCCGTTTGCATCTTATCGGGTGATCAATGGGCTTTGCGCACGGCTTTTGAATTGGGGGGGCCCTGCACTAAGCGGTCCTTTCGAGCCGGGCTCATCCCATAAAGGCGCGGCGGAGGATCCGCAAGGCGGATTCCCAAGTTTGAGGCTGCCCGGCTTGCCGGGGTTTGATCGCCATTGGCGATGTCGTTTTATAGGTCGCAGATACTGTATAGTTCCGCCAGGCCTGTGATTGTGTATGTGCTTGGGATTTCACAAGAGCCCTCTTGGGACTTCCTGTTAAACCAGCAGGTATCGATTCCCGACATAAGTCCGCCTTTTATATCGGTATTGAGCGAATCTCCGATCACGAGCGCTTCCTTTGCATCAAAACCTTCGATACGGCTCGTCACGTAATCGAAAAATCCTTTCGACGGCTTTTGAAATCCAATGCTTTGGGAATCGAAAATATTCTCAAAAAACTCATATAAGCCCGACTGCTTCAATCTCTTTATCTGGGTGATCGTTATGCCGTTCGTGATAACAAACAGCCGATGCGATTCAGACAAGTTCCGGCACAGCTCTAAAGCTCCGTCCACCAGCAGACATCCGTTGCCCAAAAGCTCTCTATACTGATTTTCCCACGCAAGGCCGTCCACGACTTCCCCCATCTCCAGCATGGTTTTGGAAAATCTTTGGTTCAGCACATCCTCCAATGCGATCTTTCCATCTTCATATTCTGCCCATAGTTGTTTATTGACGGAATGATATGCACGAAACAACTCCTCAGAAAAGGGATATCCTCGCTGATCAAACAATTTGCTCAACAAATCCGTCTCACTCGCACCGAAATCCAGCAACGTATCGTCCAGATCAAATAGAAGTATTTTATAACGCATTCTTATTCCCCAAAAACAAATGATCCGCAGTTCAAAACAATTCGGCAGAGTCCCGTTTGTCCGCGTGCTTTATAAACAACCCATTTTAAACTGTCCGGCAAATTGGAATTTGAACTTTGCCAAATCCCTCACACCTTTTCTAAAGCGGCTGTATGCGCCTTAGCACCTTCTCTATCGGCTTCCCTTTTGCCAATTCGTCCACCAACTTGTCTAACCAGCGTATCTTCTGCATAAGCGGGTCTTCGATTTCCTCGACGCGAACTCCGCAGATGACTCCGGTGATTTTAGAAGCGTTCGGATTGATTTCAGGAGCTTCGGCAAAGAACGTCTCGAAGTCCGCTTCTCTATTAATTTGGGACTTTAGTCCCTGTTCATCGTAGCCTGTCAGCCATTGGATGGCGGTATCGACTTCCGCTTTCGTGCGTCCTTTGCGCTCCGCCTTTTGAATATACATAGGATAGACAGCGGAGATTTTCATTTTGTATACACGTTCGTTCTTCACGCTTCATCCTCCATGTGCTTGGGCGCTTCTTCAGCGACGACATTCCAGTTCATACCGAACTTGTCTGTTACCGCGGCATGGAACACGCTGTAAAAGGTCTCGGTCGGCGGGAGCGTCACCTCGCCGCCCACGCAAAGCGCGTCGAAGATAGCCGTCGCTTCCTTGCCCGCAGGGACCGTGGCGGTCAGCTTAATGTTGCCGCCGCTGCTGGGGGGCGTGGCTTCATCGGCGAACCAGACGTTCGTACCGCAGATGACCATCTCGGCGTGCATAACCCAAGTGCGCAGCAGTTCAGGCGGCGTCTTTGACCCCTCCGGCATATAGTCGCCGTAGGGCAGGACCTTTGGCTCATCGCAATGGAAGACGGCGCGGTAGAAGTTCAGCGCGTCTTTGCAGTTCCCGTTGAATGTAAGGTAAGGGATAATCATGGCTTTCTCTCCTTGATGATTGCTTTTGCGGCATCGTCTGATCCTAATTCCTCAAGTTCCTTGATGATGATCTTTTTCATTTTCATCATCGCTTGTATTTGAGCATGCGTCTTCGTTAACTCGCCCATGTTATACGGTACGATCTGCCAGGATAGACCAAACTTATCCTTAACCCATCCACATTGCTCAGCCTCTTCGACATGCGACAGCTTATCCCAAAAGTAGTCGATCTCATCCTGATCTTCACATTCTATTGTCATTGATATGGCTTCATTAAAATGGAAATATGGACCGCCGTCCAGTGCAAGATGCTTTTGTCCGTTCAGCGTAAATTCAGCGGTGATTATTTTACCGGACATCCCCTTAAAATGCTCATCCAGATTTTCATCAGGATATTTTACAATTTTCTGTATTTCAGAATTAGGAAATACATTCACATAATAATGAATCGCTTCTTCGCAATTATTATCGCCAAACCACAATGACGGCACTATCTTTTTCATTTTTTTCCTCCTGTTTCAATAACCCACGAAATTCCGTTTGTCTGTAGCTTTATAAATAACCTCAACTCCAAGCTGTCCGGCAAGTCGGTATCTGTCATAATGCCGGATCGATGTTTATTCGGCTCTCGATGAATGCTTTGGAAAGGAACATCGCTTGTATTATGGGTTCGAAGCGATTGAATTGTGAAGTCCCTTTTTCATATTTACTCTGTGCCTTTACGGTTTTATTTATGATTGAAACCACGGGAGGCAGGGCCTCCCTCAATTCTTTGCTTGAATAATTTACTGTTTTATCCCCCGTAAGAAGCGCCTTGGAAATATAAAGCGCTTTAATCCTGTTTTTTAAGAGCGAATGTTGGGAGGTTCCCTCCGAAAACTTAAGTTGCATTTTTTCGCAGTTGGTAATGGTGGAAGATAGAAAGGATACGGCCTTTTCCAATTCTCCTTTGTTCAATTCCATCACGATGCCCCCTTATCAAATTCCCGTTCGGCTCTCCAAAAATATATCAAAAAGCGGGGCCGCCTGCAACAATACCTGCGGCGGCGCGCCCTTTGAAGCGGATTAGAGGATACCGGCGCGCAGGGAAAGCGCGCCGCATAAATAATATTTCATAGATATGTTTACTATGTTATTGACAGGATCGGGCAATATCCACTATGATTTGAGTATTTCCAGGAACAGGCGCGGACCGGCCGCGGGCAGCGCCCGCTTCGACCGGCGCGGGAACGGAGGCTACCATGACGTTTGATTTTGACGCGGTCATCGATCGCAGGAACACCGAATCGCTGAAATACGATTTCGCGCACAGGCACAACCTGCCGCCGGATATCCTCCCCCTTTGGGTGGCGGATATGGATTTTCGCTCGCCGCCCGAGGTGATGGAGGCGCTCAAGCAGCGCTGCGACCACGGGATCTTCGGCTATTCGGAGAGCGCGGAGCCCTACTACAACGCGGTGGCGGATTGGATGAAAACGTCCTACGGCTACGCGGTGAGCCCCGAACGGCTCGTCAAGACGCCCGGAGTGGTGTTCGGCATCTGCGCCGCGATGCGCGCGCTCACCCGCGAGGGCGATGCGGTATTGATCCAGCAGCCGGTCTATTACCCGTTCGCCGATTCGATCCGCCACAACGCGCGCAAGCTCGTCGTCAACCGCCTCGTCTACGAAGGCGGGCGCTACCGCATCGATTTTGAGGATTTCGAGCAACGCATCATCGCTGAGAACGTGCGCCTGTTCATCCTGTGCAGCCCGCACAATCCTGTGGGCCGGGTCTGGACGAGGGAGGAGCTTGCGCGCATGGGCGAAATCTGCCTGCGCCACGGCGTGATCGTCGTATCGGATGAAATCCACGCGGATTTTACCTATCCGGGCCACACGCATACCGTGTTCGGTTCGCTCGGCGAGGCGTTCGAGCAGAACTGCATCCTCTGCACCGCGCCGACCAAGACCTTTAACCTCGCCGGGCTTCAGGTATCCAACCTCTTCATCGCAGATCCCGCGATCCGCAAAAGCGTCCTCAAGGAGCTTTACAGGACCGGATACGGGCACATCGGCGCGATGAACCTGATCGCCTGCCGGGTCGCCTACGAGAGCGGGCGGCCGTGGCTCGACGCTTTGAGTGCCTATCTGTTCGAGAACCTCCGCTTCGTGCGCGAATTCGTAAACGAGCGGTTAAGGGGCGTACGGCTCGTCGAGCCCGAGGGCACATACCTTGTGTGGCTCGATTTTTCGGGGACGAACAAGAGCGGCGCGGAGCTCGAGGAGCTGATCGTGCATAGGGCGAAGCTCTGGCTCGACGCGGGGGAGATGTTCGGCGAGGGAGGCGAAGGCTTCCAGCGGATCAACATCGCCTGCCCGAGGGCGGTCCTCATGCGGGCGTTTGAAGCGCTTGAGCGCGCTATGGCGCGTTAGGATCGGACGTTGAAGCGGCGCAGAGCGCCCGAGCGTCCTTTCGCGCCGCATTGCGCGCGGCGATGGAAAAGCGGGATTGATTTACGTTTGCGCACATACTAAGATAGGATTAACAGCCGGTCCCGCGCGATCGAGGCGGCGCCGGAAACCACGAAAGGAACGGTGCAACATGAGCAAAACGTATTGGGAAGCCGTAAAAGGAAGGCGAAGCATCCGTCTGATCGGCGACGAGGTGATCGTCCCCGAGGAGCGCGTAGAAGAGATCGTGCGCGACGCGCTCACGCACGTGCCCTCCGCGTTTAATTGCCAGGGCACGCGGCTGGTGCTGCTTTTCGGCGGCGCGCACAAAAAGCTCTGGAGCCTGACGCTCGACGCGCTCAAGAACGTCACGCCCGCGGAGCAGTTCGAAAACACGAAGAAGAAAATCAACACCTCGTTCGCATCGGGTTACGGCACGATCCTCTTCTACGAGGATCAGAGCGTCGTGGAGCGGCTGATGTCCTCCTTCCCCATCTATGCGAAGAACTTCCCCGTATGGTCGGAGCACACCAACGGGATGCACCAGTTCGCGATCTGGACCGCCCTCTCCGCCGAGGGGCTCGGCGTATCGCTCCAGCACTACAACCCGCTCATCGACGAGGCAATCGCAAAGGAATGGACCCTCCCCGCGAGCTGGAAGCTCATCGCGCAGATGCCTTTCGGCGCGCCTTTGACCGTACCCGACAACAAGCAGTATCTGCCGCTCGAGGACCGGCTCAAGGTCGTGCGCTGAAAAAAGAGGCTTTTTAAAACGCTGCGGGCGCCGGCTCACGCCGTCGTCCGCTTTTCGTAGATCGTGAAGGACAGCCGCTTATTCCTCCATCAGCACCGCGCGGCAGAACGCGCCGTCCGCGCCCGCGATTTTAACGGGCGGAGCGAACAGAGTGTAATGCCCTTCGGGCACGCCCGAAAGATCCAGCATTTCAATGACGGCGACGCCCGCGCGAAGGAGCGCCGTGTGCACGGGCGCTTCCTCTTCCGGACGGGCGACGCTCAGCGCGTCCGTGCCAACGGCGATTACGCCGCGCCCGGCGAGATCGTGCGCCGCTTCCTCTGAAAGGTGCGCCTTGCCGCCGCCCTTTAGGAGCAGGCGGCATTCGCCGGGGGGCAGCTTCCCGAAAAAAACCTCGGGCGGCAGCCGCTCTGAGGGAACCTCGAGCACAAGGCAGCGGCCGATAAAGCGGGAAAGCGGCAGGGAAGCGATATCCGCCCCGCCCTCGATGCAGTGCAGCGGCGCGTCGCAATGCGTTCCGGCGTGCAGGCTTGCGCTGAGCCCTTTGACGTTGAACCCGCCGTCCCCGATAAAGCACTCGGGCCTGAGCTCCACGGGCGGCGTGCCGGGATAGAGCTGTGCAGTCGTCAGCTCGCGCGAGATATCATAAAGCCGCATGGCGCCCTCCTTGTCCGAACCAAACCCCACGGCGTTTTTTCCCCGGCGGCGGGGAGCGCCGAAGGCTCAGCGGAACGCCTCTTCCCATTCCTTTTCCCGAAAGCCTGCGAGCACCCGCTCGCCGTCGATGAGCAGCGGACGCTTGACGAGCATGCCGTCCGAAGCCAAAAGCGCGAGCTGCTCCGGCTCGTTCATGGCCCCAAGGCGCTCGGAGAGGTTGAGCTCGCGGTATTTTTGCCCGCTGGTGTTGAAAAAACGCCTGAGCGGCAAACGGCTTTTTTGCTGCCAGAGCGCAAGCTCCTCGAGCGTGGGCCGGTCCGCCTTGATATTGCGGATCTCGAATTCGATTCCGCGCTCCTCAAGATAGCGCTGCGCCTTGGCGCAGGTCGAACACCCGGGATAACAAACGAACAGCATGATTTCCCCTCCCTTTTTGATAAGAGCCTATCGCGCGGGCCGGGCGATGCGGACCGGCCGCCTCAGTCCACGAGCGGCAGGTATCTGCCGTAGCCCTCGCGCTCCATCTCGGATTTTGGGATAAACCTCAGCGCCGCGCCGTTGATGCAGTACCGGAGCCCGCCGAGGGAAGTCTCTCCATCCTCGAACACATGCCCGAGATGCGAATCCCCCGCCCGGCTTCTCACCTCGGTGCGCACCATGCCGTGGCTTAGGTCCTTCTTCTCACGGACCACATCGGCGTCGACGGGCTTTGCGAAGCTCGGCCAGCCGCAGGCGGAAAAAAACTTGTCGCGCGAGGAGAACAGCGGCTCCCCGGTCGCGATGTCCACATAGAGGCCCGGCTCGAAGCGATTCCATTCGGGATGCGAGTAGGGCGGCTCCGTCGCGTTTTGCCGCGCCACGGCGTAGGAAAGCGGGCCGAGCGTCTTTTTGAGCTCCTCCTCGGGCGGGCGGGGGTACTCTTGCTTTACGCGGACCGGCCTGCCCTTGGCTTTTTGCAGGAGCCCCGGCGCGAGGTGGCAATAGCCGCCGGGGTTCTTCTGAAGATATTTTTGGTGGTATTCTTCCGCCGGATAAAAACAGCGAAGCGGCAGGACCTCCGTCGCGACGCGGATGTTCCCCTTCGCCGCCACGGAAGCGATCTTCGCGCGGATGACCGGTTCGTCCGCCGGATCGATATAATAAATGCCGCTCCGGTACTGCCTGCCCCGGTCGGGCCCCTGCCGGTCCACCGCCTCCGGATCGATCGCCTCGAAAAACCAGTTGAGCAGCTCCTCGAGCGCAATCTCGTCCGCGTCGTACACGACGCGCACCGTCTCCGCATGGCCGGTGTCCTTTTCGCAGACCTCGCGGTACGTCGGGTTATGGGTATCCCCGTTCGCATAGCCGACCTCGGTCTGCAGCACGCCCGAGAGCGCGCCGATGTACCGCTCGATCCCCCAGAAGCACCCGCCCGCCAAATAGAGTTCCTTTTGCATACGCCTCTCCTTTCGCCGCGCTGCGCGTCAAAAAACGCCGTCGGTCCCCAATAGTATGCGCGCTCTTAAACCCAAGAAGCATCGCGCCGCGATTTTAAAGGCGCACAGCGCGTTTGCGGCCGCGCGGGTGGTAATCGCCCCCAAGATATGGTAAAATCATGCCGTAATCACATCTCGTCGTCAGACAAGGAAAGCGTGGCGGTTATATGATTGAAGCGCTGTTGGGCGCAATCATGGGGCTCTGCGTCGGCGACGCCCTGGGCGTTCCCGTCGAGGGGCAAAGCCGCGGCGCCCTTGCGAAAGACCCCGTCACCCAGATGCGCGGGTTCGGCACCTACCGGCAGCCCGCCGGAACATGGTCCGACGATACCAGCATGACGCTCTGCCTGCTGGACAGCCTGGCGCTCAAACTCGATTACGACGATATCATGCGCCGCTTCACGCGCTGGCTTTACGCCGGGGAGTTCACGCCCTACGGCGTCGCCTTCGGCGCGGGCAGCACGACGCGCGAGGCCGTCGCGGCCTACGCCCGCGGCGAAAGCGCGCAATTGTGCGGCGGGCGCAGCGTCTGGAACAACGGCAACGGCTCGCTCATGCGCATCCTGCCGCTCGCGTTTTATCTTTATCCGCGCTACGGCGCAGATATCGCGCAGGAAGAACCCATGCGCATCGTGCACGACGTTTCCAGCCTCACGCACGCTCACCCGTGCAGCCTGATCGCCTGCGGGATGTATATCGGCATCGCGTGCGGGCTTCTGGGCGGCAGGACCCTCAAGGACGCGCTGAGCGCGGGCCTTGAACAGGCGTTCGAGTACTACGATAAGCGCCAGACCTTTGCCGAAGCCCTCAAGGCGTACCATCGCCTGCGGGACTGGGACGAGTTCTGCTCGATCTCCGCGGACGGGATCTTCAGTTCCGGCTATGTCGTGCACACGCTGGAAGCGGCGCTCTACTGCCTCGCCAACACCAAAAGCTACCGGAGCTGCGTGCTCGGCGCGGTCAACCTCGGCCAGGATACGGACACCGTCGCCGCCGTCGCGGGCGGGCTCGCCGGGCTCGCGTACGGGTACGAGGCGATCCCGATCGACTGGATCTTCCAGATCCCGCGGCGCGGCTGGATCGAGGAGCTGTGCCGCTCGCTGTTTGGGCATCTGCCGCACACGAGGGGCGGCTTCTCGGACGCGCCGGAATACGGGCAGCTGAAATCGGAAGCCGCGCGCGCTCTCGAGCGCCTCACATCGCTGATCGTCGAGCGGGACACCCTGCTCTACCGCACCTGCAAGGCGGTCGAAACGGATTACATGCTCAAGATCGGCGCGCTCGAATACAGCCTTCAACAATCCGAGTACGCCGTTAAGCGGCTTCGGCGCAAGATCGAGCTCATTGCCGCGCAAAGCGGAACGCGCACGGATCCCGCCGCCATGGAAGCCGCGCTCGAATGCGAGCTTTCCGAACAGAAGGAAGAGCTCACGCTTCTCGCCCAGAAGCTTCGGTCCGCCATACGCCACGGCAGCGCTGCGGCCCTTGAAAGCGCGCAGGCCGAGCGGCTGCAGGCCCTTTACCGGTATTTCTCGAAGCACCTGCACCCGGAGCTGCGCCCCAAAGGCTCAATCGAGGATCGCCTCCTCTACGCGCGCGTGCTCGCCGCCTTTGAGGACGGGGATATCCCCGAGCTCGAAGCCATACGCGGCGAGTTTCACCAGAGAAACGCCTCCGATCTGGCGCCCGTGCACACGCCCGACGAGCTCCGGCGCAAAATCGGGGGATTGGCCGCCCAGTGCGGCAGGGTCGAGGAGCAGATCGAATCGATCCGGGCCTCTTTCCCGCTCAAGGAGCGGGCTTTCCTTTCGGACGACGCGCTCGTCAGGGTCCGCCAGGCGGAGCTCCAGTCCGCCATCGCGAGCTGCCGCAAACTCCAGTCCTCCCTCGAGGTTCAGGCGGAATTGCTGCAAAAGGGCACTTTGGGATAAGGCAAAGGGAGTCGAACCTATGCGGTTTAAAGGGCAGGGAAGCACGCCATCGCTGTGTTGTCGGCGCTAGCCGTACGGTGCTACGGTGAGCGGCCTCAACAAAGCTATGGAGGCGGCTGCGCACGGCAGGCCGGGTTCGGATATGCGCGGTATGCTTAATCGATGGTCCCGGCGCTTTCCCGCACCGGCCAGTCCTTTTCTCCGCCTTGCACATATTCGTCGATCGCGTCGGCGACCCTTTTGGATACCTTGACGGCTTCCACGACGGTCTTTGCGCCCGTCACGACATCGCCTGAGGCGAATACGCCTTTGCGCGTCGTGCGGCCGTACTCGTCCACCGCGACGAGGCCGCTGTCCGAGCGGATGCTGATGCCCGTCGTCGACGATACGATCACGGCGCGCGGCCCCTGGCCGATCGCTATGATGACCGAATCCGCGGCAAGCAGCGATTCTGTGCCCGGAATGGGCTCGGCGGCGTCGATGCCGTCCGAATCCTTGACCGGCAGCGAATCCGCCAATAGTACGCCCCCGTCCACAAACTCCACGACCGTTTTCATAAATATGAAGCGCGCGCCGTCGATCTTTGCGTACTGCGTCTCCACGTCGCGCGCGGTGATCGTCGACTCGTCGAGGTTGCACACGATCGTGACCTCTTCGCTCCCGTTGCGGAACGCCGTGCGCGCCACGTCCATCGCCACGTTTCCGGCGCCGATGATCACAACGCTCCTTCCGAGGTCGTACACGCCCGGGTTGCGCAGATAATCGATCGCATAGTGCACGTGGCCGAGCGACTCGCCCTTTTTATTGATCCTCTTCGGGCGCCACACGCCCGTGCCCACGAACACGGCGGAGAATCCGTCCCGGAACAGATCGTCTACGCTCACGCTGGTGCCGATGTTGATGTTCGGCCTGATCCGGATGCCGCTCGCGACCAGCGTGTTCTTGAGCCTGTCGAGCACGGATTTGGGGAGCCGGAACTCCGGTATTCCGTAGCGCAGAACGCCGCCGATCTGGTCGTTCCCCTCGTAGATCGTCACGTCGTAATCCTTTTGGCAAGGTAGAACGCGATGGTGATGCCCGCCGGGCCGGAGCCGATGATCGCGATCTTGCCGCCGGTCTTCTTCGACGGAACGGGCTTATAGATGTTCAGATAATAATCCGAGATATACTTTTCGATCGCGCTGATCTGCACGGGCGAGCCCTTCCTGCCCATGACGCAGTGCCCCTCGCATTGGTTCTCCTGGGGACACACGTGGCAGCACACCAGCGAAAGGGGATTGTTCTGAAAGAGCATCTCCCCCGCCTCGCCGATCCTCGAATCCAGCAGCAGCCGGATCGCGTCCCGGATCGGCGTATGCACGGGGCAGCCTTTGCTGCACATCGGGTCGTTGCACTGGAGGCATCGCCTCGCATCCTCGATTACATGCTTACCCAAAGACCATTGCCTCCGTTACCATATTATAATGCGATGCAAACGCCGCCCTCCGGCGGGAATCGCCCCCGGAGCATCTTCGGCTCTATTATATATGAATTTTCCGCGAAACGAAAGCGGATCCGCTCTTTGCGCGCGGCGAAATCCCCGCCGGGGAGCGCCGCGGCCACGGCGGCGGGATCCGCGTTTTGCTTGACAATTTCGAAATATTCGATAAAATTATATATTATTTTCTTTTTCAGGCGTTTTACGGGATGCCCGCAATGAAAGGGGTCAATATGAACTCAAAAACCAAGGTTCTGCGCCTCGCAATCGCCGGCCTGCTGTGCGCTGTCGGCATCGTGATCCCGATGTTCTCGCCGATCAAGATCCTGCTCGAGCCCGCGTCCTTCACGCTCGCAAGCCATGTGGCGATCTTCATCGCGATGTTTATTTCGCCCTCCATCGCCGCGATCGTGGCGATCGGAACGACCGTCGGCTTTTTCCTGGGCGGGTTCCCGATCGTGATCGTCGCGCGCGCCGCGACGCATGTGGTATTCGCCGTCGTCGGCGCGTTTATCCTCAAAAAGCGCCCCGGCATCCTCGATTCTCTGAAATCCTCGCAGCTGTTCTCCTTCGGCATCGGCGTGCTGCACGGGCTTTGCGAGGTCATCGCCGTCACGCCGTTTTATTTGAACAATCTGATGGCGCCGGGGTTTTATTCCAAGGGGTATCTGCTCTCCGTTGTGCTTTTGGTCGGGGTGGGCAGCCTTGTGCACAGCATGGTCGATTTCGCGATCGCCCAGATCATATGGCGGCCGCTGAAGAAAACGATCAAACCGCTGTAACGCTGCAGCGTCCTGAAAAAAAACCTGCAACGCGCGCCAAAAAAAGCAGTATTCGGGAGCCGGGTTCCGGCTCCCTGTTTTTACCTTTTCAAAGCGCGGATCATTATAATTTCTAATGCAAAAATGCAAGGGCCCGGTATTGCATTTTGCAAACATTGTGTTATACTTGACAAATATCCAGCTTGGTTGCTATGAAATATTATCGTTAATGTTTTATATTATGTTCTCTGAAAGATAATAAATGACGAACTTATTGGAGGTTGCCAATGGAAAGACATAAATCAAAAATCGCAATCATCGGCGCGGGTTTTGTCGGCGCCAGCACGGCATATACCATCGCTACGCTACAGCTCGTGCAGGATCTCGTACTGATCGACGTCAACCGGGAAAAAGCCATCGGTGAAGCGATGGATATCAGCCACGGTTTATGCCATATGGGACAGATGAATGTACGCGTCGGCGATTATTCAGACTGCGCCAACGCCGACATCATCATCATGACCGCGGGCCTGAACCGCAAGCCCGGCGAAACGCGCCTGGACCTCGCCAAGCGCAATATCCCGATCGCGATCGACATCACGAAAAACGTGATGAAATACTATACCCAGGGCGTGTTCCTCGTGGTATCCAACCCGGTCGACGTGCTCACCTACATCATCCAGCGCCAGACCGATCTGCCGATCGGCCGCGTGATGGGCACGGGCACCGCGCTCGACAGCGCGCGCTTCCGCACGCTCCTGAGCGAGCGCCTCAACGTCGACATCCGCAACGTACACGGCTATATGGCGGGCGAGCACGGCGACGCGATGCTGCCGCTGTGGTCGTGCACCAACGTTGCCGGTCAGCTGGTCGACGACGCCTTCAAGGCGCGCGGCCTCGCCCCGCTTTCCGAGCAGGAGAAGGTCGACCTGATCGCCGAGGTCAAATCAAGCGGCGCGGACGTCATAAAGTTCAAGGGCGCGACGCACTTTGCCATCGCCGCCGTCACCGCCAATATCTGCCAGACGATCCTGAAAAACCAGAACACGGTCAAGACCGTTTCGACGATCATCGACGGGAAATACGGCATCAACGACGTCGCGCTGAGCCTGCCGTCCGTCGTCAACCGCAACGGCGTCGAGCAGATCCTGGACGTGAAGATGACGAATACCGAGCTCGACGACCTCGCAAAATGCACGGCGAAAATGAAGGACTTCCTGAACAAGGCTCAGACGAACTGACGCCGAGCTTTCCCAACAGCACGCTGCGAAACGCGCCCTTCGGACAGATATCCGGTGGGCGCTTGTTTACAATGGGAACGACGGCCCGCCATAGGCGGGGCCGCCGTTTTGTGTCGCTCAGTCCCCAAAAGGGAATCGGACGTGGTGCTTCAAGCCCGGCCGCCCCCGTTCAGACCGTAATGACCTTCGCGGCGGTCTGCATGCGCAGCAGAATCTCGTACATGTTGCTCACCGTGCCGGCCTTGAGCTGATCGGCAATGCCGAAGAAGTTCAGGCACGCGCCGCATACCAGCACCTCGGTACCCTTTTCTTCAAGCGCCTTAATGCTGTCGATCACCTGCTGTTCCCCGGACGTGGGAAGCTGTACGCCCGCGTTCATGAAAAGCAGGCTCGAGGGCGGCTCCGCGCTCTGAGAGAGCGTGTACAGCAGCATCTTCATCAGGTTCGCGCCCAGCGTGCGGTCGCCGTCGCCTACAAAGTCCTTGCCGATGAACACGGCATACCCGCAGGCCGAGACAGCCGCATCGGCAACGTTGCATGCAGCATTCGCAACGGCGGTTGCGGCATCTCCCGCCAGCGATACCTCAAAGCGGTTTTCGCTTCCTTCAACCGATACCGAAAGCCCCCGGCTCGCCGCAAGCCGCTTGAGGTTCTCCACCGCGATCGCGTTGTCCACCGCAACGACGATTTCGCTCTGCCCCTCGTCGATCGCCTTCTTAGCCATAATCACCGGTAATGGGCACGCCTTGCCGATCGCGTCAATCCGAGTAGCCATACTTTCCCCTCCACATTATTCTGCGTAAAATATATCGGAAATAGGGGGATTTGTCAATGCCGGGTTGCCCCGCGGCCAAGGAACTGCTATACTCTGGCCATGAGGAACCAAACCTATTACATGCTCTCGTTCGATTCGACGCATCAGGCGCTCTATGCGCAGAGCCGCCTGAGCAAGCGCATCCCCGTGTGCGTGATGCCGACGCTCCGCGAGGTTTCAAAGAGCTGCGGCATTTCCCTGCGCGTTGAAATCGCCGATTACCCGGCGCTGTGCGACCTTCTCAACCAGGGGGTTCTCCCCGATGGCGCGGCCGCGCTCTACAAGGTCGAGGAGGCGGACGGGCTCGGCGTTTCGCGGGTAAGGTGAGCGAAAAACGCCTCTTTGAAAGGAATGCCGTCGCAAGGGATTTGCGGCGTCCCTTTTTTTTGATGGACCCAGACGCGTCAAAGGGGAATAAACGCGTGAAAAGATTGATCGGCGGCGCTCTTTGCGCGCTGCTGCTGTTTGGATTATGCGCTTGCTCGGCGAAAGGCCGCCGAAACAGCGCCGGGCCTTATCCTCTTTTTGGGAAAACCACCTTCGCGATCGTGCCTCCGCCCTGCCTCGGCCGCAGCGACACCTCCGCGCCGTGCGCCATCGCGCCGCGCTTGACGATGGAAAGGCCCAGGCCCGTGCCGCCCGTCTCCTTGAAGCGGCTCGCGTCCGCGCGGAAGAAGCGCTCGAATACCTTTTCCTCCAGCCCCGGCGGGATGCCGATCCCGGTATCCGTCACCACAAGCTCCACGGTTTCCTCGTCCCCGGAAAGCGTCACATCGACGCTGCCGGGGTTTTTGTTGTACACGACGGCGTTCTGCACGAGGTTTGCGACGATGTCCTCGAGCGTCGCGCGGATGCCCCGAACAATCGCGGGCCCGCCGGGCAACAGGCGAAGGGATACGTTGTACTTGCGGGCGAGCGGGCCGAAGCGTTCGCACACCGCCTCGGCGAGCGCCCGCAGATCGACTTCCTCGCGTTCCCTGTGCAACGTCCCCTCGTCGAGCCGGGAGAGCTTCATGATATCCTCCACCAGCGCGATCATCCGGTCCGCCTCCTCGTAGATCCGCCTGCCGAAGCCCGCCGCGTCCTCGGGTCGCACGACGCCTTCACGGATGAGCTCCGCATAGCCGCGGATCGACGTGAGCGGCGTCTTGAGCTCGTGGGAGACGTTCGCGGTGAACTCGCGCCGGAGCTGCTCGGCGTTCTGCTTTTCCGTCACGTCGAGGGTCAGGAGCACGACGCCCCGGACGCGCTCCCCTTCGACGACGGGGCTCGCCATGAGCTGATAGCTGCGGCCGCTCAGGCCCGTGACGGCGGAGGCGGAGCCGCCTTCCCGCGCCTTTTGCGCAACCCGCTGCAGCTCGTCGCTGCGGCTGATGAAGAGGATATGCTTGCCGATGCACTCGTCGTAGCCCTTGCCGAAGAGATCGCAGGCGCTCTTGTTGATGAACAGGAGCCTGAGGTTCCCGTCCAGGACCATCAGCCCTTCGCGCATGTTCTCGGTCACCGCGTAGAATTCGCCCTGCTTGCGCGAAAGCTCCTCGATCTGATCCCGGATGCGCTGCTGCTGCCGCGTAAGGCGCAGCAGGAGCGGCGCGAGCTCGTCGTAAACGTCGTTCGCGGAGGGATCGTCGAGATTGAGCTTGTTGATCGGCCGCACGATGCCCTTTGCCATGCGCCGCGCGAGCAGCGCGGACCCGAGGGCGGCGAGCGCGAGTATGAGCAGGAACACCGGAACGAGGCCGTAAAGAAGGCCCAGGATGCTGCGCTGCTCGGTCGCGACGCGCAGGATGCTGCCGTCCTTTAAACGCACGGCGTGATAGAGTATTTTTTCGTTGAGCGTATCCGAATACCGGCTGCTCTCGCCCGAGCCCGACCGGAGCGCGGCCTGGACCTCCGGCCGGTCCAGATGGTTTTCCATGGTTCCCGCGTCGGCGGCGCTGTCGTAAAGCACCGTTCCGTCCGTGGCGATGAGCGTCATGCGCGTGCCGACGGAGCTCAGCGCCGCGAGGAATTCCCCGTCGTCGCCGATGCGGTCGATCGCGGCGGCGATCGACGCCGCCTCCTTTGTCAGCTCCGCCTTGGCGCGCCCGTCGAACACGCCGTAGAGCACGCCTACGATCAGCGCGAGCGATACCGCCGCGGCGAGGATCGCGTTAAGGAAGATCCGCCGAAAAATCCTCTTCGTCATCGCTTATGCCGATCCTTCCCCAAACCGGTAGCCGACGCCGCGCACCGTTTCGATGCTCTTGCCCGCGGCCCCGAGCTTTTGCCGGAGCGTCCTCACGTGCACGTCCACGGTCCTCGTCCCGCCGTCGTAATCATAGCCCCAGACCACCTCCAAAAGCCGCTCGCGGCCGAACACGATGCCGGGGTTCTCCATCAGGAGCTTTAAGAGCTCGAATTCCTTGAACGTAAGCGTTACCGGCTCGCCGTTTACCGCTACGACGCGCTTTTTTAAGTTTACTTCGAGCGCGCCCGAGCGGAGCGATTCCTGCTCCTCTACGGGAGCGCTCCTTCGAAGCAGCGCGCGCACGCGCGAGAGCATCTCCATCATGCCGAAGGGCTTTGCCATATAATCGTCCGCGCCCGAGTCGAGGCCGATCACCTTGTCGTACTCCGCGCCCTTGGCGGTGATGAGCATCACGGGAAGCCGCTTGGTTTCCTTGCTCGCGCGGATGCGCCGGAGGATCGATATCCCGTCCTCGCCGGGGAGCATCACGTCCAGAAGCACAAGCTCGGGGAGCCGCTCGCGGCAGGCTTTGAAAAATTCCTGCCCGGAGGCGAAGCCGCGGCATTCAAAGCCCGCGCGCTCGAGCGTGTAGAGCACCAGGTCCCGGATATTCCGATCGTCCTCGACATGATAGATCAAATCGATACATCCCCTTTATGGATCCCCGTGATGGAGTATTCCACCCACTCGGCGATATTCTCGGCATGGTCGCCGATGCGCTCGAAGTATTTGGCGATCATCAGAAGATCGATCGCCTGCTCGCCGTTGCCGCGGTCCGAATGGATCGAATCGATCAGCTCGTTCTTGACCACGTCGAAAAGATCGTCGACGATATCGTCCATATCGACGACCTTGCGCGCCAGGGCGAGATCGCGCTTGACAAACGCGTCCACGGCGGCCGTTACCATGCGGATCGTGGCCGCCGCCATCTGCGGCAGATGCTCGATGCTGTTCAATAGCGGCGTTTCGCCGAGCATGATGACGATCTCGGAGATGTCCGCCGCCTGGTCGCCGATGCGCTCCATGTCCGTGATCATCTTGAGCGCGGCGGAGATCGTGCGCAGATCCCGCGCCACGGGCTGCTGCTGCAAGAGGAGCTTTAAGCACATGCCCTCGATCTCGCGCTCCTTTTCGTCGACCTCGCGGTCGAACGCAATCGCCCGGCGCGCCTGCTCGATGTCCTGCTGCACCAGCGCGTCCGACGCGCTCTCGATTGCGTGCTCGATCAGCGCGCCCATGCTCAAAAGCTCGTTGTTTAAAAGCGTGAGTTGTTCGTCGAACCGGCTTCTCATCATCCGAACCTCCCTGTAATATAATCCTCCGTCCGTTTGTCGGCGGGAATTGAGAACAGTCGTTCCGTGGGTCCGCTTTCGATGATCTCGCCGAGGAGGAAAAACGCCGTCTTGTCGGAGATGCGCGCCGCCTGCTGCATGTTGTGCGTTACGATGATTACAGTATAAAGATCCTTGAGCGCCACCGCAAGATCCTCGATCTTGGAGGTGGAGATCGGATCGAGCGCGGACGTCGGCTCATCCATCAAAAGCACCTCGGGCTCGACAGCGAGCGCGCGCGCGATGCACAGGCGCTGCTGCTGCCCGCCCGAGAGCGAAAGTGCGTTCTTCTTCAGGCGATCCTTGAGCTCGTCGAAGATCGCGGCGTCCCGGAGGGATTTTTCCACGATCTCGTCGAGCTTCACCCTGGAGCGCACGCCGTGCGTGCGCGGCCCGTAGGCGACGTTGTCGTAGATGCTCATCGGGAACGGATTGGGCTTTTGGAACACCATGCCCACGCGCTTTCGAAGCAGGCTCGGGTCCATGTCGCGGTAGATGTCCTGCCCGTCCAAGAGCACCTGTCCCGTGACCTTGCAGCCCTCTATCAGGTCGTTCATCCGGTTGAGGGTCTTGATCATCGTGGATTTCCCGCAGCCCGACGGCCCGATGAACGCCGTGATCTCGTTGGGCTCGATCCGAAGGTTCACGTCCTTGAGCGCCTGAAAGGAGCCGTAATATAAATTCAGGTTCAAAATATCAATCTTGGCCATTGCCGTTTCCTTTCGTTACCTTCCGGGCGATATAGGAGGACAGAGCGTTGACGCCCACCACGATCGCGAGCAGCACCACCGCCGTCGCGTAGGTCTTGTCGATATGCAGGCCCTCGCTCGAAATATTGTACATATGCACCGCGAGCGTCCGCGTCGAATCGAGCAGGCTGTCGGGCGCCTGCGTCACGGTTCCGGCCGTGTAGATAAGCGCCGCGGACTCGCCGACGATCCTCCCGACGGCGAGTATCACTCCCGCGAGGATACCCGGCACCGCGCTCGGGAGCACGATGCGGAACACGGTCCTAAGCCGCCCCGCGCCCAGGCCGAAGCTGCCCTCGCGGTACGCGTCGGGCACGGACTTGAGCGCCTCCTCGGTCGTCCTCAGGATCAGCGGCAGTATCATGATCGAGAGCGTGCACGCGCCCGCGATCAGCGAAAGGCCCCACCCGAGCGCCGTCACGAAGAACAGCAGCCCGAACAGGCCGTATACGATCGACGGGATCCCCGCGAGCGTTTCCGCCGTGATGCGCACAAGCCCCACGAAGCGGCTGCCCCTCCCGGTATACTCGACGAGGTAGATCGCGCCGAATATCCCGAGCGGCACCGCGATCAGCAGCGAGAGCAGCGTCATGACGATCGTATTGATCAGCGCGGGCATCAGGGATACGTTGACCGAGTTGTACTCCCACGCGAACAAATCCCAGCTCAGATGGGGCACGCCCTTGACGAGGATGTACCCGACCAAAAAGAGGAGTACGCAGGCGGTAATTATCGCCGCAAGCCGCGTAACGTTTCGAAGGAAGAAAGCGCTGATAACGGCCTCGAACCGCTTGACGAAGCGAACAAAAGCGCGGACAAAAGCAACGAGTCTGCGGCGCGCCGAGGTCAAAACCTCCCTCATTGCCTCACCCTCTTTTTCAAAAGCAGGAACAGGAGGTTCATCAGCAGTATGAACACGAAGAGCACCACGCCCGTCGCGATGAGCGCCTCGCGGTGCAGATCCGCCGCGTACCCCATCTCGATGACGATGTTGGCGGTCATCGTGCGAAGGCCCTTTAGGATTCCGGCGGACATGCGCGCCTGGTTGCCCGCGACCATGATGACGGCCATCG
>JBCFAY010000009.1:0-145164 GCA_038562375.1 Bacillota bacterium | reverse complement strand
CCTTGGCTTTCAAGTAGAACTCACTCCCCTCGTCCGCTAAAGGAACGCTATATGAAAAGCTCGGCTTTTCGCCGAGCTTGGTTTCGTGCGCCTGCTTGACTTGTTGTTTTCAGGGCAGTCTGAAACAGCGCGAGGATCCCTCGCGCTGTTTCGTGGTGCATTCATCAACCATCAATAATATCCTTGATCTGCTCTTCGGAAAGGTCTACATGATAATACGTGCTGTAGAAATCGCCAAATCGCTGGACCAGATCAATATCCGCAAACTGTTCTGGATAAAAATTCTTTGCTGCCCATAGGATCAATATGGGCTGCTCCGAAGTCCAATTGCCCATTAGATGGCAACCCACAGGAGTATTGAACACGCGCTGGTCCTGTACGGCCTTTATATCCCCCCAAAGGGGATCCGCATAAATTTCGCCGACATTCCCTGCGAGCATTTCGATGATTACATCGGGGTTTGCTTTCCAGATCGCCTCCATGTCCATTTCAACCTGCTTTAAGTCCGCTTGGTCAGCGGTAACACTAATACCGCCTGCTGCCGGAATCCACCATTCGCTCACGGTATTCGGACGCAACATACGCTGTTTGTCAAAGTAAAGTACACGGGTGCGCTCAGTTTCCGGTATAGCACCAATCCGATCCTGTACAAGCTGAAGGGTTTCATCCAAATAAGCAAGGTATTGCTGCGCAACATCCTGTTTATTGAAGACTTCGCCTACGATACGGAAAATATCGCGGAAAGAATCATAATCCGACAGCTTGATGCCTATCACCGTAATGCCCTTGTCTTCCAAGGTTTTTACCATTTCTTCGGTACTGGTCAAGCATACGTCGGGATTAAGGGCCAATACCTCCTCCACGCTGACATCACCGCTCGCAGAATCCATGACGGTAGGAGCGCCCACGATCTGAGGTGCGAATACGGCGTCAAATTTGTACGTTTCCGGATCAAAAGATGCGGGTATGCCGTTGATAACTTTTTCCTGTTCTCCAATCGCGCACATAAAGCTCATGTAAACAGGATATGAGCTCGTAAGAACAACGCTATTGATTTCAGCCGGGAGTTCCACTTCACGGCCATAGCTGTCCACGACGACTCGTGTTTGTGAGCTGGAAGCCGGGGTATTCTCCTGCTGCTGGGCAGGTGCGGAAGACGGCGAAGTCTCTGTTTGGCCGGCGGGGGCGTTGTTACAACCGGAGAGGAGCGTTACGGTCATGCACAATGCCAATAGTACGGCCAGCATGGCTTTGTTGGATACGTGCTTCATTGTTTGATATTCCTTTCAAAAAATAATAATAATGGAATCAATGCTTTTTGCAATGAACCAAATGGCAGGCGTCAATTTGCCAGCGGTACGCAGGTGCGGACCGACTGGCCCGAATCATCATAGACCTCCGTGATCCGGGAATGTATTCCATATGCGTCCCAAACGTTTTTCTCCGTAATGATCTCGTTGTTGCATCCCATCATATACTGCTTTTCCTTCTGGAATAATAGCACTTCCGCGTTGCAAAGGAAGGCATGGTCAGGAAAGTGCGTGGTCATGATGATACACAGTCCCTCATGGCTTAACCGGTTGATTTTCTGCAGGACTTTGATCTGGTTTCCAAAATCCAAATTGGATGTCGGTTCGTCTAAAATCATAATTTGAGGCTCCTGCGCCAGGGCGCGCGCAATCAAGACCATTTGCCGCTCACCGCCGCTAAGCTCGGTATATACCCGATCGGAAAGGTGCGACAAATGCATGGAGTCTAATACTCGTTCCACAATAGCTTCGTCCCTTTTGCCCGGGGATGCGAAGCGGCCAATGTGCGCCGTCCGCCCGGTGGCCACCACTTCCCGCACGAGAAAAGGAAAGGGCGGTGTATGATGCTGCGGGACATATGCAATCATACGTGCGATTTCCATTACGCTCATGCTTGTCCGATCTGTTCCATTGAGCAGTATTTGACCGGACAAGGGCTTAAGCAGGCCCATTATGGTTTTGAACACCGTGGTTTTGCCCACGCCGTTTGGCCCCAGAATGCAAATGACTTGACTCTTTTTGGCACTGAAACTAACATGGTCCAAGACAACCTTTTGCCCATAGCCGCAGGCAACATCCTTTACTTCCAATATCATAGCCAGCTTTTCCTCCCCCGGAACAGCAAGTATAAAAAGAAAGGAGCGCCAATTACCGCTGTCAAAATGCTGATGGGTATTTCCGAGGCGGTGAGGCACCGTGCAACATCGTCCACTATCAGCAGGAAAATACTGCCAAGCAAGCAGGAGGCTGGCAGTTGCTTCCTATAGTTTGGGCCCACGATCATGCGGGCCAGATGCGGAATGATCAGGCCGACCCAACTGATCATGCCTCCGACCGCGACGCATGCCGCTGTAATCAGCGTGGAACACAAAATAATGATAATGCGCATCCGCTGCGGATGAATGCCCAGCATACGGGCTTCTTCATCCCCGAAGGATAAAGCGTTCATGCGCCAGCGTAACAGGAACAACGGAACGGCACCTATCAGTACCGGAATAAGCAGTATCAGAAGCTCAGAATTTAATACGGAGGCCAACCCGCCCATCAACCAAAACGTAATGGCCGGCAGTATTGCATGAGGATCCGCCAAGTATTTGATAATGGAGATAAACGCCTGAAAGAGCGCGCTCACCACCATACCCGTTAATACCAGGGAGAGCACATTACTGCCCGTTCTGCTGATGGCGGATGAAATTCCATAAGAAAGAAACACCGCCAATATACTGAAAAGGAAGGCCATGGCCTGGATTCCAAAGTGATTGAACGAAAGCAGTATCGCCATAGCGGCTCCAAAACCAGCGCCGGCGGAAGCGCCCAGAAGGTCAGGTGAAACCATCGGGTTGCGGAACGTACCCTGGTATGCCGCGCCGGAGATGGATAATCCGCCGCCGATAATGATTGCGACCAGAATGCGGGGGAACCGCGTCTGGAAGATCACCTTTTCCATCACCGGATCGGGCGTTATTCCCGTGAAATGAGAGAATAGCGTCTGGAAGAACTGTTTCAATGTCATATCGTATCTTCCCAACAGGAAAGAAATGATAACCGCCAGCGCCAGCGTGCCAAAGAGTACGATTAGAATAAGAGCGTGGGTTTTGCCATTGTCTTTCATGGTTCTGTTCCTTGGTTTGATTTAGTCTCTGCCCGAATGGCGCGTTCCCCATAAATCAGCGAAACGCGCATACGATCTCCCTTATGGCAGTGCTCGTTGCCGGAGGAAAGCGTAGCAACCGCACAACTGTTGATAAAGCAGTCCGCCGTGTCTCCCGGCCGCAAGGGTGTCATGATATAATCCGCGCCGTTCCAATGTAAAGCAGAGCGTGCCAAATAAGGCGTGGCGCTATGGGCGGGGAAATCCGCTCCCAACACTACTTCGATTTCCGGCCGTTCCCAGCAGGGATAATGCAGGAACTGTTCCATGATGGCTGGAAGGAATTGTTCCGTCACCATCAACGCCCCATGGGGCGCCCCGGGTATTCCAAAGACGCACTTTCCCTGCACTTTAGCAAATAACAGATTCTTGCCTCCCGGCGCGATCTGAACCCCTTGCAGAATGATGCGTCCAATCGTCTCCAACGCGGACGGGACCATATCGCCATACCGTTTTCCCCGGATGCCGATCCCGCCGATTGTAATGAGCAGATTACAATGCGCGATATTCGATAAAACTGTATCCCGAATCAAATCCGCGTCATCGGCGACCGGAGGAAGCACTTTGGCCGTTCCGCCGCATTCCTGTACCATGGAAGAGATAAGAATACTGTTGGATTCGATCATCTCCCCTGGTTGTAGTTCTGTTCCGGGCATTCTGCAATCTGTCCCGATTGGGAGTATGGAAACCAGAGGTTTTCGATAAACCATGACTTGCTCGACACCTGACAGCCGCAGTATGGATAGGTTTGCGGGGGTGAGCCTATGGCCGGGCGCGAGCATTCGCTCTCCCTTTCTAATACTGGAGCCTTTTGCTACCACACCGGAGCCATATTCAGGGAGCATTGAGAGTTCGACGTTTCCATCCGAAAAAAATCGGCAAAGCTCATCGGGCACTATTGTGTCAAAACCTTCCCGGATAACGTCACCCATGCCGACAACGCCATATTCCTGCTGTCGCAAAAAGCCCCGCCCTTGCCGAACACATTCTGCAAGAGTTCGCCGGATGGCAATTCCGTCATGTTGTGAAACCGTAGCGTTGGGAATATCAAGCCGGGCATGCACATCGGCCGCGACAACACGGCCCAAAGCCATATCCAAAGGAACGTCTTCCACGCTTGCATCAAAGGCTATTACTTGGAACAAAATATCAAGGGCAGCCTCCCTGGTAGGCAGATGCCCCATCTGCCGATGGCATCTGCAGCTACAATCGGAACATAGATGTCCACATTCTCGCAACAAAGAACTTCCCATGAATCCCCCGGTTAAACACCCGCAATCGTTTTGATAAACAGTATAAGTATGTCAACGGGCCTTGTATGTTGTTTCCACAACATTTAAATTCGTGATAGCCGAATTTTTAATAATAAAAAGCGCAATCATGCGGCACTAGATTTCTTTATGATTGACTATTATGAAAAGATTTAGAACGACCGGCAAAGTGCATTGAATTGACGATAACAACCTTAATCTGCATGATCGTTATTTGCCAAAAAGCTAATATGAATTTGAATGAGTTTGCGTTATAATTGAATCCGTTTAATGTTGTTTATTGGCAAAGAGACGCTATCGATTATACTCGAAATCATGATCTTCTCAAGAAAAAATAGAGGTGCTTCGATTCTAATTGTCGATACTTGTACGAGTTATAAAATCAATATTCAATCCCTATCCTTATCGAATAGGTTAAACTTGTTCTTCCTGAATTTTATCAGCCCTTCCTGCTGCATGCACGATAACTCGTGCGATAAAGTGCTGCGGTTAACGCATAGGTAATTTGCGAGCTGCTCGCGCGAATACGGGATGGCGAAGGAATCGGAACTATGACGGACGGACATGAGTTTCAGGTAGGTGAGTATCCTCCCGCGCAGGCTATATTGAGACGTAATTTCAATTTTGTGCTGCTTACGGACATTCTCGTTTGCAAGATATATAAGCATATTGTTGGTTAATTTCAATTTTTGATTGATCTGCATCCAATCGAATGTCTCCAATCCATGAAAAGGAAAAATAAATACCGTGGAGTCCTCGAGGCTTTGCAGGGATAGCGCGCTGATTCGGCTAGGCGTTAATGCCATGTCCAATCCGAATATCTTGCTTTGAAAAATGAAATCCAATATGCTCACGCTGCCGTCAATTTGTGTTTTCATGGATGCGAGCGAGCCGGAAATCACGATTCCCGCCCATGATGCAGATTCCCCTTCATGGAGCAGCATTGTCCCTCTTTCCACGTTGCGCAGAGCTCCCTTTAGCTCTGGAAGAAGTTTTTCGAAATCCATATAGTCGAATCCGCGGAACAGTGTTGATTGATAAAGCGTTTGCATCCAATACATGTAAAACCTCGCTTAATATATTTAAAATGTTGTCATAACAACTTACATTATATCAGATTTATTAAATAATTAAAGCACTATCATTTTATAGAGGGAAATATGGAACAGCAATGGGGCATTTTAGATCATACGATCTCCGACATCCGCCGGAGATTGGGCGCGCGGCTTGAAGAAATCACCGTGGAGCGCACCGTGTTCGGCCTGTTCTTCACGGGAGTAAAGCTATGCACAGGGCATGGGGGGCTGTCCTTTACGCCGGTCAAGGAAATGCCCGAGGCCGTCTGCTGCCCGTCTTCGGCGAAGGCAATGCCGCTTTCGGGCAAGCTTAGCGGCAGAACGGCAGCCGAATGCCTGAACGATGCGTTCAGCACATCGGTGCTGAAAAAAGCGATGGGCATCGCGGCGATTAACGCGCTCAGCGCCCTTATTATGGAGGAAGACGCAAGCCTATCGCAAAAGATCATCACGAAATACAACGTCGACGCGTTCGATCTGATTTCGCCGCTGCCCGGGCAAAAGACGGTGGTGGTGGGCGCGCTCGTACCCATCCTCAAGCGGCTTATCCGAGAAGGGCACGACTTCACAGTGCTCGAAATGGATTCCCGGACGCTCAAAGGAGAGGAACTGAAGCGCTACAGGCCTGCCGATGAAGCGGAAGCGGTGGTTCCGTTTGCGGATATTCTGGTCATTACGGGCACCACTCTTTTAAACGATACGCTCGACGGGCTGCTCCGCATGAGAAAGCCCGGCGCGCAGGTGCTTGTAACCGGGCCTACGGCCAGTATGCTGCCCGACGCGTTTTTTGACAATGGAGTCACGATGCTTGGAGGCATCCAAATCACCAACTCTGACGACGCCTTAGCCATCATCAGCGAAGCGGGTTCGGGGTATCACCTGTTCGGCCGCTGCGCGGAGCGAACGGTAATGCTGAGGCGGTAAAATCTTATGAAACAACTTCGATTCCCAATAAAAATGCTCGGGTTGTTCGCCTTTCTCGTAGCACTGTTTTTTGTGTCCTTTATGATCGGCCGGTACCCCGTGTCCCCCAAAACGGTATGGGATATCCTGCTGTCCCGGCTTTTTCCGCAGCCCGTGTATTGGGACGGAACGCTGGAAACCGTGGTGTTGCAGGTGCGCCTGCCGCGTATGCTGATGGGCATCCTGGTGGGCGGCACGCTCTCGGTTGCCGGGGCTTCGTATCAGACGCTGTTCAAAAACCCCATGGTATCGCCGGATCTTCTTGGAGTTTCCGCGGGCGCGGGCTTTGGGGCCGCGCTGGCGCTGCTCAACCAGGCCTCCTGGTGGCAGGTGCAGCTCGCGGCGTTCGTATTCGGCATACTGGCGGTTTTTCTTTCCTACAGCATCGGCAAGGCGTTCGGCAAAGGCAGCATTACGGTGCTGGTGCTGGCCGGGATCGTGATCTCCAGCCTCTTCCAATCGCTGCTCGCCATTGTGAAAACGCTGGCCGATACCGACAATACGCTTGCGTCCATCACGTTCTGGCTGATGGGGAGCCTCGGCCGCGCCTCGAACACCGACGTGCTCGTGATGCTGCCGTCCACCGCTTTTTCATTAATCCTGCTTTTCCTTTTCCGCCACAGGATCGACGTGCTCGCAGCGGGAGAAGACGAGGCGCTGACCATGGGCGTGAATGTGCCCCTGACAAAGCTGGTGGTCGTGACGGCCTCCACGCTGATCACCGTCTGCGCGGTGAGCATCTGCGGCATTATCGGATGGGTCGGGATGATCGTACCACACATCGCGCGCATGATAGCGGGAGCGAGCTATTCCAAAATCGGAGCGATTTCATTCCTGATCGGCGGCATAATGCTGCTGCTCATCGACAACGCCATACGCGGCATACAGGGCGTTGAGCTCCCGCTCGGCGTGCTCACCTCGCTGGTCGGGACGCCCATATTCGTAGCGCTGCTCGCCAGAACGAAAAGGACTTGGTCATAATGCTGGAAGTCAAGAACATTTCTTACTTTTACCGTACGGAGCACGAAGTGCTCAAGGACGTGTCGTTTTCGCTGGAGCAGGGCGAGATATTGAGCCTGCTCGGGCCGAACGGCGCGGGAAAAACCACGCTGCTCCGCTGTATATTGGGGCTCAGGCGGCCCGCCGGCGGAGTGATCCGCGTCAACGGGCGGGATATCTACGCGATTAAGCCGCAGGAGCGCGCCGGGCTGTTGGCTTATGTGCCGCAGAGTACTTCCATGGCGTTTCCCTACGAAGCGCGCGAGGTCGTGCTGATGGGCCGCGTCGCTAAGCTTAAGCCCGGGGCAGCTCCCGCACAAAAGGATAAAGCCATCGCCATGCAGGCCATGGAACGACTTGAGATCGTGCACCTGGCGCAAAAATCGTTTCAGGAGATGAGCGGCGGCGAGCGGCAGATGGTGCTGGTAGCGCGCGCCCTCGCCCAACAGTCGCAACTGCTGATCATGGACGAACCCGCCGCCAACCTCGACTACAGCAACCAGATCCGCATGCTGCGCGTCGTGTGGTCCCTGGCGCAGGAAGGGTACGCGGTGCTGATGACCTCGCATGTGCCGGATCACGCGTTCTGGATCGGGGGGCGCGCGGCGCTCATGCGCGGCGGCTGCATCTGGCGCGACGGCGCTCCGGACGCCGTGATCACCGGCGAGAACCTGTCCGAACTTTACCGGACGCCGGTGAGCGTCGTCGACGTATCCGCGGGCGATAACGCCTATGCAAAAGCAAGCATTCCTTTCATCAACAAAGGATGCCCATATATCCAATGAATAAGGAGGAAACAAAAGTGAACAAACGCACAATCGCATCCCTGATTACGCTGTTGCTCGCGCTGCTGCTTCTGGTAAGCGCCTGCGCGCCTGCCGCGGCTCCCGCGGCATCCCCTTCCGCCGAGCCCACCGCCGCGCCTACCGTCGTCGTAACGGAACCCACCGCCGCACCCGAGAGGACGATCACGGATATGGCCGGCCGTACGGTCGTGCTGCCGGAGAAGATCGAAAAGATCGGAACGTTCGGCTCCATCGGCGTGCTCAACGCGTTCGTGGAACTGATGGGCCAGGGCTCCAAGATCTGCAACGAAATGTCCGCCAACTTCACCAAGACCGACAAGTGGGCCATGCAGTACGAGTTCGCGCCGCAGATCAAGGGCGCGCCCGTATTCGAAGAGGCCAATGAGATCGTCATCGAAACCGTACTGCAGACCAAACCCGACGTGTGCTTCACGATGACCAAGGAATCGGCCGAATACCTTGCGGAAAACGGACTCGCGGCCGTGTACCTTTCCTGGACGAAGCCTGAGGACGTAAAAACCGCCGTCACGCTGATGGGCGAAATCTTCGGAGTGCAGGATATCGCGGCGGATTATATCGCGTACTTCGACCAAAAGGTAGCGGAGGCCGCTTCGCTGCTTGCCGGCGTAAGCGAGCAGAAGGCTGTGCTGTACGGCAGCGTCACGGAGCTCAAGCAGCCGCACATCATCGCGGAGTGGTGGATCAAGCAGGCGGGCGGCATCAGCGTTACGGACAACGGCCGTACCGACGAATCCCTGACATACACGGTGGAAGACCTTCTCAAATGGAATCCCGACGTGATGTTCCTCTCCGCCAACCAGATCGAGGATATCAAGAAGGACGACAAGCTCAAGGACATCACCGCCGTAAAGAACGGCGCGATGTATGTTGTGCCCACCGTCGCCCACGTCTGGGGCAACCGTACGGTGGAGCAGCCTTTGACGATCTTCTGGGCAATGAACAAGCTGTATCCCGACGTGGTGACGGCCGACAGGCTCAAGGAAGAGATCAAGTATTTCTACAGTCACTTCTTCCTTTATGAAATGAGCGACGAACAGATCGCCAAGATCATCGGCTGATATACCCGGTTCATAAGCGCCGCGCATCAAACCGTGCGCGGCGCTATAAAAGAATTTGCTCAAACGAATAACCGGAGGTTTAAAAAATGTACTTGGATCGGGGGAAATACGTCACCCGCATGGAAGCGCTCGAAACGCTCCGGACGCTTTGGAATCCGTCTTTATCCGAAGAGCAGGTCGATCTTCACGAGGCGGCCGGGCGCGTGCTGGCGCAGGATATCGCATCCGTAAACACGCTTCCTGTTTTTCGCGCTTCCATGATGGACGGCGTAGCCGTCTCGTATGAAAAGCTCATTCAGGAGAGCGGCGGCAACTTCCCCTGGACGGGCACGCTGCCCTATGCGCTCGCGGATACCGGCGACGATTTTGACGACGCCTACGACACGATACTCGCCACCGAGGATGTACAGCGTCATGCGGACGGTTCAATTACCATAACGCCGGAAGAGCCGGTGAAGAAGGGTCAATATATCAAGTCCTGCGGAGCTACTCTGTGCGCCGGACAGCATCTGCTTAAAAAAGGCACCCGTCTGTTGCCCCTGTATCTGGCGCTGCTTGGAACTGCGGGCATATGCAAGGTACCCGTATACAAAAAGCCGGCGGTCGCATATATCCCGACCGGCAACGAGCTGATACCGATCGGCACAACTCCGGCTCGGGGGCAGAACATCGAAAGCAACAGCGCCATGGTGCAGGCCATGCTCGCCTCCTGGGGCGCACAGGCGCGCTGCTATCCCATATTGAAGGACAATTTAGCCGCGATGGAGCAAGCGCTCATGGACGCCTGCGCGAATGCGGAAATGATCCTTTTGAACGGCGGCTCCTCCATGGGGAGCGAAGACTATGCGAGCAGACTGCTGCAAAAGCATGCCGAGTGGTTTCAGCACGGCATCCGCTCGATCCCGGGGATCCCCATCGCGCTGGCGCTTATAAAGGGCAAACCCGTCATCAACCTGCCGGGGCCAACGCTTGCGACCTATTACGCCATGGACTGGTGCGTCAAGGCGCTCGTCTGCCATATGCTGGGACAACCGACGCCCAAGCGCCGGACGCTGGACATTGCGCTGGAGAAAAAAATACAAAAACCCGAGCACCTTGAGATGTACTACAGGCTGCGCGTCAAGGAGGAGGGAGGGCGGCATACCGCGGAAGTTCTGACCCCTTCGGGCGGGTTCGTCAATCTTATTACAGGATGCGATGCGCTCTTTATCGCGCCCATCGGCCGGGACGCGTTCGAGGCGGGAGAAACGGTGAATGTCGAACTTCTTTCGAATTTTGATATTTGATCCGTATTAGGACAATACGCGAAATGCCGAAGCATGCCGTTTAGGCGTGCTTGGCCCGGCATGTGCCGCTCAAGGAGATCATAGATGAAAAAGCCGTCCATCGTCGTGCCGCCGAAAGCTTGCGGGGATTGCCGCGATTGCAGCAACCATTGCGGCAAAAGCGCGCCCGTCCCGCTCGATGCAGCGTTGGATAGGCTGTTCCATGCAGTAAGATTGGAGCCTGTTGCGGAGGATGTGCCTGTTGAGCAAGCGGCGGACAGAATCACCGCGCGCAGGCATTGCGCGGCCGTCACCACGCCCAACTGTAATGTTGCGATGAAGGACGGCGTGGCGGTAAACTGGGCGGGCATCGGCGAAAAAACCGATGCGCCATTCCGGCCTTTTATGACGGATCGCTATAAAATCGTGCCCATGGGCGCTCCTGTGCCCGGCGTTTTCGATACGCTGCTGCATGCCGAACAATGCCGCAATACGGCCGAAGGTATGCTCATATTCGAGCGACCCGTTCCTGGACAATGCATCTCGTATGAAGGTTCCTCGCTGGAAGAAGGGGAGCAAATCCTGCCCGCGGACGTTCGCCTGCGCGCCGATCATCTGATGATGCTGCGCATGGGCGGGGTGGAGTCGGTATCCGTCCTGAAAAAACCGCGTGTCGCCATCATTCCCACCGGCCGGGACCTCGTGCCGGGCGGCATTGTGCCGCCGTACGGCAAAAAGATCGAGTCCGTCGGCATCTATGTAAAGGCCCTTGCCGAAGGGTACGAGGCTTCGGCCGATCTTTTTGCGCCCGCGGGAGACGATGCGCTTGAGCTGAGCAGTGTACTTGTGTACGCGGCGAAACGTTACGACGTGATCGCCGTGATCGGCGGCGTAGGCAAAGGGAAAAGCGTCTACAACGACCATACCGTATCCGCCGTGGAGAAAGTCGGAACGGTCGTACAGCACGGCGTGCTTGTCCATCCCGGAGGCTCCCCGTCGCTGCTTGCACAAATCGGCGGAACGCCGGTGCTCGGTATCCCCGGTCCGCCGCACGCGGCGCTTATAATGGCGGACTTGCTTGTGGGCGGCGAGACGACGGTGGAGCTTTTGACGTGCGACATTTGGGGCACCGAAAGCGATGCCGCATTATAGGGGGGAGCAAGCTATAGCTATGAACGCCGAATTCACCAATATAGTAAAGGCCGCGATTACGAGGCCCATAGACCGCGAGGAAGCGCTGTATCTGTTCGAACATTCGCAAAGCGACGAGGCTGCGGAGGAACTTTTCAAAGCGGCGCGTCTGGTGCGCGAACAAGAGTACGGCAACGTATTTATGGCCAGTGGGGGAATCGCCACGGTGCTTGAGTGCAACCTAAAGCCTTTGTGCGCCTATTGCCCCTATTGGCGGGAAAAAGGGAAAAAGCCCCTGTCCGTCGAGGAGATCCTTAAGGCGGTCGGCTATCTCTTCAAATACGGCGTGCATGATTTTCATTTGAGCGGCGGCACGACGCTGGGAAGCGAAGGCAAGGATATCCTTGAAATCGTCCGGAGCATCTATCAAGCGGGATTCACAAAGGCCCGGATCGATGTGAACTGCGGGGCGGCAATGTCTTTGGCAACACTGCGGGAGATCAAGGGTTACGGCGTGAAAATGGTCCGTTCGGTTTTTGAGACGCTGAATCCCGCGGTGTTCTCCGCCGTAAAGCCGGGCGATAACCTAGCGGAAAAGGAAGCGTTTGCCTGGCGCATCGGCGAGGCGGGCCTGAACCTCGGCACCGGCATATTGGCGGGCCTGAGCCCAAACGAAAGCAAGTATCGGGATTATACGGATTTCCTGTTTAAAATCAAAGAGTTCCCGCACCTGACCAGCCTGTACGTCAGCAAATTTGTGCCTTTCGAGGGCATCGCGCTCAAGGGCGTAGAGCCCTGCTGTGCACAGGAGGCCGCGCGGGTCATCGCCGTGGCGCGGCTGGTGCTGCGCCGCGTAGATATCACGGGCGCGCAGGGCTGGGGCGGCGAACGCGGAATCACGCCCTTTTGGGCGGGCGGCGGCAACAGCGCGCTGGTGATCCACATCAATCGCATCCCTGCGTATGTGCAAAGGCTGGAAAACGACCCGAGCGTGACCTATGAGGGCGATATGGAATTTCGCAACAGGCTTGAAGAATTGCAATCTTACTACGCCGCGCAGGGCGCGCGTCTGGAGAGATTGGGATAGTCGGCGATATTTCAAAAATGGTGCGGCTGGAAAAGGTACGCCCCGAGGATGCAGCATCGATTGCCGCTATGATGCGGATACGGGAATCCAGCTCAAAACAACTATCCAGGGAGGTCACCGCCTTGCGAGCCATGGTATCCTGCCAGAAGCGCAGGTAGGAGTCCTTGGTAAACGAGGGATGGAACGCTGCAATGATACCCGGGCCGCCCCGGCGCCGCCGTAGAGCAGGTCAACAGCTGTCATAGCCATGGCCTTGGCGGGATGAAGATAGGCGGTTGCCTCATTCGCGACGGTATAGCCAATACTGTGCCTTGACGATAAGCTCCTGCTTGCAGCCCAGGAATGCGATCAGCCCTTTGTCCATAGCCCTAATGGTATTAAAGCAATGAGGATGGTATTGAAACGCACCGGATCTCACGATGGAAGGTTCGAAAGCTTATGACGCGAAACCTTTACGCTTTGCGCTTCCTATAAGCGATCCGCCTGCCCGCAGCCGCATATGGCATAATCCGCATCGATGCAGATACGCACGCAGGTTGCCCTGCGGTGGGTACTGTTAAGCTCAAAACGCACCGCGTCCCCGTACAGGATCTTGAGCCTGTTATAGCAGTTGTGCAGGCCCACATGTTCCTGCCGGTTGGAAACGGTGGAGGAAAGCACATGCTTGCGGATATTCTCAAGCGTTGTCTCGTCGATGCCGGCGCCGTTGTCGGTTAGTTCGATGCGATATTCCCTGGGCAGGCGCCGGCAGGACAAAAGGACATGCCCGCCTTCGGACATATGCAGAATGCCGTGCTCGATGGAGTTTTCCACCAGAGGCTGGATGGTGAAAAAGGGAAGCTGCAGCAATTCCATCTCCGGATCGCAATGGATCTCATATCGGATGCGGTCGCCAAAACGCAGTTGCTGTATCGCTAGGTAGTTTCGAACGTAATCCAGCTCCTGGTCAAGCAGAATGGTCTGCTGCGTATTGGATAGGCTGTAGCGCATCATATGGGTGAATGCGGTAAGCATTTGCTGCGCCCGGCCATAGTCCTGCATGGAGATGAGGCGGGAGACCGAGTTGAGCACATTGAATATAAAATGGGGCATAACCTGCTTTTGCAGCGCGTCGAACTTGGTCTGCATGAGCAGGTTTTCCAGTTCCGCCTGGCGTTTTTCGTAGAGCAGCAGCTCTTCCTTCTGGTGGGCCAGCTCCTTCTGCATCAAGGTATAGGTATGGTTCTTGAGGATGTATTGGGTAAGATCGCACATCAGATCCGCGGTATTTTCGATATGGCGGCGGGACAACACGGGAATCTCCTTATAGTATTCCGCCAGCTGGGGATCCTTCTGCCAGTTGACGTCGGACTGGCTGTTGTCCCGGGGATAGCAGTCCTCCTCGCAGAGCACTTGCCCGGCGGTGAAGGCGCCCACGCACTTGCCCTCGTGAAGGATGGGCAGTTCAATGTTCACCAAGCCCGCGTGGCATACGAAGACGGCAGGCCGATCGGGATGCGGGGAATCCAGCGCCATGCGGATCGCCTGGCGATTGGTCAGGGCGCAGCAGCCGGCTCCATCCTCCCGGCAGTTGATCGCCTGGCAAAACCGGGTAAAATTTCCGCCCTTGCCGATATGCACGCCGTCGGCGTCGGTAAAAACCACCCCGAAACCCGAAAGGCGGGCAAAGGAATTCTGCATCTGCTCCTGAAATTCCTCGGTTACAATATCATGCAAATCAATAAGCATATTCCTTATGCATCTCCCTCCCGAAATTGCTGCCGCACTTGGGCAGGCGAGAGCCCCGTATGTTCCCTGCACATCCTGTGGAAATAGGAAGCGTTGGAGAAGCCGCAGGTTTCGGCGATCTCCCGGATGGAAAGATCGGAGGTCTGCAGCAGATTGCCGGCCCGCTCCATGCGCTTAAAGGCGATGTAATTGCGGATCGACATCCCCTGTTCCTGGTGAAAGCGCCGCGAAAGATAGGCCGGGCTTAAGTGAACCATCTCCGCCAAATCATTCAGGGCAATATTTTTTTCATAGTTCTGATCGATATACTGGACTACCTGTGAAATGCTGGTGCGAACCCCGATTTCGCAGCCGATCAGCAGCAGCTGGAGCCGGGCGATGAATTCCTCCAAATGGAGCAAGACTTCCTGCCAGGATTCCGCCCTGCTGATTCGGCTCAGATACACATGATCGCAGAGGAGCTGGGTCAGCTCGCCGGGGATACCGGCTTTTTGCAGTTCGTGGAGGATGGAGAAAAGCGTGTTGATGATGAACAGCTGATAATGTTCATGGTGGGTTTGCCGTTCCCGAAAAAACTTCAGATATGCTTCCGAGCAGGCGGCCATCATCCGTGCGTCCCGGTTGGCGATGCTTGCCAAAAGCTTCTCGACGAGCTCGTAGGGATAAGATTCGCCCGGCGAAAACCCCAGGGTGACTCCGGACGACGGACGAAGAGCCCGGCTTCTAAGGCACCCTTCCAATGTGGAAAGGATCAGTTCCGCATTTGCGGGCTTAATCAAATAAGCATTTACACCGCAGGAAATCGCCTGTTGGGCAAAATCGAATTCCGCGTACGCGCTGTTAAGAATAATCACCATGCCGGGGAAGAGGCGCTTGATTTGCCGCGCCGCCTCAAGGCCGTTTATCACGGGCATATTGATATCCAAGATCGCCACGTCCGGCTGCATGGATTTGGCAAGGGCCAGAGCTTTCTGTCCGTTGACGGCCTCGGCGATTACCCGGTAATGGTTCTGCTGAGCGTTGATGACGCTGCGCAAAAAGGAGCGCTCGATCTGCTCATCGTCGGCGATCAAGACCGTATACATGCCCTCACCTCCCGCTTGCTGGGCACCCATGCTCCGGCATATTGCTTTACAAAATTGTCCTAAATTTTATTATATCGAGCTCGTATACGGATTACAATAAGACGCTTTTGCGGTTGCAATGCAGTATTTTGTTCAGAAGGTAAAGATTATTGCACTAAACAGACAAAACGTGCGCCTGTGTCTGCAAATTGGTTGGGTTATAATAAAAAAAGATCCTTTCTTGTACCAAATCTTTAGAAGAATAGGGAGTGTGACATCATGAAAGTGAATGACAGGCACGTATCTTTCTATTACAAAAATGACAATGATTACGGCAAAATTGAAATCGATCCAAAGAAAACCGCATTGTTGATTATCGATATGCAGCACGTGTTCATCACGCGCAAAAAACATGAGAATCCCACTGCAATAGAGCTTGACGACGCCGCTCGCTGGGAGCAGTTTTACCAGGCGATCGACAACGTGGTGGTTCCCAACAACAAACGGCTGCTGGATTATTTCCGCTCGCACGGCATGGAGGTGATCTTCGGCAAGATCGAATGCCGCAAAAAAAACGGAGCGGACCGGTCGCTGGATCACAAAGCCACCGGTTATAATGAACTGCTCCTCGTCCCCGGCGATCCTTGGGGGGATATCGTGCCGGAGCTCGCGCCCATCGAAGACGAGATCGTCATCACCAAAACCACGGACAGCGCCCTCACCGGCTCCACGCTGCGCCTGATACTTCATAACATGGGCATCGACACCGTGGTGGTCACGGGCGTGCTCACGGACCAGTGCGTCTCGGGCACCGTGCGCTCCCTGGCGGACGAAAGCTTCAAGGTATGGCTGATCGAGGACGCCTGCCGGGCTTCTACCGCCCAGATCCAAGCCAATGAACTGGAAATCCTCAATAATATCTATTGCCACGTGGTCAACACCGACGAATTGCTGGAAGCGCTTGAATCGGCCAATCAATAGCCCCGTGTGGACCGCGCTGCGGTATTTGGCGTCGCCGACGCAAAAACATCGCAGTGTAAAACGCATCGAACCCCACGCACAAAAGGTAAAGGGCTTCATAGCCAAGGCAGAGGATTTTGCCTTTGGACGGCGCACAATACCATGCTGTTTCTTGCGCGAAGACATCCCTTCTAAGCCAATATGGAAAGGAGGTTGAAAGAAAGCATACAGAACCCCGTGTGCGATCGCACATACAGGAAAAGTTGTGATCACGAAGTGACCGTCAACATCCATTATCGAAGAAGGAGGATTCAAATGGAAAACAAAGGTGGGAAATCGCTCAATAAGAAATTATCCATGATTACGTTGATCTCCATTGCATCGGGCGCGGTCATCGGCGGTTGGCTTGCCGAAGCTCCCTATTGGTTCTCTCTGACGGGAGCGAGCGCCGCATTCATCTTCCTGGCCCTGGCCGTATTGCTGGTCCCGGTCGGCCTGGCGTTTGCCGAAATGGCCGCCATGCTCCCCTTTACTTCTTCCGTGGCCGTTTGGACGGCAAATGCTACCAACCATAAGATCGGCTGGTATGCTCAGTGGCTCATGTTCCTCATTCAGATCGTGGAACCGCCCCTTTGCGCCTTCATACTAACTACCGCCCTGGGTTTCTTCATCCCCTTTACAACGACGGAGGTCATGCTCATCGCCATCGCGATGTGCCTGGTCTGGTACGCTGTGTCCAACTTCAACATCTCCATCTCGGGTAAGCTCTCGAACATCTTCTTCTTCAGCATGGTGATCATGTCCATAGTCGTCATGATCATGTTCTTTACCAGCGGCCATTGGAGCGCGAGCAACCTGGTCGGCAAGGGCGGTTGGGCTCCCGGGGGCATGTCCGGCATATTCTTGGCGTCGGGCGTCCTCACGCTTAAGTTTATCGGCTTTGAGCTGACTCCTACCATGGTGGAGGAGATCACTTTCCCCGCCAAGAAAATGTGGAAGGTCATACTCGCCGCTCTGTTCGTTCCCGCTCTGCTGTACGGCTTGGTGGTTATAGCCATCGGCGGCATGGCGCCCTGGGATCAGCTTGCCGGTATGAAAATGCCGGAGCCTGAACTCATCCGCAGTCTGGGGCTGCCCATGCTCTTTGCCTGGATAGCGCTTATAGCGGGCTCCCTGCACGGCTTCACAACCTTTATGGGGTTCTGGACGTCTTCCGCCCGCGTGCTGTATGGCTCCGCCCAGTTGAACATGCTGCCTCACGCGTTTATGAAGCTCAACAAGCATGGCCAGCCCTACTGGGCAAACCTAATCGTGTTGATCTTCTCCGTGGTGTTCTGCATATTCTCCGCCTCCGACTGGGTGCGCTACATCTACGCCGTATCCTGCATTGCGGCAGGCCTTGTCTATCTGATGGTCTGCTACGACACCTATAAGCTGCGCAAAACCCGTCCCGATTGGGAACGTCCTTACAAGGCGCCCTTCGGCAACTGGTTCTTGTTTGTGGGCATGATCGTATCCATCTGGGTGGTGGTGGCCTCGTCTTTGACCCTGGATTTCATGGGCTGGATGTCCTTGGTGGTCTACATGGTCGTAGGCGTTGTCATAATGCTGCTTATGCAGTATTACCGTAAGAAACACCCCGGCAAAATGGAGCCGATCATTCTTACCCCGGACAATATCAAGGAGTTCGAACAAAAAGGCGCGTAACGATCTTCGCTCCGTCCCTTATGATTGAGCTTGTTAAAGTTACCATACATACCGTCCCATCTCCGGCCGCTGACAAAGATTTTTATCTTTGTCAGCGGTTTTTATGGAATTCTTCCTGCGCTTTGAATATGGCTATCCCCCTGCTGATATATGCCCGCTGCTTTTCGGTCAAACGGCAGGGCTGTTTTGTTGTGCCGCGAAAATGGATTTTTTATAGTAAAAAGACGCTCTGTTTATTATGAGCGTCTGCATATCCTATGGTATCCATTTCCCGGCGGTAATCCCGCCTTGCGTTTTCAGCTCTTCTCGCCTTGCAGGATGCTCTTCATTTTCATCAGCCGCGTCAGATTGCCTCTCTCGTTTTCATCCAGCTTCATGACGATATACTTGATGGTCTCCTGCAACTGGGGAATCAGCACGTATTCCAGCGCGTTTACCCGTCTTCTGGTCTTTTCGATCTCGTCCGCAAGCATGCTGCACGCCTTTTCCACGCCGGCCAGCTTCAACATGACGGGCAGCGCGTCCTTCAAAGCGACGATGGATGCGTCGAGCTCCCCGGAAGTGCTCAAAAATCCATAGGGCAGAAACGCGTCCGACCGCTGCACTTCTTCGAAGGTAAGCTCCGGCACATCCACGTTCATGATATTCTGTTTGCCCGCATTTATCTCGATCTCGCGTACGGGGAACATCAACGCTTCCTCCATTTCCTCCGGAGGCATGGCAAGGCGCGCCTTTAAAAAAGCGTCGAGCGCTTTACACAGTATTTCTTCCGTCTCCTCCCGCAGGCGTTTATTTTCCCGGATAAGCGCGATAAAACGCCTGACCATTTCGTCGCGTTTATCTTTCAAGAGCTTATGCCCACGCACAGCCACCTTCAACCGTTTCTTTAATCGGGAAAGCTCCATGCGCGTAGGGTTTACCCGAAGCAGCGCCATGTTTTACTCCTCGTTGTCCTCTTTATGATCGAGATACTTTTCAACATATTCGCCGCGGATTCGCTTGAGTTCCGATTTGGGCAATATCCGCAGCAGTTTCCAGCCGAGATCGAGCGTCTCCTCAATGGAACGGTTGGTTTCGTAGCCTTGGGAAACATATTGAGCCTCGAACGCGTCCGAAAACTTGGCATAAAGTTTATCGGTCTGTGTCAACGCGGCTTCTCCCAAAATCACGGATAATTCCTTTGCCTCCTTACCCCTTGCATAGGCGGCAAAGATCTGGTTCATGGTATCCGCGTGATCCTCCCGCGTCTTGCCCTTGCCGATGCCCTTGTCCTTCAAGCGGGACAGAGAGGGCAATACGTCGATAGGCGGCGTGATTCCCTTGCGGAGCAATTCGCGCGAAAGAATAATCTGCCCCTCCGTAATATATCCGGTCAAGTCGGGTATGGGGTGCGTCTTATCGTCTTCGGGCATGGTGAGTATCGGTATCTGCGTGATGGAGCCCTTGCGGCCTTTGATCCTGCCGGCGCGTTCGTACATGGTGGCGAGGTCCGTATACAGATATCCCGGGTAACCGCGCCTGCCCGGCACTTCTTTTCTGGCTGCCGATACTTCGCGGAGCGCTTCGGCATAGTTGGTCAGATCCGTAATGATCACCAGCACGTGAAGGTCTTTCTCGTAGGCGAGGTATTCCGCCGCAGTCAGCGCCATGCGCGGCGTGGCGATACGCTCGATCGCCGGGTCGTTCGCCAGATTCACAAATAAGACCGTTCTGTCGATTGCACCCGTCTTTTTAAAATCCGATATAAAGAAATCAGCTTCTTCGAACGTGATGCCTACCGCGGCAAATACGACGGCGAAGTTGGCCTCGCCGCCCAGGACTTTGGACTGCCGCGCGATCTGCGCCGCAAGCTGCGCATGGGGCAGGCCGGATCCGGAGAATACCGGCAGCTTCTGGCCGCGCACCAACGTATTTAAGCCGTCGATGGCCGACACGCCCGTTTGTATGAATTCCGAAGGGTAATCCCTGGCGGCGGGGTTGATGGGCTGTCCATTGATGTCCAGCCGTTTTTCAGGGATGATCGCAGGGCCTCCGTCGATCGGATTGCCGAGGCCGTCGAACACCCGGCCCAGCATATCGTAAGACACGGCAAGCTCGATGCCCCTGCCTAAAAAACGGGATTTGGAAGTGGAGATCTTCAGCCCCTGAGAGCTTTCAAAAAGCTGTATCAACGCCTTGTCCCGGTTGATCTCCAGCACTCTGCCGCGCCGGACTGCGCCGGACTGCTCTACGATTTCCACCAGCTCATTGTATTTTACGCCCTCCACACCGTCCACCAGCATCAAAGGACCTACGACCTCGCGTATCGTGCGGTATTCCTTAAGCATCCTGTAAGCCCCTTTCCGTCAGCGCGTGGATCTCCCGACCTAATTGGTTTTTGACCTCTTCGTATCGCGTTTCGAATTGGCTTTCCTCAACGTATTTCATTCTGCCGATCGCCTCCCGCACAGGCAGGGAGCTCAGCGCGGAAAACTCGGCGCCTTCTTCCAGGGCCTGCCGGGAAAGTTCAAAATAGTCTATGATCAGCTTCAACATCCTGTCCTGTTTTTCCAGGGACGTGTAGGTATCCACTTCATGGAACGCATTTTGCTGCAAATAGTCCTCGCGCAGCGATCTGGCCGCTTCCAGCTTGAGCCGATCGCCCACGGAGAGCGCATCCACGCCGACGAGGCGCACGATCTCCTCAAGCTCCGCTTCTTCCTGTAAAAGCTTTAAAGCGTTGCGTTTTAGGCTTGTGCTGCTCTTGTCCACATTGTGGTCAAACCAATCCGACAGCCGCTCCGCATACAGCGAATAAGACAAAAGCCAGTCGATGGCCGGAAAATGCCTCCTGTATGCAAGCTGCGCGGAAAGGCCCCAGAAGACCTTCACGATGCGCAGCGTAGCCTGCGTGACGGGCTCGCTCAAATCGCCGCCCGGAGGAGAAACCGCGCCGATTGCGCTGATGGCCCCCGTCCTGTCCCCGCTGCACAGGCATTTGACCACGCCCGCGCGTTCATAGAATTCGGCAAGCCGCGAAGACAGATACGCGGGATACCCCTCCTCGCCCGGCATTTCCTCCAGCCGCCCGGACATTTCGCGCAGCGCCTCCGCCCAGCGGGATGTGCTGTCCGCCATGACCGCTACTTTATATCCCATATCGCGGAAGTACTCCGCAATGGTGATGCCGGTGTAGATAGAGGCCTCGCGCGCCGCCACCGGCATATCCGACGTATTGGCGATGAGCACCGTGCGCTTCATCAAAGGCTCTCCGGAGCGCGGGTCCTTCAATTCCGGAAACTCCATCAGAACATCCGTCATTTCGTTTCCGCGTTCCCCGCAGCCGATATACACGATGATCTCCGCATCCGCCCATTTGGCAAGCTGGTGCTGCACCACCGTCTTGCCGCTGCCGAAAGGCCCGGGGATCGCCGCTACGCCGCCCTTGGCAACAGGGAAGAACGTGTCGATGACCCTTTGTCCCGTCACCATCGGCTCGGACGGCGGCAGTTTTTCCTTATACGGCCTGCCCCGGCGTACGGGCCATCTCTGCAGCATGCAGATATCCTTAACTTCGCCGCTTGGAACGCGCAGCTTCGCGATCGGTTCCTCGATGGCAGCTTCACCCTCCGCGATCCATTCAAGCGTGCCGGATAACCCGTGGGGCACCATGATCCAATGCTTAACAACCGAGGTCTCCTGCACATATCCCAGAAAATCCCCGGCCTGCAACGCATCGCCCGCCTTGGCCGTCGGATTGAAAAACCATTTTTTATCCCTGTCCAGGGCATTTACGTCCACGCCGCGCGCTATTCTGTCCCCCGTACGTTCGCGGATCTTATCCAAAGGACGCTGGATGCCGTCGTATATGGATTCAATCAACCCGGGGCCCAAATCCACGGATAGAGGGGAGCCGGTTGAATAGACCGGTTCGCCGGGCCCTAGGCCGCTTGTCTCTTCATATACCTGTATGGAGGCGCTGTCGTTTCGAAGTTCGATGATTTCCCCGATCAGGCGCTCATCGCTCACGCGCACCACGTCGTACATTTCAGCTTCGCCCATTCCTTCCGCTACGATCAACGGGCCTGAAACTTTCGTTATTGTACCCTGCATAAGAAGTTCCCGCTTTCTAAAACTCTATTTTCCCTCGTTCTGTGATCCGAACAGAATATCGATACCAATGGCCTTTTCCATGCCGGCCTTCAGCGCGCGCATCCCTAAACCCGTCGTTCCATAGTTGCCGGGTATCGGGATAATCGCGGGATACGTTGCGCTTTTATAGCGTTCGATCGCCTCGGCCGCAAACTGCGCTGTTTTCTCCGCAATGAATATCACGGCGTATTTTTCCTTCGCCAGCTTGTGTATCAGCCTGGGCGCCTCATCCGCTGTCGCATTGTATGTATCGATGCCGAGCGCCTTGAAGCCCATGATGCTGTCCGCATCTCCTATTACACCGATCTTCGCCATTCGTTCTGCTCCCTTTGGCTGGGTTAAGCGTACATCCCTTTTATTCTGCCGCCCAGAAATTCCGCATCTTTTCCGTTTAATTTCGCCGTCATGACGATGCGGATGTTATCCGCTTCCCGTTCTTTCGCCAATATGTAGGCGACGGAGGGCCCGATTGTAAAAACGTCGTCTTTATGTTTCATGATGATGTCGATCAGATAATCGTCCCTTGCCTTTTCAAAAGCATAGAGCGACCCGGATTTCTTGAATTCGTCGAACGCCGCGTTTAAGGAACGCTCAAAACCGCGCTTCGCAAAATAATGCGATATCGAGTCGAGCCCGCTTTCGAACGCTTCAAAAAAAGCTTTTTCCTCGAAAGCGCCGCCTTCTATGAATACTTTTTTGAGCGTTTCCTTGCCCATGTTCAAAAGCCTCAGGCGTATGAACGAGATCACATTCGTAATATCCGCGTAGGCCGCCATGTAATCCTTTATAAAGCCGTCCCTGACGCCTTTCACGGCCCGCTGCAGCTGGCGCGCATACGCCGAATCCAAAAATACGCCGATCAAAGAGACATCCTCTTTGACCGAAAACTGCCTGTCGAGCGAAATAAGCGCTTCCTTCATTTCCGCCGGCAGAGCGCCGTATTGCTTATCCGCCACCGCCGACTTCAGGATCTCCAGCGGGATCGTTCCGTTTTTCTTCAACGCCCCGCTTGAGAGAGGCTCCTTTTTGGCATATCGCTTCAGCAAGATCTTGAGATTCAAATAATCGTTTTTATAGAGAAATAAGTTAAACGCATTTTGATCCGGAACAATCCTTGAAATATAATCATACGCGTCTTTTAATTCCCGTTTGATCAGCGACTCGAACAAAACGGCCTGATGGCATTCGCCGGAGCCGTAACCGATTTCGGACAGTAATTTAAACGCATCCTCCGCCGATCCCGCTTCCTTGATGCGCAACAGCTTTTCTTTTGTCAGAAGCTTGGTTTCCCTCACCTTGATGCTTGCGCAGGCAAAAGGATAGCTTTTTCCCCGCATATCGTCGTCCTCAATCAAACAGAATTTGAGCGGCTTGCGTTTCGGTTTTTTCGCGCAGTTCCTTGATCAGCGTTTCAAAGGAGCAGTTCATAACAAAACCGCCTTCCTGCAGGATAAAGCCCCCTTGGATAGCAGCTTTTTCGCCGCTGATGCTGAGCGCTCCCTCTTTTCCCTTTTCCCGCAGCATGCTGTTGATGCCCTTTACAAAATCCGCATCGATATACTTTTCGTTTTCGCCGATGACGATTTCTTCCCTGCCCGTAGAGACGATGTCCAAAAGAAGCTTTGAGACCAGGCTTAAGTATTCTTCTTTGGGCAACGCCGACATACGCTGCAGAGCCTTTTCATAGGCTTTATCCAGCAACATGCGTTTTTCTCTGAGCAGGCCTTTGCGAAGCTCCAGCCCATATACCGCAAGCATGCGCTTTTTCAATTCCCGCCCGTCCTTATGCGCCTGGTCCAATATATCGCTTGTCCTGTGTTCCAGGGCGGCCAGCAGTTTTTGCCGGGAATGCTCTTTTTTTTGCTGAGCTTGCGAGCTTATTTCCAGCGCTTCTTTTTCGGCTTCATCCAGAATGCTTTCAATGAGTTTTTCCGCTCCGGTCATTTCACGCGCTCCCACTCTTTCCCGTTATCCTACCTGGACAAGAAGCACGATCAGCATGGAAATCAAAAGCGACAGAACCGCATACGTTTCCACCATAATGCCCATCGTGATGGCTTTGCCATGCTCCTCTTCGCGTTTGCCCAGCAGCATGATGCCCGTGATGCAGGTCTTCGCCTGCGCGATGGCGCTCAGCCATCCTACAAAAGCGATCGGCATCGCGCCGAAGAAAAGCAGCAACCCCTGTGTCGGCGTAATCTCCAGCAGAGTCCCGCTCAAAAGGCCGACCTTCATTACGATAATAAACGCCACCAGCAGCCCGTAGATGCCCTGCGTTCCCGGTAAAAGCTGCAGCACAAGCCCTTTGCCGAATTTATCCGGCTCCTCGGCCGTTAGCCCTGCCAGCGCCTCGCCCGCCATGCCTACGCCGATCGCAGAGCCGATCCCCGCAAGCCCCGCAGCCATAGCCGCTCCGGCAAATGCCAAAATCTGTCCAATCTGCATTGATCCTACCTCCGTTATTTATGTTTAGTTTTCCAACCGATAGTGTTTCAATTTTAAAGCAAGCGGTTTATACGGCTTGCCCCCGACCTCGTAAAACTTCGAAAAATACTCGATATACATCAGCCTGCAGGATTGCACATAGGCTCCCAGCGCGTTGACGCCTATATTGAACGCGTGCCCAACGAGGAAAATAGCGGCGGCAAAAATATAGCCGTACCACTGCCCTGTCAGCAAGCCCGCAATGGTATTGAAAACCATGGCGATAACGCCTGTCGCAAGCCCCATGCCGAACAGGCGGCTGTAGGAAAGCACATCGCTTAAATAACCCGATATCCCATACAATGAAGCGAATCCGCCCACAAATTTTTTAAGGATCCCTTTTTTGCTTCTGCCGTTTGTCAGCAGGATTCCCGCTACGCCGATGATCGACAAATAAGTGCCCACGGAAGCCAAAGTACCTCCGAAGGCGAGCATCGGCAAGCCCACCAGCAACACGATCCATAAAATCTTATCAAAAACGGCATCGGCCCATTGCCCCCGTCTCATACAAATGACGGCGCCGATAAAAAGCCCTGTCAGCACATGCACGAATCCCAATCCCAGGCACAGGATCAACGCCGTCATCGGTTCTTTCATGGGGTTAAACCAAAGGGCCGGCAGTTCAAAACCAAACCAGCCTCCATAGAGAGCACCCCAAACAAGCGTGGAAATCCCGCCCGTAGCGACGATGCCCAATATTTTTTTAAACATGCCTGCGGGTTTCAGCTTTTTCAGCATGAACACCGACAGCAATGTAAGCACAATGCCGTATCCGGCATCCGATACCATCATGCCGAAGAATATAAAATAAAACGGCGCTATGAGCTTGGTCGCATCCACGCCTCCCGGATCAGGCATTGCGTACATCTCGATCACAGCTTCATAGGGCCTGAAGATGCGCTCGTTCACAAGCGCCACAGGAAACGGCTCGTCTTTCAGCGGATCCCTGAAATCGATATAATAGCGACCGGTCACCTTTTGGATCCCGTCCTCGATTCTTTTTTCATTGCCTGCAATAATCCAGCCTTCCAGGCAAAAAGTCTTTTCCGTTTCAAAGAGCAGATCTTCCGCTCTGACCCTCTCCAGCTCCGTGGCATAATAATCTTCAAGGATCTTTAACGGCTCTTTTTCCTTGACCAACGCCGCCGCTTCCTCTTCGGCCTTTTCCATCATCCGATCCGTTTGCAGTATTTCATTCTCCAACCCTTCGATGACGTCCTTAGGCGTCCCCGTATATTCTCCGATTGAAAATTCGGAGAAATATACGGCTTTCAAATCGTTTAAAAATTCGGCGGCGATGCGCTTATGCGCCACTGCAAAAATAGAGAGATACTCCATCGCGGTATCCAGTTTTTCGACACAAACAAGACCTTGATATTTATCACAGATCTTTAAAAGCGCATCTCCCGCGTTGGAATGGATCACGCCGAGATACGCCTTGGTATTCTGCGTATGCTGTACCGCTTCAAGGGGAGCGTCGAATTTCACATAAGGCTTTAACGCGCCGATCCTATTGATGATGCGCGCTTTTTGAGAACGCAGAGCAATCAGCCGCTCGTCGATCGACTTGATCCGGCCGATAACGGCGTCCGTCTCCGACCCGTTTTGCGCGATGGCGTTGAACTCCGCCATGCCGATTCCGGGTTTCGCGCTCAACAAGGATTTCTTCGACTTGTCGTATTTATTCAAAAACGAAAGCGCAGCTTTGATCTCCGAAAGCTTTTGCTCCGTTTCGGCAGGGCAGTTGCCCGTAATGCCGACGGGATGCTCCTCGACCTGACCTTTTGCAATATGCACAGAGCCCATACGCTGCAACGCTTTAAGCAATCCGTCGCGGTCTTTTTGCAAGGCGATCAACGAAAGCTTTTTCATTTTGGCGATGGCCATACGTTATCCAAGCCCCCCAAAAATAAATTCAACGGCGGCGTTCATGTTTTTTTGGGCGTTTTCTTTTAAAAGGCCGGTCTGCAAATCCATATCGGCCTTCATTTTCTGCTGCTCCGCTTCCGCATCCGCCGCATATCCGGCCTGGATTTCCAATGCCTTTTTCCGGGCTTCCGCAACCTTTTCTTCAAAGTGCTCTTCGTTTTGCCGGTCGTTCCGCTTTAATTCGTCCTTCGCATCCGTCAGAGCCTTTTTTCTGATTTCTTCCGCTTTTTCTTCGACCTGCTTTATGGTCCGTATGATTTCCAAGGCCATGCTTTGTCCTCCGTTTTCCCGAAAATCTCATCGCCGGCGGTGTTGCCCCAGGATTAACGTCAACGTAATTATACCCCAAAAAGTATAACCCGATGATCTGCCGCCGTTATCTGCCAAAAGCCAGACTGTTCATAAGCTTTTATTTAACCGACCCCGTACGGCCGATAAAGGTTCAAAGTTTCATCTCAATGAAGCAAATCGAAAATAATTTATATTGAATCTAGGATATTCGTTTCTATATATGTTGTCAATCCAAAAAAACTTTTTGGACCGGGGCAGCGCGTATGCCGGCGGAAGATAGAAACTCCGTGCCGGAAGGCAATCGGCGCTTGTGCCGCGGAGTTTTACAAGTCCGCATCTTTTTATTTTTGCTTGTTTGCCCCTGAAAAATCGGCAAACAGGATGCAGTTGACCGGGCAAACCTCGGCGCAGCGCCCGCAGCCGGTACATTTGCCGTAGTCGATGACCGCGAGGTTGTTTTCGACCACGATCGCGCCCACGGGGCATTCCTTCTCGCACCGCTTGCAGGCAATACAGCCGCGGCTGCATACCGGCCGCACGATTGCGCCTTTATCGGTGTTCGAGCAGGTCACAGCGACCCGGGCGACGTCCGGTATCGTGGAAATGATGCCCTTGGGGCAGGCAGAAACGCACAGACCGCAGCCCGTGCACAGGCGGGAGATCACGCGTGCGATCCCATCGTCCATACAGATGGCGCCGGTGGGGCAGACGTGGGCGCAATCGCCGAAGCCCAGGCAGCCGAAGGAGCAGGATCCTTTGCCGCCATAGAGCAGCTTTGCGGCGGAGCAGGTCCTGATACCCTGATAGTCCATTTTGTCTTTCGTCGCGCTGCAGTCGCCGCAGCAGTGGACGACGGCGACCTTCTCGAGCACATCCTCGTACGCGAGCCCCAGCTTTTCGCTGAGCTTCTTCGCCACGGCGTCGCCGCCGGGGATACACAGGTTGGTCTTTACGCTCCCCGTCAGCAGGGCCGCCGCATAGCCGTCGCAGCCGGGATAGCCGCAGGCTCCGCAGTTGACTCCCGGAAGGGTCTCGCGTATTTCAGGCAGGCGCTCGTCCGTTTTTACCGCCATAACCTTGGAGGCGATGGCCAGCATGACGGCGCAGAGTATCCCGATAACGGTCACGGTTAGGACTGAAAGTACGATCGTATCCATCTATACACCTCATAAGGTAAGGGAGTTGAACCCCTGCGCCTCAAAACTGCTGGTTTGGCGCACTTCATTAACCAAACAGGTTCTCGATCACGCCGGCGAACCCGAAGAAGGAGAGGGAGACGATCGCCGCAGCCGCCAGAGTGATGGGCAGGCCTTTAAAGGATTCGGGCGGATCGCAGTCCTCCATCCGTGAGCGGACGCCGGAGAAGAGCACCATCGCAAGAAAGAAGCCGAGGCCGGAGCCAAAGGCGTTGACCATGGACGCGAGGAAGCTGTAGCCCGCGTCGATGTTGAAAATGGTGACGCCCAAAACCGCACAGTTGGTCGTAATCAGCGGCAAATATACGCCGAGCGCCCGATAAAGGGACGGTATGTATCTCTTGAGCGCAATTTCCACCAGCTGCACGAGCGCGGCGATGACCAAAATGAACACGATGGTCTGCAGATACCCGAGTCCGTTCGGATCCAAAAGATACGTCTGGATCGGCCATGTCGCGGCGGTCGAGAGCATCATGACGAAGATAACGGCGATGCTCATGCCCGTCGCGCTGTCGAGCTGCTTGGAAACGCCCAGGAACGGGCAGATGCCGAGGAACTTCCGGAGCACATAGTTGTTTACAAGAACCGCGCCGACAAGTATGACGACGAGCGACTTGAAGTCCGTCATGCCTGATCACCGTCCTTTCCTTCCCTTGCTTTGCAGACGGCATTGGAAGGGCAGCATTCGCACCCGAACTCCGTTTTCACCCGCCGGCCTTTCATGATCTTATTGGCCAGCGCGATCAGACAGCCGAAGATGAAGAAGCCGCCGGGCGCCATCGTCAGTATCGAAACGTTATTGTCGGCAAGCACCGGGATCTTCATGCCGAACCATGTACCGCTGCCGAACACCTCGCGGATGGAGGCCATCACAAGCAGCGTCAGCGTGAAGCCCAGACCCATGCCTACGGCGTCGAGGGCCGAATCCAGCACGCCGTTCTTGTTGGCGTACATCTCGGCGCGCCCGAGGATAATACAGTTCACCACGATAAGCGGCAGGTAGATGCCCAGCGCCTGGTAGAGGCTGTAGGCGTACGCTTCCACAAACATCTCGACCAGTGTGACGAATCCGGCGATCACAATGATGTAGCAGGGAATCCTGACCTTATCCGGAATGATATTCCTCAGCGCGGAGATCGCGATATTGGAGCCGAGCAGCACCAGCGTCGCCGCGATACCCATGCCGAGCGCATTGACCGCCTGGGTGGAAATCGCCAGCGACGGGCAGGTTCCCAGCACGAGCACGAGAACGGGGTTTTCCTTGATAATGCCTTTGGTTAAATTTTGAAGCTTATTCATTGCGCCGTCCCCCTTATGGATTCAAAGGCCGCAAAGGCGTCCTTAATCGCGCTTTCATACGCCTTGGAGGAGATTGTCGCCCCGGAGATCGCGGATACGCCCGCAAGGCCGCTGTCTTTGCCGGCATACTGGTTCCGGTACTCATCCTCGGCGGTTTTAGAGCCCAAACCGGCGGTTTCGGAATGGGACAGCGTTTTGCATGCGGTGATGAGACCGTCCGCGTCGATCCCGCAAAGTATCGTCATATCCCCGCCATAGCCCTTGGCGACGAGCGTAAACACGTAACCCGCGCCGTTTTTGGCCTGATACGCTTCGGTGACGGAGGATGGTAAACCCGACGCGTCGAGTTTTTCAAAAGTATCGGCTTGGGGCATGACGGCCAAACGAACCGCATCCGCCCTCTCCGACGCGCCTGCGTCGATGATCGGTTTGGTCAGGTTGTTGGTAAACGCAAGCGCCGCCGATATCACAAGGCAAATGACCGTCAAGACGACGACGGGCATCATAAAATCTTTCTTTGCGCCGCTCATACGCTCGCCCTCCCAAACGGTTTGCTGGCAAAGCCCCTGTCGATATAGGGTACCATGATGTTCATCAGCAGGATCGCGAAGGAGACGCCCTCAGGATAGCTGCCGTAGAGGCGGATCAACACGGTGATCAGGCCGCAGCCCGCGCCGTACACCAGTTTTCCCGCGCTTGTCATCGGGGAGGTGGAGTAATCCGACGCCATAAAGATCGCGCCGATCAGAAGGCCGCCGGCGAGAACCTGGTTTACTGCGTCGACTCCAAGCAAGGCCGAGAGCACGAATACCGTACCGATAAAGGCGACCGGCGTGTGGAAGGAGATTACTTTGCGCGCGATCAGGTAGATCCCGCCCAAAATTAGCGCGATGGCGCTGGTTTCGCCGAGGCAGCCCGCGTGGGTTCCCAGGAACATATTGAGAAGCGACGGGAGCTTCGACGTTACGGCGGCCCCGGCTTCGGGGGACATTATGGCAAGGGGCGTCGCCGAAGAGACGCCGTCCGGGGAAACCCAGGTAGACATCGTTCCGGAAAACGCCAGGAACATCACAACGCGGGCGGTGACGGAGGGGTTGGCGAAGTTCTTTCCGATGCCGCCGAAGAGCTGCTTGATCACGACGATCGCGACGATGCTGCCGAAGGCGGCCTGCCACAGCGGGATTGTGACGGGAAGGCTGAACGCGAGAAGCAGGCCCGTGATGCAGGCGGAGAGATCCTTGATGGTCGAGGGGCGCTTCACAGCCTTTTCATACAGCCATTCGGAGAGAACGCATACGCCCACGCAGACGGCCGTCACCAGCGCGGCGCGGACCCCGAAGATCAGCACCGAGGCGATCAGGGCGGGGGTAAGGGCGATGATCACATCCAGCATGATGGAAGTGGTCGTTCTTTTATACCAAATATGAGGCGATACGGAAACGATCAGCTTATTCATGCCTTTACCGCCTCCTTTTCTTCCCGTTTTGCCTTTTTGGCCTTTTCGCTCAGATATTCCTTCAGGATGGGCTTGGAGAGCTTCATTACCTGTACCAGACGGCGCCTTGCGGGGCAAACGTACGCGCAGCAGCCGCATTCCATGCAGATGTTTACCTTGTGTCTTTCGAGCAGGTCGGCCCTCTTGAGCTTATACGCGGACTCGATGAACACCGGCATCAGATGCATCGGGCAATGGTCGACGCAGCGGCCGCAGCGGATGCATTCCGTCTCCTCGGGAAGCTGGGAGTCCTTTTCGTTGAACGCCAAAACGGCGTTGTTGTTTTTTAACAGCGGTTCGTCCAGGTTCGAAACCGCGGTGCCCATCATCGGACCGCCGTAGAGTATTTTTTTGGGTTCGGATACAAACCCGCCGCAGAAGTCGAAGAGGTTTTTGATCGGCGTTCCGATCGGCGCGATCACGTTCTGGGGCTCCTTTACGGCGGAACCGTCTACGGTGACGCATTTTTCCACGAGCGGCACGCCGGTCTTCACATACCGTGCGATCACGGCGAGCGTGGTGCAGTTGATGACAACCGTGTTCACGTCGAGCGGCAGCTTATCCTCCGGAACGATCCGGCCGGTCGTCTGATAGACCAGGACTTTTTCGCCGCCTTGCGGGTATTTCGAGGGCAGCGTGAAAACCTCGACGCCCTCGGCGCCCGCGCACAGCTCCTGAAAGCCCTTGATGCACGCGGGCTTGTTATCCTCGATGCCGATGATGATCCGGGACTTGTGGAAGTATTTCTTCAGCAGCAATACGCCTTCCCATACGAGATCCTTATCGTCGATCATCGTGCGGGTATCGGAGGTAACGTAGGGCTCGCATTCTGCGCCGTTGACAATGATGTATTCGAACCGGCTGATATCGTCGGTCGTCAGCTTAACGGCGGTCGGGAAGCCCGCGCCGCCTAATCCCACAACGCCGCTGTCGCGTACGGCGGCCAGGAATTCCTGTAAATTCGTCACCGTCGGTGCGGATATCCCCTCGTACGGCCTCTGAAGTCCGTCGGATTCGACTACCACCGCGGGGACGTTCTGCCCGGACGCGAGCCGTACCGAACCGATGCTCTTGACCTTCCCGGAGACGCTGGAATAGACCGGGGAGGATACGAACCCGCCCGCCTCGGCGATAAGCTGGTATACCTTGACTTCGTCTCCCGGTTTGACCACAGGCTTTGACGGTGCACCGATATGCATCAGCATGGGAAGGGTTACCTCAGCCGGCACGGGAATGCGCCTGGGGACGCTGTCCGCGGTCGTCTTGTGGTGCGGAGGGTTCACTCCTGCAAGTCTTTTCACTGCGCTTTTCTCCTTCTACAGTTTCTAAAGATCTTTCCTCGCAACAGGAAAATCGAGATACACAGAGTCGGCGTCGATCCGGTTTTATTTCCCCGGGCGCTTTGCTCCCGGTGCGCCCGAGCGCCCTTGACGCGTCAGCACAAATTGCGCGCACAAGCCGGTAAAAAGGCCGGTGATGATGCCGGATACCGTCAGTAGGGGCAGGTACGCGAAGATCCCTGCCGACGTCATCAGGGCAGCCACCGCAATCTGCCCCACATTGTGGAGCACGGCGGATATAACGCTCACGACGAACACCTGATTGCGCGGAAAAAACCGGTAGATGCACGCGCAAACGACGAACGAAAGCAGCCCGCCGGCCAAGCTGTAGGTCATCGAAACGACTTGGCCCGTCAAAAGGCCGCCCAGCACAATCCTCGCTATGAGGACTAAAAAAGCCATGGAGGGCCCCACGGCAAAAAGGGCAAACAGCGTCACCACATTGGAAAGGCCCAGCTTGATGCCCGGTACCGGTAAAAGCGGCGGCAGCTGCGCTTCAACGATGAATATGATGAGCGCTACCGCCGTCAAAAGGGCCGCCGTTGTGATTTTTTTTGCGCGCATTGCGTTCACCCGTTTAATTGACGGCGTCGGTCATGGCGTCGTATCCTTTGTCCGTCTCCGACAGCCAGCGAATGACCACCTTGTTCGGAAGACAGGCTACCGGCAGCCCGCCGCCCAACGGGCCGTGCTTTACGCAAAGCTGATCCGGGCACGTAGAGGATAAGATATAGATCTTTCCCGGTTCTACGCGCACGTCGCAGGAGCCTGCCTCGGTCAAGACAATATCGTAAGGTTCGGTCACGGCCGATAAATCCACAGTGCGCACAAGCCGCCCGTTCTGGTAAACGCCCGCCAAAGCTTCGCTTGGTTTGGTATTTTCAATATGCCATGCGGCCGCTGCACAAAGCAGAAGCACGGCAAGAAACAACAGGATCCAGTACCGCGTTTTCATCGGATGACCTCGAAATCAAAATCCGATGAAAAGAACCCGTCAAGTCCGGCGGTGATGGAGATCTCGCCCGCGTCCGTAACAAGAACTGCGTCGAACAGATCGGCTTTACCGCGCCAGAACTCCAGGGCTTTTTCCTTGCCCATCACGAAAAGCGCCGTCGACAGCCCATCGGCCAGCACCCCCCGGCCGCAGACGATCGTCACGGAGGAAAGTCCGCTTTGTGCCGGGGTTCCCGTCTTGGGGTCCAAAATATGGTGGTACGTCTTGCCGTCCTTCTCAAAGTACCGCTCGTAGCCGCCGGAGGTAATAACGGCTTTGTCCGTAACGCTTACGATGCCGATCGGGACGTTTTCGTCCACGGGGTTGCGGATCGCGATGCGCCAGGGTGTGCCGTCCGGCTTTGTTCCAAGCACCTGAATGTTGCCGCCCAGCGAAACGATCGCCGATTCAACGCCGTTTTCGGCAAATATTTGGATCGCCCTATCGGAGGCGTAGCCCTTGGCTATGCCTCCGAAGTCGATGCCCATCCCGGGTTCGCCGAAGGTCAGGCTGTTGCCGTTCAGCGTGAGTTTGTCGCTGCCCACGAGGCGGAGCAGTTCCGACAGTTCCCCGCCGGTCATTACCTTGTATTCGCCGGAGTAGAACCCCCATTGCTTCATGAGGGGATATACGGTGATATCAAACGCGCCGTCCGTAATACTGTATATTTCCAGCGCTTCCTTTAATATCGCAAGGGTATCATCACAAAGTTCGCCGCCCTTAGCATTGATGCGGACAATCTCGCTGCCGGAATTTCCAACGGACCACAGGGCGTCCAAACAGTTGATCTCAGATTCGGCAACGCTCAAACCGGCTTCTGCACCATCGCCGTAAGCTTCCATGGTCATGGCCGTATTCATTGCAAAAAAATCGGTGGAATGCCCGGCCGCATCCCTCCCGGAACAACCAGATGATAGGAGCGCACATGCCGTGCAGAGCAGCAGCAATGCGGCGGAAAATCGTTTCATATCGTATACTCCGGATCCATATATTCCGGGCTTGTATACTCCGGATGTTTTACGCTTTTTGTCGAACGCCAATTTCTGCAATTATATACTCTTTTTATCGCCCCGTCAACGCCGGAACGGCGCGGAGGCCAAGGAGCGGCCCGTATGGAATCAACAAGCCCACCGGCATTTCACGCGTGACCACATAGATGATCTTGGAAACGGCTACGCAAAAAACGGTTTGTTTCGAAAGCACAATGCGCTTCAATAGATTGAAATTAATTTTCCCTCCTTTTTGAGAGAATAAAACCGCCGGATACGTGCAATCTGGCGGTTTTAGGCATATGCTTGCTTCTATCGTGCCGTATTTGAAAGGCTTCATCAAACAGGACCAAAATGGTGGCAAATGTGACATGGGCAGCTAAATCGGGATACAAAGTGCCGGGCAAGCACGGCCTTTGGCTATACGGATAACGCTTCGTGTTATCTACATACCCACAGATACCTACTATCCGCCTGCTAAACCCAATGTGCACAAAGTCGGCAGAGGGATTTATTCAGCTCCATCTGGCGACCGGGGGGCAGCCTCCCATTCCTTGAGCGATTCGTAAAAGGCGCTCACGGCGGACCATCCGGTCGGGCATCCTCCATAGACAGTGGCCATGATCATGATCTCTTCAAGTTCCTTCGGTGAAAATCCGGCATTGAGCGCGAATTTTATGTGATCCTTTAACTGCCGCGTACTGCCGGTGACGGCAAGCATGGAAAGCGCCACAATACGACGATCGCGCAGGGGTAAGCCCTCTCGGCTGTAGATATCCCCAAACACAAACTCCATGATATAGTGACCAAGGTCTCCCAACGCGTCGACATTACCGTTATCCTTATGCCCCATAAACTCATAGGATTTTTCCAGTCCCCGCCGGTATCGCTCCGATTTTTCCATATGACCCTCCCTTTTCAAAAAAGACCTTGTGATGGTTTAATAGTAGAGGCAAGTAAGACGGTCAGTCGGCCTGCCTCAGGTGGGCGAGCAATTGATCTTCGTCTACGGAACCCGCGACAAAGGTGTTGCCCGAGAGTATATTGTGAAGGCGGATCTGACCTAAGCCGTTCCAAGCTCTGCAAATCTTGCGGAGACGATCATCCTCGGATTTTACCCAAAGCCCCGCAATTGAGCCGCAGGCTCGCATAACGTCTTTATCCCGTTCGGTTTCCTCTTCCGTGCGGCCTTTATACAGGATCGGCGTACGGCCATAGCCCCAGTGCATGCATTCCGGATCGAGCCCGTTGTTGTACGCGAACTCGATGAGCAGCGGCAATGCCTTACCGGCGGTATAGATATAATCCACGAGGCTGTTATGGGCGGCGATCACGCTGTTCTTCGTTAAACTGCCCACGGGCATTGCTTGCGCCCGCTGATAGGAATAGTCTTCCTCCCCATGCAGATAGTGCCGGAAAACCGCCGCCGGATGATCAAGGTATAAGGCTATCATGGGCAGCGTTTGCGCCCCGATCGTCATGCTTTCAAGCACCACTTCGCCGAGGTCTGCGATCAGCATATTTAACAGGTATCTGCCCGCGCGCCAACCTCCGGGGCAATTGACTCCGGCGTCCACCGCAATTGCTCCGTCCGCCTGCGCAACGCAAACGCATCCGCAGGGGATTCTTTTTTCGATGAGCCTATTGAACCAATCCTCGCGGCCTTTTTGTATGTTTATCATATTATTTCTCCTTTCTCACCCCAAAAGCTGCTCATAAGCACGGCGTCGCACTGGGTTCCCGCGGTAAAATAGCGGTTTGTTCTCAGATTATAGAAATTCAGTTTATTGGGAGCGTCCCAGTGCCTCGGCACTTGGCACCAGTCGTTGTTGCATTTGGCGAAGATCTGCCGAAACGGCATGGCGTACACATCCTTATTGCGCTCTTGATCCATCGTGATCAGCGGCAGGATCGATGTTATCTGCTCATCCTCGCAATCGACGTACAGCAGCGTTTCCTGGCCATAGATGAGGCAATCGTTTACACGGCCGTAAGCTTCCATCTCATCCTGAACGACCGATACCAGCGGCGTAATGCCGCAGGCGTACTTGATCGCCTGCAAATCGAATTGATTCACGAACAGCGTCGGATAAGCCTGTTCCACATTCCTTGCGCATACCTGTATGGTCCCGACCAGCGAGCCCGTGCTCGCCACCAAAACATACAGATTCTCCGGGCTTATTCCGGCCTCTTTGGCAAGGGTGTCCGTCAGATCCTCGGTGGGTATGCTGTCGATCTGATAGGAGGCAAGCACCTGCTGCGTATCGTCAAAATAGGGGATGAATTTTGAAAACCGGTCGGGGCGCTTCGCGCGGATCGGCCCGGAAAACGTGATCTCTTTCCCCTGATAAATAAACCGGCAGGAAGAGACATGGCTGCTCATCTCGGCGACGTCCGGGAAATCCACGAATACCGCGACGGCCGGCATGGAGTATCCGGCATAATTTTTTTGCGTATATCGAAGCTCGCCTAACCCGCCCAAAGCCATCTCCACGTAGTATTTGCCCGCGCGCCAACCGCCCCGGGCGTTTACGCCCATATCGATGATGTGGCAGCCGTTGTTTTGGCGGAAGCAATGAATCCCAAGCTCCTCCTGGCGGGGGATTACCAGGCGCTTCGCGATTTCGATCGCTTCTTCGTTTACGCTAAAGCCGATTAATTTGTTTGCCAAGTTCATTCCTCCTCATGTTTTCTTTACGTATCCAGCAAATCTCAAGCTGTTGTCGCAGATGTGGAATGGGTTTGAACGCGCATTAACGATGAAAGCACCGATGCAAAAACGGCGGCGGAACTTCAGAATTTGCGGATAATATCGGGTTTTTCGTCAACACATCTTGCGGTACGGTTGCGGTTATTGGCCGCCGGTGACTGAAATAATCCTTAATACTCTTTTTTTTGAATTTTTATTGCAATATTCATCAAATTCACCTAAGATGAAACAAATATTAATCCGTTCACTTTTCGATAAGGAGCAGTACCTATGGCGATAATAAAGCGTATTTCTGCAGAATACCCTAATCTGAGCAAAGTTCAGAGAAGAATTGCAGATTATATCTTTGCAAACCTCGAAGAGGTATCTTGGCGTAGCGCTGCCCATATTGCAGAACGTATCGGAATAAGCGAATCATCCATCATCCGCTTTGTATCCACCTTCGGCTACAGCGGCTATAAGCAGATGCAGCGGGATTTGCAGAAGGAAGTTGAATCAAAGCTGAGCCTCACCCAGCGGTTCCAGAATTTTGTGCAATCCGATACCAACAGCGGTTCTCTGATCGACTCGGTTTATAAGCTGGATCTTGAAAATCTGGCGGAAACCTATAAAAGCATCACCAATGAGATGATCGAAGCTGCCGCCGACCATATCCTCAGCGCCCGCCGCATCGGTGTGGCCGCCACCCGCGTCAGCGTCGGCCCCGCGGTCGTGCTGCAGATGATCCTGAATCAGCTTTTGGAGAATGTGACCCTGCTGACTCCGGGATTTGATTCCAGCTTCGACATGCTGCGCAATTGGGATGAACAGGATCTTATCATTGCCATTTCATCGATGCAATGGAAGACGTTTTCGGGTAACGTATGTCAATTTGCGAGAGAGAAAGGCTGCAAAATCATATCCATTTGCGACAGCCATCGCAACCTTGTGGCATCCTTGAGCGATATTACGTTTCAAGCCTGCATCGACGGAGCCGAGATCTCCTTGACTGCGACCATGTTTATTGTCAATGTGCTCATACAGGCTGTGTCCAATCGCGATCCCGAGCGGTTTGCGGCCAAACGCGCTGAAATGGACTCCGTCTTCGAGCGGTTTGTTAAAATCACCCATAAAGGCTGATCCGATATGCGCAGATTAGGCGTTGAGCTGGATTTCCTTAAATGCCTCATCCAGCTGATCGTTCGAGTGAAATCCCGAGTAATTGCACGCGGACAGCTCATTTTTAAACTGCAGTAAGCCGGCTTTGATCGCTTTGGCGCTGTAGGCAACCCTCCGCCCCAGTATCGCCAGTTCCAACGAGCCTTTTTCGTCGGTAAATTTCTTTTCGTTGTTGGACCAGACCGCCGCGCCGTTATAAAAGTGCACGCCTCCGCCCACGATCAGGTTCTGAGAGGTTTGCAGCATGGCGTTTAAGGAAGCAAGTACCATGTCCTGCCCGCCGTTGCGCATACCGCCCACCGCGATGCTTCCGCCGACCCGCATGCTGAAAGCTCCGCGCCGCGAGAGCCTGTTGATCGCCCGCATTCGCGACATGAAATTCGCGATTAAACCCGTAGGATTCATCAGATATACCGGGGAAGCAAGAATGATGCCGTCCGCCTTGCAGTACAAGTCAAGATGTTCATCTTGAAAATCATCCTGGAAAGCGGGGCAATGCGGCGTTTGCAGGTACGCGCACAAATTGCAGTTACAGCAGCAATTGATTTGTTTTCCCGCCAAATCAACAAGAATCGTTTCCACGCCTTCCACCTCGGCCGCGGCGTTCAGGCAAAGCTGCATAGCCATGGAAGTGGCGCCTTTTCTCGGGCTTCCGCTTATGCCTAAAATTCTTATCTTAGCATCCTCTACCATTGCCCATGTGTCCTTTCGATGAATTGGTGTTCCCGGCCATATCGTGGCTCAAAGGGCTGCGGCCTACCGGTCCATATCTAGACCTACAGCCCTTTGAGTCCTGCTCTTTCGGGTTATACGCCCGGCTTTTGGGGGATCAGGTCATAAAACCCCGGAGCGTCTTAATATCCCGCCCAAGACGTGGGCAGATTGATCTTATGATCCTTGATCTGCTGGTAGACATCCATCGCGGTATCATACACGCCGTCGGGCAATTTATCCAACATCGCCTGGTTCCAGGCGAGTTCCGTCACGCCCTGCGAGGAATCCACAAAATACACCGTGGGGTTTTCATAGCCGTTGACGGCTTTCTTGATCGCTTCGATGTACGCTACATAGTACTTGAGCAGGCCGGAAGCCACCACGGTGTCGGGCGCGTCGGCGCTGTAATCGCCCATCGGCCCGAAGGCGTATATGCCCGCTTCGATAGCGGCCTTGAGCGCGCCGAGGCTTCCCGAGTTGGCATTGCAGAAAATGAAGTCCGCCCCGGCGTTGATCTGATTCATCGTGTTCTCATAGCCGGCGTCCAACGTCTGTTCGCTCAGTACCGCAAACAGGCATTCGACGTTCGGATTCACGCTTTCAGCGCCTGCCTGAAACGCGGTTGTGGTCCTGGTGTAGGAGGGATAATCGCCGCCTACCGCCAGGCCGATGACGTTGCTCTTGGTCATTAATCCCGCGATTACGCCGCCGACATAGCAGACTTCCTCAAAGCGCATGCAAACGGGAAATTGGTTGGGCGCGTAATCGTTGCCGCCCGTGCAGATAAACCAGGTCTCGGGGTATTGCGCCGCTACCTCGGCGAACGGGGTGGAGTACTGGCCGCCATGCCCCAGAATCACGTCATAGCCTTCTTCGGCAAGCGATTCGGCTTCTGAGACCATCAGGTCCGTAGTAGCCGCCTCAATTACGGTCATCGTGCAATTGAATTCCTGCCTTACTTTTTCCGCGGACTCAGCACCGAGCTGGCAGAAACCACCGTCCGAGATCGATCCGGGCACCAGCATGGCAATCTTGAGTTTACTGTAGTCGATTTCGTCCGCTGCGTCCGCTGCGTCCGTGCTTTGGGCGGGGGGCTGGGTTGCTGCGGGAGCGTCCGTGGCGTCGGGAGAGGGAGTGTCCGTCTGGGCGCTGCAAGCCACGCAGGTCAACAATAGCAATGCAGCAAGCAACAACGAGAGCAGCTTTTTCATTATGAAACCTCCATCTTGTTTTTTATTGTGCAGGGAATCGTTCCATTAAAAAAATGAAGTGGCGGGTACTTGTATTGGATGAGAAACGCTGTTGCTATCGAGTGCATTAAAGTGATTTGCGGTTGACGGTTACTTTTGATTTTATTCCTTGTTTCTGAAATGTCAACACATTTTTGATCATTTAATTTTTTTTATTTTATTTTTGAATGAAATACTTGCTTTTTGACATTTAACATTTTATACTGGTTTCATAACAAACCCCTTTTGGTAAGCTGCTTCGCAGAGGACACAATCAAGGATTTCCCGGCGTTTAAGGGGATGGACCTTACCGAAAAAACGCTCATTTATGCTCAACAGCCATCGATAAATCCAAGTTCATTCGCCGTGCGCAAACGAATTTTCCGTGCATAAGACCTGTCGGCCCCCTACAAGCTTCAGGCATCCATATGGAATCCCCGTATATAAACACAAACATGTCGGAGTTACGGTTCATTGCATCACAAGCATCGATATGCAAACGATCGGTCTGACGGAGGCAAACGGCCGTATAGCGTGGGCTGATCGGCGCGACACGGTGCGGCGTTTATATGATTTGTCCAAATTCAATATGGGAAAGCAAACGCGGCGGGAGGAGTGGATATGAATGCTGTTGAGATGCGTGGGATATGCAAGTACTTCGGGAGCTTTTGCGCCAATGACAATGTGGCTTTTACCTTAAGGGAGGGTGAGGTTCACGCCCTGTTGGGCGAAAACGGCGCGGGGAAATCGACGCTGATGAACATCCTATACGGCCTGTATAGCCACGACAGCGGGACCATCGAGGTATATGGGAAGAATATCGGGATGGAGTCACCCAGCGTCGCGATTGAAAGTGGGATCGGCATGGTACATCAGCATTTCATGTTGATCCCCCAGCTTACGGTGACGCACAATATTTTTCTCGGCATGAAGGAAACCGGATTTGCGCTGAAGATGAAGGATCTTGACAAGCGGGTACGGGAGTTAAACGATAAATTCGGGTTTAACGTGGACCCCTCGGCGCTCATATGGCAATTGCCCGTAGGCGTTCAGCAGAAGGTCGAAATACTGAAGATCCTTATGCGCAGGGCAAAAATCCTGATTCTGGACGAACCTACGGCCGTTCTTACGCCCAACGAGGTAGAGGAATTCTTTTCAATTATCCGTTCTCTTGCTAGCGGCGGCTATTCGATTATACTGATCACCCATAAGATGGAAGAGGTTTTGAAATATTCGGATTTTGTAACCGTGATGCGTCAGGGGCAGGTCATCGGCTCCAAGCCCACCAAAGATGTAACGGCAAACGAGCTTGCCGACATGATGGTAGGGCGTCAGGTGAACCTCAAAAGGCAGCTGCAGGAGCAGGAACCGGGCGATGTGGCGCTTGCGGTCGAGCATTTGACGGTTAAGAACATCAACGGGCTCAGCGCGGTAAACGATATCAGCTTTCGGGTGCGTAAAGGTGAAATTCTCGGGATCGCGGGCGTGGACGGCAATGGTCAGCTGGAGCTTGGCGAGGCCATCGTGGGGTATAGAAAGGCGCTCAGCGGAAGCGTGCTGATGAACGGCGTGAATGTTTTAGGCAAAAGTATATCCTACCGCCTGGAGCAGGGTATGTCCCATATTCCGGACGACCGGCATAAAAAAGGGCTGATCCTCCCGTTTACCGTAAAGGAAAACCTGATAATGGGGCTGCAGCACGCGCCCGAACTGAACCGCGGTCCGCTGATGAATTGGCCTGCGGTCGATCGGCTGGCGTCCCGGCTGGTGGCCGAGTTTGATATTCGTCCGGACAATATCGATTTTATGGCCGGCAGCATGTCGGGAGGCAATCAGCAAAAGGTGATCCTGGCCCGGGAAGTGGAGCGGCATCCCTCGGTGATCATCGCGATACAGCCTACTCGGGGCCTTGATATCGGCGCCACGGAATTCGTGCGGGGCAAACTGGTGGAAGAGTGCCGTAACGGCGCGGCGATCCTGCTTATTTCGACGGATCTGGATGAAATCATCTCCCTGAGCAGCAGGATACTGGTGATGTTTAACGGAGCGTCCATGGGGGAGGTACGCTATGACACTCCGCTCTATCAGATTGGCTTATTGATGGCCGGAAAGAAGCCTGAGCAAACCAACGTGGAAAAGGAGGTCCTGTAACGATGGAACAGAGAAAAAAACTAACGTCTTTTACGGGACCCGTTTTCGCTTTGATTTGTTCTATTTTGGTCAGCTACCTTGTAATCGCGGCTGCCGGATATGACGCGAGTCTCGCCTTTAGCGCGCTGTACAACGCCACGTTTGAAAACGCCCGCGCGATCGGCTCAACGCTCAACAAAGCCTGCCCGCTGATTTTTACCGGCATAGCCGTGGCGTTTTCTTTCCGGGGGAATATGTTCAATATAGGCACCGAGGGGCAGTTCCTCATCGGCGCTACCGGCGCGACGCTGGTGGGGATCTATTGTAAGGACCTTCCCGGATTTATACTGATCCCGCTCATTATGCTTGCCGGGATATTGTGCGGAGCGTTTTGGAGCGCCTTCCCCGGAATATGCAAAGCCAAATTCGGCGTATCCGAAGTCATCACGACCATCATGTTCAACTATATCGCCATCAATTTTCTCGGCTTCTTGGTGCGCGGCCCCATTCAGGATACAAAATCCGTAGAGCCGCAATCCTTCCTTATCGCCAAGCAGGGATATATGTCCTATCTTTTGAAGGATTCGCGCTTACACGCAGGTTTTTTCATCGCATGCCTTATGGCGGTGCTGCTTTACATACTGCTTTTTCATTCCGCCTTCGGCTATGAGGTGCGCGCCGTAGGCCATAGCCCCACGGCCGCCCGTAACGGCGGCATCAATGTGCCCAGAACCATGATGATTTCGGTGCTCATCAGCGGCGCGCTGGCGGGCCTCGGCGGCGCGATCGAGCTTGCGGGCACCTCGCACTATCTGCACGATAACATCTCTCCCGGGTATGGCTATACGGCCATCGCGGTCTCGATATTGGCGAAGAACAATCCACTCGGCGTTATACTAAGTTCGCTTTTGTTCGGCTTTTTAAACGCGGGATCAACAGCCATGCAAAGGACCGCCGGACTTTCCGCATCTTTCGTTAAACTCTTCCAGGGCATTGTAGTATTCTTCATCGCCGTAAATACTTCCGGACGCATGTTCGGCGGCGGCCTTCATAAGAAAAGGCTCAGGGAGGAAAAGGCCAAGGGCAGCAAGCGAAGGCAAAAGGAGGAAGAATCAAAATGCTGATTGACAATATCGCCTATTTTGCCACGGCCACCATACGCATGGCAACCCCGCTGCTGATTGCGGCGCTGGGCATGGTGATTGCGGAGCGTTCCGGCATCATCAATATCGGCGGAGAGGGCATTATGCTCCTTGGCGCCTTTACGGCATATGCCGTCGCGCGGTTTTCGCAGAGCTATTGGTTCGGCTTGCTCGCGTCGATGGCGGCGGGCGCGGTCATGATCGCGGTATTCGCTGTTGCGTGCATTACTTACAAGTCGAACCAAAACGTTGTCGGCATGTCCATCAACCTGTTTTGCGCCGGCCTTACCAGCGTGATTTACCGAAGACTGTTCGCTTCTACCGGCACGATCAGCGGCATGATGATAGAGAGTTTCCCCAACGCTCCAATCCCGTTGCTCAGCAAGATTCCCATTCTGGGCGAAGTATTCTTTGATCACAATATTTTCGTCTACTTCGGGCTGATTATGGTATTCGTTCTGTGGTGGGTTTTAAAAAAATCCTCCCTCGGGATTAAAATCATCGCGGTGGGGGAGCATCCCCGCGCGGCGGACAGCCTGGGCATCAACGTAATCAAAACGCGCTATCTCACAACGCTGTTCAGCGGCATACTTCTTGGAATCGCGGGCGCATATCTTTCGATTGCCCAAACCAATTCATTCGCGGAGAATATGACGGGCGGCAAGGGGTACATCGCGCTCGCCATGGTGGTGTTGGGCACATGGAATCCGATAGGCATTTTCGTGGGCGCTATCCTGTTCGGCGGCGCCAACGCATTGCAGATGACCATCCAGAACAGTCCCGATGTAAACATCCCCAGCAAGCTTATACTGATGATCCCATACATCGTCACCGTGATTACCGTGCTCGTCTCCAGCAGGAACCAGGTCAACAGCCCGAGCGCCCGGGGCAAGCCTTACGAAAAGTCATAGGACTGGATAGGATTTTACCGCGATTATAAATAAAGCGAGGTGCCTTCATGAAAAGCAACTATTTAATGAAAGTCGAGAACATGCAGCTTTGGGGGAATCATGGAAATTTTCCCGACGAGATGGAGCGGGGACAAAAGTTCCTCGTGGACGTTGAACTCAGCTACGATATGGAAGCGATGTGCAGGAGCGATGTCCTCGAGCAAGGGCTGAGCTATCTTACCGTATACGATACGGTGAAAAAAGTGATTACACAGGAGCGATATAAGCTGCTTCAGCGCATGGCCTATCGGATCTGTGAGGGGCTGTTTGAGATTTACCCGTCCCTGTACAGCGTCCGGGCTACCGTGAAAAAACCGGCGGTTCCTATTCAGGGTATTGTGGACAATGTATCCATCACGGTCGAGCAAACCCGTGAAGAATAGATCCATCCTTACTAAAATCTAGTAAACCGTTGCCATAAATCCGCAAAGATACTTTTGAGGCTTTGCGGATTTAAATTTGCTTCGCGTCCCCTGCGCAGGCCCTTTTTGTTTGATATTGTTCCCAAATCCGAGGTTCCTTGTGCCGACACGTATGCTATATGGCCCGCAGAGGTTTTTTGGCTCCTGGCACTCGCGCTGTCGGCGCGGCGGGCGGATATTGCCTTTCGGTCCCGAATCAATCCGTCGCAACAGCGGATGGGGCGTGTGCACTTTTGTAGTGCGTATTGCAGGATAAATATGCCATGTTATAATAACCTATACCTATATCCGGTGGGGGAAGCGATCATCCGGCCGGGGCAATCGCAGGAATTCATGCCGGCGATGGTGAGGACTATCGATATGAGCTGTGCTTTAAAACTCGGGGAATAGCCGTTTTTGGAACGCGAAGCAACCGGCCGCTGCTCATTGTTTTGGATGATAAAGAAAAAATGCATCATTGTATTTTGAGTGTGGGTGTATGCCGATTAAGATAACGATTTGTGACGACGTGCAAGAGGATATCGCGGCGTTGTCCGCCGCGCTTCATGAATACGATCCTTCGTTTGAGATCGTTCCCTTTACAAGCGGCAGGGCTTTGATCGACGAAACGGCGGAATCCGGTTTTTCGGCAGACATCCTTTTCCTCGACATATACATGCCGGGAATCGACGGCATCCAAACCGCAAGGGAACTGCGGGCCCGATATAAGGATTTAAAGATCATCTATCTTTCGTCCAGCAAGGAGCATTATCCCCAGGCCTATGAGGTATTCGCCCTCAATTACATCCTCAAACCCCTTGACCGGGAGCGGCTGTATGCCGTTTTGGAGCGCGCGCTGGATGAGCTGCGCAGGGAGGACGGACACAAGATCCGCGTCCAGTACAAAGGGGCCACGAGGAGCTTTGACGGTAAGGACGTTCTGTACGTCGAAAGCCGGGACAAGCAGTTGGTGTTCCACCTTGCAGGCGATGGCGCGGTCCGGTGCTACGGAAAGCTGGACGAGCTTGTCCGAGATCTGCCGGAACGGTCTTTTATCCGATGCCATCAGAGCTTTCTTGTCAATATGGCGCATATTTCCGAGATGGGGGACGCCTGCTTCCGCATCGGGAAGACCATGCTGAATATTTCCAGAAAACACCTGAAAAGCGCGAAAGAGCAGTACTATGCATACCTGTTTTCCCGTATGGGAGGGAGGCGGCCGCAATGAAGGAGCCCAAACGCGTCGGAGCGGCGCTCATCCTGTCGCTGGTCTTCGCGCTTTTGTGTTCCCATGTCCCCGTGCTTTATACCCTTTTTTACCATGACCTGAGCGGCGCGCCGACGGCGAAGGCCGCCTCATTGGACGCGGCGGGCGCTTGTGTGCAGGAACGCGTGATCCTGGATGGAGAATGGGCTTTTTACTGGAACCGTCTGATCATCACCGAATCGGAGCCGAACGACGAGCCGGATTTTCTCATTGAGGTACCGGGCTATTGGTCGGAGCATCAAATCGACGGGACATACCTGCCGGCGTATGGCTGCGCCAGCTATCGGCTCACGCTGAAGGGGCTTTATAGTTCCCGTCCGGTTACGGTTTATCTGCCGGATTTCGGCAGCGCCTACCGGGTCTTCATCGATGGTCGGCTCGCTTCACAGAGCGGCACGGTATCGAAACAGCCTTCCGCAGTTTTTACGACAGCCGAGGCAAAGCTCTATCCCGTCCTGTTGCCGGAAGCGCCGGAGCACACTGTGGTCATAGAGACGGCGACCACGCGGTTTTCCGGGCTGTACATGGCTCCCGTGCTGCAGGCGTACGACAGCGCCGAACAGGCGGCCGGAAACCTGAATGCCGCGCGGCTGATACTGTTCGGGATGGCGCTGTTTTCCTTCTTTGCGCTGGTCGTGGCATATACGCTGACCTTCCGGAAAGGGCTGCATTCCTTCTGGCTGCTGGCGATGGGTTTGCTCGTGTTGCTTCGCGTCATGCTGACCGCGGGGTTTTACAGCATGTGGCAGCGGACGGTGTTCTGCGGGCTCTCTTACGAGGCCGCGAACCCGCTGATGTTCCTCGTGTCCTTCGGGTTAAAATACCTTTTGATCTACCTGGTGGAGGTCTTGCTGGGGATCGCGTTTTCCCGGAAGGAAAAGTTCTTTTTCCTCTTGTATTACGCCGCGCTGTATCTGGCGTATTTGTTTATCCCGCAGGGAGTCTACAACAGGTATCTGACGATCCTGCTGCCTGCCGCCTCCTTTGTGATAGAGCTTTATATTTTCTTCAAGGTATGGATCAACCGCTATCGGCTGAAAAAATACGGGATGCTGATCTACTGGGGCGCGTCACTGGCCGTTATTGGGCTGATCGTGGATTCCTACTATATCAACGGCAACATCTATCTGAATCTGTCGCCGGCGCTGCTGACGCTGTTTTCAGTATACATGATGCTTCTCTGCCTGGTCTCTGCTCTCAGGACCGTGCATGTGCATAGGGAGCTAGGCCTGTCCGCTTCCCAGCTGGCGCTTGCCCGCAGCCAGATCGCTATGCAGACGGATTATTACGACGCCCTTTCAGCTAAGATCAACGAAGCCCGCTCGGCGCGGCACGACATGCGCCACTTCGTCGGCGCGATGCAACGGCTCCTGAGCGAGGGGCGCTACGCGGATCTGGATCGTTTTCTGAGCGAATACGCAGACAACAGCGAAACCGAGCCGCTGCCGGTTTTTTGTGAAAACGCCGTAGCCAACTCAATCCTCGGCTACTATTCGCTCAAAACCAAAGAACGCGGCATTCCGTTTTGCTGCTCCTGCGCCATTCCGAGGCGGCTTTCGATCGGCGACAGCGATCTGTGCGTCGTGCTGGGCAACGCGCTGGAAAACGCGCTGGAGGCGTGCGAACGGGTAGCCCCGTCGGATGCGCGGTTCCTTTCGGCGGAAGCAAGAATCTCGGGCGGCCAGCTGCTGATCAAAATCGAGAATGCCTGCAACGGTTCTTTGCGGCAAGAGGACGGGCGGTATATTTCCGCCAAAACGGGGTTGGAACACGGAATGGGCTTGCTCAATATTCAAAAGGTTATGAACGCATACGGGGGCTTTCTCAAGGCGGAGGACGATGGAACCAAGTTCACGCTGATGGCCGCATTTCCCGTTTCTATCGATCCGTTTTTCCGGTAAACGCATTCACGGCGCTCTCGGCCCTTATCCCCGCCACGTGTCAGGCGGGGATTTTTTACGCTGTTTTATGTTAATTTCGGCAGAAAAGGCGTCAATTTCGCCATCCGTATGCCATTGTTCCTTTTGTTTGTTACTATTAACATCGGAGGGATGGACATGCTTTACCGGGTTGATCAAGGCGCGCGCACAGAAAGACGCTATGTGGAATCATATACCCGCAGCAGCCTGCCCTGCCGTACCGGGCGGGAGATGCAGGCGCTTTATCCCGACGGCGATTTCCTCATCGTAGGGGAAATCGGCGTTTTTGCGCGGCCGCCGGCGGACGGGGATACGCTGCTCACAGGCGACGGTACGGCGGTTCCCATCCACCCGCGGGGGAGCCTGACGCGCCCGCTCGAGTGGGTGACGGGATATATCCCGCTGGAGACGGACGCCTACGCCGCCGCGGTCGCGGGTATTTTCCCCGCCTTTTTGCGGCGGCGGTCGAGCATGTAAAACGAAAAATACCATTCCATCCTATCGGGAGGCATATAGAATGAAAAGGAAACCCATGCGTGTTTTGAGCCTGTTGCTTTGCGCGGCGATGGCTTTTACCCTGCCGCCCGGCGGCGGCATGCCCCGGGCTTATGCGGAGGGGACGTCTTACGCCGTTACCTACGACGGCAAAGACGCGCCCTCCGACAGCGTTCCGGTGGATTCCGGCGCCGATGCCCAGGGGGATTTGATTTGGGGGATACTGGGTGGCGTATTGGCATCGGGTTGTGTGGGCCTGTTCGCAATCCTTTTGAGCAAAAAGGTTAAGAAACGATAAACAGTCGCGATTGGAATCTGCCGACAACAGCGAAGGCTGTATGCTCCCGCAGAGGGAGGATGCAGCCTTTTTATTCAGCTTAAGCGGGTTTCAGGCGCAAAGCGGCTGAAACAAAAAAACGTCCCTTATGCGGATGGGATTAAGAGCTTAAGCAAGCGCATCCCCTTCCCGGTAAGATGATGGGTGTCCAAGCCTTCAACGTTGAAGAAAGGGGATGCTCTATGGCAGAAAGTTTAGCACATACGAAATGGATGGGCATATTTCAGCATACCGTACTATCTGAATTCAAGGTGCGGTTCATGACAATCGACCCCTTTTGAACCTTTAGAGGCCTGTCAAAAAATGCTGATTTACTGCACGATCGCGGCGGTCGCGCCCTGATCCAGGTTGACTTCGAGCACCTCGTGCATCAGCTCGCCGATGGTAATATCCGGGTTTGCGATGCCCGCTTCCATCACCCTGACGCTCTGCTCAAACAGCGCTTCCAGCTCATACGGATACAAAATCTTTATCATGTACTCGAAGTGGAAGTCAAGCCCGCCATCTGTAAAGTTGGGAACGACCACCGTATACAGCGGCATGGGGAAGCGGCCGTTGCTGTAGTTGCCCATCTCGCACTGCCAGCCCTCGGGCAGCGTAAACGAAAACGGGAGGCAGGATAGGAGCATGGCGTAAGTCCCTGAAAAAAGCGATCTGTTTTCCCAAACCTTCAGTCCGTCTTTGGCGAGTTCGAACAGAAAATCCGTATGGCGCAGGATCTGGAACTGCACCTGCTGCGTATGCATGATCGCATCCATAAACGTTTTGTCCTTCGTGATAACGGTGCGCAGAGGAAGCGCGTTGACGCGGCAGCCGCCGGAACGCTTGTCCGCAATGGTGATTCTGCGGTTAAACGCAACGGAGAAGGTAACGTCGTCCGTTTCCTCGTTGATCTTGGAAAGATAGGTGCGCATAGCCACGTAGACCATCGTCTGCAGGGGAATGCCGCTCTTTTCGCAAAAGGAAAGGATCGGCTCGGCTCTTTCCGTCGGCAGGTGCATACTGTAATTTTCGCTTCTATCGTTAATTAACGTATTTAAAACTTCATAGCGAAGGGTCGGGTCCTTCTTTTTGCGGCGCGTCTTGTTGAGCAGGCGCATGCTGTCCGCACCGGCATAAAACGAGAGCCCGTCCTTTGTAAACAGCTCTTTAAAGAACTCTTTGTGCCTTTGTTCCGCTTCCTTATCATTGAGCAGAAGCAGATCTTTTTTCAGGCACTCCTCGAACGAGGACAGCGGCCGGGGCATCGGCGACCCGTTTTGAAGCGCGGCAATCACTTCGATCAGGTCGCTGAAGAACACGATGGCGGCGTACAGGTCCGCGACGACATGAGAGACGTTCAGACAGATGCCGGTGCGCCCGTCATAGGTGCGGTAGAGGATGATGCGGTATGTTTCCCCCTTCATGATCTTTAGGGGAGTGCGCGCGTCTTTTGTCAGCACGGCATCCTGCTCCTGTTTTGTTTTGCCGGCGAAATCTAGGACAGGGATGTTTTCAAGCCGATACTCCGGCAGGAAATACTGCTTGAGCTTCTTATCACGCTTTTCAAAGCGTATGCGCAGGCAATCGTTGCGCTCGATTTCGATATTCACCGCCTGCTTGAGCAGCTCAAAATCAAGCTTCTGATTGACGATCGTGTAAAAAATGATCTGAGTACACTCCTTATGCACGCTGAATTTCAGCTGTATCAGGGGAAGCATTTGCGAGCCGCAAATGTCGTAATAGGTTCTCGGAACGGTAATTTTGGGCATGATCGATCCTCCTGTTTCTGTTTTGTTGTTATTCGATGGCCTTGAGCGACTCGACCATGCTGATATTCCTCATGCGCCTGGTCATCATCAGGTTGACCAATACGATGTAGAACGCGGTGAGCAGTGCGGCGTAAAGATAGCTTGTCGCCGCGATGTCCTTGACGAACTTGACCATATCCACCTCGACTGTTCTGAGCATGAATTGCGCTAAGAAGTAGCCGATGACGCCGCCGAGCAAAATACCGACGGCGCCCATCACGAAATTTTCTCGGAAAATGTATAGATTGGTCTCGCGGTGCTTGAAGCCGAGCACCTTGATGGTGGCAATCTCGCGCGTGCGCTCGGAGATGTTGATGTTGGTCAGGTTGTATACCACCACGAACGCCAGCGCGCCCGCCGCAATCAGCATGACGAGGATGATGATGTTGATGCTGTTGATGGTTTCCTCGAAGGATTTCCTTGACGAATCGATGTTGACGATCGAGAGGATCGAGCTGCTTTTGCTCAGCCAGTCGGAAACAAAGCCCTCGAAATCCGTCATGCTTTCGCTCGCCGCGCACGCGATGGTATTAAACCTTACGTCCGTATCGAAGGTTTGCTCATACAGCGCGGGCGACATGTAGATGTAATGATAGACGTAGTTTTCCGTGACCGCGGCGATGGGGAGCGTATACTGCTTCTCGTTTAAGCTGAATGAGACGGTATCCCCGGCGTCTAAACCGAGTATTTCCGACAATTTGTCGGTGATGATCACGCCCTCGTCGTTAAGCTTGAGCGCTCTGCCGTCCTTCGGGCTGCGCAGGGTGATCAACCGCTCAATCCGCACGGTGTCCTCCGGCGCGAGCACAAATACGTTTTGGATCGCCTCCCCGTGATCGTCCACGTCGACGGACAGGACCTTTGAGAACATCTCCCCGCTCAGGCGATCATCCGCCGCAAGCTGCTGTTCCAGCGCGTTCGCCTCGTCGCGCGCCAGGTCCTTGGACAGCGTAAACATGATCTTGTAGCGGTTGATTTCCCCGTACTGCTTATCGACGATGGGATTTACCCCGTCGCGCATGCCAAAGCCCGCTACGATCAACGCCATACAGCCCGATATGCCCAGCACCGTCATCATGAGCCTGAGTTTATAGCGGAAGAGATTTCGCGCGGTGATCTTCTGGGAGAAGCTCATCGCCGACCAGAGCTTCGTCCAGCGTTCCAGAGATATTTTCCTGCCGCTTCTGGGCATCTTGGGACGCATAAGCGCGGCTGTCACGGCCTTCAGCTCCCTGTGGCAGGAATACCAGGCCACCATAACCGTGCAGATCAGGGCGACGAGGATCGAGAGTACGGACATGCTCCAGGGGATCTTGATTTCGATATCGGGCAGGCGATACAATGCCGAATACGCGCCGATGATGACCCTCGGCAGAATTTGGATGCAGATCAACTGCCCGAGCACGCTGCCTATGATGCAGGCAATGGCGGAATAAGCCATATATTTGCCCGAGATGTGGGCGGACGAGTAGCCCAGCGCCTTGTAGGTGCCGATCTGGATGCGCTGCTCGTCGATCATGCGGGACATGGTCGTGAGGCAGACAAGCGCCGCCACCAGCAGGAAAAACACCGGAAAAATCGCCGCGATGGCGTCTATGCGCTCCGAGTCCTGATAGAAGCCCGCATAGCTCTGGATGATATCGTCGCGCGTAAACGCATACCATTTCCCGGACTCGACGTCGCTAAACATATTCCGGATGTTCTGGATGCGGTTGTTCCCGTCGGAAATAGAGCTTTGCGCTTCGGCCACGCCGTCCAGATACTCGGCGTAGCCGTCGTCGTATTCCTTCTGTCCGGCGGCCAATTGCTCCTCGGCCGCCTCGAGCTTCGCTTTTGCCTTCGCCAGTTGGGCCGAAGCCGAGACCTTCTGCCTTGCGTACTCCGCCTCGCCCGCCTTCAGGTCGGCTTTGGAGGCATCCAGCTTCTTTTTGTTCGCTTGCAGATCCGCATACGCTTTATCCAATTCAGCCTTGCCGTCCGCGTATTCCGCCTCGCCGCTGTTCAGCTGTGCGTAAGATTCGTCGAGCTGCGCTTTGGCTTGGTCCAACTGTAAGCGGGCTTGAGCCAACTGCTGCTCGGCGGCATTGAGCTCCGCCTCGGCCTCCAGAAGACGCTCTGCGTATTCGGCGAGCTGCCTCCTGGCGTTTTCGAGCTCTTCCTGAGCCTGCTCTTGCTGATTTTCGGCGTTTGCCACGCGCTCGGCCGCTGCCTGCACCTGCGCCTGCAGCTGGGCGATTACCTCCGGGTCGGCTCCGCCGCCGTTTTCATATGCCTCGAGCGCAGCCTGCGCCTGCTCGTAGAGCCTTTGTGCTTCCTCTTGATCGATTTCTTCGCCGTCGAGCATATCCTCCGCCATTGCTACGGCTTGACTTGCGATATCGTACGCGGTCTTCGCTTGGTCATACTCCTGCTTGGCTTTGCGGTATTGCGCAAGTCCGTCGTTATATTTCTGTTCATTTTGCCGATACTCGGCCGAGCCGAGGTTATACTGCGCCCAGCCGGAATCCAGTTGATTGCGCGCAGCAAGAAGTTCCGCCTTACCCGCGTCGTACTGGGTCTGGGCGGCGGCCAGCTGCGTTTCCCCCTCGGTAATCTGTGCTTTGCCTGCACTCAGGTCCGCTTCGGCCTTTTTTAACTTGGCGTTGGTCTCGAGTGCGGCTTTCTTGTAATCCTCCCAGCCGGAGGCGATTTCTGCCTTCGATTTTTCCAGCTCCTGCGCGGCTTTTTCCAGCTCCCGCTTCGCGTCGGCAAGCTGTTGGTCGGCGCCGGTCTTCTGCTCGTTGAGTTCACTCTCTGCATCGGCAAGCTGCGTCTGTATGTTATCGAGGAAAAGATCGTAGCGGACTTGACCGATATTGCCGATTTGGGCCGATGCCTGGCAGATCTCGGCGTCGTATTGCTCGTCGAAAGCGGTGACGCCCGCGGCACGGCTCAACATGACGTAAAGCTCCGTGTAGCGGGTATATTTGAATTCGGAGGCAGGAAGCATGATATAGTACGAGATTATGCCGTTGCCGATAGACGAGGTGCCGTAGGAATAGGAAATATGCTGCGGGGATTCTATGAGCCCCACGACGGTGTAGCTTGTACCCGAAATGATCGTATCGGTGGCGGCTGAACCCGTGGTGTCGGAGAACCGGATGATGTCGCCGACGGCAACGTCCGTATCGCGCATCCGGTACGCCGCGGCGATGCATTCCCCCGGGTTTTCGGGCAGGCGGCCGGAAACGAGCTTGATCCTATTGAGCGTATCGCGTTCGCTGTCTGTGGGCAGAGCGGCCACGCGGGCTACGCTGTTGCCGACATCCTCCAGCACGATCAGGTCGGCCGAATAGGACGCCATCACATTTACCACGCCGTCAAGCGTACGGACCGCCTCCACGTCGCCGTCGTCGAAACCGACGGTGGAGATGATCTCCAGATCCATCAGTGAGGCCGAGCTGAAATAATTCTCAGCCGTCGCGCGCATGCTGGGGGCTGTCGCTTTCACGCCTACAAAAAAGCCGACGCTCAGGAACGTGATCAGGAGGATCGAGATAAACCGCTCGCGTGAGCGCAGGATTTCCCGATAGGTATCCTTGACCAGAGCTCTTATTTTCATGTCCTCTCCTTAAGCATCGTACGTCAATCCGAACTCGGTCTTGAAGGCGTATGGCACGCCATAGCTTTATTTGGGCCGCATAGCGCGTCGATCGGACGGCAATGCGGGTTACCATTCCAACGCCTCCACGGACACGGGCGACGGATTGATATCCACGGACGCCACCGAACCGTTGCGCATATGGATCACGCGGTTGGCCATAGGCGCGATCGCCGAGTTGTGCGTGATCAGAACGACCGTCATCTTCTGCCGCTTGCATGTTTCCTGCAACAGGGCGAGTATCTTTTTGCCCGTGGTATAATCGAGGGCCCCGGTCGGTTCATCGCACAGCAGCAGCTTGGGGTTTTTGGCCAGCGCGCGGGCAATGGCGACGCGCTGCTGCTCGCCGCCCGAAAGCTGGGAAGGGAAGTTGTTTACGCGCTCGCGCAGGCCGACGCTGGATAGAACTTCCACGGCGTCGAGATCGCTTTCGCATATCTGCGAAGCAAGCTCCACGTTTTCGCTGGCCGTCAGGTTCGGTATGAGGTTATAAAACTGAAAGACAAAACCGATGTCCATCCTTCGGTATTGGATCATTTGCGGTTCGGCAAGGGAGCTGACCTTTTTCCCGTCGACGACGATATCGCCCTCGTCGCAATTGTCTATGCCGCCGAGCATATTGAGCACGGTGGTTTTTCCCGCGCCGCTGGCGCCGGAAATCACGGCGAATTCACCCTTCTCGATACCAAAATTGACTGCGTTCGCGGCAACGATCGTCACTTCGCCCATTTGATATCTCTTACAAACATCCCTGAAAACGATGTAAGGTTCCATCCATGCCTCCTGAAGGTGACAGATTGCGGCAAAACCCGTCTAACCGAGAGGTTTGATAGGCCGTCTTAGCACGCGACCGATTCTTTTTCCAGGTATGCCACAACGTCGCCGACCACCTGGAAATTGATCGCTTCCCGGTCGGGGATCTCCACTTGAAATTCTTTCTCCAGAACCGTAATCAGATGGATGAATTCAAGGGAGTTCATCCCCAAGCCCGTTCTCAGTTCGGTTTCCGGAGCGATTTCCTGCGGGTCCAGCATGACATATTCGGACAGGATGGTGAGAAGCCGTTCAAACATAATACAAGCCTTCCTTTTTATATGATGATTCCCTCTCCAAAGGATTTGTTCTGCTCCTCGATGACCTTGTGACGGATGATCTTCTGGGTGGTCGTTCGCAGGAAATCCTCCTGCGTGATGAACAGCTGGTGCATCTGCTTGTATCCGGGCAGGAGCTTGTTGACCCGGCGGATATCCTCTGCAACCAGCTTCTCGACAGTCTCCATATCCATTTTGCCGAAATATTCCTCAACCTCGATCTTCAGCGCGGCGGCGATCGTCTGCATGAGCGTTTCTTTTACTTTATAATTTGATGAATAGACCAGCGCTTCCTTGACATAGGGCAGTTGACGGATGATCGCCGCCTCGATCTCCTCCGGATGTACGTTCTTGCCGTTGTTTAAGACGATCAGGTTCTTTTTTCTTCCGACCACAGTGAGCAGTTTACGGCCGTTGAGCTTGCCGTAGTCCCCGGTTTTCAGCCATTGGCCGTCGAATGTCGCAGTTGTGGCCGCCTCGTCTTTATAGTAGCCGAGCATGACGGTATCTCCTTTGACATAGATCTCGCCGACACCTTTCCCATCCGGCTGGTCGATTTTCACCTGCAGCGCGCTTAGCGGCTTGCCGACGGCTTCGGGATGCTTGTGTGCCTTCACGTTAAAGGAGACGGCTGGGGCGCATTCGGTCAGCCCGTAGGCGGTGACCACGTCGATGCCAAAGCTGTAAAGACCGCGGACCACTTCGGGATCGGCCGCTGCGCCGCCGCAAATGACCAGATCGAATTGGCCGCCGAGGTTCTCCTTGAGCTGCTTAAAGAGCACATTGCGGATATCGATGCCCGCCCTAAGCAGCATATTGGATATCTTCAGCGCGGTCTGCAGATCCCTGACACGGCCCTGCCTTTTCGTTTCCGCCCAGATCGTTCGATACACCGTTTCCAGAAAAAGAGGCACAACGACCGACATGCCGGGTTTTACCATTTTCATCGTATCCATGAGCCGCTTGAGGCTCGAGCATATGTATATGTCCATACCGTGCAGCATGCCGGGCAGCACATGGCAATTCAACTCAATCGTATGATGGAAGGGCAGTATGGAAATCGACTGAGGCTCGCAGGGTGCGGCCTTAAGGATGTTGTCGACATTGGCGCAGATGTTTTTATGGCTGAGCATGACGCCCTTGTTCGCGCCGGTCGTCCCGGAGGTAAAGAGGATTGCCGCGGCCTTTTCCCGATCGATCTGCCTGTCCAGATAGCGGTTGTCGCCGCGATCGATCAGTTCCCTGCCGTGCCGGATCATACCGGGCAGCGTGTCGCTCTCCTTTACATCGGGCAGCGGTTCGATTGCAAAGCCCCTTATTTGGGCGCGCTCAAGCCGGCCTGCTACGGCGCGGTAAGGCTTGGCGTATATCAGCGCGCGGGCGTCGCCCTTGAGCGCCAACATATCCAGGTCGTCGTCGGTAAGTTCCTTATCCAGCGGGACGATAACGCCCACGCCGCATACTACCGCCATGTAGGAAATAAACCAAAGATAAGAATTTTCCCCCACAAGGGCAATATGCGCGTCCGCAAAGCCGTAATCGATCAGCGCCGTACCCAATGCGTTAACGTCATCGATGATGTTTTTACAGGAATACTGGACGATTTCACCGTCTTTGGTCTCGCGCAGAACTGTTTTTTCGCCGTTTATCAACAGCGCCCTGCGCATCAACTCCCTTAAATCCGGCAGCGGGCCCATTGCATAAATCGGCCGCCGCTTCACAAAGCACGCTTGACGATTTTTCATTTAAGCCAGGCCTCCATCCCGATAACAAGATATAAAGATTATTCCGCAGTTTTCAATATTCAGACAAATAAGGAAAGAAAAATAGGAAAGTATCGCGGTTTGGCAGGGATTTGAAGGGAAACGCACGACATTCGGCTATTGAAGCTTGACAGGATCATACACGATTCATCCGGCCGAATCATTCAATCGTTTCGTTATTTATTTAAATTTAAGCATGAGTTATTCTACAAATTGTATTGTATTAAAATGCAATTGTCAACCGAGTTTAATGTATAAACATGCAATATCGTGTCGAAATATCGCAGCTTCAGGGCCGGATATCCAAGTAGGTACTGGATATTGTGATACCCTTATAAAGGAACTTCGACGTGCGAAGGCTCTAGGAGCTGCTTTTTAAAAGTCATCTTCACCAAAGACAAGGCCATTATAATGGATAGCCTGTTTCCGGGCAAATCCGGTCGTTCAATCTGCGCAAGGCGCGGCCGACCTTAACATGCAGATGGAAGACGACGCTTCCTCTGCATAAAAGACACTTTACTCAATTTTTAAAACGAAAGTTGATTTATGTATAACAGACAAATATGCTATAGGCTCTTGTTTGACTTAACGCGATTTCCAAATATAGTGATTGCGCCGTTAACGATCAGATAAGCCGCAACTACTACCGAACCCGCGATGTCCATATAGCGCGCAGCTGCGGAAGCGGGGGAAACCGCAACAGTAGCAAGCGCGGCGGTCACGCAAGCGTCCACGAAAGACTTTGCGCGGTATAATCTGCTTTGAACTGCAAGAATAGCGTTTGGATTCGCCCTGTTGAGTTTACGGTATCTGAGCCAAAACCATGAATTCGTGGTAACACCGAGGATTGCGATTACAAGGCCCGGTATCACGTTGCCTTTCTCACCGCCGTCCGAAAGGAAAGCCATCAGCAGCATAACCGCACCGCTTGAGCACATCGCCGCACCGACGCAGAGGTTAGCGATATGCTCAAGCTTCGTTTTCCGTATTGTGGCCTCTCCTGCGTCTTTGTTCGTGATGCGGAATATGACCCAGGAAACGATAATCGCAACAAGCTCCGCTGTACGGCGTATAAAATCCGCAAACTGCGTGGACGACCTGCCGAGCAATAGCCCAATGCCGACAACAATAGGCCCGGGTGAACTGAGCACCACGGATGCAAGCAGAGTTCGCTCGCCCGGCTGTGATTTCATATCACCGTGCCTCCCAGCAACCACACGAGCGGAATAATAACGGATGCCGCCGCAAACGGACAGGTCACCGTATCATATCCATTGAGTGTGTAGAGTTCCACAACAGCGCAGGCCGCCGCCGTAAGTATTGCGATCGGTATGTATCCGTACCACGGCAGACCGCCCCGGAACAGTAATACGGTGATAACCGACAAAAACGATACGGCGAACATCGCAATCGTTCCCTCAATGCTCTTGCGTCCTTCAATCAATTTGCCCTCAAGAAAATTTCGCCCGAAGCGCTTGCCGACCAGCGCTGCCGCCGCGTCACCAAAGCCCCAAGCAAATACGCACGTAAGCACGAGCAGCTTGTCTCCGAGCCAGCCCCAGCAAATACCGATCATTGCGGCGAACATCCCGAATACGAGTATCAGGCTGTGCTTTATTTCGCCGCTCTTGCGCTCCGTGAGCAGTTCCGAGTAACCCTTAATCCGCTCCCCAAGTGTGAGAATCGGAAATATCATAACAGCGAACACGACCGCCGAGAGCGCCGACACCCACCATGTCTTGAACGCGTAAACCCATACCAACAGTGAAAAAAGAACAATTAGATGCAGTATCTTTCGAAATACCTCCGTCGGCACGATGACAAACCTTCGAAGCAATAATGCGCCCGACGCGCTCGCCAAGAAATAGCCGATCAATATGGCAAGACCCGTAAAGAATTCTTGAATCATTTTTTTACCTCTGCCGCATGGAGATTGCCCGCCACACGGTTAAGCAGTACGGCAAGACGTTCGAATTCCGCTTCCGGGATTCCTCTTTTCACGATCTCGTAAACGCCGTTGTACGCATTCTCAATGCTCGCGCCTATATCGACCGCCTTCTCGGTCAATGTTATACGGTATGCGCGCGCATCGTTAGGATGGCGTACGCGCTTAACATAGCCTTTCCCGACAAGCGAATCGACGGTCCGGGAGACCGGCGCTTTGCCTACATCAAGCCGCTCCGTCAATTTTTCTTGTGTCAACCCGTCGTTGTCCGTAAGTAAATGGAACAGAATATCCCCTTCCGCGCTCGTAAGGTTTAACGGTTCCAGTTCGGCGTTGATAATTTGCCTTGCACAACGCAGCACGGATTTCATGCTCAGCCAAAAATCCCGTATTGTCGGCATAGTGAATTCCTCCAAAGCACCTATATGAGAGGTCAATTATAGCATAATATAGTTGCTAAGGCAACTATTATTGCAATCGCTGTAGGGTCGTCTCTTAAGGATTGAGGCGTAGAGCTTATCATTAATGCAAAAAAGCGTATGGTTGAACGGATTCCAGCTTGCCCCTTGCGTCCAGGTAAAAGCCGATGATGCCGTACCTTTTGCCGCCGAGTTTAAAGACTGTAAGGCAATCCCAAATACGACTGGTATCCAGCGCCGTCACGGCTTCACCCCTTTGCGCTCGCGCGCGGAGGCGGCGCAGCGTCCCGCGCGCAAGCTTAAATGTGCTGTCGCCTGCATGACGGCATTGTTTTTTTCGCATGGATCCACGCTCCTTCCGGCAATATGGATGATTGTGGTATGATAAATGAAGGAGATGGATTTATGGACATACGGGTACAGAACATCGGAGGATATATCATCAAAAACTACCTGCTGGAAACGCCCCTCGGATGGATCGCCATCGATACCGGTTATCCGGGCGGCGAGGGGAAATTCATGCGGCGGCTTTCAAAGCTCGCTGCGCCGGAGGATTTGAAATACATCTTCCTGACCCATGCGCACGACGATCACGCCGGCTTTCTGGCGGCGCTGATGGAAAAAACCCGGGCAAAGGTGATCCTGCACCCGGTCGGCGTCTCCGCGCTGGAGTCCGGCAAAAGCAATGATCCTCCGGGGGCGGGCTATTCCTCCAGGGCGGGCGCTCTGTTCGGCGCGATCAAAAGGGAATTCGCGTTCCCGCCCGTTGCGCTTGGCGACAGGGCGATCTTCGTATCCGGGGACGGGGATCAGGTGTTCAAAGAGCTCGGCCTGCCCATCCGCATCCTGTTTCTTCCCGGGCATACCGCGGATTCCATCGGCCTGCTTTTGGAGGAAACCGGCGCGCTGTTTTGCGGCGACGCCGCCATGAACGCGGTTATCAGCCCGGCCCGGCACACCATCTGGATCGAGGACGCGCGGGAGTTCGGCGGATCGTGGGATAGAATGCTGGCGGTAAAGCCGTTAAGAATCTATCCGTCCCACGGCGCGCCTTTTTCGCCGAAGGATTTGGCGAAGTACCGGCATTTCATGGATGGCCGGGCTCTGATCCCTCCCCGGCACGGGCAAGAGGAATGAAAAATGAGCAAGCTCAAAACGCTGTCCGTTACGTCCCTGTTTCCCGCCGCACCGGATGTGATTTGGCGGCGTCTGATCCGGATAGAAACACTGCAATACGTCGCCTCGCCTCTTTTGATGTTTGAACCGGCATCTCATGAGGATGCGGTATGGCGGGCGGGGGAGACCGCACAATTTCTCCTCCGGCTGCTGGATATACTGCCGCTCGGGCTTCATACTCTGCGGCTTGAAACGGTGGACCACGCGACCTATACGGTGCAGACCAGAGAAAGCAGCAGACTGCTTCCCGTATGGAACCACAGAATAACCATTGAACCGATGGGCAGCGGTTCCTCTTTTTATACCGATACGGTACAAATCGGGGCGGGTCGGCGCACAAGCTTCATCCATCTTTTTGCGAGGGTGTTCTTCCGCCATCGGCACAGGCGATGGCTCAAGCTATTAAAGGGCGCAACCCCTGGCTCTGCCGGAACTGCGTGAACGGTACAAACGACCGGAGGGATCTTTCAGGGAGCGATACGTTTTGCCTCGTAGGACCGAACACGGCCCTTTGCGGCGGCAGGGGCCGGATAAAGAGACGGGCTGAAAAGTGGGTTTAAAACACAAAAAGCTAGAGTTCATCTAGCTTTTTGTTTGGCGGGAGTATGTGGGAATCGAACCCACCTAAGCGGGACTAACCGCTCTTACCGGTTTTGAAGACCGGAGGGCACACCAGAACCCATCTACCCCCTCGTCGTTATACAGTATACCACAATCTTGTCTTCTGACAAGAAAAAATCAAGCCTGCTTGATCAGCACGCGCGCGTCGCCCGCCTTTTTGGTGAACTTTGCGCGGTCCAGGTAATCGAGCATGGCGAGCGCGTACTTGCGCGAGGACTGCGTCGCGTCCCGGAACTCGGCCAGGGTGAAGTTCGGCGCGTTCTTGGTGAGGGACAGGGCCACTTCTTTGGCTTTTTCCACCGTCTTTTTGTGGAAATAGAGATCGTCCGCCCCCACGACCAGAACGCCCTCGTCGATGAGCACGTCGATGAGCGCCTCCGTATCCTTTTTCTTAAACAGGGCGACGACCTCGGCCTCCTCGGGCGGCTGGAACACGGCCTTTTCGTACAGGGCGTCGATGTCCTTCTTCAGCTTCGCCTGCTCGTCCGAATAACGCGCCTCGTACGTGGGCAGCGACGCCGCGTTGCCCGCGATTTTCAAGAGGTTTCTCGCCTCGTAGTAGGCGATGATCTCGTCGACTACGGCCGCCTTTTGCCCCGGCGCGATCGCGGTTTTGAACTCGTCGAGCTTCATGCCGGTCTTAAGCGGATTTTTCGCGTGGAAGGCCGACAGGAGCTTCCTCGCCTTCTGATAGAGCTCCTCGAGGCTCACGGCGTCCATGGGCACGTCGCCCAGCAAAAATACGCTCTCCTGCTCCACCAGGGAGTCGAGCTGCTCAAAGAAGAGCTCCTCGTCGAGGCCGGAATCCTTTTTTAGCGCCGCCGTGTTTTGGAAGATCTTCGCGCCTTCGCGGATCCGCTGCAGGAGTCTCTCGGTGCCCGAGCCCGATTCCAGCACCGTAAGGGATTCGAGTACCTTTTGGTTGTTCCTTCGGTGCTTTGGCGGCGCCGCGTTGATGATGATGCCGCCGCCCACGGTCTCGACCGGCGAATAAAAGCGCACCACGTAGTGATCGCCCTGTTTGACGGCGACTTCCTCGACGAAACGAAGCTGCGCGAAGCCCTGCTCGCCGGGCTTGAGTTCGTCCGCATCCAGCAGCGCCACCTTGCACAAAACGTCGCGCGTGCCGTGGTAGAAGTGGAGCCTTGAGCTGTTTTTGACCACGCGCTGCGCGTCGTTGAGGATCGAGAGCTTCACGTCCGCCATGTAGCTGTTCTTCAGGGAACCCGGCTTGGCGATGATGTCGCCGCGCGCGAGTTCCTCCTTTTTTATGCCGGCCAGGTTGATGGCCACGCGCTGGCCCGCGTACGCCTTTTGCACCGTAGTGGAGTGCACCTGAATGTTTCGGACGCGGCTCTTTAGGCCGCTGGGGTAGACCTGCGCCTCGTCGCCCTCGGCCAAAGTGCCTTCGACCAGGGTGCCCGTCACGACTGTGCCGAACCCGTCGATGGTGAACACGCGGTCGACGGGCAGCCGCCAGGGCTTGAAGACGTCCTTGTTCTGCACGGATCTCGCGAGGTTGTCGATTTCCTTTTTCAGCTCGTCGAGCCCTGCGCCGGTGTGCGAGGACACGGCGACCATGGGCGCGCCCTCGAGGAACGTGCCCTTGACGGCGGCGGCGATATCCTCCTTCACGAGCAGCAGCCAGTCCTCGTCCACGAGGTCGCACTTGGTGATTGCAACGATGCCCGACTTGATCTCCAAAAGCTGAAGAATGTCGAGGTGCTCCTTGGTCTGAGGCATGACGCCGTCGTCCGCCGCGATGACCATGAGCGCGATGTCGATGCCGCCGACGCCCGCGAGCATATTCTTAATAAACTTTTCATGGCCCGGCACGTCCACGATGCCCGCGCGCGATCCGTCCTCCAGCGGGAGATACGCAAAGCCCAGGTCGATCGTGATGCCGCGCTTCTTCTCTTCCTTCAGCCGGTCCGTATCCGTTCCGGTCAGCGCCTTGATGAGCGCCGTTTTTCCGTGGTCGATGTGCCCGGCCGTGCCGACGATGACGTTTTTCATGCCTGTTCCCCTTGCTTTAGAGCCTGTCTGAGGGATTCCGCCACAAGCTCCAGATCCTCGTCGAACACGGTCCGCGCCTCCAGGAGGAGCCTGTCCTTGTGGATTCTCCCCACGACGGGAATTTTTTGCGCGTGGAGCCGCCTGTCGAGTTCGTCGGGGGTGATGCGCTTCGGCTCGACGGCGACCGCGTATGATCTCAGCTCGCCGCCGGGCGCCGATCCTCCGCCGGCCTGCACCGTCGTCTCGACCAGCTCAGCCTTTGCATCCGCTTCAAACCGGCACAGGCGCAACAGGCGCATCGCCTTTTCCTCCACTTCCAGCGGCGTGGCGCTCAACATGCGCAGCGTCGGGATCTCCCCGATCGCGCGCTCCGGGTTTTGATAGAGCCTTAGCGTAGCCTCCAGCGCCGCGATCTGCATCTTGTCCACGCGCATCGCCCGCATCAGGGGGTGCTTGCGCATCAAGTCGATATACTTTTTCTTTCCTGCGATGACGCCCGCCTGCGCGCTTCCCAAAAGCTTGTCGCCGCTGAAGCATACGACGTCCGCCCCGTCCTTTAAACTGTCTTCGAGCGTCGGCTCGTCGCACTGATCAAGCACCGGCACGAGCTTTTTGATCCGTCGGTTTAAAACGCCGCTTCCAAGGTCGTGTATCAGAGGAAGGCCGGCGCTCTTTGCGAGCTCCGAAAGCTCCGAAATCGACACATCCTCCACAAAGCCCACCATTTTAAAGTTGCTGGTGTGCACCTTCAACAGCGCGCCGCACCCGGGCGTAATTGCGCGCTCATAATCCGCGATCCTCGTCCTGTTGGTGGCGCCCGTTTCCTTTAGAATGCAGCCCGACTGCTCCATCACTTCGGGGACGCGGAATGCGCCGCCGATCTCCACGAGCTCGCCGCGCGAAATGAGCACTTCCTTGCCCTTGGCGAGCGCGCCGAGCGTGATGAGCACGGCGGACGCATTGTTGTTGACCGCGAGCGCATCCTCGGCGCCCGTCAATTCGACGATCAGCTTCGCCACGTGCTCGTGCCGGCTGCTTCTTTCCCTGTCGTCCAGGGAGTATTCGAGGTTGGAATAGCCCGCGGCGACGGCTTGTACCGCCTCGACGGCGGCCTTTGCAAGAGGCGCCCTTCCAAAGTTTGTGTGCAGGGTTACGCCCGTGGCGTTGATGACTTTTTTTAAAGCGTTCTCGTTCATTTTTTCCGCGCGCGAAAGTACGTTGTTTTGAATGTGCTCGCGTGGAGGAACCGTTTGAATGTCCCCGCGCAAAAGCCCGCCCCGGATCTCTTCAAGCTCCTCGCGCACGGCCGTGAGAACGCTGCTGCGAAAGCCCGACCGGCTCAGCGCGTCCACCGCTTCTAAGGCCAGGATATCATCCACCTTGGGGATGTGCTTCAGCTCGCTTTTGGACATGGGAGGTACAGCTCCTTTGCGCCGGAAAGTTTTTGTTAATAATGCATCAATTCTTATATTACCTTATTTTTGACAAAAAAGCGTTATTTCCACTAGAATATAATGAATTTCAATACTGCGTGGAAGGCTAAATCCCAAATCGACGCTCAAAATGCTGTTTGAATATCATTCATATTATCGTATCTTATTTTGGATATACGTGTTATCCAATAAGAAGATACCTAAACAATTGATTGGCAGTTTACAGGAACAGGATTTGGTGGTAGAATGCAGATGGAAAGATATTGATATTTGATTAACAAAATATCGGGATGACGGCTATTAGGAGAGCTTTTTGCCATGCTGCTGCTTGGAGGCGGCAAAAAGCGCCGAAGGGGCAAACGTACCCGCCTATGCCAGGCGGTGCGCGAAACTCTCAGGCAGAAGTACTTTTAGCGGGACCAGCTCTGAAAGACAGGGAAACGGCAATGCGATTTTGCCGTTTTTTTTGTTGGGCAAAAGGGATCGGCCCACGCGGTTTAGGGAGCAGGAAAGCACGCCGTTGCTGTGTTTCCGGCAATCGCCGTAGCGCCACCACTATGCCTTTGTGTCGGCGCCTTGCACCGTCATGCTTTCCAGCTTTCTAAATCCTTCGCCTCGAAGCGGCTCTTTTCGGATGCGGTTCAAGGAGCGGGGGAAAGCTGAGCTAGGGCGGCTCCGACCGATGATAGCGGCGAAATGCGCTGAAATAGCAGCTTGAGGCGTACAGGTCCGGCCATCCTTTGCTTAGGGCGCTAGGGAACCGGTTACATAATGAGTGCGGATCCTTTTGAGATGGAGGTTTTTTATGGCGGCCAACTTTCGGATACTCACCAACAACCCCGCCGTAAAAGAAGCCTTCCCGGGCGTGACGGAGCTCTACGACGCGACCGTTGAAGGAATTTTTAAGCTTGGCCGCGATGCCATCCACTTTGGCGCAAGGCTTATAAACCACCCGCTTTCGGGGAGCGTAAAGCCCAACGAGAGCCCTTACAAAAGCTTGGTTTTATCCATAAAGCCCGCCCCGCTGCACGCGGATTCCTTATCCCACATCGAAGGGGCCCTGCAGGTTCTCGCGAAACTTGGGATCAAGAACCGCGAATACCCCGAGCGGGCGCTCGAGGACTTTCGCCTCATCGACCTCGACCTGATTCAATCGGCGATTCAGGCGCTGCCCTGCGAATACCACTTTTGAGAGAAAACTTCAATTACTGGAAGGGAGAAAAACAACTACTATGTCCGACATCTATGACATCCTCGTCGTCGGCGGCGGCCCGGGCGGTCTTGCGGCAGGAATCTATGGAAGCCGCGCAAGGCTCAAGACCGCCATCATCGAAAAGGGGCGTCCCGGCGGCCAGGCTGCAACCACGGAGGAACTTGAAAACTACCCCGGCTTCTTTGAACACAGCACGGGCCCGGGCCTGACCGCGCAGCTCGCGCGCCACGCGGAGCACTTCGGCACCTCGATCATCAAGGGCTGGGTCACCGAGATGGACCTCGACGGCATGGTCAAGACCGTCACCACCAAGGACGGCCAGACGTATCAGGCGCACTGCGTGGTGCTCGCCCCCGGCGCCGAACCCCGTTCGCTCAACATCAAGGGCGAGGGCAAACTTCGCGGCAAAGGCGTGTCCTATTGCGCCACCTGCGACGCGGACTTCTTTGAAGACCTCGACGTCGCTGTCGTCGGCAACGGCGACGCCGCCATCGAGGAGGCCATGTATCTGACCAAGTTTGCAAACGAGGTCACGATCATCGTCATCCACGACGAAGGGATCCTGGACTGCAACAAAGCGAGCGCGGAAAAGGCGTTCAGGAACCCCAAGATCAAGTGGGTATGGTCGAGCGTGCTCGACGAGATCGTCGGCGACGAACTGGTCGAAAGCGTTAACATCAAAAACATCAAAACCGGGGAGATTACCTCCAAGGAAGTCAACGGCGTGTTCTTCTTCGTCGGTACCGTGCCTAAGACGCAGTTCCTGCAGGGCAAGGTGGAACTCAACCCGCAGGGCTACATCATTGTCAACGATAAGATGGAGACCAACGTTCCCGGCGTGTATGCCGCGGGCGATGCTTGCGCCAAATACTTGCGCCAGGTCGTCACCGCCGCGGCGGACGGCGCGATTGCATCGGTTGCCGCCGAGAAATACCTCGCGGAGATGGAATCCTTCAAAGAGCAGGTTCTCGACAGCAAAATCCCCGTGCTCCTCGCGTTCTGGGCTCCCCAATTCGAGGACAGTATCGCGACCATCAGCCTGCTTGAAAAGGTTGTCAATATGTTGGACGGCAAGGTTGCTCTCGCCAAGCTTGACACCTACCGCAATCAGAAGACCGCGGCCACCTACCACGTGACCAAGATCCCCACGGTGCTCCTGTTTGAAAACGGCGTGGTCAAGGCCCGTCTGGAGAACAACGTGTCGGTTTCCGCCATTCAGGAAATGTTGAAATAAGGAAAACCCTTTTTTCATAAAACGAATTGCAGCGAAAGGAGGATAAGACAATGGTTGAACTGACCAAAGACAATTTTGACCAGGAAGTCATCGAGGCAAAGGGCATCGTATTTGTCGATTTCTGGAGCCCCAAATGCGAACCCTGCCTGGCGCTTCTGCCCGAGGTGGAGGCCTTTGCCGAGAAGAACGCGGGCCGCGCGAAGTTCTGCAAGCTCGATACCGCCGGCAACAAGCGCCTGGCGATTGCGCAGAAGGTCATGGGAATTCCCACCTTCGTGTTCTACAAGGACGGCGAAAAGACCTTCGTGTTCGACAAGGAGGCCATCGACATGCCCGCCGTTCAGAAAAAGCTCGACGAGTTGGTCGGCTAGTTCAGGTTTTTAGCGGGTAACGCTAAAAATAAAAATCTTTTCAAAGGAGGAAAAGATCTTATGCGCTTGGAAGTTGGCTCCATATTCATCAAGAACGTGGATTTTGCCGCCAAGACGGAAGTCAAAAACGGCACGCTCTACGTCGACAAAGATGAATTGGCCAAAGCAGCACAGGGCGGCGACGACAGGATCAAATCCGTTGAGGTTTTCTTGGCTCGCCCCGGTGAATCGGTTCGCATCATCCCGGTCAAGGACGTTGTCGAACCCCGCGTTAAGGTCGAAGGTCCCGGCGGTATCCTGCCCGGCTTTATGACGGGCGTGGAACAGGTCGGCTCCGGTAAGACAAATGTCTTAAAGGGCGCCGCCGTCGTTACGACGGGCAAGATTGTGGGTTTCCAGGAGGGCATCATCGACATGTCCGGCAAGGGAGCGGAATACACCCCGTTCTCTAAAACCCAAAACGTCGTCGTCAAGGTTGAACCCATCGACAGCCTCAAGCAGCACGAGCACGAAGTGGTTGTGCGCCTCGCGGGTTTCCGGGCGGCGAACTATCTCGGCGCGGCGGGCAAAGACGCAAAGCCCGACCAGGTGGACGTGTATGAGACCAAGCCTCTTCTCGAGCAGGTAAAAGAGTACCCGAACCTTCCCAAGGTCGTGTACGTCTACATGCTCCAGACCCAGGGCTTGCTGCACAACACCTATTATTACGGCGTTGACGTCAAGCAGATCGTGCCCACCTTCATGTACCCCACCGAGGCGTTTGACGGAGCGATCTCCAGCGGAAACTGCGTTTCCGCCTGCGACAAGAACCCGACGTACGTGCACATGAACAGCCCGGTGATCACGGACCTCTACGCCGAGCACGGCAAGACCATCAACTTCCTCGGCAGCGTCGTCACAAACGAAAACGTGACGCTCATGGATAAGGAAAGGTCTTCCAACATGACTGCAAAGCTCGTCGAGTTCCTGGGCGCCGACGCGGTTATCATCTCCGAGGAAGGCTTCGGCAACCCGGACGCCGACCTGGTCATGAACTGCAACAAGATCGAGAAAAAGGGAATCAAGTCCGTGCTCATCACCGACGAGTACGCCGGGCGGGACGGCGCTTCGCAGTCCCTGGCCGACTCGACCCCCTTGGGCGACGCCTGCGTCACCGCCGGCAACGCCAACGAGGTGATAACCCTTTCCAAGATGGACACCGTCATCGGTTATCCCGAAGTGGCGGACGTCATCGCGGGCGGTTGGGCCGGAAGCCTCGCTGCGGACGGATCCATCACGGCCGAAATCCAGGTGATCACCGGCTCCACCAACGAACTGGGCTATTTCACGCTCACCGCAAAAGGTATCTAGGCAGGATATCAAAGTACGACAGGGTTTTGAAACCCTAATTTTGAGAAAGGCAGGAATTTGTCATGGGAATGCTGCAAGGCAAAAAAGTAGCGATCCTCGGCGACCGTGACGGTATTCCGGGCCCGGCGATGGAAGAATGCGTCAAATCGGCCGGCGCCGAAGTGGTATTTTCCACAACGGAATGCTTTGTCTGAACGTCCGCAGGTGCCATGGACCTCGAAAACCAGGCCAGGATCAAGGCTCTTTGTGAGCAATACGGAAACGAAGACCTCATCGTAGTATTGGGCGGCGCGGAAGCGGAAGCTTCCGGACTGGCTGCCGAAACCGTTTCCGCCGGTGATCCGACCTTTGCAGGTCCGCTGGCAGGAGTCCCGTTGGGACTCAAAGCATATCATATGTTTGAATTAAAGAATGAAGTTGATCCCGCCGTGTACGACGAGCAGATCAGCATGATGGAAATGGTACTCGATGTCGACGCCATCATTTCCGAAGTCACCACCTATCGCGGTTAAAGGAGGCAACAGTGTGACAAAGACACGCATTGTTCACTACATCAATCAGTTCTATGCAGGTATCGGCGGCGAAGAGTTTGCGAATACGCCGCCCGAGAAGCGCGACGGTCACGTCGGCCCCGGCATGGCTCTGGGCGCTGCGCTTAAGGATGTGGCTGAAATCGTAGGCACCGTCATCTGCGGTGACAGCTATTTCAACGAAAAGGTTGAAGAAGCTTCCGCAGCGGTACTCGAAATGATCAAAAGCTACAATCCCGAGATCGTGGTCGTAGGGCCCGGCTTCAACGCCGGCCGCTACGGCATGGCTTGCGGTATGGTAGCCGAGATGGTGGACGAAAAACTGGGCATCCCGGTCGTAGGCGGCCTCTACATCGAAAACCCGGGCCTTGAAATGTACAAGCGCCACGGCTACTTTGTGGAAGTCGGCAACTCCGCCGCGACCATGCGCCAGGCGATCCCCGCCATGGCAGCCATCGTCAAAAAGCTGATCGCCGGTGAAGAAATCACCGAAGGTTATGTTCCCAAGGGATTGCGCGTGAACTACTTCGCGGACGAGCGCGGCTCCAAGCGCGCCGTTAAGATGCTTCTTAAGAAGATCGCGGGCGAAGAGTTCAAGACCGAGTATCCCATGCCCGTATTCGACCGCGTAGACCCGATGCCCGCCATCAAGGACATCACGAAGGCGAAGATCGCCCTCGTATCCTCCGGCGGCCCGGTACCCAAGGGCAACCCGGACAGGATCGAGTCCTCCAGCGCCTCGAAGTACGGCAAGTACAGCTTAAAGGACATCACCGATTTTGATCCGACGAACGGTGAAACCGCGCACGGCGGTTACGACCCGGTTTATGCAAACCTCGACCTTGACCGCGTCCTTCCTGTGGACGTGTTGAAGGAGATGGAAAAAGCCGGTGAGATCGGCTCCCTTCATGAATATTGGTACGCCACGGTCGGCAACGGTACCTCCGTTGCCAACGCCAAGGCATTTGCACGCGAGATCGCCGAGGATCTAATCGCCAGCCACGTTGCCGGCGTTATCCTCACCTCCACCTGAGGCACCTGCACGCGTTGCGGTGCAACGATGGTAAAAGAGATCGAGCGTCACGGCATTCCGGTAGTACACATGTGCACCGTCGTGCCGATCTCCCTCACGGTTGGAGCAAACAGGATCGTGCCCACGGTTGCGATTCCCTATCCCCTGGGCAATCCGGCACTTGAGCCCGCCGATGAGAAAGAACTGCGCCGTAAGCTGGTGAGGAAGGCCCTCAAAGCCCTTTCCACCGATGTGGACGGCCAGACCGTGTTCAACGACTAACCTTCCGGCCGCATACCGGAATCCGGGTCTTTGAAGCGCTCGCGGGGCCGGGTGGAAACGCTCGGCCCCTTTTATAAAACGGAAAACAACCGACTTTACATAGAATGGAACAGAATTCATTTAGGAGGATGAGCACACATGAGCTTCCCCGTATTAAAAGGCGCGGCTTACGCGCTGATTCAGGCCAACGACATGGTCCTTCATCAGGGCAGCACCCAGACCAGCGAGAGGCACATCAACCCAAATTCGGAGCATCTGGCCAATCTTCACAAGCATTACAGGAGCTTTGAGCAGGCCGTTGCGTATCCTCCCAACCAGGTGTACATCGGCAATCTTCAGCCGAAGGATCTCAACGGCATTCCAAGACCATGGTACGAAAACCCGGTCAAGGACGCTTCGCGCGAGGGCAAGCACGGCGAAATGATGCCCTTGGACGAGTTCTACGGCATGATGAAGGTCGTCGACGCGTTCGACCTCGTCCTCATGGAGGAGGGCTTCCAAAAGGCGGCCGCCGAAAAGCTGCGCGCGCACAAGGCGCTGGGCTCGCTTCCCGCACTTGCGAAGCTTGACAAGAACTATGCCGAAACTTGCGCCATAAAGGATCTCGTGGATGCCCACAAGGCGGAGCCCATGTACTTTGAGGGCGCGCTCATCGGCTGCGTCAAGAAGGCGCACGATTTCGACGCCGCTCTTTCCGAGCACGTCATGTTTGAAAATCTGGTCAGCAAGGCCTCCGCGGTTTACGCGCTCGCGCTGCTGCTCTATAAGACCGGCCTCGCTGCTGCGGACGTCGAGTACATCATCGAGTGTTCCGAGGAAGCCTGCGGCGATATGAACCAGCGCGGCGGCGGCAACTTCGCGAAGGCGATCGGCGAGGTGTGCGGCTTGATCAACGCCACGGGTTCGGATACCCGCTCATTTTGCGCGGGCCCGGCGCACGCACTGGTGGAAGCCGCAGCTCTGGTGCAAGCCGGCGTTTACAGGCACGTCGTCGTGTTGGCGGGCGGCGCCTCCGCCAAGCTTGGCCTCAACGCAAAGGATCATGCAAAAAAAGGCCTTCCCATCCTTGAGGACTGCCTGGGCGCTTTTGCCGTGCACATCGCGGAGAATGACGGCGTAAGCCCCATCATCCGTACGGATGTGGTCGGCCGCCACAAGATCGGCTCGGGAGCTTCGCCCCAGGCCGTCATGCAGGCGATCGTGGCGGATCCTCTGGATCGCGCGGGCATCAGCCTGAAGGAGATCGACACCTTCTCGGTGGAGATGCAGAATCCGGAGATCACCGAGCCTGCCGGCGCGGGAGACGTGCCAAAGGCCAACTACAAGATGATCGCCGCGCTGGGCGTCATGCGCAAGGACTTTGAGCGCGCCGAACTCAACGACGTGGTCGACCGCATCAGCATGCCCGGCTTCGCCCCCACGCAGGGGCATATCCCCTCGGGCGTGCCGTTCCTTGCGCACTGCAAGGACCTAATGGAAGCGGGCGCGCTCAACCGCGTGATGGTCGTCGGCAAGGGGAGCCTGTTCCTTGGGCGCCTTACCAACTTGTTCGACGGCGTCTCCTTCATCGTGGAAAAGAACCCGGGCACGGTTTCCTCCGGCGAAGCCATCAACCGCGATGAGATCAAGAACATGATAGCCGAAGCGATGATGAACTTTGCCGCATCCCTCAAAGCGGAATAAGGGAGGCAATCATGGATACTGCAAAAAATACCATCGCTGAAATATTCGAGGAAATGGCCCACGGCCTTGTGTCCGGCAGCTTTTGCAAAAGGGCGCGCGTGGGGCTTACAATGGCGGGCAGCGAGCACGGCGAGGCGGAAATGCTCCGCGGCGCGGAGCTTGCACAGCAGGCCGATCCGTCGATCGAGGTCGTGGTCATCGGTATGCCCTGCGAGACCGGCCTTCGCGTCGTGAAATCGGACTGCATGGCCACCTCTCATGAGATCATGGACAGGATGCTCCTCTCGGGCGAGCTCGATGCGGCCGTCACAATGCACTATGCGTTCCCGATCGGCGTTTCCACGGTCGGCCGCGTGATCACGCCCGGCCTCGGCCGCAGGATGTACGTCGCCAACACCACGGGCACCTCGGATATCGAGCGCGTGTCCGCCATGCTCAAGAACACCATCTCGGCCATCGCGGCGGCAAAAGCCTGCGGCAACCCTGCGCCCACGGTCGGCATCCTGAACATCGACGGCGCGCGGCAGCTGGAGCGTGTGCTCCTTAAACTGCGCGACGACGGCTATCCCATCCATTTCACGAGCTCGGCCCGCGCCGACGGCGGCGTGGCCATGCGCGGAAACGACCTCTTGCAGGGCGTGCCGGACATCATGGTGATGGACTCGCTGACCGGAAACGTCGTCATAAAGGTGATGAGCGCGTTCACCACCGGCGGCAGCTACGAATCCCTGGGCGACGGCTACGGCCCCGGCATCGGCCGCGGCTACGACCGCATCATCAACATCATCTCCCGCGCTTCCGGCGCCCCCGTGGTGGCCGGTGCGATCCAGTACGCCGGCCAGTGCGCGAAGGGCAAGCTGCTTGCCAAGGTGGAAGAGGAGTTTAAGCTCGCCGAAAAAGCGGGCCTCGCCGCGATCTTGCAAAAGCTCTGTGCTCCTGCCGAAAATAAAGCCGACGCCGAGGAAGTGAAGGCCCCGCCGGAAAAGGTCGTCACGAGCGAAATCCCCGGCATCGAGATCCTCGAGCTCGAAAACGCCGTGCGCGCGGTATGGAAGCAGGGCATCTACGCTTCCTCCGGCATGGGCTGCACGGGCCCCATCGTCCTCGTAGCGCCCGAGGACCACGAAAAGGCGATCGAGATCCTCAAGGGCGCCGGTTACCTGTAAACACAACTGTACGATCCAAGAAACGCGGCTATGGTACATGGCCGCGTTTCTTTTGCGCCTTTTCTCACATGGATAGGGCCTTATACCCGTTTTTGTTTAAAGCGCCGCTCAGCCCCAGGAAGGCGGATTCTCCTAGAATTTAAGAAAACACCCGTCGGCAAGCCGACAGGTGTAAGCCTTTGGTTTCGTTCGCCGCCGGGTTCAAGGCGGGCCCGCGGGGCTGTGCCCTAATTTCGCCGCCGTTATTCGTTCCTGCGCGCCGACATCTCCTTGAGGTCGGCCACATATCTGAAAATCGCAACCGGCATAATAAAGAAGCCGAAGAACATGCCGATCAACACATGGACTTTGCCGTCCCTCCAATTTTGTATCCAATACCTTACGCCCCATGGGAATCCCAGCACCCACAGGAAGGTGAGCACCGTTTCAAGATCGATGTTGTCATCCGTAAACAGCGTGATAATAAAAACAATCACAAGAATCGCAGTGATGGACATCATAATGATAAAACTTGTTTTCAGTTTGCGATACTCAGCATGATCAAACATATTTCCCTCCATGAGCAGTATAGAGGCAGAAAAGATTTTTCCATAATTCACCGTATTTTTTTTAACATAGCATACCCTGCCCGTTGAGTCAACAAAGGAAAACGCAACAAGGCTCCGGGGTTTGATTAGAGCATCGTTAACAGCCGATCGTTTAGCCTTGCCGGGGCTTTTTATCGGCGATGATCTGCTCCGCCCGCTGATTCATATTGGGATATAGATCGCTTGGGACATACTGCGGCCCCAGAGCGGTCAACACGATGAATCTTGCGCATTTTGTTTTATCGGTTTCACAATAATTCTTGCGGTAGATGCACCCCAGGCCGCTGTCGATCGGCATCTTTTCCTGGTAAAACGGGCAACTGACCAATCGTTCGCATTTCATGGTTTTTCTCCTTCTTTCTTCGCGGTGACAGGGATCCTTAAGGATTCGGTAGAGCTTTGCATGGTGGAGCGTCTGTGTCCAAGGCGTCCGCATAGCCGAATGAACCGTTTTTCAGCATGGCCTCGATGTCCGCTGCAGGCATGGGTCTGTAATAATAAAACCCCTGTACCTCGTCGCACATCCTCTGATGGAGGAAGTCGAGCTGCGGCGCAGTTTCCACACCCTCGGCAATGACTTTAAGCCCCAGGCTTTTCGCGAGGTTGATGATGATTTTGGTGATCGCCTGATCCTTTTCGCTGCCCTCAATGCCCTGAACAAATTGCATATCGATCTTGATCCGATCGATGGGGAGCATCTTTAACCGGCTCAGGGAGGAGTATTCCGTGCCGAAATCATCGATCGATATGGATACCCCAAGTTCTTTGAGGCTGTTTAATACATCGATAATATATTCGCTTTCCTTAACGGCGACGCTTTCGGTAATCTCCAGCTCAAGATACGCGGGGTTAAGGCCTGTTTCCTGAAGGATGCCCTGCACGATATCGGTGAGCTTCGGGTTCTTAAACTGGCTCACGGACAGGTTGACCGCCATCCTCAAACAAGGCAGCCCCATGTCCTGCCACTTTTTGTTCTGCACGCACGCAGTCCGAAGAACCCACTCTCCGATGCCGTTGATCAGCCCGTTTGTTTCCGCCAAAGGAATAAAAACGCTCGGGGAGATCATGCCCCACTGAGGATGCTTCCAACGGAGCAAAGCTTCCAGCCCGATGATCTGTTTCGTCTGCAGGCAGATCTGCGGCTGGTAATACAGAAGAAGCTCGTTGCGTTCCTGCACTCGGTATAAGCTGTTGGACAGCATCATATTGCGCTGCACTTCGTCCTTCATATCGGCGGTGCATAATACGTATTGGTTCTTGCCCATGCTTTTGGCTTTATACATCGCGATATCGGCGTTCTTGATCAGCGTTTCCGCGTCCTCCCCGTCGACGGGGCAGACGGCGACGCCCGCGCTGGCCGTGATAAAGAATTCCAGGTCCTTCATAACAAACGGCTTTTCGAATATGCTCATAACGCTGTTCACAACCCTGACGACATCCTGCCCGCTTGCGATGTTGTTGATCAGTATCATGAATTCGTCCCCGCCGAACCGCGCCACCGTATCCGTTTTCCTCAAATGGAGCGACAATGTGTGCGCGATTTCCCGGATCAGCAAATCCCCGCTGCTATGTCCCATCGTGTCGTTGATCGCTTTGAAACTGTCGATGTCGATAAACATGACGCCGATGAATTTCGCGGAGCGCTTGGCCAGATGAATGGCCTGGGTGACCCTGTCCGTGAACAGGGTGCGGTTCGGAAGTCCCGTCAAATGGTCATAATACGCCAGGTATTCGATATCCTTTTCCGCCTTGATCTTGACCATGGCATCCGCAAGCAGATTCGCAAAGATCCGGAGCGTTTTTATCTGCTCTTGCGACCAATCCCTTATCAGCTTGGCGGAATCGATCCCAAGGAACCCGTGCACGGTCCCTTCGCCTTCAATGGGGATCGATGTCAGGGCCATAGTATTCCGGCGGATCAGCCTTTGCTTTAGTTCATCCGCTTCATCCGGCAGCTTTGCAACGTCCCCGATATGGCCCATCCACCAAGGAAGCGTATCAAGGGGAATATCGCCGAGCATATCCTCCTCGGGCTCGATCCCCTCGTTGCACCATCCGTAAGCATACGTCATCGTATCGCGCTCCGGGTGAAACAAGTATACGTAGGTCCGGTCGGCCTGGAAAAACAAACCGATCTTGCCGAGCATGGCATTGATTTTTTCGTTGAGATTCGATTGATTGATGTTTACAAAATCAAAGGAGATCTCCGAAATCAGTTTTTGAAACCGGATCCGGTAAGCGTTGTCCTTAAGCCTTAAGACATATACTTTATTTACGTAAAAAGCGAGGAACATTGCGATGCCCAATATGCAGATCCGGACGATATAGTCGGCCTGATTCACTTCCACTAGAACGGCCGGCGCAACGGTCCAAAGGAACGCTTGCGTGAGTATCGCCGACACGGTAATCGAAACCAACGCCATCCGGCTGTTGAATAGAAGGGAGATGATCATCAGCACAAACACGAACGCCCAAATCGTAATGCCTCCGTATTGGGTAAACCGGAGCGTGATCATCGGTATGAGCAGGGTAAAGGATATGGAAAGCAGCTTATCCTTTGCTTGGACGCTCGCTTTGTATTGATCCATAGCCTTGAGAAAAATGGCTATGCCGAGCAGAAACCCGCTGAAAAGCAGAACTTCGCCTAAGGAACCCTCCTGATAGAGCAGATGCTGGGCCGCAAAATTAACAATGCTTCCGGCAAGGAACGCGATAAATAAATAATGGTAGATTTTCGCGCGCGCGGGTTCGTTCAGGATCACTTCATTCTGATCCACAGGCTCGGCAATCAGGAACCGATGGTGCTTTATGGTATAGCAGACGGCGACGACCGGTATGAGCATCACGATCGGCGCCATTTGCGGCAAGCCGGTCGAAAGCTGGGCGAGTACGACGTCCGTCAATGTTCCAAGCAGCAGCGCGGCCGCAAAAGAAAATAACAGGGTGCGGGCCTGCCTTTTGACCTGCTTATCTGAAGCGCGTTTCCCCCACAGCCATATCAGCACCAGACAGGTTATCGTGAAAACGCCGTAGTAGGCGTAATAAACCACATCCCAGCCGTTGTGTTCGGCGATATTGGTCCAGCCCAGGGGGGTGTAAACGAGGTAATACGGAACCGGATTGATGCCGACGGGCAGACTGAAAGCACAGACCGTTATGGCCGCGGGCAGATAAAGCAATAGATAAACCCACCATTTTTTCAGAGCCGTCGTTTTGCCGGTCAATGCCAATATGAAATGCAGCAGCATGCTGAATATGGATCCCCAGCCTAGAGCGGAGACCCGGCGCCATAGTATTCCGATTTCAAGATCAGGAGAGGCGTTGGCGATGGCAAATCCGACGGACCAGATCGTCAGGGCGATGCCGACGCCCAGAAAAGCCCTGCTTGCGTGCGCTTTAGGATTGTTGTGCAACACATACAATACGCACATAAGCGAAGCGGCGCCGATCACCCAGAACAGCATTGAAAATATGAACGAATAAACCATCCTCTGTCCTCAATCCCTAAAGCGCTTGGGGCGTTGCTTAGATGTCGCCAAAACCGGAGGATAGTAAGCTAGTAAGCTAAATGACAATGATTATCCATCTATTATCCGGTTTATGCGGGCAAAACCCATGCCGTATACAGCGCGGCTGCAATGCCGGGCTTGTTCTATTTCAATGCGGCCGGGAACGTATTCATGGACCCGGCTTCCCGTACCCAAGGCGGCCGCGCATGCATAACGCCGGATTTTTGCCGGCCGCCCGCGCGCTTAGAATTCACAAGGTGTTAATACTTGCCAAACTCCACGTCATTCAGCCTATACGCCGATTCCCTCTTAAAAGAAGATGGCTTTGCTTGGGGCTGATCTTCGGATGCGGCGGCGGAACCCGCATCGGTTGCTTCATGATGCAGGTCAAGTACGCGGAATGATCCGACCATCGTCTTGAGCATTTCCGCTTGGCTCGAGAGTTCCTGGCTCGCCGCGGCGGTTTCTTCAGCCGTAGCCGAATTGGTCTGGATTACCTGGGAAACCTGATCGATCCCTCTGTTGATTTGCCAGATGTCGGTCGTCTGGTTGTCGGATGCCACCGCGATATCATGGACCAGCTGCTCCACCTTTTCCACCCCGTTGACGATGTTCAGCAAAGCCTGTGCGGTTTGATTTGCAATGTCGGTTCCGTTTTTGGTCTTCTGTATCGACTCTGCGATCAGCGTTGTGGTTTCCTGCGCGCTGGCTGCGCTGCGGGCGGCAAGATTTCTGACCTCTTCGGCGACGACGGCAAAGCCTTTGCCGTTGCTTCCCGCGCGCGCCGCTTCGACTGCGGCGTTGAGCGCGAGTATGTTCGTCTGGAAGGCGATTTCATCGATAGCCTTGATGATTTTGCCGATATTGGCGGAGGATTCGTTGATTTCCTCCATCGCCTGCTGCATTTGCTGCATCTTTTCGTTGCCGGCAAACGCATCTTTTTTGGCTTTTCCCGCAAATTCGTTCGCCTCATTGGCGTTGAGCGCATTTTGTTTCGTCTGCTCGGCAATCTGTGCAATGGACGCCGTCAGTTCTTCAATGGCGCTGGCCTGCTCGGTCGCCCCTTGGGAGACGGCTTGGCTTGCCGCCGATACCTGGTTTGTGCCGGAAACCATCTGCTCCGATGCGATGTTGATATTGGAAAGAAGCTCCGTCAAAGCTTGCGTCTGTTCTTCCGCCGCCGCTTTCGCCTTCTTGAGCAGCGTCAGATCCGTTACCGCTTCAAAGGCTCCGACCACCTCGCCGTCCTTGACAATGGGCACGCCGAAATATTGGATCTCCCTATTCGTTCCGTTCGGATGCGCATCGGTTTCGCTTTCCGCTTTGCGCACGTCCCTCATCGCCCGATAACAGGCGCATTTTTCGGTACGGCAATCGCTCGTTTTAAAGTTGTCGTAACATTTGCAGCCGATCAATTCCTGCTGCGTTTTTCCGAGCAGCTCTGCGCCGTTTAAATTCATGTAGCGTATGTTGAATTCTTTATCGATCATCATCGCGGGCGTCGGCAGGCTATCCATATATTTCACAAGGGTGTCTACCGTGCGGTTCACGCCGCCGATGATGTTCTTAAATTCACCGGTATAGGTCGTTTCGTCCGTCCTTGCCCCCAGATTCCCTTCGGCGAGGCCGTTTAGCTGCGTCTGAATATCCGCCGTCAGTTTTTTGAATACGTTGACAACGCCCTCGAAGGCCCTTCCCAGAACGCCGATTTCATCCTTGCGGTTCTTCAGATCGAGATCGAAATCCATTCGCCCCTGGGCAAGCGCATCGGAGGCTTTTGTCAATACGGCCATGGGTTTTCCGAGGCGCGATTTAATAAATGCGAACAATATCGAATTACAGATGAACAATACGACCGGCACCACGATGAGCACATGCAAAAAAGTGGCGCTTTTGGCCGCTTCCGCCTCTGCGAGCGGCATTTCGACGCCGATTACGCCGACCGTATTGCCTTGCGTGTCCTTCAACGCCGCATACGAGGTCAGATACATGGCGCCCAGAACATCCGCCTTGCCTGCATAGGTCTCCCCCCGCACGGTTACGGCGTCGTTGATCGTTTCGTCGAGCTTGGTGCCCAGCGCGCGCTGTTCATCCTGCATCAGGGTCGTCGCAATTCGCTCGCCGCCCGAAAAAATTGAAAAGTCCATATTGTGCCTGGCTTTTAATGCATCCAACAGCCCGGAATCCTCAAAGACGTATCCAACCACAACCGTGCCGACGATCTTTCCGGACTCGTCTTTGATCGGCGCTCCTGAACGGCACGAAAGCTTCACCAGCGCGCCGGACTCGATGGTCGAATAAACTTGACCGGCCAGCGCTTTTTGAACGTTGGTCTGTTTGTATATGCTGTCGCCTTTTTTCTCCGGTTGGTGCTGACGGATGATGACATTGCCGTTGCCATCCGTAACGCTGATGGTGCTGAGATTGATCTTTGAATTTATGTCGTCCAAAAACGCTTTCAGGCCGTTAAAATCGTTGTTTTTCACGCCGCTGATCAGCTGCTGGTTTCCGGCCAGCAGCATTGCGCTCTGCTCCGATTTTTGAAGCATTTCATTGATATTGCCTTCCGTATCCGTTACCGCAAGCTGCACGCGTTCCTCGCTTACCCGATCGCTCAGCGCGGAATTCTCCACCATAACAAGCGTCGCCACCCCCGAGGCAGAAATCAAGAGCATGAGCATTACAAACGTGAGTATTTTGGTGGTGAGCTTCATTGTATCGTTCCTCCTTGCATAATTTCCCCGGCAGGGAATGCGCGCATCGATTTCTTCCATCCGTTCGGGAAGGCTGCGCATCTCGAAAAGCGGCATAGACAAAAAAGCGCAATCGCCGATTATGCCTTATCCTCTTTCAGATATTTCGTTGCCGGGGGGCGACTGATCCATGGCACAATTGTTCCATTGGACTTTTGCTGGATAAATACCAATTATTTTGGCTTTAAATCAAAGAAAATCTCTTGCGGCGGCGATTCCACGGCAAGAGATTTCAAAACATATGCTGATGCGGTCCACGATTTATACGTCTAGAGCGCGAGTTTTGAAGCAGCGGTTTCCGGCATCGATATGGTATTTATCGCGGAATTCGGCAATCGCATCAGAGTTGATTTGATCATCGTTCATTAGTTCCCAAAAGGGTTCGTATTCTATAAAGAATTTGATATCGTGTTCCTTTTGATAGATCAAGGTATAATAGATCGCTTTTTTGCAAAACCCAATCGCCGCATTTTTGTCGCCGAGCTTATCGTTCGCCAAGGCAAGCAAAAAGAACGTATAATGGATTCTCTCAAATAAATTGTTTTCCAGCTGATATTCCAACAATTTGTTTCCTTCAAGGAGAATGCTTTGATACCGGTGCATCTGCAGGCACGTGAAGAGGAAGCCGATTTCCGTCGTGACGGTTACTTGTTTGTAGTGCGCTAATCTTTGTTTATTCTTCAGAAGCTTTTTTGCGCAAACAGCCGCATGATAGGAGTTTTCAGTATCATTGAGCCTATGATAACAGATGGACAACAACGTATATAATTGCGCAAGATGATAATCCAAATAGCTCGAAGCGGTCAGCTTTTGGATGACCTTCTTCAATCCGGCGATCGATTCGGCGGCTTTTCCCTCAACCAGCACCGCATAACAGTACTCGTTGATTTCGATTTCATAGTTCCACGGCGAGCGGATGAAATCAGGCTTGGCCTTCTGTTCATCCGTAAGTTCTTTCAGATTTTTAAAATCGCTGTTTCTTTTATATTTTTCAAACAACACAATCGCGTCGTGCACTTCAATGGGGTTTGTACAATCCAGATACCGATATAAGGCGCATAAATCCACGTTGAGCTTATCGCTTAGAAGCCTAAGCAGCCCTGTGGACGGGGTCCTCTCGCCCTTCTCGACCAAATAAACGTACTTTGGCGAGCAGATGCATTCCGCCAGCTGTTTTTGCGTGAGTCCCATACGGCATCTGTATTCCTGGATGATGTTCCCGATATGGTTCATGAACAAACGCTCTCTTTCTGATGTTTGAGAAACATGGACAAGGACATTATTTAGAGATCCAATGATTTCCTGTGGAGACTATATCATTAAAAACACGGCGGCCGCAACACTTTATTGCAATTACAAAACCCAGCATTAAATGCGCATTGCGGTTTTGAGGCAAAGCGGATTACGGGAAACACGTGCGCAGGGGATGACGGTTTACAGAACGCTCTTGGGGCCGATGCGCGGGAAACGGCGCGAGCGCTTGATCCTGCGCAATTGTGTTAACTGAATATGAACACGTGTTCAATTGAGTTTTGTTGGATTGCTAATATTGGCAAATTATATTAAGAATCTTGATCATATAATAAACATCGATAATGAAATTTTTCTATAAAACATATTGATTTCTGCAATAATCTATGATATTATCCTATTAAACTGATAGGAATATTGAAAACTGAACACGTTTGCATTTTATTTGGCGTATTCTACAGTAGCAGGCTCAATAAACGTTGTTTTAGACCTTGCGATCCTTTGGCCGACCGGGCCTCGTTTTATGGTCCGACTCAAATGCTTGTATTTCAATATCGGGAGGGTATCTGGATGAACGGCAAAGCGACTGCGCTGAATGCGCTCCGGGGTGAGAAAACCGAACGTCTGCCGGCGGCGATACTATCCGGCGGCGTTTGGCTGTTTAAGCGCCGCAATATGTCGATCGGCGATTCCATTCGCGCAGGCGCACAGACCTCGGCAGACATCATCGCCGATACTTACCGTGAAATCCGCTCCGATATCCTCTGGGCTTGCTCGGGCTGCAACAATATCATCATCAAAGCGCTCGGCGGCGATGTGCGTTACGACGAGCCGGGATTTACGCCGGAAATCGAGCGGCCGCTGCTCAATAACGCCGCGGAAATCGACAGCCTTGATATTTCCCGCATCGAATCCGATCCCGATATCGGCATGATCGTGGAAACGGCAAAGCTTCTTGCACGGGAATGCGGGCAGGAGTTCCTCGTCGGCAGCGGCCAGTGGGGGCCGTTTACGCTGGCGGGCCAGATGCTCGGCATCAAGCTGCTTGTGCGCCTGCTGCTCAAGGATAAACCGGCGCTGCTGCATGTGCTGGAATTCACGCGGGAAGTGTGTTTAAAATACTGGCAGCTGTTCATAGACGCGGGTGTCGAGCTTCTTCGCGCCTCGGAGATGACGGCCTCCGGCGACCTGATTTCCCCCAAACAATTCGAGGAATTCGTATTGCCGAGCAACATCCGGCTTTTCTCCGCGGTCTCTGGCAAAGTCCCGGCCACGATGCTCCATGTGTGCGGAAATACGACGAATAATCTGCCGCTGTTTCTGCAAACCGGCGCAAACGCGATCTCCATCGATTCCAAGGTATCGCTAAGCGCCGTGAGGGATTCTTGCGCAGGACGGATTGCTTTTGCCGGAAATATCGATCCGGTTTCGGTTATGCTCCAGGGATCACAGGAGAAGGTGCGCGAGGTTAGCCTCCAATGCGCACAAAACGTAGGCTCCCATGAAGGGTACATCCTCATGCCGGGCTGCGATCTGCCGCCGGACGTACCCATAGAAAACGTAAAGGTTATGACGGACACCGCCCGATCCATCCCCACAGAATACAAGAATATGAAAGGAGATCATTATGCTTAATAAAGAAAAAATCTATCAAAAGCTGTCGGACGCCGTGGTAAACATGGATGAGGAGGCTGCCGTCGCCGGTGCCGAGGAAGCCGTAAGCGCGCAAATGGACGCATTCGAGGCGATCGATAAGGGCCTTTCGGACGGCATGACGCGCGCCGGAAAGCTGTTTGACGAGGAAGAATACTTCGTTCCCGAACTGCTGCTGTGCTCGGAGGCGATGAACGCGGGGCTCGAGGTATTGAAGCCGCATTTAAGGAATACCGAGGCGTCCGAACGCTACAAGGTCGTTATCGGGGTCGTGCAGGGCGATACGCACGATATCGGGAAGAACCTCGTCAAGCTCATGCTGGAAGCCTCGGGATTTGCGGTAACGGATCTCGGCAGGGACGTGCCGCCAAGCGTTTTTGTAGAGCGCGCGATTGAGATCGGCGCGGACATCATCGGGATATCGACGCTGATGACCACCAGCATGGACGCCATGAGCAAGGTCATCAAGCTTCTTCATCAGCAAAATGTGCGGGATCGATTCAAGGTGATCGTGGGCGGCGGCCCGGTATCCCAGGCGTTCGCGAACAAAATCGGCGCGGACGGCTATGCCGTAAACGCGGCGGAAGCCGTCTGGCTCGCAAAGCGGCTGGTGGGCGATCAAACCCTGCCTTCCGCCGTTTAAGAAGCGCCGCAGAAAGGAAGGGATGAGCGATGGATGTATTCAGCCCGAAGGAACGGCTCGACAGGGTGCTTTGCAAGGCAGGCGTGGACCGCCCGCCGGTCATCTGTCCGGGAGGCATGCTCAACTCGGCCCTGGTGGACGTGATGAACCAGACGGGCCATACGCTGCCTGCCGGTCATCACGACGCGGGTCTGATGGCGGATATCGCGGGCGATGTCTATGAAATGACGGGCTTTGAGAATCTCGGCCTTCCTTTCTGCATGACGGTCGAAGCCGAGGTGCTCGGCAGCGACATCGATTACGGCACGCTCGAATGCGAGCCCAAGATCGCCCGGGAGCCCTATCCGTCCGTTTCGCAGGTGGGATTCAAGCACATCGGGAAAATGGCGCAGAACAGGCGCGTGGGCGTGGTCGTCGATGCCGTGCATGCGCTTTCAAAAAAATATCCCGACATCCCTGTCATCGGAAGCGTCACGGGGCCGATCAGCACGGCGGCTTCGATCGTGGACCCGATGCAGTTTTTGAAGGAACTGCGCAAGGACCCGGCCAATGCGCACCGGGTGGTCGACTATGTAACAGATCATCTGATCGATTACGCCCGGCTTCTGATCGGCAACGGCGCAACGCTCATCACCATCGCCGATCCGACCGCCACGGGCGAGATTCTAGGCCCAAAGATGTTCGAAGAATACGCAGTGCGGTATCTTAACAAGCTCGCGGACGCCGTACACGCCATGGGCGCGCCCGTCATCATCCACATCTGCGGAAAGCTGAGCTCGGTGGAGTCCTATATGGAACAACTGCACGCGAACGCCGTCAGCACGGACGCGCTCGTGAGCCTGGAGCAATTGAAGAATAACTATCCGGCGCTGACCACCATGGGGAACGTGAGCACATTCCTTTTGCAAGGCGGCGAGTCGGAGAAGATCGTCGGCCGCGTACAAAGGCTTGTCGCGGGCGGCGTGGACATCATCGCGCCCGCCTGCGGGCTGAGCACGACGACGCCGGTAGGGAATATCCAGGCGATGACGGGCGCGGTAAAGGTGGGAAGCTGATGGCAAACGTTCGTTTTATCAGAGAGAATATCGTGCAGACCGCCGATAAGGGCGATAGGCTGCTGGACGTGGCGCGCGAGTGCGGGGTCGTGATCGAATCGCCCTGCAACGCGGGCGGGACCTGCGGGAAATGCAAGGTCAAGATCGATCCGAAGCAGCTTGACCGCGTGCTCGTCAAAAAGCCGCTGCCCCCGGATGAGGCCGGGCAAGGGTATGTGCTCGCCTGCATGACCGAGGTGCTCGGCGATGTCGACGTCACGACGCTCTCGGGCCAGAAGAACAAGACGCTCAAGATCGTATCCGAGGGCCAAAGCTTCGAGGTAACGCCGGACAGCGCCGTCATGAAGGCCTACCGGGACGGCGTGACGCGCGTCTATGCCGGAGAAACGCTTCTTTGCGAGGAGAAAGGCGATACGACGGACCGGCTGTACGGCCTCGTGGTAGATATCGGCACCACGACTTTGGTGGCGGCGGTCGTCGACCTAAATAAGGGCCGGGAGCTCGCGACTTGCTCGGCGCTCAATCCGCAGAGTCTGTACGCGCAGGATGTGCTCTCGCGCATCAAGATCGCCTCCGACGAGGAAGGCCTTCAGGAGATGCACGATGCGGTAACCAAAGAGATCAACCGTATGGCGGCGGAGCTTTGCGTCTCGTCCGGCGTACCGAGCGAGAACATCTACGAGGCGGTTTTCAGCGGCAACACGACGATGATCCATCTGGCCGCCAAGATCAATCCCTATTCGCTCGGCCAGTTCCCCTATACGCCGCAGCTGTACGGCAGTTGTCACTTTCCCGCCGAAACGCTGGGCGTAAACATCAGCCGATATGGGCTTGTCTATTTTCCGCCCATCATATCCGCGTATGTCGGGCCGGACATCACCTCCGGCATCCTCGCCTCCCAGCTGCACAGGCGGCCCGATACGACCCTGTTTGTAGATATCGGCACGAACGGCGAAATGGCGATCGGCAAAAACGGGGCGCTGTCGGCCACGTCGACGGCCGCCGGGCCGGCCTTCGAGGGCATGAACATCACGTTCGGTATGCGCGCCTCAAACGGGGCGATCGAATACTTTGAAATCACCCGAGATGCGGACATCGTCATCCGCACCATCGGCGACGCGGCCCCCGTGGGCATCTGCGGCAGCGGGCTGCTCGATATTGTCGGGGAGCTGGTGGCGAACAAGGTCATCGATAAGAACGGCCGCTTTGTCAAGCCCGAGGGCAGCGACCTGCCCGAGAAGCTCAAAGCCCGGCTCACGCCGTATCAGGGCAAGCCGGCGTTCCGCCTGGTCGACGAGGTATACCTTACCCAGAAGGATATCCGCCAGGTGCAGCTTGCAAAGGGCGCCGTTCGCGCCGGAATCGAGTATCTGATGTCAAGCCAGGGCGTGCGGGCGCGGGAGGTCGGGAGCGTGCTGATCGCGGGATCGTTCGGTTATCATCTGAGGGCAAAAAGCCTTTTGAACATCGGCATGCTTCCCGAGGAGTTCGAGGGCCGGATCAGCTTTATCGGCAACACCTCGCAGTCGGGCGGGAAGGCCTTCCTCATGAACCGGGGCTACCGCCGCGAAATGGAGGCGCTTGTAAAGACCATATCGGTCATCGAACTGTCCACATATGAGGATTTCGATAAGCTCTTTGTCAAATGCCTCGGATTTTAAGCGGCGGATCGTCGGCCTTGCATGGGCGCAGGATCGGATGCATTAAAAGCCCGGATCGATTCGATCCGGGCTTTTTAAGGGCTAACCGCCGCCGCTATATATTTCCCGGCGCTCAAAGCCGTGGGCCGGTTCCGCGTGAAGCAGGAGCAAAATGGCGGATGGATGAATGAACTTCTCCGGATAATCTCCCTTGCGCGGGCATTCGCTTTTTATAGAATGATCCCTTTGGACGGGAGTTCCCGCGTCGTTTCGGCGCCGGTTTAAATCAATGCGGCCGCGGGTTCGCCCCCTGTTCAGATGTCGAAATGCGCGATCAACGACATAATCATATGGTCGGGGTGCAAAAAGAAGCGGCAATAGCCGACGGCGTGATCCCCTACGTCGTAGATCACTTCTTTCCAGCATTGCATAGGCACTTTTTCCGGGATGCCGAACTGCCGCGCCGCCGTTTCGCTGTAACCGCAGCGAAGCTGCATGGCGCAGTAGGTGATATCCTCATTCAGATAGGCTTTGGAGAATTCGGGCAGATTGTTCACATGGAAATCGGGCGCCGGGATCCGGCGCAAAAAGCGGGTGGGGAACTCAAAGGTTCCGAATATCATCAGGATATCGTCCGCATAGTATCGCCATACCATGACGTACACCGGTTCGCCGGCAACGGCGTTGGGGAAGACGCGCAGATACGATTCGCTGGGCGTGGATACGCCGAGGGGCTCCACGTCCAAGACGACACGCTCGTGTTCCCGGGAAAGCAAGGCGTAAAAATCCGGATGCAGGTCCACCCGATTCTGAATATGAAAGACGGAGGGGTGCGCAAAAGTGCCCCTCCCCTGGATCTTTGTAATTGCGCCCTCCATCTGCAGCTGCTTAACCGCTTCGCGAATGGTGGAACGGCTCACCCCAAGGGCCCTGGAAAGTTCATCTTCAGAGGGGAGCTTGTTCTCTCCGGGCGCCATGGCCAGGATCGCGTTGCGCAGTTCGTCGAATGTACGTTCACACAGGGACTTCGCGCGTTCAAGTTTCGTCAGATTCTCCATACAGATACTCCGGTTACCCTGCTCCAATATCCGGCCGCGGGTTCCGCCGCAGCCTAAGTTTGTCGGAAAAACAGCCGCGCCGTTTGTTCAGGAACTGCCGCACCGTCGGTAGGGGGCGTTCCTGAAAGGAAAGCCTTGCGCGGCAAGGCTTTTCGCTCGATTCGTACATGCCGCGGCCCGGGAAGCAAGCCCCGGCGGCTGCGGCACCCGCCTCCCAAGGGCTTTTTTGATTGCCGCCGGCAGCGGCAAAGCGCCGCAGCCTATGGGAATCAATGGTGATTGGACAATTATATCTTACTCGTTTGCAATTTGGAACAGGCAGTTTGCCAATTTGTTCTGAATAAAGTCGAGGACGGCTTTTCCCTTTTGCGCGTCGGCCCTCGTGGGTACGCCGATCGTCCCGTTGCCGGGCGAGTATTCGCTGGTCAGCCATCCGCTGTAATAGTCGCTCAGCGTGATATAGATATCCTCTGCGGCCGTGATTTTTTCCTGCCGTACCAAGTGGGGCATTTTATACAGCAGCACCGAGGTTTCGAGTTCCCCCGCATGTACGTCCGTAGACAAAGGCGTTTCCAGCAGAGAGGCCGCTTCTCTAAAGAAGCCCGAAGCGTAGAAGTTTGCATGATACACCCGTATGCCGAACTTTTGCTGCCATTCCTGCGAATACGCCTGGAAGATCGCCGAGTTCCCTCCATGGGAGTTGATGATAGCGAGCTTTTTAAACCCCTGGTCGGCCATGCAGCGAAGGATATCCTCGACGATATTCACGATGGTGGCGCATCCAAGGCTCATGGTTCCGAAAAAATCCAGATGCTCGACGCTGTTGCCGTAATGCAGCGTCGGCAGCAGGAGATAATCCGCCGTCAGGCGCGGGTCACGGCGCACGCCCTCGAGCGCGGCGGCGAGGATAAAGTCGTCCGTGCCAAGCGGCAGGTGCTTCCCGTGCTGCTCCAATGCGCTGATCGGCAAAAGGCAGACCGCCTTTTCCCGATCCATGACGGCAAGCTCTTCCCAGGTGTAGGCGTTGAGGTCGGTAATCATGCGATAGCTCCTCCGGATTTCAACATATTGCGCATGAGCGCGTTGGCGCGGCGTTGAACCGCGGTTTCGTCGATGTTGAGCAGTACTCCGTCCCGGGCGACCTCGCGGCCCGCGACGACGACGCTTTTTGCCGGGCGATTATACCCCACCGTGCCGAACAGACAGCCGGGATCGAACTGCGTACCCACCAGCTCCAGCATCTGGGCATCCACCATAAACAGGTCCGCCGCCATGCCGACCGCCAGTGCGCCGATATCATCCCGCCCCAGCACCTTCGCGCTGCCGCGGGTGGCCATTTTCAGGATATCGTAGCCCGTCGGGGCCTTGGCGCTGTAGGCCAGGCGGTGCATCAGGTATGATGCGCGGATTTCCGCCATCAGGTTGGAGCAGTCGTTGCTGGCGCTGCCGTCGACGGCCAGGCCCAACGGAACGCCCAGCTCGAGCATTTCGGGGACGCGGCATACGCCCGAGGCGAGCTTCATATTGGAAGCGGGGCAATGGGCCACGCCGGTCTGCGTCTTAGCGAGGAGCTTTAGCTCCTCGTCGTTGAAATGGATGCCGTGGGCATACCAGACGTCGCTGCCGACCCAGCCGCATTCCTCCATGTAAGCCAAGGGGCGCATGCATACCTTGTCGAGGCAAAACGCTTCCTCGTCCTTGGTCTCGCAAAGGTGCGTGTGCAAGCGTACGCCAAGCCTGCGGGCCAACTCAGCGGATTCCTTAAGGAGCTGCGTGGTCACGCTGAAGGGCGAGCACGGGGCGATCGCCACCTGATGCATGGAGTATCGGGCGGGATCGTGGAACTTTTTCACCAGCCGCTCGCAGTCGGCCAATATGGTGTCGAGGTCCTGCACCAGGTCGTCGGGCGGCAGGCCGCCGTCGCTCTTGCCGCGGGACATGCTGCCGCGGGTGGCCGTAAAGCGCACGCCCAGCGCGTCCGCGGCCTCGAACTGCCGGTCGATAAACCCGGACGAGCCCGTTTTGGGAAAGACATAGTGATGGTCCATCACCGTCGTACAGCCGTATTTGACCAGCTCGCCCATGCCGGTGAGCGAACTGTAGTAGATGCATTCGTCGTCGAGATAGCGCCAGATCTCGTAGAGCGTCACCAGCCAGGGGAAAAGCTCCATCCGCTGCACCTGCGGCAGGTTGCGCGTAAAGGTCTGGTATAGATGGTGGTGGGTGTTTATGAGGCCAGGATACACGAAGCAGCCCGACGCGTCAATGACTTTGTCGGCGGGCCGGCTCTCGGGCCCGATGTAGCGGATCACGCCGTCCTCGCACAGGATATTCGCTCCATAGAGGATCTGATCGTCCTGATTGCATGTTATGATTGCTTCGGCATTTTTAATGAGCAGCGTCGCCATATTTCCCTCCATTAAAGGTTTTTTAGCGCCGCGGGCTTTTGGGCCCGCGGCGCTTCGCTTGGACGGTTACCCTTCGTAGTGCCTGCCGATCTGGGGCGGGAAGAAAAGGTGCTCGTTGATACCGCTCACGAAGGCCTTTTCCCCATTGATCTTGCACAAGCGGGCCGTGGGGCGGGAATCCTTGCCGCGGAACGCGATGATGCGGCCATCCACGATCACCATGGAGTTTCCGAACGGATCGCCGTTTTCGATCGCCTTGAGCGCATCGGCGCCGACGGAACCCGGCGGGTTGTCGATGACCTGCAGGTCCGCGGCGCGGCCGACCTCGATCTTGCCCACGTTGAGTTTGTACAGATCCGCCGTATTCCCCGTCGCCATGGCGATGGCCTTCCAGGCCGGGATATCGTTGAGCGCGGAAGCTTTCACGATGGCGCGGTTGATGGCGCCGGAGAGGGAGGCCTGGCCGGTGGGCGCGTCGCTGCCGAATACCAGGCGGCTCAGCTCGCCCTTCTGATCCATATGCTTGAGCATTTTGTTGAAGTTGACGAAGTTGCCGTTGACCACCAATTCCAGCGGGAGGTCGGATTCGTCCATCAGGCGCTGGATGTGATCGTAGGAAACCCCGGTCGAGCCGCCGTTTGTATGGGCGACTTTGTGCGGGCGCAGCTTGAGGATTTCCTTGCTCGTAACCCAGGAAGAACCGGGGATGGACGGAGGCGCCAAATGCACCGAATAGAAGAAGTTGTACTTCTTCGCCCATTCCAGCATCGGGGCGACCTCGGCCGGATCGGAAAGCCCGCCGCCGCCGATTTCGGCGATCAGCCACACGCCTGCCTCGCTCATCTCCTTGAAATCCTGCTCGGTCAGGCCGTGCACCAATACCAGCGCGCCGCCGTGGAACTTGAGCGCTCCGCCGGGACGGAAGCGGTCGAAGACGCGCTTGGAAAGGATGGCGGCCGCTTTGCAGCCGATGGGGTCGTCGTAGAAGCGGGGCCAGCCCGGGCCTTGTTCGCCTTCGGATACCATGGTGGTGGTGCCGCTGTACAGTGCGTCCGCATAGCAGCCCACCGCGCCGCGCTGGGGAGCGTAATCATCCAGTGTGTTGTGGATATGGCAGTCGATAAAGCCCGGGCACACGATCTGCCCGTCGACATCCACCACGGTGTCGATGCCCGAGATGTCGAGCGACTTTTCGTATCCGACGCCCGCGATCAGGCCGTCGCGTACGACGACGGTATCACCGGGTAGGATGCCTTTTACGATGTCGCCGCTGACGATTTTGTCGATGTTTTTGAGTACGAGGTTGCTCATGGTTTTCACTCCTATATTGAATTAAAATTTGGTTTTTTGATATGGACACCTAACATATTTGCCTATTCGCAGCGTAGGCGGCATACCTCCTCGTTCGGGAATCGATTGCCGGCCGAGAAATCCTAAAGCGCTTCGCGCTCATAATTCTGTCCAAGCGCGGCGGGGCTTTGGGAACGTTTGGCCGTCAACACCATGACCAATATCGTGAGCACATAGGGCAGCATCAGCATGAAGTGATACGATACGTCCACCCCGACCGCCTGCAGGCGGAGCTGCAGCGCGTCGGTGGTGCCGAACAGCAGGGACGCCGCAAATACCAGCCAGGGGTTCCATTTGCCGAATATGACGATCGCAAGGGCGATGAAGCCGCGGCTTGCCGTGATGTTGTCCACAAAACGGCTCAGGGAGATCAGCGAGAGGAACGTGCCGCCGAGCCCCGCCAGCGCGCCGCAGAAAATCATCGAATAATAGCGCATATGCTTCACATTCACGCCCATGGTTTCCGCGGCGCGGGGATATTCGCCCGCCGCCCTGAGCTTGAGTCCGAACTGCGTCCGGAAGATCAGGAAGAAGGAAATCGCCACGATGATGATCGATGCGTAAAAGAGATAGTTTTGATTGAAGAGGATATCCCCCACGATGGGGATCTGCGAAAGCAGCGGGAGCGGCTGTGTGCCGGAGCCTACGATATCCACCTTGGGGGGATTGGTGGTTACGCCGTAGATGACCCGGTACCAAAAGCTGGTCACGCCCAAGGCGAACATGTTGAGGGTGATGCCGGCCACGACGTGCTGCGCATTCCATGTGATACAGGCCACCGCCATCAAAAGCGCCGTCAGGATCCCGGCCAGCATGCCCGAGATCAGCGCCAGCGGCATGCTGCCGGTATAGTATCCCACGACGAAGGATACGAACGCGCCCATCAGCATTTGTCCTTCCAGGTTGATGTTGAGCATGCCGGAACGCTCCGCATAGATTTCGCCTGTGGCCGCCAGCAGGATCGGCATAGCCATCCGAATGCCCGCGGCGAGCAAGGTCACGATGAATACTTTCGAGAATATCAGTTCCATATTATGGCTGACCTCCGATCCGCCCGGCGTTTTTGATCCGTTCCATGAAGTCCGTCTTGATTTTGGGCATGACCAGCATGAAGAAAATGATCAGGCTTTGCACCACGTTGACGATGCTGGTGGGCACGTTCATATCGATCTGCATGGAGTTGGCCCCCACCGTCAAAGCGCTGATGAAGAGGCTCCCCAGCACCGCGCCGAGGGGATTGAGTTTGGCGAGCAAAGCGATCAACAGCGCGGTAAAGCCGAAGCTGGAGGTGATTCCTTCGAGCACCCTGTAGTGCACGCCGTAGACCTCCACCATGCCCGCGATGCCGGCGAAAGCTCCGCTGATGCCCATGATGACGACCATATACCACTTGGTATGGATGCCGCCGTATTGGGCGGCTTTTGGCGCTTCACCGACCGCCTGGATGCGGTAGCCGAGGGTTGTGCGGCGAAAGATAAACCAAACGAGCAGCGCGGCCAGCAATCCGACGAGTATGCCCGTGTGCGCCCGGGTACCCTCCAGGAGCTTGGGGAATTGCAGCCCAACCGGCAGGGCTCTGGTCTGCGGGATGCCGCCCGGCGCCTGCAGCGGCCCGTGCACCAGAAATCCCACGATATAGAGTGCCACATAGTTGAGCATTATGGTGATGATGACCTCGCTGGTGTTGAAGCGCGCCCTTAGGTAGCCCGCCAGAGCCCCCCACAGGCCGCCTGCAGCGGCCCCGATCGCGAAAGCGAGGATCCAGATCAGCAGTTTCGGCCAGCCGGCGGGGAGGTAAAGACCGACGCAGACCGAGGCGATGGCGCCCATATAGAATTGTCCGTCGCCGCCCAGGTTGGAAAGGCCTCCCCGAAGCGCCAGCGTGAGGCCGAGGCTGATGATGATCAGCGGCGTTGCTTTGGCGACGGTTTCGGCCAGACCGTAGCGTTTTCCCAACGCTTGCAGCATGGAGCTGTACGCCGCGAAAGGGTTCTCGCCCAGCGCAAGGACGAATACGATGCTTACCAGAAACGCGGCGACGATCGATATGGCGATGATCTCGCCGTTTTCCAGCAATGGGTTCGGGGAACCCTTTCCTCTTTTTTTAAGCTTAAGCATGGCTTTCCTCCCCGCATACGGCATTTTCGCCGCCCATGAGCATGCCGATGTTCTCGATGGTAACATCGCTTGCCGCAAGCTCCCGGGATATTTTCCCGTTGCAGATCACCACCACGCGGTCGGAAAGGGACATGATCTCCTCGAGTTCGGAAGAAATCAGCAAAATCGCCGCGCCGCGGCCGCGGGCCTCCAACAGCTTTTTATGGATGAATTCGATTGCTCCCACGTCGAGGCCGCGGGTCGGATGCATCGCCAGCAGCAGCCTGGGGTTGGAGCGAAGTTCACGCGACAGGATGACCTTTTGCAGGTTGCCCCCGGAAAGCAGGCCGACCGGGGATTCCCGTTCCAGGAAACGGATATCGTATTCCTCGATGACTTTATCCGCTTCGTCGCGCAGTTTTTTATAATCGATGAGTCCATACCGGGTATGACTCGGGTTGTCGATATCCCTTAGGATCATGTTTTTCTCGATCCCGAAGCTCTTTACCGTGCCCACCTGCTTGCGGTCTTCCGGGATGAAAGCGGTGCGGCAATCGATGACCTGGGCAGGCGTCGCGTTGGTTACATCCTTCCCGTCGATACGGATGCAGCCTTTGCATACTTTTCGCAGCCCGGCGATCGATTCCATCAGTTCGCTCTGGCCGTTTCCGTCGACTCCGGCAACGCCGTAGATCTCGCCGCTGCGGATGCGCATGCTGATCGACTGGAGCGTCGAAGCCAGCCGTTCGCCGTTCACACAGAGGTCCTCTATGTCCAATATGGTTTCGCCGCTTTGCTGCACAGCGTTTTTTTCCACGGTAAAGACCACGTCTCTGCCTACCATCAGCCTTGCCAGGCGTTCTTTGGTCATATCCTTCGTATCGACCGTGGCCACGTTCTTTCCGCGGCAGAGCACGCTTACCCGGTCGCTGATCTCCATCACCTCATCCAGCTTGTGCGAGATGAATATCACCGAGAGCCCGCTTTGCGCCAGGCTTTTGAGCGTTCCGAACAGCTTTTCCTTCTCCGGCGGCGTCAAAACGCCGGTCGGTTCGTCGAGTATGAGCAAGCTGGAGCCCCGATAGAGTACCTTCAAGATCTCCACCTGCTGCTGCAGGCCTACGGATAGGGTGTTGATCCTTGCATCCGGATTGATCTGCAATTTGTAATCCGCCGCGATCTTTAGAATCTTCTCTTTTGCAATCTCCGGATGGAGGATGTGTTTTTGCTCGTCGCCCAGCCCCAAGACCACGTTTTCCCAAGTTTTGAGGGCGGGGATCAGCATAAAATGCTGATGCACCATGCCGATGCCCATACGGATGGCTTTGATCGGACTGTCGATGACGACCGGTTTGCCCTTCCAGTAAATCGTGCCGGAAGTGGGCTTATACAAGCCGTATAAGATATTCATCAGGGTGCTTTTCCCGGCGCCGTTTTCGCCCAGCAGCGCGAGGATCTCCCCCTCCCGGACATGAATGCTCACCTCGTCGTTTGCAAGCATGCTGCCGAAACGCTTCGTGATGTTCTTCATTTCAAGAATATCGGATGACGACATATGTCCTCCTGTTCTCGGGTACCGGCGCGGCTTGGCCGCGCCGGATCTCCTTCAACCACGGCCTATCAGCCGATTTTTTCGTCGATGCGCTCGTAAATGGCGGGCACGACCAGCTCGCCGGAGATGATCTTGGCCGTTGCATCCTCCACGGCGGCTTTCACGTTAGCGGGTATGACGCCCTCCAAGCCGTGATACGGGGCAATGTAGCAGATCCCGTCCGCGATGCCGGGCGTCCACAGGCCGCCGAACGTACCTTGCTCGATGCGCGCCACCTGCATTTCGATCACCTCGGAGTTCTTCGTGATGAAGGAGGTCAGCACCAGATCCGGCTGGATATCATTCTGATCGCTGCCATACCCGACGATATAAACGCCTTTTTCCGCGGCCGCCTGAATGGCGCCCATGCCGGTAGAGTCGGCGGAATGGCAGATGATGTCGGCGCCCATATCGATCTGGGCATTCGCGGCCTCCTGACCTTTGGCGGGATCTTCAAACGAACCGGTTACCACGCCGTAAACCTTTGCGTTCGGGTTGATGGAGGCGACACCCTTCACAAAACCGGCCATATTGGAAAGCTGCGACGGGATTTCCAAGCCTGCGATATACCCGATGACGTTGCTCTTGGTCATGCCGCCGGCTACGATACCGGCCAAATATGCCGCTTCATATTCCTTCATATCCATGAACCCGACATTGGCCGGCAGCGCGTTGACGTCAACGCCGTCGGGGACTTTCCCGCTGACGAAGAAATGTACCTCCGGATACTGCGGCGCAACGCGCAACGTGGGCTCGCCGAACTCAAAACCATGGCCGACGATGAGATCGTATCCTTTTGACGCATAGTTGTTGAGCGCTTCCTCGATGGCGGAAATGGCTACATTTTCAGTAAAAGCGACCTCGTATCCCTTGCCCTGCAGCGACATCAATCCCGCGTAGGCGTTGGCGTTCCAGCCGCCGTCGTTGAGCGAGCCGGGCAGTACCAGCGCGACGCGGATTTTCTCGGAAGCTCCGGCCGGCGTTTCTGCCTGTCCGGAAGTGGCCTGCGTTTGGCTGTTTTCCGGCGCTTGGGCGGGCTGCTGTGCGCATCCCCAGAGGGAGAACAGCATTAAAATGGGAAGAACCAAGCAGAGCGCAATTTTTGCCTTCTTCATGAAACGATCCTTCTTTCTTGAATTGATAAATCTTGAGATTAGCGCAGTTGCAAAAGAAACATATGGCTGGCGGCCTTCCTCCCTTCTGCCGGGATATAAAAGGGGACTGAATGATTGGCTTTGCTGATACGGTTAAATTTATAGGACTGTCGACCGTCCTATGACTTGATGCGCTAATCATAATACCATTTGAAATCAGTGTCAATAATAAAGAAGTAAAATATTTTTAGTAAAATGTGCAAAGCGAATGATTGGGAGTTCGGCGATCTCAGGTATCGTGCATTTATGGGCGGTATCCGGAGCGGTTGGGCAAAAAGAGGGATATTTAAGGACCCCAGGCAAAGGCTGCGCAAAGCCGTATATCTTCTTTATTACCTATACCCTTCATAAAACAGTTTTAAAAAATTTTTGCCTCTTGCAGGAATTGCAAAAAGCATATAGAATAATATTCAACATAAAACTTAAACGTTTCACTAATACGATTCACAAGGTTCAACTTTATCATGGAGGGGACTGCGATGCCGACCATCAAGGATATTGCCAAGCATGCCAATGTGAGCATATGCACCGTTTCCCGGTACCTGAACAACAACATCGTGGTCAAAAAGCAAACCGAGGAACGCATACTCAAGGCAATCGACGAGCTCGGCTATGTCCCCAACATGGTCGCCCAATCCCTCAAGCGCAACCGCACGCAGAACGTCGCGGTGATCCTTCCCCGCATCAACAACATGTACTATTCCGAGATGACGGCGGGCATCAGCCAGCGGCTGCTTCAGAGCCACTACAACCTCTTTATTTTCGAGGTGGGCAATGCGGAACGTACCGAGCAGGAGATCCTGATGTCCATGCGCGAGAACATGGTGGCGGGCGTCATTTTCATGGGGCAGTCGCAGGATTATTCCTTCCGGGAATCGCTCCATATGCTGCTCGACCGCGGCATTCCCGCCGTGTATATGAACCGGGTCGTCAAGCCGGATGGATGCCCCGTCATTTACCCGGATTTCTTCCGCGCGAGCGAGCTTGCCGCAGCGCATCTGGTCGACACCGGCAAGCGCCGCCTCGCATTGGTGCATCAGCTGAGCGACGAGGCGCTCATCGCCCGGCACCGCTCGCGTTTTTCCGTGCCTGCGCTTGCCGCGGGGCTCGACGAGCCGCTGCTTGTGTACGCCGAACACGGCCTTTCACAGTCCGACGCGTGCCTGAACCAATTGGAGGCGCAGGAGGTCGACGGCGTGTTCGTGCTCAACGAAATACTTGCCGCGCGTTTGACAAAGGCGCTTGTCCGCCGGGGGAAACGCATCCCGGAGCAGATCGGCGTGATCGGCCTCGGCAATTCGGTGATTTCGTCGATCACCGTGCCGGAACTGACCGGCGTCGATCTGAAGAACCACGAGCTTGGCGTGCGCGGGGCGGAGCTGATGCTCGCGCAGATCGAAGGCCGCCCGTTTGAGCCGTTAACCGTGATTGAGCCTTCCCTGCTGAAAAGGGAGAGCACATTAATGCCGTCCGCCGTCAAGGTCGGATGTTAAAGGAGTAACCCAATGAGCACAGAGCTGCAAAAAGTCCGTGAGATCTTTGAGATCCTGCATGGCCGGCATCAGGCCGATCTTCTGATAAAGAACATCGTCGTGCTGGACGTGCACGGGGAAACGACCTATAAAGGGTCGCTGCTCATACACGGCGGCAAAATCGTCGCGCTCAACCCGGACGAAACGATCGCCAAAGCGCGCGAGACGTTCGACGGCCAGGGGCTGTTCGCCATTCCCGGCCTGATCGACGCGCACTTCCACTTCGAGTCTCAACTGGTAAACCCCACCGCTTTGGCCGAGGCCATTGTTCCAAACGGCACCACCACTATCTTTGCCGAGTGCCTCGATCTCATCGGCGCCGCCGGTGAAGAGGGTGTTGAGGCGGCCAGGGTACTGTTCAAGGATTACCAAAGGCTGCCATACCGCATCTTTGCTTTTGCCCCCGGCAAAAAAGTGGCTGCCGGCATCACCAAAGAGCTTTTAGACATGGAGCCCTTCATCGGCCTTGGGGAGTTCGAGCACTTCTCCTACAGCAGCGGCAACGAGGAGGATTTCCAAAAGGCGGCCTGGGCGCGGGAAAAGGGCGGCTTCATCAACAGCCACTGGGGAGTCACCACCCTCAGCGACATGGAACTGAACTTCCTGCCGGCCATCGGCAGCACAAACAACCACGACGTATGGAACGCTGAGGACATCGCCAAGAGCATCCGCTATGGCTACGCCACCCAGATCAAGTTCGGCGTGGGCAGCCCCGAAGTCATCGAAACCCTGATATCCGCCATCATTAAACACAAGTTTCCTGAGGAAAATTTTCTGCTGTGCACCGACAACATCTCCATGGATCGTCTGCTCAAACAAGGTCACATGGGCTGGATCATTTCCTACTGTGCCAAAATGGGAATGAGCCCCATCAAGGCCATCAAGATGGCGACTTTGAACACCGCCCGCTACCACCGCATGGATGATAAGATCGGCTCTTTGACCCCCGGCCGCTTTGCCGATATCGTCCTTACCGACAGCCTTTCCGACATCAATCCTCTCTATGTCTTCAAGGACGGCGAACTGATTGCCAAGGAAAAGAAGCTGCTCAAAAACACCGATATCGACTACTCCGCTATGCGCAAAAAGGGTATCCCGGGCCTGGAAGATTTAACTGCCGATCAGTTAAACGTATCACCAATCGAGATGAGCGAGGACGGTACCAAAGCAAAGGTCTATCTGTTCGATGTGTATGGCCGCGGCCACGCCAAGTTCTATCAGGAAATCTGGCTCCCTGTAAGGAACGGCGCGATCGTGCCCGAATATGAGGGTGAAAAACTGGCCCGCATCAGCGTCATCCGCCGCTATAAGAAAGACGGCAGCCGCCACATCATCAACGGCTTCTTCAAGGGCGTGTATGTAAACAGCGGCGCGGTGGCCACCGCCTTCCCGGTCCCGGTGCCCTATCTTGTGGTGGTGGGCCAGGAAAGCGGCGAAATGTGCTGCTGCGCCAAAGAAGTCGACAGGTACTCCGGCGCCTGCATCGTCACCGAGAACGGGTTGAACAAAGCCGTTTTGCCCACCGAGATCTACGGCATGATGGCCGACATGACCATGAACGAGCTGCACGACAAATCCGCCGAGGTGGACGCCGCCCTGGAGACGCTCGGCAACCGCAACCAAGGCGATCCCGTGGTCAATAAGCTTCTGAGCCTGTTTATCTCGCTGCACCGTTTCCACTTCATGCAGGAATAAGGACAGGTTTTATACGGCTCAACGAACCAAACCGCAACTGACTTGGCAGGGGTGCCGGGGTTCGATCAAACAGCCTCAGACACCCGATCCCAGCCAGGGCAAAGGGCGTACAGCCCGTGGCTGCCGCCTCATCGAACCTGAGGGAGGAATCCAAATGACCGACTACATTTCGATGGAACACATCACCAAGCGGTTTCCCGGCGTAACCGCCTGCGACGATGTGACCATCGGCTTTAAAAAGGGTGAGATCCATGCGCTGCTCGGCGAGAACGGGGCGGGGAAGACGACCCTTATGAACATGCTCTACGGGCTTTTGCATCCCGACGAGGGCTGCATTCGCATCGACGGCAAGCCTGTGACGATCTCCGGGCCGCAGGACGCCATCGGGCACGGCATCGGCATGGTGCACCAGCATTTCATGCTGATACAGAAGTTTACGGTGCTCGAGAACATCATACTGGGTACGAAGCTCGAGCGCGAACCGCTCCTCAACACCGCCGCCGCGCGCGCCAGGGTGGTCGAGATCGCCCACAGCACCGGACTTTGCCTCGATCCCGACGCCAGGATCCAGGATCTTAGCGTGGGAGACCAGCAGCGCGTGGAAATCGTCAAGGCGCTCTATAAGGGCGTGAGCGTGCTCATCATGGATGAGCCGACCTCCGTGCTGACCCCGCAGGAGACGGACGAACTGTTCACCGTGCTGCGCGCCTGGGCGGGGCAGGGCAACACCGTTATTTTCATCACCCACAAGATGCGGGAGGTCATGGCCTTCTGCGACCGGGTCAGCATACTGCGGGACGGCCGCTTCATGGGCACCGCTTCCGCGGAAGGCGCTACCGAGCACGATCTGGCCAACAGGATGGTGGGCCGGGACGTGAACATCTGCCCCGAGCGCAGGGCCTGCTGCCCCAAGGATACCGTTTTGTCGGTGCGGGATCTGAAGGTGAAGGCGGACAACGGCATACTTGCGGTCAACGGCGTCTCCTTCGACGTGCGCGCCGGGGAAACGGTGGGCATCGCCGGGGTGGACGGCAACGGACAGATGGAGCTCATCAGCGCCATAATGGGCCACATCCCGGTGGTATCGGGCACGGTGTGCGTCAACGGCAAGGACATCACCGGTAAAAAACCCAAAGCCGTTTTGGACAGCGGCGTTTCCAATATCCCCTTCAACCGGCAGACCGAAGGGCTGGCCCTCTCCTTCACGGTGCGGGACAACTTTATACTCAAGGAGAGATGGAAGGAGCCTTACGCCAGGAAGGGATTCCTGCAGGGAAAATTCATCGACCGGCGGGTGAAAGAGATCATCGGCCGATACGGCATCAAGGCCAACGGGCCCGATACCCGCGCCGGCAACATGAGCGGCGGCAACCAGCAGAAGATCGTCATCGCCCGGGAGATGGAGCGCGAGCACGAATTGCTCATCGCCTGCAATCCTACCCGCGGCCTGGACATCGGCGCCATCGAATTCATTCACGCCCGCCTCGTGAACGAGCGGGACGAGGGCAAGGCCGTGCTGCTGGTATCCACCGAGATTTCGCAGCTTTTGGCCGTCAGCGACCGCATCCTCGTCCTGTTCAAGGGCGAGATCATGGGCGAGGTGCCCGCCACCGAGGATTCGGTGCAGCAGATCGGTTTGATGATGCTGGGCAAAAGGAGCGAGAGCGCGTGAGCTTTCCTTGGTTTTTGCAAGCCCCGTCCGTCCTCTTTTACCATGCCGAAGGAGTGTCTGTATGAATGAGACCGCCACCGTCCCCGTGAAAACGGGATCGTCCGCAAACTACGACCGGCTCGACACGCTGGTTCGCAAGTTTGAGCGCATCTTCAACTTTTTTGTGCCCGTCGCTGCCATACTGCTGGCGCTGATCGTGGTGGGCATTATCATTACGGCGCAGGGCGCCTCTCCCTTTGAGGCCTACGCCGCCCTGTTCGACAGCGCCTTTGTGGGCTCCTACAACATCGCCAACACCCTCAACACCGCCACCCCGCTCCTGCTCACGGGCCTCGGCATCGCGCTGGCCGCACGCGCGGGCATCATCAACCTGGGCGGCGAGGGGCAGATCATCATGGGCGGCATATTCGCCACAATGGCGGCCACCAGTTTTCCGGGCATTCCCGCCTTTTTGCACATCCCCGTCACCCTTATGGCCGGTTTCTTCGGCGGCATGCTGTGGGCGGCGGTGCCGGGCTACTTCTTTGCCAAACACGGCACCAATTTCATGATCGTCACCATACTGCTCAACGATATCGCGGGCGGCATCATCAACTATCTGGTGAAAGGTCCCATGGTTGAGCCCCCGGGCTATACGCCCCAGTCCTATCTGATTGCCGATACCGCCCGCCTGCCCGTCATTTTAGACGGCACGCGGCTGTACCCGGGCATTCTCATCGCCCTTGTTCTAGCGTTTGCGGCCTATGTGCTGATCTACCGCACGTCCTTCGGACACGACCTGCGCGCTTTGGGCGAAAACCCCGTGGTCGCGCGGCACTCGGGCGTCAATATCTTTGGGATGCAGATCCTCATCGTGCTCCTTGCCGGCGGGCTCGCCGGCATGGCGGGCGCTTCGGAGATCATGGGCAGCCAGTACCGGCTGCGGGCGGGCTTCTTGGCCAACTACGGCTACGAGTCCCTGGCGGTCTGCATGCTCGGACAAAAGCATCCGCTCGGCGTCGTCATCGCCGCCATAATGTTCGGCGCGCTCAAGGCCGGGCGGGGCGGCATGGTGCGCGCGGCCAATCTGCCCACCAGCTTGAGCCTCGTCCTCTCAGGGGTCATCATCTTCTTTGTGGCCGTCAGCCCCGCGCTGATGAAGCTTCCCCGATACCTGGCCGTGCGCGAGATGAGCCGCCGCCAGGGTGCGGCCAAGGAGGTGGCATAGCATGGAAAACCTAATTTCCATTTTCAGCACGGATTTTTTCTACGCCGTCGTCCGCATGGCAAGCCCCATCGTTCTGGCCGCCGTCGGCGAACTGATGCTCGAGCGCGCGGGCATCTTCAACCTGGGCATCGAGGCCGGCATCCTCTTTGGCGCCTTCTTCGGCGTGCTCGGCTCCTCCCTGTTCCAGAGCGCGTTCATGGGCCTTGCGGTGGCCGTTCTGGCGGGCGCCGTGCTGGGCATGCTTTACGGCTGGGCGGTCGTTACGCTGGCGGCCCACCAGGCCGTTGTGGGCACGGGCCTGAACATTCTGGCCCTCGGCCTCACTTCGCTGCTGTCCCGCATGATCTGGGGCGTTTTGGACGTGCCGCTGGTGGTGCCGAACATCCCCGATATGCCCGTCCCCCTGCTTTCGCAAATCCCCGTCATCGGGCGCATCCTCTTCAGCCACGGGCCGCTGGTCTACCTTTCCTATATCATGGTGGGCGCGGTATGGTTCATCCTCTACAAGACCACATGGGGGTTGAAGATTCGCTCCATCGGCGAGCACCCCAAGGCCTCCGCCACAATGGGCATCCCTGTGATCCGGTGGAAGTTCGGCATGTCCGTCTTCGCGTGGATCTGCGCTTCGGTGGCCGGGGTGATCCTTTCGCTGTCCTTTATGAACGTCTTTGTGGACAATATCTCCGCCGGGCGCGGCTACATGGCGGTTGCCTGCGTCATACTCGGCCAATGGAATCCCTGGGGCGTCCTCGCGGGCGGGCTCATATTCGGCGCGGGCAACGCGCTGCAAATGCGGCTGCAGGCCTTCGGAGTGCCCATTCCCACGGATCTGCTGCTGGTCATACCCATGGTGCTGGCGCTGCTGGTGGTGCTGCTGGTGAGGGGCAAGTCCTCGGCGCGGCCCGCCGCGCTGGCCAAACCCTATGAGAAATAAAGGTTTCATCCCCGTATAAGCCGATAAACCATAATACGTGGTTTATAATAAACAGAAGGAGAATCGTTATGAAGAAAATTGTATTACTTTTGATGGCGTTCGCAATGGCTCTGGCGCTGGTCGCCTGCGGCACCAACACCGGGAGCGCCCCCACCGACAGCGCCGCGCCTGCGGAAAACACCGCCGCCCCCGAGCAGACCGCTTCCGCCGAAAACACCCCCGCAAACGCGGCCGACATCAAGGTCGCCCTGCTGCTGCCCGGCAACATCAATGACGCCGGCTTCAACGCGGCCGCCTACAACGGCCTGCAGGAAGCCATCAAGACCCTGGGCATACAGGGAGACTACACCGAGGCCGTGCCCGTGGCCGAGATGGAAGCCGCCATCCGCGACTATGCCGCCCGCGGCTACAACCTGATCCTGTGCCACGGCAACGACTTCAACGACGCCGTGACCGCCGTCGCCCCCGAGTTCCCCGAGGTGAGCTTCGCCATTTCCTCGAGCAGCCTGCGCCTTGACAACGCGATCGGCATGGATGTCAAGAGCGAAGAGCAGGGCTATATGGCCGGTTACGCGCTGGGCCTGATCACCAAGGCCAACAAGGTGGGCTATGTCTCCTCCATCGAGGGCCTGTCCATGAAGCGTACCCAGTTCGGCTTTGAGCAGGGCGTGAAAGCCGCCAACCCCAACGCCGAAATCATCGTGTCCTACATCGGCAGCATGGACGATGCCGCCAAGGGCAAGGAGACCACCGTCGCCGTGTTTGAAAGCGGCGCAGACGGCGTATTCCAGTACGCTCAGGGCGCGGGTGTCGGCGTCATCCAGGCCGCTGCCGAAGCCGGAAAGTTCGTGGTTGTCACCACGCCCAAGCAGGCTGAAATGGCTCCGGATACCTACGTGATGTCCTGCCAGGTCGACATGAAGGCCAACATTCTTACCGCCATCCAGGCCTATGTGAACGGCACGTTCGGCCCCTCCCTCGAGATCGTGGGCAACACCTCCACCGGCGCATTCATCTTCGGCACCTACAACGAAAAGGTCCTCACCGCCGACCAGATCGCGAAGCTTGAGGATCAGGTCGCCAAGATCAAGAGCGGCGAAGTGCAGGTCAAACTGCTGGCCGAGAGCTGATCTTAAAGTTATCTCGTGATAGACGAGGCCAAGGCGTGCCCGCCGGTTTTCCGGCGGGTGCGCCCTTTACCTTACAACTGAATACCGAAAACGCATCCATCCATTTGGAAGGTGATACCGGGCTTATCCGGTATGATTGCCGAAACGCGTATCCCCGGCAATCGCAACAAAGCCTGCGCCGCTTTGAGCCTTATCGGCGCCCGGCATGGATACGCAGCTTTGCGCTGCGGCCATACCCGGCGCGTTTAAGGCACACATCCATATTGGGAGGATATTTTTATGTTTGAAGAGCTTATTGCCGCCATTGTGGAACAGGAAGAGGACGACGCGGTCGTCCAGGCGGAGCGCCTGCTTGAACAGGGCGTTCCCGCCGCCGAGATCCTGGGCGCGTGCCAGAAGGCCATGGACGAAATCGGCCGCCGATTTGATGCCAAGGAATACTTTTTGCCCGAACTTTTGCTCGGCGCAGACATCATGAAAGCGCTCAGCGCTATTCTAAAGCCGCATATGCGGGCCTCGGACGGCGGAAAATCCCTCGGCAAATTTGTCATCGGCACCGTGAAGGGCGACATCCACGACATCGGCAAGGACATTGTCGGCTTCTTATTTGAGGTGAACGGCTTTGAGGTTCACGACCTCGGGGTAGACGTGCCGCCCGAAGCGTTTGTGCAAAAAATCGAACAGGTGCGGCCCGACATCGTCGGCATGAGCGGCTTGCTTACCCTGACTTTCGATTCAATGAAGGAGACGGTGGCCGCGATTGAACGGGCGGGGCTGCGCGATAAAGTTAAAATCATCGTCGGCGGCGGCGCGGTCGGCGAGGATATCCGCGTGTACGCGGGCGCTGACGCGTATGCCGATACCGCCGTCGCCGCCGTATCCTGGGCAAAACAGCATATGGAGGCGCGGTAATATGGGCAGGGAAAGCTGGTCCGACAGAAAAAAACGGGTGTTTGACGCCATTGAGCTTCAAAGGACGCCCGATCGCGTACCGCTGTTTATGAAGGCGAGCTATCTGCCTGCCAGAATCTACGGCATTGCGTATGAGGACGCGTACTACGACCAGGACAAGTGGCTTGAGGCCAATCGCCGGTTTATCCGCGCCTATCGGCCGGACATGTTTTTCCAAGCCGACAGCCCTGTGGCGTCCCCCGGCCCGGTTCATGAGCTGCTGGGCAATGTGCAGATGAAATGGCCGGGCCACGGCATCGATAAAAACGCCGCCCACCAGTTTGTCGACAAGGAATTCATGAAGCGGGCCGATTACGAGGCTTTTATCGACGATCCCTCGGATTTTCTCATCCGGCGGTTTGTGCCAGAGCTGTATGAAAATCTGGCCGGCCTCTCTAAACTCCCCAATCTGAAGACAGTCGTTTCCGGTTCGTACTCCTTGGGGTTCATGGTGGGCATGTTTGCCGACCCGGACATCCAAAAGGCCATACAGGCGATTATGGAAGCGTCGAAGGTCGGCAAAGAGTGGGGCGAAAGGTTCGACGCCTTCCACGCGCAAATGGAGGAAGAGGGCTACGTGGCCTCGTACACGCCGCCGGTGGTGGTGCTTCCCTTCGATGCGATCTCAAGCTATTTGCGGGGGATGCGCGGCGCGCTTACCGATATGCTGAAGGTCCCTGAAAAGCTGCTCTGTGCCCAGGCAAAGCTGCTGTCCCTGTTTGAAAATTCGGCCTTGTTCGCGGGCAGGCGGGCTCTGGAACGCCGTCCGGAGGAAAGCCCCCGCATTTATATTCCACTGCACCGCGGCGGGGACGGGTTCATGTCCGCCGGGCAGTTTGAAACCTTCTATTGGCCCGATTTAAAGCATATGCTCTTTACCCTGATCGACGCGGGCATTACCCCTATGCCTTTCTTCGAGGGATGCTGGGACAGCCGCCTTGAGTACCTTTGCGAACTGCCCAAGGGCAAGGTGCTGGGCGTGTTTGATAAAACCGATCTCAAGCTTGCCAAAAAGATCGTCGGCGGCAATCTATGCCTTTGCGGCGGTATGCCGTCCTCCATGCTCCAGATCGAAACGCCCGAAAGAATCCGTGAATTTACCAAAGACTTGATCGTCACCGTGGGAAGGGACGGCGGCTTCATCATGTGCACCAACACCGTGCTGGATGAGGCGAAGCCGGAGCTTGTGAAGGCATGGGCGGACGCCACCCGCGAATTCGGCGCTTACGCGTGAATGTAAATCGGCGTCAAGAGGCAAACCGGGGCTGTGCGGATACCGGGGAGAGCGATATTCGGCTTTCAACAATGAAAAAAAGGATTGTTGCGAGCATATCACAAACGCCCATATGGGCGTTTCGTATTTGGCGGGACCCCTGCGCCCAAACGCATCCCGGCACGTTTTTGCCGGCTTGCGCTACGGGTCCGACATTGCTGCTCGCAGAGTCGGGTTGCCCGTTTTTCGGCAAAAAAATGCTATGTTGGGGAATCTATCTTAAATTATCGCTGAATATCATAAGTTTTTATCTCAACATCAATTTTCCTGATCAAGGATACCGCGCTTCATGCGATATATTATTGTACAAGCAGACTATAAATTCATGCCATTTGCTTGTCCGGACCGAGCTGTAAAATCGGCCTGAGAGTTCCCGCGCCGCGTCGCTTTTCTCGGATGAGGGAACGCGCATGAGGTTTTTATGATTATTGAAACGGTACTTTTGATTTCGGTGGGCGTTATCGCGCTGCTGAGTTCTGTGGCGTCCTTCCCCTACAGCACGGATCGCAGGACCAAGCGTGCGAATTCCTATACGGTCGCCGCGCTGATGCTGTGGTCGTTCGCCCAGTCGCTTTCTTCAAACGCATCCGATAAGGTTCTCGCCGAGATCTTTCTTCGCGCCGCCTACGCCGGCGTCATTACGATTTTCCCTTTTATATTTGCTTATCTGCGGAGTATTATCGGCGAGGCGGACAAATGGAATATCTGGCAGCGGAGCCTGCTGTATCTTCCCGCCGCCGCGCTGGTTGTTGCGTACGGCGTTGCGACGCCCTTGGGCGGGGGCGCTTATGTGATCGATTATCTGCCGTACGGCTGGACCCTGATCAGCGTGCACCTGGGCATATGGAACTATTTGATCGAGGTGCATCAGATAGCCTTCATGGTGGCCAGCGTCGCGCTTTTATGGAGATGGGGGAGGAAAAGCGCCGATCCGAAGGTCAAAAAACAATCGTGGACGCTGATCACCACGTTCGCGCTTGCGTTTTTCCTGGGGACCCTGCATCACATGGTCGACCTGTATCTGGATGTCGACCTGCCGGTGCTGCTGCCCGCCTATTGCGCGATTCCGGTGATTGGGATCATGGTTTCGATCCGCCGGTATGATATGATGGTTCCGTCCGCCGTCCTCGAAGAGGAAACGATGCTGCGCGCTTCCGCCAGAACGAATATCTTCAAATATACCAGCATCCTGTTTTTTGCCGGGGCCGTTATAAATCTGCTCGCGCAGCATGTGCTCTATCAGGAAACGCAGGTCGGCTCGGTGCTTACCTTAAGCGTATTCTTGGCTGTGCTGGGGCTGTTCGTCGCCCTGGTCGGCAGGATGAAGGTTGAATGGGATAAGGAATTCCTGCTCGCGGCGATCCTGTCGGCGGTAATCCCTTACCTCATGCTGCGCTTTATACCGTACGGCGGGCTCACCGTCTGGGCGGTGCCCCTGGTCGTCATGGTGTTCTGCCTGCTGTTCAACCAGTATACGATCCTTTTGGGAGTCTGTGTTTCATCGTTTTTTACGGAGCTGGTGCTGTGGATCTCAGTGCCCTCGGTGATCGTGAACATCGATATGGCGGATCATATCGTCCGTCTCAGCCTCATCGTCCTGGCCGTGGCCTGCGCCTATTACGTCAACAACGTCTATGTCCGCCGGATCAGGGAGAATTTCTTTCAGATCGGCATGCAGAAGCTCATTGCGGACATCTCGCATCTGCTCGTTTCCGTGACCGGGGAAACTTTGGAAGACAGGCTCTACCAGATCCTGGGGTCCTGCGGCGGATTCTTCGGGGCCGACCGGTCGTACATCGTGCTCTTTGACGAGGACCGCGCACAGATTGAACGATTTTTACAATGGGCAAAGCCCGGCGCGCCGTCCGCGGGGAAGGAGATCGCTTCCATAAGCGGGGTAGAGATTCGGGAATGGATTGCGGCGCTCGAGCAAAACGACCGCGTCAAGATCCCGGACGTCGGTCGTCTGCCGTCCTTCTCCAGGGAGAAAGCGCAGCTTCAGGCGCATCGGATCGGCGCGATGATGCTGGCGGCGATCAAACCCCAGAACAAGCTTTCGGGTTTCATAGGCTTCGACGCGTCGGCGCCGATGAAGCAGTGGCGCCTTCAGTCCGCCGAGTTTTTGAGCATCATCGCCAACACCATCGCGGATGCGCTTATCAAGGTGCGTTCGCAGGAGCGGATCGTCCATATCGCCTATCACGACCTGCTCACCGGACTGCCGAACCGGATGCTGTTCGGGGAGCGCCTCGCCCGGCAGATCGAGCTGTACCCGCAAAGCGGCGGCGTGCTCGCCGTGGCTTTTATCGATCTGGATTCCTTTAAGAGCGTCAACGACACCATGGGCCATGATCTCGGGGATCTGATGCTCTGCGAGATCGCGCAGGCGCTCACCGACTGCGTGGACGTGGGTAGCATGGTCGCGCGCTTCGGGGGGGACGAATTCGTTCTGATGCTGTGCTCAAAGGATATGGACCGTCTGCAGCAAACGCTCGAGAGCATCATGCATATCTTTGATAAGTCCTTCGCACTCAAAGGACAGGATTTCTTCGTCAACGCCAGCGCGGGCGTTTCGGTGTTTCCCGAGGACGGCACGAACGCGGATATGCTGATCAAAAACGCCGATATCGCGATGTATCATGCCAAGGCAAGCGGGAAAAAGCAGTATGCGTTCTGCTCGGGCAGCATGAAGGATGAGGTGCTCGAGCAGATGCGTTTGACCAACCTGCTCTACCGCGCGCAGGAGAAAAACGAACTGATGCTCTATTACCAGCCGCAGATCCAGCTGGAGACGGGGAGCATCGTCGGCGTGGAAGCGCTGTGCCGCTGGAGGCTTCCCGACGGTACGATGGTGCCGCCGTCCGTTTTCATACCGCTCGCGGAGCAGACGGGCCTGATCAACGGCATCGGCGAATGGGTGCTCAGGGAAGCGTGCCGGTCGAAACTGCGCTGGAACAGCATGGGGTTTGAATCCATGCGCATATCGGTAAACCTGTCGCTTCTTCAGCTTCGCAACCCGGCGCTTGTGCCGCAGGTCCGCTCGATACTCGACGAAACCGGCCTGAAGCCGGAGACGCTCGATCTCGAGGTGACCGAAAGCATCGCAAGCTCGCAGTGCGAGGGCTATGTCGATACGCTCGAACATCTAAAGGCGCTGGGGGTCACGATTTCGATCGACGATTTCGGTACCGAATATTCCTCGCTGAGCCGCCTGCGCGCGCTGCCGATCGACCGCATCAAGATGGACATGCAGTTCGTGCGCGACATCGAGGGAACGGATAAGGATAAGGCGATCGCAAAGATCATCATCAATCTCGCGAAAAGCCTCGATCTGAGGGTCGTCGCGGAGGGCGTGGAAACCGAGACGCAGTTGAACTTCCTCAGTGAGAGGATGTGCGATGAGGTGCAGGGATACTTCTATTTCCGGCCCATGCCGGCCGAGGAACTTGAGAAGATCCTCCGCTCTTACGGCGGCGCGGTAAAACGCTGAAAGGAATTCCGACGTGGAAAAACTGCTCTCGACATCCGTTGTCCTCATATCGGTGGGCGTGATTGCGCTCGTCGCGTCGGTCAGCGCGATCCGATACCATCAGAATAAGGCTCTGAATAAGGATTGCCTGAGCTTGAGCCTGTTTCTGCTGATTTGGTGCGCGGGGCAGGCGCTCTCGAACGCCTCGGCCGATGAACAGACCGCGCTGCTCTTTATCCGCGTTTCCTATTTCGGGCTGTTCTTTCTGTTGGGCGCGCTCGCGCACTATATGTTTGTGTTTACGGGACACACACAGAAGCACTTTTTTTCCTATCCGCTGATCTTTGCCCCGGCGGTCGCGCTGAGCGTCCTCTATTGCCTTCCTCCGGCGGGCGGTTCGCTCCTCTTTGAGCTTTCGCTTACCGGACACGGCTGGGCGGTCACGGGGCTCGCCTTGGGCTTCCCGGGCATACTGCTGATTACTTACCTTGCGCTGTCCATTCTTTTGAGTATCGCCATGCTGCTTCGCTGGATGCGGCTGCACCCGCAGAGAGGGTATCGGCAACAGGCCCTGCTGCTCTCCGGTTCGCTTTTGGCATCCGCGCTGCTGGTGCTGGTCCATCAGTTCCTGGTACTTTTCGGCAAGATTATGCTTCCGCCGATCTTTCCCGCGTACGCGATCATTACAATCATCGCGATATTCGTGGGAGTGCGCAAATATGAGATGCTGATCCCCCAGGCAACCTTCCGCGAGGAAACCATCCTCAGCAGGTCCACCCAGACCAAGACCCTTCAATACATCAGCTTCGTCCTGTATTTTTGCAGCGCGGCGAACCTCGTGATACTGCGCATCAATCACTTCGGCTGGATGGTTTCGATCATCACCACCGGATTGATCGTTGCCGCCGGCATGATCGCGCGCAGGCTCGACCGCCTTGAGATGGAAGCGGATAAGGAAGTCCTTCTTTCGGTGGTGCTCTCGATCGTTATCCCGCTGATGATCATCGAATACGTGCAGACCGGCGCGGTCACGGTATGGGCGGTTCCCCTGATGATGATCGTCGTGTGCACGCTGTTCAACAAGTTCACCGTACTGCTCGCCGTCGGCGTCTCCGCGTTCTTGTCGTGCCTGCTGGTGTGGATGCGTATGCCCGTAGCGACGGAGGATCTGAACGCTTCGGATCACATCGTCCGGCTGATCCTCTATGTCGTATGCGGCGCGTTTTCGTTCTACGTCAACCGCGTGTATTTGGGGCGTATCGAGGAGAACATCCGCCACCTGAACCTGCAGAAGCTCATCGCGGAGATATCGCATGAATTCATATCGGTCTCCCCGGATACGTTCGAGGAGAAAATCGCCGTGCTTTTGGAACGCTGCGGGAAGTTCTTCCGCGTGGAGCGGGCGTATATCGTGTTGTTCAACGAAACCATGGACGGGGCGGCCTATCACTGCGAATGGACCCAGCAGGGCGTACCTTCCTATATCTCGGCAGTCCTGGAGCAGGCCGGTTCCGTGCTCCCCGGCGTCGCGCGAATGCTCGAACAGCGAGATATGATCGAAATCGACGATCTGGAGCTTGCTTCTCCGCTTCTCCGGCCGGCCGTGGAGCTTGCAGCCGGTTTGAGCGTGCGGAGCCTCGCCTATATCGCGGTGAAATCGCAGGGGAAACCGATCGGTTACATGGGCATTAATTCCTCGCATCCGCAAAAGGAGTGGAGGGCGAATTATATCGAATTCCTGTCGGTAATTGCGAACACCGTTGCGGACGCCGTCGTGAAGGTGCGCACCGAGCGCACCATGAATCATATCGCCTACCACGATCAGCTTACCAAGCTGCCCAACCGCCTGTATTTCGACGGCGTCATCAACGATCAGATCAAGCGCGCCAAAGCGCTTGACAATACCTTTGCGGTGGTATTTATCGACCTGGATTCCTTCAAAAGCATCAACGACACGATGGGGCACGACCTCGGCGATATGCTCCTGTACGAGGTCGCGAGCGCGCTCAAAGACTGCCTTTTGCCCGGGGATCTCGTTTCCCGCTTTGGCGGAGACGAATTCGTGATCATGCTTTCGGACGTCGCGAACGGAACGCTGCCTAAGCGCATGGAACGCATCATGGGGATATTTGAGAAGCCGTTTTTGCTCAAGGGGCAGGAATTTTACGTCACCACCAGCGCGGGGGTTTCGCTCTACCCCGAGGATGGTCCGGATGCCGTCACCCTCATCAAAAATGCGGACACCGCCATGTATTACGCAAAATCGTCCGGGAAGAAGAAATACACGCTGTGCTCCGACGGGATGAAACGCGAGGTGCTCGAGAAAGTCCGTCTGACGAATCTGCTGTATCCTGCGCTTGAAAAGAGGCAGATGGAGCTGCATTATCAGCCGCAGATATGCCTCTTTACGGGGCAGATTGTCGGCCTGGAAGCCCTTTGCCGCTGGCGGCTGCCGGAGGGCCGCATGGTGCCGCCGAATGCGTTTATCCCGCTCGCGGAGCAGACGGGCCTGATCAACAGCATCGGTCAGTGGGTGCTGCACGAGGCCTGCGCGCAGAACAAGCGCTGGCAGGAAATGGGATTCAAGGATCTTCGGATCGCGGTGAACGTCTCCCTCGTCCAGCTTCGGAACCCGGCGCTGACAAGGCAGGTCCGGGAGGTGTTGGAGGAGACCGGGATGCCGCCCCAAACGCTGGACATCGAGATCACGGAGAGCAACGCCTGTGCTCACAACGACGATTTGATCCGCGTGTTCGACAGCCTCAAGCAATTGGGCGTCTGCATTTCGATCGACGATTTTGGCACGGAGTATTCCTCCCTCAACCGTCTGAAAATGTTGCCGATCGACCGTATCAAAATGGATATGCAGTTTGTGCGGGGCATCGAAAAATCGGACAAGGATAAGGCCATCGCCAAGATCATCATCAACCTCGCCAAGAGCCTGAACCTCAAGGTGCTGGCAGAGGGCGTGGAGACAAAGACGCAGCTCGATTTCCTCAACCAGAAGATGTGCGACGAGGTCCAGGGATTTTACTATTACAAGCCCATGCCCGCCAAGGACATCGAAGAGATTCTCCTGCGCAAACAAAGCTCCCGCGGCGTGGGGTAAGCGCTCCCTGAGCGGCGGGCCGAAAAGCTTGTGCGCGTAAATGCGCACAAGCTTTTCGGCCTTTTTGCTTGATGGCGCGGTTGACGGTAGAACCGCTTCGGTAAAGGGTATATATAAACTATATGCGCAGCGGATGGCCGGTGGACAAACCGGTATGGTCGCAAAGACGTGCCCGCACGCTGAAAGCAAATAAAGGAAGGCGTCGAGGACCGTGCGCGAAACTGTGGGGAAGCGGGACACGATGGAATAATTTCGAAATCCGATCCGCGCGCTCGTTTTATTTTGTGCCGTTATTTGTTATAATTTGAAATGTCTTGATAAGTACGACAGGCTATTGAGTTGTCCCGCGTCGGCCGTATGGGCGCAAGCAGGTATGCCGCAAAGAGGGGCGAGCGGCGCTGTGGAAGCAGCGGATTGCTCAAGCAGGCTCGGTTTCATCGGTTTCCAAGACAAGGGCGCGTCCGACGGAGCGGTGGCCCCAAAATACATTTGAATCTGGCGCGAAGAAATCACAACATGTTTGCCGGAATGGATGGCTGGAGGGAAGGGGCAAAAAATGCGGCTTCCAGAATCGGTATACGTCAGTATACTTGCATTTGTTATTCTGCTGTTGGTTCATACCGATATCTGCAAGCCCATGCAGAGGGCGTTGGCGCATTGCAGGCTATTGCTGTGGATGACCCGCGCGTGCATGGCGTCCGTTTTCATCGATATCCTATGCGTGCTCTCAAACGGGAATCCGGGGCCGTGGAATCATGTCATCAATTACTACGGCAATCTCGTGTTGTTCAAGATCGACGGCATTCCTTCGGTCCTTTGGCTGTTTTACATCCTGCTGCAGATGGACTTCGATGCGCGGCAAATCAACCGGATCAAATGGGCTGTCGCTTCGGTATATGCGTGTTCCGCCGTTCTGGGCGTCGTGGGCCTAAAATACGGTTGGCTTTTTTACATCGATCAGAACAACGTTTTCCATCGGGGCGAGTTTTATTGGCTGCATGTCTCGCTGTGCTATTTGCCGCTGTTCCTATCGCTGCTTGTCGCGCTGTATAAAAAGAAAAGCCTTGGCGGCGCTCTCTCCCGAACGCTTGTATACTTCCTTTTCCCGATTACGGCCGGCGGCTTGATGCAGTTTTTCTACAACGGCGCCGCGCTTACCTGGGGCGGGCTCGCTGTTTCCATGCTGGCCCTGTATTTCAACATTCAGAACAAGGGCCTGATGACGGACTATTTGACCGGCATCTACAACCGCAGGCAGCTCGACCAGTTCCTGTTGCATAAGATACGCAACGGCGAATCCAAGGATTTTGCCGCGGTGCTGATCGATTTGGATGGGTTTAAGACCATCAACGATACGATGGGCCATTCGATGGGAGATCAGGTATTGCGTACGGTTTCCCAGCTTCTCAGGGAAAGCCTGCGCAGGGATGATTTTATCGCCCGCTTCGGCGGCGATGAATTCTGCGTCGTGCTCGATATCGATGATCCGATGCTTTTGGAGGAAGTTGTGGAGCGGATCCGCGCCAGGGTCCGGCAGTTCAATCAAGGGGCTGAGCACCCTTTCAGGATCCAGTTTTCGATGGGGTACGATATCTATCGGCGCAGCTCCAAGCTGAGCATGATCGAGTTTTTGAAGCATATCGACACGCTGATGTATAAGCAGAAGAAGCGCGCCCTCATGGTCGAGTGGCCGCTGCCGCCGGAACGACCGGACTCCGATCTCGAGGAACCGGCCGCGCGCGGCTAGCGCCGGAGGGAAACGATAAAATCCAAAGCGGCAGGAGCTCCGGTAAAACCGGGACGCCTGCCGCTTTGGGATATGATAGAGGTGGTTGCTGGAAAAATTAGGGTTTGCTACCGTGCGAGCAGTGGCTCTCCTGCGGACAGCCTGAGCAGCCGGGGCAGCTCGAGCAGCCGCAGGCGCTCTTCTTTTTATCGCGTCGTATCTTGAGTACCGCGAGAACCGCAGCGAGCAAAACCAACGCGCTTATCAGTATCGTCGCAAGATTTTCAGAGATAAATTCAAGCATTTCTTGTCACCTGAACCTTTGGAATGTGCTTGCAGAGTTTTGGCTGGGGCCTAAAGAGCAAATACAGGAACCCGGCGATCAGCGCGATGGTCACGGCGCTCAGGGCGGTAAAGCCGTGCCCTGTGAACAGAAGCCCAATCTGGTAGATGCTCAGCGCCGCGAAGTAGGCAAAGCCGGTTTGGTAGCCTACGGCGATCATCGTCCACTTGAAGGAACCCATCTCGCGCCGGATCGCGCCGACGGCGGCGAAGCAGGGCGCGCACAGGAGGTTGAATACCAGAAACGAGTAGGCGGAGAGCGCCGTAAACGCGGCCTGCAGGCTGCCCCAGATCTCGACGCCGTCTTCCGCGACCTCACCGACGCCGTAGAGTACGCCGAAAGTGCTCACCACGCCTTCCTTGGCGACAAGGCCCGTGATCGAGGCGACGGCGGCTTTCCAGTCACCCCAGCCGAGCGGGGCGAACAGCGGCGCGAACACGCTGCCGATGCTCGCGAGTATGGATTCTCCCGCGTCGACCATCTCAAGGCTCCAGCTGAAGCTGGAGGTGAACCAGATCAGGCCGCTCGCCAGGAAGATGATCGTACCGGCCTTTACCACAAAGGCTTTGCCGCGATCCCACATATGGATGAGCACGCCTTTGACGCCGGGCACGCGGTAGGAGGGCAGCTCCATGACGAACGGTGCGGGATTGCCCGCGAAAGGCCGCGTCTTTTTGAGCAGTATGCCCGATAGGATGATCGCCGCGATGCCCACGAAGTAAGCGCTCGGCCCGACCCACCAGGCGTCGGCGAACAGCGCGCCCGCGATCAGGGCGATGATCGGGAGCTTTGCGCCGCAGGGGATGAACGTCGTGGTGATGATGGTCATCTTGCGGTCGCGGTCGTTCTCGATCGTGCGCGAGGCCATGATGCCGGGGACGCCGCAGCCGGTGCCGATCAAAATCGGAATAAAAGACTTGCCAGAGAGCCCGAACTTGCGGAAAATCCGATCCATGATAAACGCGATGCGCGCCATATAGCCGGAATCCTCGAGCAGCGCGAGGAAGAAGAAGAGTATGAGCATCTGCGGCAGAAAGCCCAAGACCGCGCCTACGCCGCCGAGTATGCCGTCGAGCGCGAGCGAGACGAGCCAGGGGGCGGTATTGATCGCGACGAGCCAGTTTTCAAGCCCGTTGCGCAGGAACTCGCCGAAGAGCACGTCGTTCGTCCAGTCGGTCACGATCGCGCCGAGCGTGGAGACGGAGACGTAATATACAAGTACCATCACCGCCGCAAATATCGGCAGCGCGAGGAATCGGTTGGTCACGATGCGGTCGATCTTGTCCGAGGCGGTCAGCGCCCCGTGCCGCTGCTTTTTGACCGAGTCTTTTACGATCCCCGAGATACGGCCATAGCGTTCGTTGGTGATGATGCTCTCGCAGTCGTCGTCGAGCTCCGCTTCGACGCATTGGATGGCGGCCTCGATGGCGTCGAGCGATGCGCTGTCAAGCTTGAGCTGGTCCATGACTTTTTCGTCCCGTTCAAAGAGCTTGATCGCGTACCAGCGCGCCCTCTCGGGCGCGACCTTATCCCCAAGTGCGGAAAGTATGGCTTTGAGCGCTCCTTCGACCGGAGCGGAAAAACCGGCGCACGCCTGCGGCTTTTGGCTTTTCTGCGCCAGCAGCATCGCGCGCTCTGCAGCTTCCAAGCAACCTTTTTCCTTGAGCGCGGATGTCTCGACCACGTCGCACCCGAGCGCGGCGGAAAGTTTTTTACCGTCGATCACGTCGCCCTGCTTGTTGATCACATCGATCATGTTCAGCGCGACGACCACCGGGATATCGAGCTCGAGAAGCTGCGTGGTCAGGTACAGATTGCGCTCGATGTTGGTCGCGTCGACAATATTGATGATGGCGTCCGGCCTCTCGCCCACGAGGAAATTCCTCGCGACGACCTCCTCGAGCGTGTAAGGTGAAAGAGAGTAGATGCCGGGCAGGTCGACGATCGTTACGTCCTTATGCCCCCGGAGCTTTCCCTCTTTCTTTTCCACGGTGACGCCGGGCCAGTTTCCCACATATTGCGAGCTGCCGGTAAGCACGTTGAACATCGTTGTCTTGCCGCTGTTGGGATTTCCGGCAAGCGCAATCTTGATTGACATATCCTATCCTCCCTCTCGTGAGTTAGCCCCTGCTAACTATAGCTTAAAAAAATATAGGCAAACGCCGTTATACGACTTCGACCATCTCAGCGTCCTGCTTGCGGATGCTCAGTTCGTATCCCCTGACGTTGACTTCGATCGGATCTCCGAGCGGCGCGACCTTACGCACAAAAACAGAGCAGCCCTTGGTCAGCCCCATGTCCATAATACGGCGCTTGATGGCGCCCTCGCCGTGGAGCCTGACTACGGTAACGGTCGATCCACATTTTATGTCCCTAAGCGTTTGCATTACGATCCCCTCCTGCTGATACCTTTAAACCTGTATGCGGTTGGCCATCTCACGGCTGATCGCGATACGGGTGTTTTTAACGTTTACGATAACATTTCCGGCGTTTTCCGAAACGACGGTAACGGCGCCGCCGACGACGAAACCGAGGTTTTCAAGGAAACGCTTCGCCTCGTCCCGGCCGTTGATTCTTTTGATGGAGTTCTCGATCCCGGTTGTAGCAAGTGTTAAAGGCATATTGGCATCTCCTTTCCGAGAAATCGGCTGCCTTCCGGTAAGCGTAGACTAACTATCGAGCCGTAAAAAATAGTTAGCTTCATCTAACCATCTATATAGTAGCATTTGTGTAGGCGGCTGTCAACGCTTCCAAGCAAAATTATACGGTTTTATTTTGCTAATATTTCGTTTTTGTTGTATGATAAAACCGTACAAAAAGTGAGGGGAAAATTGCCGCGCGAGGGGAGGACGGCGTGTGAAGATACAGGAATCCGCTGAAAACTACCTGGAAGCGATCGTTGTATTGCAGCAGCGGTTTGGTCGCGTACGTTCGATCGACGTCGCGAACGAGCTGGGATTTTCCAAGCCGAGCGTCAGCTTTGCGATGAAGCGCCTCCGCGAGAATGGGTATGTTACCGTGGACAGCGGCGGCTATCTGTCGCTCACCGGGGCCGGTACGGAGATCGCCGAGCGCATCTACGAGAGGCATAAGCTTTTGACGGAGTATTTCATCGCGATCGGAGTCGATGCAAAGACCGCCCGGGAAGATGCGTGCAAGATCGAGCATGTGATCAGCGGCCAGACATTCGATGCGATCAAGGGGCAGGCAAAGCTCTATTTAAAGAAGTAGTTTTTTCGGGGACAAGCGCCGGGGGCCTTAAGCCGGCTGGAACGGCGCAAAGGGGATGGTTGGGTTTAATCATGGCATATATCGTGTTGGACATGGAGTGGAACCAAAACGGGATCGACCAGAAGTGCCCTATCAATAAGCAGGGCAAGCAGCTCCACGACGAGATCATTCAAATAGGTGCGGTCAGGCTGGACGACGCGCTCCGTATTTCAGATACCTTCAAAGTCGGCGTGCGGCTGCCCAAAAAGCGCAAGCTCACGCGATATGTTGCCAAGGTGGTCAGGATCAGCCAGTCCGAGATCAACGGGGGCATCGATTTCCCGGACGCGGTTAAGCTCTTTCGGGAATGGTGCGGGCGCGCCCCCGTGTTTTTGACCTGGGGATACGACGATATTCCGGTTCTCCGGCGCAATCTCGAATACTACGGCATCAACGCAGACTGGACTGCGCGCTGGTACAATGCGCAGATGGTATTTTCCTGGCAGCACCTTGGCGAAAAGCGGCAGATGTCGCTCGAGGGCGCGGCGACGCACCTTGGGGTGATGGGCGAGGAACCTCTGCACGACGCGCTCAACGACGCGTTCTATACGGCGCTTATATGCGCGAATCTCGATATGGAAGGCGGCCTCGCCGTCTATGAGGAATACACGCGTCCTTCGCTTAAGAACGCGCCCAGAAAGCGCAGGCTAAGGAGCGCGAAAAAAGCCGCGCCCGCTTTCTGCGAGGCGGACGCGCAGGCGAGCATCGGCGGCTGAAGCGCGAAAACAAAGCCGCTGCACGGATCCGTGCGGCCGTTTCGATTGCGTTATTCTTGTCTGCAGCGGTTCGTTTTTATGGGGACGCGCGCGGCCGGAACTACCTTGGAGGCGGATTCGGTATGCGTAGCCTGATCGTCGAAGAAGATGTGCGCGCCGAACGCGGCGAGCACTTCTTTTTTGTCGATCCCGCCCAGGAAGAACGATTCGTCGACGCGCACGTCCCAGGCGCGCAGCGTGCGCACGACGCGCTCGTGCGCGGGCGCATGGCGCGCGGTGACCAATGCGGTACGGATGGGTTTGCGATCCGTTCCCTCAAACTCTTTCTGGATGTTCGCAAGCGTCTTTAAAAACCTTGCGAACGGCCCTTCGGGCAAGGGGTTGTCGGCGTTGCAGCGCTCGTTGTGCTCGAAGGCCTCGAGCCCCTGCTCCTTAAAGATGCGCTCGGACTCGTCGGAGAACAGGACCGCGTCGCCGTCGAACGCAATGCGCAGTTCGTCGATATCGCGCTCGGGATACGCCGGTATGCCGTCGGTGCAGAGGATGCCCGCCGCGATGTTCGAGTCGATGGCTTTCTGCACGTCGTCGGGATAGGCGGAGAGGAACAGATCCGCCCCGAACGCGCTCAGATACGGCGCGAGCGCGGCCCCGCCCGAGAGCACGGCGCGCGTGATGTTAAGCCCATAATGCTCGATGGAATTGAAGATACGAAGGCTCGTATCCGCGCTGTTGCGCGACATGATGAGCACCTCGACGCGCTTTCTTTCGCCCGGCCCGTTCAGGTTGAGCAGGGATTTCACGATCGCAAAGCCGGGGCCGGGTTTTAAAACATCGTTCTCGTGTTCGATCTGGTAGCGCTTATAGGGGAGAAGGCCCTCTGTTTCGAAGATGCCGTTTTCGAAGCTTAGATCGAAGAGCGCGCGGGACGATACGCCGATCACCAGGCAATCCTTCAGACAATACCCCATGAATACCCCCCCCGCACATATTCATCATTATTATAAAACATTATGCTCGATCGGGAAAGGAAAAACAAAGAGCAACCCATGGCGCTGCCAAAGGGCTGGCCCCCATTCGGGATGTTAAGATATCCGGGCAGGGGAACGGCGGCATACAATCGGCGGCAAAAATGTGCATTTTACCTGAAAAGTTTTTTCTGACCCGTATCAGGCATTGCATTTATGAAAAGTTGTTTATATACTAAACTATAGATCAACTTATATAGATTTATGATATCACGCCGAACGGAGAATGCATGAGCAGAACAAATTTCAGCACCTACATGGCGATCAAAAGCAAGCTGATCCAGACGTTTAAGACCGAAACTTTCGAGAAGAATAAGCTTCCGTCCGAGCCGGTATTGGCAAAGCGCCTTGGCATCAGCCTGGTTACGCTCCGCGAGTCGCTTTTGATGCTCGCGCTGGAGGGGTATATCACCAAGCGCCACGGATCGGGCAATTACGTGCACAAAAGCGCGCTCGATTATGAGAACCGGAGCTTCTATTTCTTTGAGAACTTCCGCCGCCAGGGGCTGACGCCGAGCCACAAGCTGCTCTCGCAAGAGTATATTCCCGCCGACGAGAAGATTTCAAATATGCTCGGCCTTCCCAAGGGCGCTTCCGTCCTCTACAACAGGATTCTCTATACTGCGGACGATCATCCCGCCGTTTACAGCCGCGGGCATATTCCCGTAGAGCTTTTGGTGCGCGAGGACGTCGAGAACATGACATTTGAACTCGTGCATGAGCTTTTATGGAGCTTCTGCCGCCGGGAAGTGGCGCACGCGCTCAACGAATACCGGCCCGTCTGCGCGGATGAGGAAATCGCAGGATACCTGAAAATCGCGCCGGGCACGCCGATCATCTACGGCGAACAGGTGTTCCACGATATTCATGACGAGCCCCTGCTGTTCTCCTACCAGTATTTTCATCCGGACTATTATTCGATCCGTACCCTGCAAAACTGGGATCTGAATCAGCCCGTGTAGCGTTCGCATATTCGCCCCGATGCGGGCGACAGGAAGAATGCAAAGCCCGGCCATCGGCCGGGCTTTTTGCTTGCCGAAAGGAAGCTGCACTTTTAAAAATCGCCGCACTTTTGATGGCTGTAAATCGCTGTGCTTTTTGAGTGCTATGGGATCTCACTCGACAAAGGCGGCCTGTAACCAAAGGGCGCAGAGCGGCGCGGTTTTCCAAAAGGAATCGAAATCGATCCTTTATCCACTATCCACGGCCCAAAGATGCGGCGCGACGCCGGGCAATTCGGACGTTGATCGTTGAACCATCGACACAGGATTTTGCTGCTGGTTCAATTTTTTCGTACGGGCTGAAAACGTCGGCGCACGCACAGGATCTGCCGTATTTTTCGGAATCGTATGCGCGTTTGCCGATTTAGGGAATTTACCGGAATTTCCAGATAATTCGTCAGATCAAAAAAATTTTTAGCTTGCGTTTCATATCTTATAGTCTTATAATGACCTAGACAGACCCTGTGAAGCAATATTATCTGTTTTCCTACATTGACACAAAGTGCGCCGCGAGGTGGAATAGCATCGTCTGATGAAAGATTTGCGGATAGAACCATCGCCTATCGTTCTTTTCATGATTGTATGGGAATAATAGGCTTTGGCGGTCGGACAAGGAATCCTTAGGGTACGCCGCCGCGCTTTAGGGAAGAGCCTGCCGATCCATAGGCGGAAAAGGCTAGCATATTGAATCAGGAGGAGAAAAAATGAAGAAACTGCTGGTATCCCTATTGGCCGTTGTAATGCTGCTCGCAGCATTCGGCTGCAGCGCCGCTCCCGCCCCCGAGGCGACAGAGGCCCCTCAGACCGAGCAGACCCCGGCCGCGCCGGAGCCGACCGCCGCCCCTGAGGCGACCCCGGTCGACTACTCCCAGTACAAGGTCGCGCTGCTGCTCCCGGGCACGATCAACGACAACGGCTGGAACTCGGCCGGCTACAACGCCGTGGAGAACCTCAAGACCAAGTACGGCGTACAGACCGCCTACACCGAGAACATCGCGGCTTCGGATATCGAAGAGTTCCTGCGCGGCTATGCCACCCAGGGCTTCCAGATCGTCGTTTGCCACGGTTCCCAGTACATCGACTATATTCTGAAAGTCGCTCCGGAATTCCCGGATACCAAGTTCCTCATCAGCTACGGCGATGAAGACAAGTCCCAGGCCCCCAACGTCGCGTGCGTAGGCCCGATCGAGACCGGCTTCCTCGCGGGCGCGGTAGCGGCTGCGGTTTCCACCAAGGGCAGCGTCGCGATGCTCGGCGGTGAAGAGAGCCCGTCCATCAAGGCGAGCGTCGATCTGTTCGAGGCCGGCGCGAAGTACATCAACCCCGACATCAAGGTCTACACCGGCTACATCGGCACGCTGACCGATGCGGACAAGGCCAAGGAAATGGCCAAGACCGTTATCTCCGAGCACGGCGCGGACGTCATCGTGGGCTGCGCCAACGCGGCCGGCATGGGCGTGATCCAGGCGGCGCAGGAAGCCGGCATCTATGCGCTCGGTTTCAACTCCGACCAGTATAACGTCGCTCAGGATGCGGTTGTTGTGAGCATCCTGCGCAACTTCAACGTCATGTATGACGACGTGTTCCAGAAGATCGTCAACGGCACGTTTGAAGCCAGCCTCTACCCGTACGGCATCGCCCAGGGCGGCACGATCCTCTCGGATTGGCACGGCTGGGACCAGAAGCTGCCCGCCGAGAGCATCCAGAAGATCGAAAAGATGTTCCAGGATTTCAAGGATGGCAAGGTTACGGTCGAAAGATAATGCCGGAAACTGCCGATAATTAGCACGGAGGAGCCATTTGCCGCTGCTCGGGAGCAGAAGCGCTTTGAGGGCGCGGCGAATGGCTCTTCGACAATTCTTGTACCGCGCGGCCCGCCGCGCGCCGGAGGCAAAGATGCAGGGGATAGACAATATCAAGCTAAAAAACAACATCAAAGCAGCGATGCGGCAGGGGACTGTTTCCATTCTTGCCGTGCTTGTTGCCCTCGCGGTGGGGATGGTCGTAATCGCGCTGATGAAGGTTGATCCGATTTTTGCGATCAAGAATCTGTTTATCGGCGCGCTGGGGAACAAAAACTCCCTCGCCGAATCGGCGGTCAAGATGACTCCGCTGCTGTTTACGGGCATGAGCTACGCGCTTGCGAACCGCTGCGGCCTGACCAACATCGGTATGGAAGGTCAGCTTTATATCGGCGCCCTCTCCGCAACGCTCGCGGGCATCTACATCACCGGGCTGCCGACGTTTTTGCATCTGCCGCTGAGCCTAATCTGCGGCTTTGCAGGCGGGGCGGTATACGGCTGGATCGTGGGCATACTCAAGGTAAAAAGCGGCGCGAGCGAAATCATCACCACGGTTATGCTCAACACCATCGCGATCAATCTCATCACCTATATGGTCAACGGCCCGATCGCGGAACCTCCGGGGCAGATGTCCCAGAGTCTGCCGATCCTCGACACGGCGAGGCTCCCCAAGATCATCGAGGGGACGCGCGCGCATCTGGGGATCCTTATCGCGCTGGCGTTCATCGTTCTGTTCTACATCTTCCTATGGAAGAGCAAAAAGGGCTACGAGGTGCGTATTTCCGGTCAGAACCAGCGCGCCGCGCTGTATTCGGGCGTCAATACCGACCGGAATATCCTGATCATCATGCTGCTGGCAGGCGGACTTTCCGGGCTTGCGGGCGCGAACGAAATGCTGGGCATCCAGGGCCGCCTCACGCCGAAGATCTCTCCGGGCTACGGGTTTGACGGCATTGCCGTCGCGCTCATCGGCGCGAACACGCCGCTCGGCATCGTAGCGGGCGCCATACTTTTCGGCATACTCCGCGCGGGCGGCAATATGATGCAGATGACTACCGGCGTACCCGCGATCATTATCTCCGTTATTCAAGCGGTGGTAATTCTCATGGTGGTGGGAAGCAATTATTTTATGGATTTTTCCTTTAAGAAAAAACGCCCGCAGACATCGGGTGTGGCGCAGGAGGGATAAGCGATGGAATTCTTATTGTCCTTGGGCGAGTACGTTGCGGCGGATCTGCGCATTGCGACGCCCATCCTGCTTGCGGCGCTGGGGCTGCTGCTGATGAACCGCAGCGGGCTTATCAATATCGGTGCGGAAGGCATCATGCTGATCGCGACGCTCGTCGCGGTGGCGGGCACGTATTTCTTCAAAAGCGTGTGGCTCGGCATGCTGGTGGCGATGCTTTCGGGCGCGCTGATGGGGCTTTTATTCGCGCTTTTGACGGTGACGGTGCGCTCCAACCAGATCGTGGTGGGCGCGGCGTTCAACATCCTCGGCTCCGGCATGAGCGCGATGCTCTACCGGATCATTTTCGGGCTGAGCACGGACGTTATCACGGTCTCCGGCTTCAGCGATTTAAGGATCCCTCTGCTTTCGGATGTTCCGGCTCTGGGAACCGCGTTCTTCTCGCATATGCCGATCGTGTATCTCGCGTTTTTGCTCGTCCCGGCGATGTCGTACTTCCTGTTCAAGACGCCTGCGGGCCTCAACCTGCGCTCGGTGGGCGAGAACCCGAAGGCTGCGGATACGCTCGGCGTGCACGTCTATCGCGTGCGCTATTACGCGTCCGTCGTGGGCGGGATGATCATCGCCGCGGGCGGCGCGTTCCTCTCGACAGGCCTTTTGCGCTTCTTCTCGGAGGAGATGGTCGCGGGGCGCGGCTTTATCGCGCTGGCCGCCGTCATCTTCGGGCGCTATAAGCCGATGGGCGTGATGATCGCGGCGATGCTGTTCGCCCTGGGTACCGTTGGGGCAAACTCCCTGCAGGCGCTCGGTTCCGCGATCCCGTACAATTTCCTTGTAATGATCCCATACCTGCTCACGATCGTGGCGCTGGCCGGGTTCGCGGGCAAGGCCGTGGGGCCGGCGGCCGCCGGCAAGCCTTACAAGAAGGGCTAAGGGGGAAACATGGCGACGATATTGGAAATGAAGAACATCTGCAAGCAATTTCCCGGCGTGCTTGCGAACGATGATGTAAACCTCACGGTGGAGCAAGGCGAGGTGCATACGCTCCTGGGCGAGAACGGCGCGGGCAAATCGACGCTGATGAACGTCCTGTGCGGGCTGTACCGCCCGACATCCGGCGAGATCTATTTCGACGGAAAAAAAGTGCGCTTTTCTTCCGCCAAGGACGCGATGAACCTCGGCATCGGCATGGTGCACCAGCACTTCATGCTGATTCCGACGCTTTCCGTCGTAGAAAACTGCCTCATCGGCGCAAAGGCGAACAATGCGCTCAAGCTCGATATCAAGGGCGCTGCGGCGATGATCCGCGATCTTGCACAAAAATATCACATGAGCCTCGACCCGATGGCCAAGATCGGCGATCTTTCCGTGGGCGAGCGCCAGAGGGCGGAGATTATCAAGGCTCTCATGCGCGGCGCACGATTGCTGATACTCGACGAACCGACGGCAGTGCTGACGCCGCAGGAGACCGAAGAGCTGTTCAACATGATCCGCGGGCTGACCCAAAGCGGCTATACGGTGCTCTTTATCAGTCACAAGCTCAACGAGGTCAAGCAGATCAGCGACCGTATCACCGTATTGCGCCAGGGACGCGTGATCACGACGATCAAGAACGCGGATTATTCGATCTCCGACCTTGCAAAGCTGATGGTCGGGCGCGAGGTGGATTTCACCGTCAATAAGGCGAACACCGAACCCGGCAAGCGCGTGCTGTGCGTGGAGCATCTGGGCCTGACGCGCAAGGGCGGTTCCCCCTTGCTCGACGACGTGACTTTCGAGGTGCGCGCGGGTGAGATCGTCGGCATCGCGGGCGTGGACGGCAACGGCCAGTCTGAGCTCGTCGACGTGCTTACGCACCTTAGGCAGTGCACCGGCGGCAGCATCGATTACTGCGGCAAGGATCTGGCCAACTGCTGTACGCGCACCATCATGGCGCAGGACGTTTCGCATGTGCCGCAGGACCGGCAGGGAATCGGCCTGGTGCTCACGATGAACCTCGCCGAGAATATGATCCTGCAGGATTACTATAAGCCCGAGTTTGGCAAAGGCGCGTTTTTGGACTGGAAGCACATCAACGAGTATACAGACAAGCTCATCAAGGAGTTCGACGTAAGGACGCCGAGCCGCTTTGAGCTTGCGCAGAACCTTTCGGGGGGCAACCAGCAAAAGCTGATCATGGCGCGAGAGATGAGCCGCAAACCGACGCTTTTGATCGCCATGCACCCCACGCGCGGCGTGGACGTGGGCGCGATCGAGTATATCCATAAGAAGATCATCGAGGAGCGCGACAACGGCACCGCGATATTGCTCGTTTCCACCGAGCTCGACGAGATCATGAAGCTGAGCGATCGCATCTGCGTGATGTACGAGGGCAAGATCATGGGTACCGTGCGTCCGCAGGACGTCACGATCGAGCAGATGGGCCTGATGATGGGCGGTATGCACCACGAACAGATCGAGGGCATGGCCGCAGAGGCGAAGTAGCCGCTTTGAAAGGGACGGAATGCGCTTCGCCGATCCTGCCGGATGGAGAGCGGGGGTTCGTATCCCCCTGGTTTGAAACAACTTCAGACGGATTTTCAGCCTCGGCCGCCGACGTTATGTCGGCGGTTTTTGTTTGCGCGTACGGATTTCCTCTTAAGGCGGATGGAGCCGAGCGGCCGATCCCGGTTGGCGGATCACGGCAAGTAAAGCGGATGAAATCGCGCCCTTTTTGGCTGCAAGTTCTGAGGCGATACGGGCGGCATGCCGTAAATTCGGCTTTTTCGATATCCACGCAAGGGTGCTTGCCGCTTTTGCTGTCGTCAGCAAGTCCTGTGGTAGCGCGATTGCGTATTTGCGCTTCTCCAACCCTGTGAGCAGGTGTCTATGCAATGCAGGGCGCGCCGCATTCGGCGCCGATACTTGACGTGAACGGAGCGATGCGCTATACTTTTATTTAGTAAATAAGTAATTTACTAAACAGACAGCGTCGACAGTGGCATCTTGTCGGCGGGAGGCAATATGGCGAGCGAACGCGAAAAGGAACTGAAGAGACAGTATAAGGAAATGAAGCCCGATATGGGCGTTTTCTGGATCCATCCGCGCGAGATAAAAGCGTGTTATCTGCAGGCGACGCAGGATTTTCGCGGGGTTATGAACGGCGCGCTCGTGCGGCTTCGCGGGGGGATGCACCCCTTTCGCGGCCTTCAGAAGGCATGGAACGAGCTGGGCGAGGAAGCGTTTTGCATCGAGGTTCTCGAGCGGCTTCCCTATGACGATAAGGATGAAACCAAAACCGATTATTCGGAGGAGCTCGAGCTTCTTAGGATGATCTGGGAGGAGCGGCTTCAAGCGCAGGGGTATTCGTTTTACGGCAAAAGGGCATAGAGGAGGCCGCCCGCCGGCATTTGCAATGTGGATTTCCGCCGCCTGTGGGGTTTCTCCCCGCGGCTCTGATCGGGCATGGGACCCGGCCGCAGGGGGTTCGGCTTACCTTTGGAACGGGTCGCGCGAAGCGCGCTTCAAGGCTGCGTTTTGCGCCGCGCAGTTCCGGCCCACGGCGCATTGCAGGCCATCGTTTTTCAAGATGTATGGTGATCTATCGAAGGGACAACAGACCGACGGCCCGCGATTTCGCGGGCCGCTAATCATTTCGTTTGTTTTCCGCCGAGCTCGCTGCAGAGGTATTCAAGCGCGAGCCTGTAGCCTTCGAAGCCCAGCCCGATAAAGCTTTTGCGGCACGCCATGCCCGGATAGGAGATGTTGCGGAACGGTTCGCGCTTTGTGATATCGGTCAGGTGCACCTCGACGGCGGGTAGCGCCACCGCCTTGAGCGCGTCCAGTATCGCGATGCTGGTGTGGGTATAGGCGGCCGCGTTGATGATGATCCCGTCCACGGTTCTATAGGATTGCTGGATCTTGGTGACGATTTCGCCCTCAAAGTTGGATTGGAAGCATTCCACTTCAACGCCGAGGGCCCGCGCCGACTCCATGATATAGTATACGAGGCTCCGGTAATCCCTGCCGCCGTAGAGCTCGGGCTCCCTTAGGCCGAGCAGGTTCAGGTTGGGGCCGTTAATTACAAGGATGCGCATTGTATTCCTCCAAAATGGCGTCGACGATAGCGTCGATCGCGCCTTCGTTTTTTATGCAAAGGTCCGCATAATCGCGGTATATCGGCAGCCGGACCTCGGCCATTTTCTCAAGGGCGGCGGGGTCGGCCGAAAGAGGCCTGCCTTCGCGCGCGAGCGCGGAAAGTTCACGTTGCAGGCAGACGATATAACCGCTCGAGCGCAGCGCATCTCTGTTTCCGATATCAAGCGGCGCGCCGCCGCCCGTGGCGAGCACGATTTTGGTGTGCCCGGCAAGCTCCTTTACAGCCCGGCGCTCCAGCGCGCGAAACGCGGGCTCGCCGTTCTCGTTGAAGATCTCGGGGATGCTCTTGCCCGCGAGCGCCTCCACGCGCGCGTCGGTATCATAGAACTCTCGGCCCATCTTTTCTGCGAGCCGTCGGCCGATTGCCGTTTTGCCGGAGCCGGGCATTCCGACGAGCACGATGTTTTCAAGCGCGCGGCTCATGGTTTGAAACGCTTTGAGCACAAGTTCCTCGGGGATCGGGGTCCTGCAAAACAGCTCCGCCGCCGCTTTTGCCTGCGCTACGAGCATATAGAGCCCCCCCGCCGCGGGGAGACTCAGGCGCCGCGCGTCGAGCACCAGCTTGGTGCGCAGCGGATTGTACACGACGTCGATCACACCCTTGAGAGAAGGGAACATGGAAAGCTCGACAGGCGCGCTCGTGATGTCCGGCGACATACCTACCGGCGTGGTATTGACGATCAGCTCCGCGTCGGCATGTCGGCCGATGTTCGCATAGTTGAGCGTTCCCTCGCGGGATACCTGAAGAACCTCTTTTGCGCCGCGATCCTCGAGCGCGAGCGAGACCGTCCGGCTCGTACCGCCGGTGCCGAGCACCAGCGCTTTGTTGACGCCAAGATCGATTTTAGCATGATCGGCGAGCGAAAGGAAGCCGAAATAATCGGTATTGTAGCCGGTAAGGCTGCCGTCGCTTTCGCGTGCGAGCGCATTTAAGGCGCCGATGCGGGCTGCGGCGGGGTCGATGCGCGCGCAATAGCGCATGACGTCGCGCTTGTAGGGGATGGTGACCATCAGCCCGTCGAACGCTTGTTCTTTAAAAAACGCGTTGAGCCCCTCCGGCTCGCGCTCGAACAGCTCGAACGCGTAGTCCGCGAACAGGGCGTGGATCCGCGGCGAGTGGCTGTGCCCGAGCCTGCGCCCGAGCAGGCCGCACCTCATACGCATTCCTCCATATAGCAGCCCAAAAGGTCGCAGCGCGGCTGGCTCTGCTTTAAATCCGCGAGCAGTTTGCGCGCGGCCTCGTCCCGCACCGACGCCTCGACGTCCGCGTAGAACAGGAACTCGAAATCGCTGCCGGGGACGGGGCGGCTCTCAAGCTTGGTGAGGTTGTATCCGAGCGCCGCGAATCGCGCGAGCACGCGGTAGAGCGCGCCGGGCTTATGCTCTGTGGAGAGCATCAGGCTGATGCGGTTCGCGCCGGGCAGAACTTCCAAATCCTTTGTGATCAGGATAAAGCGCGTGAAATTGCCGTCGGAATTCGAGATGTTTTCCGTGAGCGGCACGAGCCCATACGCTGCAGCGGCCTCGCGCGAGGCGATGACCGCCGCGTCGCGCCGCTTGGATTCGGCGAGCTGCTTGGCGGCGATGGCGGTGTTCTCTACCGGCGTCACGCGGGCGCCCTTGAGCGTCTTTAGGAAATCCCCGCACTGGCCGAGCGCCTGCTCATGGGAGAAGACCTCCTTTATGCCGGAGAGCGACGCGCCGGGCAGCGCGAGCAGGCAGTGGTTGATGCGCATCCTTAGGCTCTTGACGATGTGGAAACGGTACTGCTTCATCAGGTCGTATACCTCGGTGACCGTGCCGTGGATGCTGTTTTCCACCGGCAGGATGCCGTAGGTGCAAAGTCCCTGCTCCACCGCGCGGAACACGCCGTCGAAACGGTTGAAGTAGAGGATGTTGGCGAGCGAGAACAGCCTGTCGCACGCGAGCTGCGAATACGCCCCCTCCACGCCCTGGCAGGCGACGGTCGCCTCGGACGGGAGGCGTTCGGGCGAGGAAGCGATCGCGTCCTCGATCTCTTTGATCATGGCGGCATTCCCGGCCATCAGTGCGCTCTGATAGGAGCGGCTCAGGTCGAACAGCGTCGCGTAGAGCACTCGGGCATAGCCCGAAAGCTCCGGCTTGACCTCGCGCGAGCGGGAAACGAGGATCTCGCGCTCCCTCGACGGCGCGTAAACGGGCATGTCGTGTTCGAGCTTATAGCGCGCGGCTTCGCGCGCGGCTTCCATGCGCGCCTCAAAGAGCCTGCAAAGCTCCTTGTCGATCTCGTCGATCTGCGCGCGAACCAGGGCGAGCTTATCTTGTTCCATACGATCTCCTTTTTAAATGATAAAATCCAGCAACACAGCCGCGGTCACCGCCTCGACGACGGGGACTGCGCGCACAACCACGCACGGGTCGTGCCGGCCGCGGATGGCCAGGGATTGTTCCGAAAGCAAAACGAGGTCGACGGTGCGCTGCTCTCTCGGGATCGAGGGCGTGGGCTTGAAAGCGGCGCACAGCAGGAGCGGCATACCGGTCGTAAGGCCGCCCAATACGCCGCCGTGGTGATTGGTCGCGGTTTCGACGCGGCCGTCCCTGACGCAGTACGGGTCGTTGTGGGCGCTGCCGCGCATTTCGGCCGCGCGAAACCCAGCGCCGAACTCCACGCCGCGCACGGCGGGGATGCCGAAGAGCGCAGCGGCAAGCCTGTTTTCGATGCCGTCGAACATCGGTTCGCCGAGACCGACGGGCAGGCCGATCGCGCAGCATTCGACCGTGCCGCCGACGGAATCAAGCTCTTTTGAAGCGGCGAGGATTTCCTCCTCGATCGCGGGGAGGGCGGCCTCGTCCAATACGGGCAAACGGCGTTCCGATATGGCCGAAAGTTCGTCCGCCGAAACGTTCACCGGGTCAAACGGCGCGTCAAACGCCTGGCCGACGCTCAGAATGTGCGCGCCCACGACGACGCCCCTGCGTTCGAGCAGCTGTTTGCAGACCGCTCCGGCAAAGCACAGGGGAGCGGTGAGCCTGGCGCTGAAATGCCCGCCGCCGCGGATGTCGTTCTGGCCGCGGTGCTTGATAAAAGCGGGGTAATCCGCATGGGAGGGGCGGGGCAAATTGGAAAGCGCCGCGTAATCGGCCGGGCGCGCATCCTTGTTTTCGATGATCGCGCAGAGCGGCGCGCCGCAGGTGTGCCCGTCGACGAGGCCGGATAGGATGATAGGTTTGTCCTTTTCACGCCGGGGCGTAGAGAGCGCGTTCTGTCCGGGCGCGCGGCGCGCAAGGAACGCCTCCACGAGGGCGAGATCGACCGGCTCGCCCGCGGGCAGCCCGTCGATCACCACCCCGATCGCCTCGGAATGGGACTGACCGAACAGCGTGATTTTGATCGTATGGCCGAAACTAGAGGACATTGGCGATTCCCCCAAGCTTATTGTAATCCTTGAAGAAGAGCGGATAGGATTTATCCACCGCGTCGGCGTGGGCGATGATGCCCCCGACGGTCGATGCCGCGACGGCGAGCGACATCGCGATCCGGTGGTCGTGGAAGCTCGAGAGCCGCGTCGAGTGCAGCGGGCTGCCGCCGCGGATCACGAGCTGGTCGGGAAGCTCGGTGATGTCCGCGCCCATAGAGGAGAGGTTCTTCGCCATGGCCTCAAGCCGGTCGCTTTCCTTGATCCTTAGGCGCGCGGCATTGTAGATGCGCGTCTCGCCCTCGGCGTAGGCGGCGAGCGACGCGAGGATCGGAACGAGGTCGGGGCAGTCGCCCGCATCGATTTCGATGCCTTTCAGCGCGCTCTTTTTTACGCGCAGCGCGCCGTTCTGCCAGGAGATGTCCGCACCCATGCTCTCGAGGATCGGATAAATCGCGCGATCGCATTGAAGAGAGCTTTGGTTCAGGCCCGTCACCGTCACGTCGCCGCCGACGGCGCCCGCCGCGAGGAAGAACGCGGCGTTGGACCAATCCCCTTCCACGGCAATCTCGCCGGGCGAGCGGTACGCTTGCCCGCCTTCCACGCGAAAGACGTTGTCCTTTCGCTCGACGCGGATTTTGAAGCGCTCGAGCGTCTCAAGCGTCATATCGACATAACCGGCGGACTGCAGCCTTGTCGTCAGGCGGATCTGTCCGCCCTCTTTTGTGAGCGGGAGCGCGAACAACAGGCCGCTGATGAACTGGGAGCTCACGTCGCCGGGGAGTTCGTAACTTCCGCCGGAAAGCCTTCCGGTGAGCGAGACCCCGTCGGGCAGCGCGAGGAAGTTTACGCCGTGCTCCTCCATGCGCTCCTTAAGGGGCGAAAGCGGCCGTTTGGGCAAACGTCCTTCTGCCGTGAAGCGCACGCCGGAGCACAGCGCCGGGGCGACCGGCAGCAGAAAGCGCATCGTGGATGCGCTCTCGCCGCAGGCAAGCACGGGCGATGCGGGCGTTCCCCGGATGGGCTCCACCGTAAGGGATCCCTGCGCGCGGGTAATGACGGCGCCGAGCGCGGTGAGCGAGCGCACGGTCGCGTCGATATCCCTGGAGCCGCCGCGCAGCAGCAGCTTCGTGGGCGCATCCGCGAGCGCGGCGGCGATTAAGAGCCGGTGCGCGTCGGACTTGGAGGCGATGGCGCGGACCTTTCCCGAAAGCGGGGAAGGCTGAATGCAGATCCTCATAGGCGCACCTCCAGCGCCGCGCGGATGAAGTCTGAAAATTGTTCAAGCGGCAACGGCGCGAGCTCGCATTTGCCGATGCGCCGGGGGAGCACCAGCGTCACCTGCCCGCCGGAGCGCTTCTTGTCCGTGAGAGCGGCTTCGTAAAGCTCTTGTGCGCTATATGGCGAACTCACCGGAAGCCGGAGGTTCTTCAGCGCGGCCTCGATGCGAAGCGGCGTTTCTGCGTCGGTCAAACCCCGTGCGAACGCGCCGCGCGCGGCGAGCGCCATGCCGATAGCGACGGCGTGCCCGTGCGGGAGCGCAAATCCGCTCAGCCGCTCGACGGCGTGCCCGAGCGTATGTCCGAGATTGAGCTGCTGGCGGACGCCGCGGTCGAACTCATCCTCCGCGACAAATTCCGCCTTGATGGCGACGCAGCGCGCGGCGTCCTCTTCCGAAAGGGTCGGCGAAACATTGCGCGCGAGCCTGTCGAAGAGCGCTTCATCGCGCAATACGCCGGCCTTGAGCGCTTCGACCATGCCGTCTGCGGCCACATCGCGCGGGAGCGTCGCGAAGGCGTCGAGATCCGCGATTACCAGCGAAGGTTGATGGAACGCGCCCGCGAGATTTTTTCCCGCCGCGAGATTGACGGCGGTTTTGCCGCCGACGGAGGAGTCGACGATTGCGAGCACCGTGGTGGGCAGCTGTATGAAGCGCACGCCGCGAAGGTAGCAGGCGGCGGCGAAGCCGGTCAGATCGCCCACGACTCCGCCGCCGAGCGCGACGAGGACGTCCGAACGCGTAATGCGTTCGCCTGCGAGAAATTCAAGCAAAGCGGCGAGCGTGCGCATGGATTTTGAAGCTTCGCCCGCCTCGACGGTGAAATGGATTGGATCAAAGCCCGCGCTTTTGAGCGAACCTATTACCCGCTTGCCGTAGAGCGGCCAAACGTTTGAGTCGCTGACGACGGCGGCGCGGCAGGGCGGCAAAAGCGCCTTCAACCGGTCGCCCGCCTCCGCGAGCAGCCCGTGCCCGATAACGACGTCATAGGCAACGGACGCGTTGATCCTTAGCGTGTGCATGTTACTTATCCCTTTCGTCGGCGCGCAGCTTTGCCTCCGTGCCCTCCTCGAGCAGGCGAAGGAGCGCCGCCTCGTCGCCGCTTCTCAGAGCGGCGGAGTATTCCTTCATGCGCGCGCACAGTGCGTCGATCTCGTCCGCGAGGAAGTCGCGGTTGTCGAGGAAAAGCTCCGCCCACATCGGGGCGTTGAGCTTTGCGACGCGCGTCATGTCCCGGAAGCTCCCGGCGGAGAAATTCCTATGCTCCTGGGAGGATGCGGAGCGCACATACGCGCTCGAGACCACATGCGCGAGCTGCGAGGTGTAGGCGATCATCCTGTCGTGCTCCTCGGGGCTTACGCGCGGCGTCCGCGAAAAACCGAGCTCCAGGCAGAGCTTTCTCACTTTGTCCAGCGTTTCGATCGGCGTTCCGGGAGCGGGACAGAGGATCATCGGCGCATTGTGGAACATCGTGCCCTTGGAGCTCTCAAAGCCGAAAGCCGCCGTTCCCGCCATCGGGTGCGCGCCGATAAACGTAAAGCCGTGCGCTTTCGCGATGGGGAACGCCCCGTCGCAGACCGGTTTCTTTACGCCGCAGCAGTCCATCACGATCGCATCCTTGGAGAAAAGCGCGGCGTTTGTCTTTAGATAGTCTATCGTATCATGCGGGTAAAGGGCAAGAAATATCACGTCGCACTTTGGGAGCGCCGCCTCGTCGAGCGGCGCGTCTGCGGCGTTCTCGAGCTTTGCGCGAAGGTATACGCTCTTGTTGCAATCGCTCGCGTAAACGGTGTGGGAAGTGCGCTCCTTGAGCGCCTTGGCGAGCGACCCGCCGATGAGTCCCAGCCCTACGATCCCGACGTTCATACGCCCGCACCTTTGGCGCCGAACGCGAACGGGCGGATCGCTTCCACCCCGCGGGCGAGCGAAGCGAACGCCTCGGGCGTGATCGACTGCCTGCCGTCGCAGAGCGCGTGCGGCGGGTCATTGTGCACCTCGATCATCACGCCGTCCGCCCCGGCGGCGACCGCCGCGAGCGTCATGGGCGCGACGAATTCGCTCAGGCCCGTCGCGTGGCTTGGATCGACGATGACCGGCAGGTGCGTCAGGCTCTTGAGCACCGGCACGGCGGAGATATCGAGCGTGTTTCGCGTGTAGTCCGAGAACGTGCGGATGCCGCGCTCGCAGAGGATCACGCGCTCGTTTCCGCCTGCCATGATGTATTCCGCGCTCATCAAAAGCTCCTGAAGCGTGCTCGAGAGGCCGCGCTTTAGCAGGATGGGCTTATCGACGCGGCCGAGCGCCTTTAAAAGCTCGAAGTTCTGCATATTGCGCGCGCCCACCTGTATAAGATCGACGTTTTCAAACAGCTCGAGCTGCGAGAGATCCATGATCTCCGTCACCACGGGCAGGCCGGTCTGCGCCCTCGCCTCGAGTAAAAGGTCGATCCCGTGCCCGCGCAGCCCCTGGAATGCGTAGGGCGAGGTGCGCGGCTTGAACGCGCCGCCGCGCAGCATCGTTGCGCCCGCCTGTTTGACGCTTTGGGCGATGCCGCAGAGCTGCTCGCTCGATTCGATGGAGCACGGCCCCGCGATCAGGGCGAACGCGCCGCCGCCCACCGCGGTATCGCCGACGGTAATCACGCTGTCCTCGGGATGGAATTTCCGGTTGGCGTTTTTGAACGGCTCCTGTATGCGCTTGACGTCCTGCACGATGTCAAGGGCGAGCAAGAGATCGATATCCACGACCGACGTATCGCCGATCAGGCCGAGTATGGTATGCATGCTGCCCTTGGAGACGTGGATTTCCACGCCGAGGCTCTTTAGCCATGCGACGAGATTCTCCAGCTGTTTTTCTTCGGGGTCCTTCTTCAATATAACGACCATAACGCTTCCCTCCAAATCATTTTAGCAAACAATAAAGCGCCGCAGCGGTTGTTGCTGCGGCGCCTGACTTCCCACTATACCTTGGGGAACAGGGAGCTATGCGTTCATTGCAGCAAAACCCGAATAAGCTTTGTACGAATAACCATAAAAGCTATAATACAGGGCTTCGCTTGTAAACAGACGCTGTTGCATTCCACATTCTCCAAAGGGATTCTTGGGTGCAGTATATCACCCGGGAACCGGGATGTAAAGATTTTTTTTATTATCCGCAAAACCGGCGGAATCAATACAATCGAATCAACCCTTTCCGCTTGTCAACCCGCCGCGCATGCGGCGCACAAAAGCGGCCGGACCCTTGCAATGGGAGTTGAGATAATATATAATATAACAAATCGCAAAGGGGAAACAGATGCGCCTTTTGATCGGAACAGTCAGCTATTCTTATTCGGGCCGCCTAAAGGGCGGCAAATCGGCGTTGTCTCAAGCGTAGTTCCCCTGTATAGACTCTTTTAAAAGGGCCGCAGCGGAGTGCGCTGCGGCCTATTTATATTTTCGCGCGGCTTAAGCGCGATGCATTCCGAATCCGGGCGCGCGGCGCGACCGGATGAATCAATCAAACCGAGAGAGGTGCAGCATGTTTTTTCAGCAGGAAATCGAGACGATGTCCCGCGAGCGGATCAAGGAGCTTCAGCTGGAGCGTCTGAAGAAGACCGTCGAGCTTGTCTATAACCGCGTTCCCCTGTATCGCGAGCGTTTTGATTCCCTTGGGATCAAGCCGGAGGACATTCGTTCGCTGGAGGATTTAAGGAGGATTCCCCTCACGACGAAGGAGGATTTAAGGCTCAACTATCCGTTCGGCATGTTCGCGGCGGACATGCGCGACGTCGTGCGCATCCACGCGAGCTCCGGCACCACGGGCAAGCCTACGGTGGTCGGCTACACGCGCCACGACCTCGACGTTTGGAGCGACTGCGTCGCCCGGCTTATTGTGATGACGGGCGTTACAAAGGACGATATCGCCCAGATCTCGTTCGGCTACGGCCTCTTTACCGGCGCGCTCGGACTGCACCAGGGCCTCGAGAAGGTGGGCTGCACGGTGATCCCGATGTCCTCGGGCAATACGGACAAGCAGCTGATGATCATGGAGGATTTCGGCACCACGGTGCTTGTGGCCACCCCGTCCTACGCCGTATACCTGAGCGAGGTCGCGGCGGAGCGCAATCTGCGCGAGAGGCTTAAGCTGCGCATAGGGCTCTTCGGCGCGGAAGGCTGCACACCCGAGATGCGCGCGCTGATCGAGCAGAATTTCGGCATCCTCGCAACGGACAACTACGGCATGAGCGAGCTGATCGGCCCGGGCGTGTCCGGCGAGTGCGAGCTTAGAACGGGGCTGCACATCGCGGAGGATCACTTTATCGTGGAGATCATCAATCCCGAGACCGGCGAGCCGGTTCCCGACGGCGAATACGGCGAGGTCGTGGTCACGCCCGTCTCCAAGGAGGCGTTCCCGCTGCTTCGATACCGCACGCGCGACATCTCGCGCCTGATCACCGAACCCTGCGCCTGCGGACGCACGCACGCGCGCATGGATAAGATCCGCGGACGCAGCGACGATATGCTCATCATCAAGGGCGTCAACGTGTTCCCGTCCCAGATCGAGAGCGTTCTGGTACAGCTTTCCGACATCGGCATCGGGCCGCACTATCTGCTCGTGCTCAAGAAGAAGGGGCGTATGGATGCGCTGGAGGTGCAGGTCGAGCTGATCGATTCGTCGGTGCTCGAGAATTTCAAGCGGCTCGAGGCGACCCAGAAGACGATCCACGAAAAACTGCGCTCGGTGCTGGGCCTCGAGTGCGACGTGACGCTGGTCGCTCCCAAAACGATCGAGCGCTCCACCGGAAAAGCGAAGCGCGTCTTGGATCTAAGGTCCGAGTCAAAGTAATTGCCCTATTCGGCGGGGCATGTTAAACTTTGGGTAAAGGGGTATATAATAGTAGTCAAAGCCGTAGGCTTTGGCGTAGAGCTTGCCGAAACAGCGAAAATCCAAGGACTTCGGCAATAATAGAAACGGATGAAAGAGAGGGAGCGCCATGTTGATCAAACAGATTTCCGTCTTTGTGGAGAACAGGCCGGGAAGCCTCGCGGAAGTAACGCAGATGCTCGCGGATAACGGCATCGACATCCATGCCTTCTGCGTCGCGGATACGACGAACTTCGGTATACTGCGCATGATGGTGAGCGATCCCGACAAGACGTTCGCCGTGCTGCGCGAGGCGCAGTTCACGGTTTCGATGACCAAGATCGTGGCGGTGCGGCTGCAGGATCGCGCGGGCGGCCTCCACGACGTGCTGGTGGCGCTGCGCGAGGACGGCCTGAGCGTCGAATACGCTTATTCCTTCATTTCGAGGTCGAGCGGCTTCGCGGCGGTGCTCCTGTGCCTCGACGATAACGAAAAGGGCGCGCGCCTGTTAAAGGATCGCGGTTTCCCGGTGCTCAATGCCGAGGAAATGCTCGAGATCTAAGCGGCGTAAGGCCGCGTCGGATTCCAAAAGGCTTATAGACGGCTTCGGCCCCGGAACATATTCCGGGGCCGTTTATGTTTAGGATCGGTTTATTTCGTTTCGACCAGCTGCACCAGATACCCGTCCGGATCATGGATGTATACGAAGCGCACGTGCGGGTTGGGCGCGATCGGCCCGATCGCCACGGGATAGCCGTGCTTTTCCACATGTGAAATCGCGTCCTCCAGCGAATCAACCGCAAATCCGACCGAGATGCCCGTGCCCGGCTCGGTGGCGGGGGAATCGGCCTCTTCGATCAGCTCGACCAGGGGCTCTTTATCCTTGCCGAGCATGATGATCCTCGTTCCGCCCTGCCCGTGCGTGCTGTGCTTGGGAAGATCGAGAACGCCCTGATAGAACTCCATCGAGCGCTCCAGATTGCGTACCCTCAATGTGACCCAGGTGAATTTCATTTTTGACGCCTCCTTATCGTTTCGTTCCTTTGTGTTCCCGGCGCGCAAAAGCGGGCCAAAAGGATGCATTTTACTCTCCGGCGAAAAACGCTCGGACTATAAGAGAATTGAACTATTCTGTCATTTCCCGGGAAATAACCCGTCCGGACTATACGTTGAACCGGAAGAGCACGATGTCTCCGTCCTGCATCACATATTCCTTGCCTTCCGAGCGGATCAGGCCGTTCTCGCGGCACGCCTGCATACTGCCGTACTCTAGGAGCACCGAGTAATTGACGACCTCGGCGCGGATGAATCCCCGTTCGAAATCCGTATGGATTTTCCCCGCCGCCTGCGGCGCGCGAAAACCGCGCGGGATCGTCCATGCGCGCACCTCCTTGGGCCCGGCGGTAAGAAAGCTGATAAGCCCCAAAAGCTCGTATCCGGCGCGGATGAGCTTGTCCAGGCCGCTTTCGCCCAGACCGAGCTCCTCGATAAACGATTGTTTTTCTTCCGGGTCGAGAGAGGAGATTTCCTCCTCCACGCGCGCGGAGATGGCGAGCGCCTGCGCCCTCTCGTTCGCTGCGAGCGCGAAGAGCTTTTTTACCTGTTCGGAGGCGGGTTTGCTGAGATCTTCCTCCGCGATGTTGGCGATATAGATCACGGGCTTGTCCGTGAGCAGAAACAGGGATTTAATGTATTCGCGCTCGGCGGGATCAAACTTCATCGCTCGTGCGGGAACGCCGCGTTCGAGGTCGGCGAGGATGCGCTTTAAAAGCTCCGCCTCGTCCAGAAGCTTTTTATCGCCGCCTTTTGCGGCCTTCTGCGCGCGGTCGGCGCGGCGCTGCACGGCTTCCATGTCCGCGAATATCAACTCGAGGTTGATCGTTTCCACGTCGCGCTCGGGGTCGATGCAGCCGCAGACATGCACGATGTTGTCGTCCTCAAAGCAGCGCACGACGTGGACGATGGCGTCCACCTCCCGGATGTGGGACAGAAATTTATTCCCCAGGCCTTCACCGCGCGAAGCGCCTTCGACCAGCCCTGCGATATCGACGAACTCGATTACGGCCGGGGTGATCTTCTCGGGGTTGTGCATTTTGGCGAGCACATCGAGGCGTTCGTCCGGTACGGCGACGACGCCGACGTTCGGTTCGATGGTGCAAAACGGGTAATTGGCGGCCTGTGCGCCCGCCTGTGTGATCGCATTGAAGAGTGTGCTCTTGCCCACGTTGGGGAGTCCTACGACGCCGAGCTTCATATGGCAGTATCCTTTCGGTTCCTCATCGCTTGTCCGTATCATTATAATAGGGCTAAAATCACTTGTAAAGCTAAGGCGCATGGCATATGATGTTGGAAGGAGAAACGGGCGCGCCGCCTCGATGTTTTAAAGCGCGCCCATCGATGCAATAAAGGAGTAATTTCGGTATGACGATTTGGAGCGCGATGCTTTTAGGGCTCGTGCAGGGGTTATGCGAGTTTTTGCCGGTCTCAAGTTCGGGGCATCTCGTGCTGCTACAAAACATATTCAGGCTGAACGAGGGCGCATTGTTTTTCGACACGATGCTGCATGTGGGCACGCTCATCGCGGTTTTCATTGTGTTCTGGGAACAGATTTGGGCGATGATACTGCATCCGTTCCAGCGCAAGGTCGGGATGCTGCTCCTTTCCACGGCGGTAACGACCGCCATAGCGTTCTTGTTTCGCGACTTTATCGAGGGGTCGTTCGGCGGCGCGTTTTTGGGCATCGGGTTTCTTGCCACGGCCGTATTGCTGCTCTTGAGCGAGCGCGCCCGGCCGAGGCACAAACGAATCTCCAACATGCGCGCCGGGGACGCGCTCTTGATCGGCCTTGTGCAGGGCGTGGCGATACTCCCGGGCATCTCGCGCTCGGGCAGCACCATATCGGGCGGCCTGTTCACGGGCCTTGAGCGCAAGGAAGCGGCGGATTTTTCATTCCTTTTGAGCATACCTGCGATCCTCGGGGCGGTGGTGATGCAGGTGCCCGACGTGATCGCGTCGCCCGTGGCGATCGATTGGCTCCCCGTGCTCGCGGGCATGGCCGTCGCCGCGGTCAGCGGGTATTTCGCGATCAAGGCGATGCTCAAGCTTGTTGCCAAAGGCAAGCTCAAAGGCTTTGCGTATTATGTGGTCATATTGGGCGTGCTGGTGCTGCTCGATCAGTTCGTTTTCCATCTGTTCTTCGCCAATCCGCTTGCATAGGTAACGGGAATATCATGCAGCCACTTACAAAGCAGATCATCGAGCGGCACGGGATACGCTTTCGAAAGGATCAAAAGCAGGCGTTTTTCAACGCGCTTCGCGACGGGCTTGAGCCGCTGGGACTCGAGCCTCGCCAAAGCGCCGACCGGATGCTGCTCAAAAACCACAACATCGTGGTCGGCGATCCGGAAAAGGCCGAACTCCTGTTCACCGCACATTACGACACGCCGCCGAGGATGCGGGTTCCGGCGAATATCATATTGCCGCGCAGCCTTTTGTTATCCCTTTTATACCAACTCGCGTGGGTTTTGGCGATATTCGCGCTGAGTTTTGCCGCAACGGCGGCGACGGGCCTGAGCCCGTTCTGGGCGATGGAGCTTGGCCTTGTGCTGTTCATTGCCCTGGCCGTGTTTTTGTTCATGGGCGGCGCGAACAAGAACAACCGGAACGACAATACCTCGGGCGTCGCGACGCTCACGGAACTGATGGCGGCTCTTCCCGAGCGGCTTCGTCATCGCGCGGCGTTCGTGTTTTTCGACCACGAGGAATTTGGCCTGCTCGGTTCCTCCGCGTTCGCGGGCAGGCACGGGAAAAAGCTTTCGGGCAAGATCGTCGTGAACATCGATTGCGTGGGGGACGGCGATGAAATCCTGTTCTTCCCTTCAAAAGCGGCGCGCGCGGATCAAGGATTTATCGAGCGGCTCAACGCGAGCCTTTGCCCGCAGCAGGGAAAGAAACTCGGCGTCGCCTCCGAAAAGGGCTGGTTTTTCCCGAGCGATCAAATGAGTTTCCGGCTCGGCGTGGGCGTGGGCGCGTTCAGGCGCAGCAAGGCTTTTGGCCTCTATATGAACCGCATCCATACCGCCAGGGATACGGTGTTGGACGAAAACAATCTTCAGGCGGTTGTACAGACGCTCGCGGCGCTTTTGGAGAATACCGATCGGGCTCAAGCATAAGTTGGGATTGCCGCCGCACGGAAGCGGATGGCGAACCCGAAGGAGGCGGCATGGACGACGTACACGCGGGGCATCGCGCCCGGCTGCGCAAGCGTCTGATGGATCACGGACTCAATGGGTTCGAGGATCATGAGGCGCTCGAGCTGCTCCTTACCTATGGAATCCCCCGGCGCGATACCAACGAGCTCGCGCACCGGCTGATGAAACGCTACGGCTCGCTCGCGGGGGTATTCGGCGCGGATGCGCGGGATCTGATGCTGACAAAGGACGTCGGCGAGCAGGCGGCGGCGCTGCTTTCGCTCGTGGGCGCGCTGATGCTGCGCATCAAAAAACCCGGCCGCAACGAGAGGCTTCGAACTCCGGCGGACGTGATGAGCTACTGTATTACGCTCTTGGAAGGGTTCTCCTATGAGACGCTGTTTGCAATCTCCCTTGACAAGTCCGGGCGCGTATTGTTTGCCGACCGGATCAGCCAGGGCACGCTGGACCAGACCGTGATCCATCCGCGCCTCGTCGTGGAATCGGCCCTTCGCCACCAGGCGCACAGCGTGATACTTGCGCATAACCATCCTTCGGGGGATGTGCGGCCGTCCAAAGAGGACCGGGAAGCGACGGAGGACATCCGCTCCGCGCTCGCGACGATCGGCATCGGCCTCTCCGATCATATGATCGTAGGCGGCGAGAGCGTCTTCAGCTTCACGCTCAACCGCGCGGTGACCGCGCAGCAGAGGAAGGAGATTCTCGAACTGAGTCGCGCGCGCGGCGAAAGCGAAGGCCGACACGAACAGGAAAAACCGCGCGAGGAGGCTTAGGCCGGCGCGAGAATAGATTTGGAGGCAAGCGAATGGCGGAATATCGGGAGAGATATCAAAGCTGGATCGAGGACGGTGCGCTCGACGGCGCGCTCCGGGAGGAACTGGCGTCGATTCGGGGCGATGAAAAGGAACTGGAGGATCGGTTCTATCGCGAACTCGATTTTGGAACGGCGGGGCTAAGGGGCGTCATCGGTGCGGGCGATAACCGGATGAACGTGCACGTCGTAAGGAAGGCGACGCTGGGACTCGCGAAATACCTCGGCGGGATCATGGGCGCAAACGAACGCGGCGTTGCCATCGCCTATGATTCGCGCAATATGTCCGATGCGTTCGCGCGCGAAACCGCATGCACTTTGGCGCAGAACGGCATCCGCTCGTATTTGTACGATTCGCTGCGTTCCGTGCCGCAGCTCTCGTTCGCGGTCACAACGCTCGGCTGCATCGCGGGCGTAGTTATCACCGCGAGCCATAATCCGCCGCAGTACAACGGCTACAAAGTCTATTGGGAGCACGGCGGGCAGATCGGCCCGGAGCAGGCGAAACGGATTATCGAGCAGATCCGATTGGTCAAAGGCCTTCCCGGCCCGGGCATGCCGCTGGAAAAAGCTGTTGAGTCAGGCTTTGTTACGATGATCGGGCGCGAGATCGATGAAGCGTACTATGCGGCGACGTCGTCGCTGCTGCTTCATCCGGGGCTTGACCATGAAAAAGGGAGCGAGCTCAAGCTTGTCTACACTCCGCTGCACGGCACGGGCAACGTTCCGGTGCGCGAGTTGCTGCGCCGCGTCGGGTTTACAAACGTGAACGTAGTTGAGGCGCAGGAAAAGCCTGATTCGAGCTTCCCGACGGTCGCGGCGCCCAATCCCGAGGACCCCAAGGCGTTCTCGCTCGCATTTGAGCTTGCCGACGCGGTTGGCGCGGACGCCGCGGTCGCCACCGATCCCGACGCGGACCGCATGGGCCTCGCCGTCCGCGGCGCGGGCGGGCAGTTTCGCGTGCTCACCGGCAACCAGATCGGGAGTTTGCTTCTATATTATATACTTTCACAAAAAAGCGCTGCTGGGACGCTGCCGAAGGATGCTCTTGCCGTGCGCTCGATCGTATCGACGCGCCTGGCCGACGCGATCTGCGCCGCGCATGGCGTGAAGATGGAAACGGTGCTCACGGGCTTTCGCTTTATCTCCGAGATCATCGCGGACTGCGAAAAGACAAAGCGCAATACGTTCCTGTTCGGCTTCGAGGAGAGCTTCGGTTTCCTCGCGGGCACGTTTTCGCGGGATAAGGATGCGATCTCGGCGACGATGCTCGCCGCCGAAGCCGCGCTCTATTACGCCCAGCAGGGCAAAACGCTCGCAGACGTGCTCGAGGAGATCTATAGGCGCTACGGATACTACCTCGAGAGCGTCAAATCCTATACGCTCGCAGGGAAGGAAGGTCTCGAACGCATCGCGGGCGCGATGGCAAAGCTTAGGAAGAATCCGCCCGGCGAGATCGGCGGAACCAAAGTGCTCACCGCGACGGATCTGCTCGCGTCAAAGTGCGTTATGCTGGAGGGTGGAACGGAGCGGGCGGTCGCTTTACCGCCGTCGGATGTATTGCTTTATGATTTGGACGGGGATGCATGGGCCTGCATCCGGCCGTCCGGAACCGAGCCGAAGCTCAAGCTGTACGTCGGTGTGCACGATGCGGTAAAGGCGCGCGCACAGGAGCTCGCAAGCGCTTTGCTCGCGGGCGCGAACGCGCAGCTCGAGGCGTTTTTAGGGTAAACTCTCCCGGTTCTATGTGGCAAACAGGCGCGCCCGACGCGCCTGTTTTTTGTTTTTATAAAAACGACAAAAAAGGCGTTGACAGGCGGGGAGGTGTTTGATAAGATATAGAAGCTGTCCCGAAAGGGAGGGTCGCACCTTGAAAACCATATAGTGAAGGAAGAAGAAGACGAACCAGACAATTCCAAGCGCGGGGGCGCGCTATAGAAGTACCTAAAGAGTAAAGAAGTCAGTAGAGATACTGACCAGGATATAAACACAAGAGTTTGATCCTGGCTCAGGACGAACGCTGGCGGCGTGCCTAATACATGCAA
>JBCFAY010000008.1:0-149852 GCA_038562375.1 Bacillota bacterium | reverse complement strand
CAACTGCGCCTGCATCACCTGTAGCGCCAGTCGGGCCGGTAGGACCGGTTGCACCGGCTGCGCCCGCATCACCTGTGGCGCCCGTCGGGCCTGTCGATCCCGTAGGACCGGTCGCACCAACTGCGCCCGCATCGCCTGTAGCACCCGTCGGGCCGGTAGGACCGGTCGCACCGGCTGCGCCTGCATCACCTGTAGCACCCGTCGGGCCGGTAGGACCGGTCGCGCCGACCGCGCCCGCATCGCCCGTGGCTCCCGTCGGGCCGGTAGGACCGGTCGCGCCAACTGCGCCTGCATCGCCTGTGGCTCCCGTCGGGCCGGTCGCACCAACTGCGCCCACATCGCCCGTGGCTCCCGTCGGGCCTGTCGGGCCGGTCGCGCCAACTGCGCCCGCATCACCCGTAGCGCCCGTCGGGCCTGTCGGGCCGGTCGCGCCAACTGCGCCCGCATCACCCGTAGCGCCCGTCGGCCCCGTAGGACCGGTTGCTCCGGCCGCGCCCGCATCACCTGTAGCGCCCGTAGCGCCCGTCGGCCCCGTAGGACCGGTTGCTCCGGCCGCGCCCGCATCGCCCGTAGCACCCGTCGGGCCTGTCGATCCCGTAGGACCTGTCGCCCCAACAGCGCCTGCATCGCCCGTGGCTCCGGTTGAGCCGGTTGAGCCGGTTGGGCCTGTAGGACCGGTCGGGCCGGTCGTATTTAGAAAACAATCCGCCGATGGAGAAATGCTGGATTACAGCCTCTCAGGCTTTTTTTCGGGCAAAGTAAATAAACGCCGCCGTATCAAGGGTCTGCACCCGCTCGCCTTCATTCAGCGGCGAGCCGGCAGCCTGTTTTGCCAGCAGCTCCAGGAAGGCGGCGTTCACGCCGCTGCGTTTTCGTTCACCGGTAATATCAAGCGGCATCGCGCTCAGGTACTCGGATACCCGCTTTGGATCGAGATAGCAGATACGTTCCCTGCCCGCGGGGAACAACAGTGCGCCGAACGATTGGAAATTCATGGAATCCAGGGCGTTTGACACACAAAACAGCAGCAGCCCTCCCGGCTTCAATCCATCGCAAAGCAGCGACAACAGCGTTTTCCAATCCGAATATGCCTCCAGGGGCCTGGAGAGATACGTATAGTCGTACTGCCTGCCGCCCGCCGCCAGTTTCAGCCATTCCAGCAAAGCCGGCTCATGCTCCGCCGGATAAAAGACGCGGCTGATGGCGCGCAAATCCTCGGCGTATTCCATTTGCAGGGTCACGGTATCGATTTGGGCCGTCACGCCGCTCTTTCGCAGGATGTTGCCTATCTGCAAAAGGGTATCCCCAAACCCGCAGTCCACGCCCAGAATCTCGGCCACCCGGCTTTGGGGCGGCGTCATCTTCTGCAAACGGTCACAGACCGGATAATCGTAGTACGCGCCGTTTTGCCAGGGGTCCACCCCGTGTTTGGACACAAAGAGCGCCCATCCCTTTTGCAGGGTATCCTCCTTCACCTGAGCTTCTTTGCCCGTGACGCTGCCGTAGTGATGGCAATACACGTCCCTGCACAAGATCTGCGCGTATCCGGCCCTTCGGGCGCGCAGGGAGAAGTCGTCGTCCCAAAACTCCATGGTGCTGAAATAGCGGTCGGCAAAGCCGACGGCGTTGAGTTTTTCGATATCATACAAGGCGATCACCGGCATGATTCTGGCCCGCCGGTCCCATTTGGACGGGTCGGGCCTGTTAAAGCCCTCGGCAAAACGGGTAAGCTCCTCCATATTGGCGTAGGGCGCGGCCACGGACTGGAAGTTTGAAATATTGGACGTGGCGGGAGTCACGCTGATTACGGAGGGATTGGACCGAATACAGTTGAGCAGCAGCTTTAGCCAATTCGCCGTGACAATCGTATCGTTGCTCACAAAGGCCATATACCGCCCCTCGCACACCCGCACAGCCGAGGAAAACATCATCATTCGCACGTTGTGCTTGAAGTGAAGGAGTTTCGCACCCGGCACGGACTCAAAATATTCCTGCGTATCGTCCCGGCTTCCGTGGTTGATCAAGATAAGCTCATAGGAAAGCGCAGCTTTGTCCGTCTCCCGCAGGATGCTCTCCACACATTGGCGCGTATAGGCCAGCTGGTCCTTTGCCGGAACGAAAATGGAAACCTCGTATCGGATCTTGCCCTGATCCACATAGCCGTTTTTGTGGTGATCGGCAAATTCCTCGTCGTAATAAGTCCTCCGGCGGTCCTCAAAGGGCTGCACATAGGCCCGGAAATAGATCTCCTCCCGCAGCTCGCGCAGAAAGCACGGCAGCTGATAGCGAACAACGCCGGGAACCGGGGAAGCGTCCTCAGCCGCCCGTACGGCATCCAGTGTAAAACGGACATTTTCCAACTGACTCTCAAAAAAGCTCTCCTTCAGCGCCGGAAGGCCCCGGCCGAAGCCTTCCATCCATGTAAGCTGTGCATCGAGACTGCACAGCAGCTCGCCCGTGCCCTTTGGCCACTCCTTTTCCAGCGTTTCGCCCGCGTCAAGCATGGCGGCGAAGCGCTTCAACATCTCTTGTCCGCCGTCATCCCCGGCAAAACGATATTCACAGCACATCTCTTTCCTCCTCCGGCAATCCCTGCATGCGCACGCATTCCCGAAGACCGGGAAGGCCCTGGTCTCTGGGCGAAAGGATTACCTCCTTCACCAGGTGCAGGGGCCAGGCAACGCCCACTTCGGGGTCGTTCCAGACGATCCCGGCATCGCTGTCCGCGCGGTATGCTCCGGCGCACTGGTAATTGACCCGCGCGCTTTCGGAAACCACGAGGAATCCGTGCGCGAAGCCCGGCGGGATATACAGCGCCCTATGCTCCCGATCGTCCAGAAAATATCCCTCCCACTGTCCGAAGGTGGCCGAATCGCGGCGCAGATCCACCGCCACATCAAAAACGGTGCCCTGCAGGACGCGAACCAGCTTGGCTTGGGGAGCTTTGCGCTGAAAATGCAGCCCCCGCAAAACCCCGTTAGCGGAAAAGGTCTCAAAGCTCTCCTGCACCCATAGATCGATGCCGGCCTTTAAAAATTCGTCCCGCTCATAGCCCTTTAAAAAATATCCTCGGCAATCCCCGGCGTAAAAGGGCAGCACGCTGCATACCCCCGCCAGGCGCCCCGGCAAAAATGTAAATCCTCTCATCCGTTTTCCTCCCGGAAGTTTTGCTGTCCGTCGGACTCCTGCAGAGAGCGCAGCGTCCGGCAAATCCCTTCTTCAAACGTGATATCGGGCACAAAACCGGTGTCCTGCTCGAGCGCCGCCGTATCAAAAGCCCGGGGCGGCAGCGAAATGCCGTCAAAGGGCACCTCCCCGAAAACCGGAGCAACATCCGGAGCGGCGATCCGGCAGAGCGCCTCCAGATACTCCCTGAGCGGGCGAGCCCCGCCGCTTCCCACAATATATTCGTGAAAGGCTTTTCCCCTTTCGCCCAGAAGCCAAAACGCCCGGGCCGCATCCGCCACATGGATGAAATCATAGCATTGGGCGGCCTGAGTAAAGCGCGGCTCCTCCCGCCGGAGCAGCTTTCGCAGTGTGGCGTTGATCAGCCGGGGCGAACATTCCCCCTCCCCGTAGGCGTTGGTGATCATCGCCCAGATGTGGCCGATACCCAGCTCCGCCGCCAGGCAGCGGGTCATCTGATGGGCTGCCAGCTTTGCGGCCGAATAGATATGCCCGCCTTTGGGCCGCGCATCCGGATCCGCGCATCCGGCCAGCACCTCCTTTTCCATGATGCTTCCCGCGCCGATAAACAGGCCGCAGCCCATCGCCTTTGCCGCCCGAACCGCCTCCGTCGCCGCCTGAACGCAGGCTAATTGCACCGCCGCATCCTTTCGAAGCTCGCCGGCGGTTCCTGTCCAAGCCAGGTGGTAAAACACGTCCCAGGATTCCCCTGTCAACGCGGGCAGCCTCGCAATGTGCGATAGATCGAGCGTTACCGGGACAATCTCCGCCTCCCGGGGCAGATCATCCTGCCGCCTGACCACCGCCAGCACCCGCACGCCCCGGCTTCTTAACTCGGATACCAGGGCGCGCCCCACAAAGCCGTTCGCGCCCGTTACGACCGCGCTTTTCACGGCATTTGCTCCTGCCGGATCACGACCTGCTCAACGGCGTCCGCCATTCGTTGCAGGCGATCCGGCGTCAGGCCCGGATACACCCCTACCCAAAAGCTTCGGTTCATCACCCGATCCGTGTTTTCAAGGTCTACGGCCACCCTGTACCGGCAGGTGCCGTGGTATTCCTGTGCGCAGGGGTGGCGGAGGATATTGCCCGCAAACAAGGTGCGGGTCTGAATTCCCTGCGCCTCTAAATCGCCGGTGATCCGGTTGCGGTCCATCCCCTCCCGGCAGGTGATCAGAAAGCCGAACCAGCTGGGCTCTGAATGCGGGCAGGGCTCCGGTAAGATCAGCCGGTCCGCGAGCGGAAGGAGCCGGTTTCGGAGCGTTTCGAAATTCTCCCGGCGCTTTGCGACAAACTCCGGCAGCTTATTGAGCTGCGCCACCCCGACGGCGGCCTGCATATCCGTGGCCTTCAGGTTGTAGCCGAAATGGGAATAGACATATTTATGGTCATAGCCCAGGGGCAGGCTGCCGTATCGCCGATCGAAGCGGTGGCCGCAGCGATTGTCCTGACCGGGGTTGCAGACGCAGTCTCTTCCCCAGTCGCGCAGGGAGCGTACGATCTTGTGCAGCAGCGGGTTCTTAGTGTATACCGCGCCGCCCTCTCCCATGGTGATGTGGTGGGCGGGGTAGAAGCTGGAGGTGCCGATGTCGCCGATGCCGCCGGTTTTGCGCCAGATCCCGTCCAGCTGGTATTCCGAACCCAACGCGTCGCAATTGTCCTCGACGAGCCACAGGCCGTGGGCGTCGCAAAAACTTTTGACCGTGCAAAGATCAAAGGGATTTCCCAGGGTGTGGGCCGCCATCACCGCTTTGGTTTTGGGGGAGAGCGCCTGCTCGAGTTGGGCGGCGTCCAGGTTGTATTGGGGCACGGCGATGTCGATGAATACGGGTACCGCACCGTATTGCACGATGGGCGCAACGGTGGTGGGGAAGCAGGCTGCCACGGTGATCACCTCATCCCCGGGGCGGATGCGCCGCTCTCCCAGCAGGGGAGACGTGAGGGCCATGAACGCCAGCAGATTTGCCGAAGAGCCGGAATTGACCAGGCTGCAATAGGGCACGTTGATATATTGGGCAAGCTCCCTTTCAAACCGGTCCGTATAATGCCCGGCTGTGAGCCAGAAGTCCAGGGCGCTGTCCACCAGATTGCACAGCTCCCTCTCGTCGTACACCCGGCCGGCATAGGGGATACGCCCTGTTTCTCCTTCTTCTTTGGGCTGATGAAACGCCCGATAATATTCCGCCGTCAGTTCCAGCACCGCGGCCTTGGCCTGCTCCCTGGTCATATTCTCAAACATCCGCTTCGCCACCCGTCCTATATTCGTCGATCTGCCGCATCGTCAGCATCTCCATATCGCCGCCGTCCCGACGGGCCTTCGCCCATTCCACGGTTTTTTCCACCGCCGTTTCAATGCTCCAGCGGGCCCGCCATCCCAGCTTCGCGCGGATTTTCGAGCTGTCCAGCCGGAGCAGATTCGCTTCCGGAAAACCAGACGCGTCGCCCGCAGTCCAGGACATGCCCTCGCCCCAGCACTCGCAAAACAGCCGGACCAACTCCACGTTGCCGACGCATCCCGCCTCGTCGGGGCCGACGTTATAGCTGTCCCCGGCCTCGGGATTCCGGTATTGCCGCTTTGCCGCCAGCAAATAGGCAAAGAGCGGCTCCAATACGTGCTGATAAGGCCTTGTGGCGCCGGGGTTGCGAAGATGTACGTGCCGCCCGGCGAGGGCCGCCCTGACGCAGTCGGGAATCAGCCGGTCCTTGGCAAAATCCCCGCCGCCAATCACATTGCCCGCCCTTAAAGTTGAAATACCCACATCGGTGCCGGAAAAAAAAGAATCCCGGTAGCAGTGAGTCACCAGCTCCGAGCAGGACTTGCTGTTGGAATATGGGTCGCGGCCATCCAGAATATCCGTCTCCCGGTACCCCCAAGGCCATTCCTCATTTCGGTAGACCTTGTCGGTGGTAACGTTCACCACGGAGCCGACGCTGTCGCTTCTGCGGATGCAGTCCAACAGATGGACCGTTCCCATCACGTTAACGGCGTATGTCTGGGCGGGATCGCGGTATCCCTCCATCACCAGCGGCTGGGCCGCCAAATGGAGCACGATATCCGGCCGCGCTTTTAAAAAGGCCGCCCCCAGTGTATCCGTATCCCGGATATCCCCGATCACGGAGCGAATATCGCGCGCAACCCCGCAGAGATCATACAGGCTCTCCTCTTCGGGGGCCAGGGCATAACCGGTCACCTCTGCGCCCAAGCAGAGGAGGATTTTGCAGAGCCAGGCGCCTTTGAATCCCGTATGTCCTGTTACAAATACCCGTTTTCCCCGGTAAAACTCCGTCATTCCCAGATCTTCCACGGTGCATCCCCTTTTTCCCAAAGACCCTCCAGGAGAGTTTTATCCCGCTGGGTGTCCATACACTGCCAGAAGCCCCGATGCTGGAAGGCGGCAAGCCGGCGGTCTGCCGCCAGCTTTTCCAGCGGTTCCTTCTCGAAAATAGTGTTGTCGCCCGCGATATAGTCGAACACCTTCGGCTCGAGTACCATGAAACCGCCATTGATCCATCCGGTGTCCAGTCCCGATTTCTCCCGGAAGGAAACCACCATGTCTCCCTCCAAATCGGCCACGCCGAAGCGCCCCTCGGGGCGCACCACGGTCATGGTGGCATCCGTACCGTGGCTCCGGTGGAACGCAAGAAGCTCTCTGAGGTCCACATTGGACACCCCGTCCCCGTAGGTCAGCATGAACGGCTCATCCCCCGTGTAGTCCCGGATCCGCTTGATCCGTCCCCCTGTCATAGTGTTGAGGCCCGTATCCACTACCGTCACCTGCCAAGGCTCCGCGGCGTGATTGTGGACGGTAACGGCGTCTCCGTGCCTGTAATCAAAGGTTATATCGCTGTGATACAAAAAATAATCCGCAAAATAGCGTTTGATGACCTCGCCCCGATAGCCGCAGCAAACGACGAACTCGTTGAATCCCTGGGTCGCGTAGATCTTCATGATGTGCCACAAAATTGGGCGGCTGCCGATTTCAATCATCGGCTTGGGTTTCAAATGGGAATCGGCGGCAATTCGGGACCCGAAGCCCCCCGCCAGCAAAACGACCTTCATGGTAAACCTCCGTTTGAGAGCGCCTGAAAATAAAAAAGCTCTCGATCATTACTATTCGAGCGGCAAAAGTGTTGTGAGGTTTTTGCGTGATTTTACGGGAGTTCAGATCGAAAACAGGTGAATTTCGAGCCGGGCAACAGGGCGCGGACGGAGCGCCGCTGCGGATTTTCCGTGCAGCATGGCTTAATAGAGCAGACCCGGCCGGGGCGTTTGTATTAAATTTGCCGCTATGTATTCCCGGCGGATTTCGTCGCTGTGCTTCAGCTTAACGCTGATGCTGCCGTTTTCAAAAACCTTGATATGATCAACCAACTCAATGAGAATGTCCCTCGTGAGTTTTTCGATGTTTTCGTGCTTTCTGTAAGCTGTCAAAAAGGGATTTTCGATGTCCGTGTCCTTTTCAAGCTCCGCTCGTTCAGCCCTCAAGTTTTCGATAGCGGCATCGGCGGCCTCGATCTGCCGCTCGTAGTCCCCGTACATCCGGCAGTAGTCCTTGTGCGTAAGGATTCCATCCTTCCAGTCCTGATAAAGCGATTGCTTGTAGCGCGCAACTTTAAAAAGCTCCTTTTCCTTTGCGGCGATCAAGCCGTCCAGCCTGTTTGACCGGCTCTTTCCCAGCGGGGCCTTGTCGATGCGCGCAAGCACCTCGGTACAGGCGCTTGATAGATGCACCTGCTGTTGAAGAACGAACAAAACCGCCGCTTCCAGAATGCTGTGCTTGATGGAATGCTTTGTGCAGGCAGCTTTGGATTGCTCCTTATACGTGCGGCAAAAGTAGTATACCGTGCCTTTGACCTCGCTTCTGCACATGGCCTTGCCGCAATCGGCGCACCGCAAAAAACCGCTGAACAGATACAGGTTCTTTTCCCCGGGAGCCGTGCGCGTGTCGCGTTTTAACAGCTCCTGCACCTGCGCAAACCGTTCCCGGTCTATGATAGGCTCGTGGGTATTTTCGACGATGAACCATTCATCTTCGGGAACAGCATCCTGAATGTGGATTTTGTAGCTCCGTACCCGGTAGCGGCCCTGAACCATGTCCCCGACATACAGCCGGTTTTTCAGCATTTCGGTGACGGTCTTTGCGTTCCACAACGGCTTGTTTTCGGCGTGGGGGTTCTTGTATTTCATGCCCTTGCTCCGCTTATACAGGGAAGGGCACAACACGCCGCGCTCATTCAGCGTCCGCACAACGGCGTTTTTGCTCATTCCGTCCAGAAACCACGAGAAGATGTCCCGCACGGCCTCGGCGGCTTCCTCGTCGATCACCAGCGCGTTTTTGTTCTCCGGGTCTTTTTTGTACCCGTAGGCGGCGAAAGAGCCGATATGCAGGCCTTTTTCCCGCTTCTTGTCAAAGACCTTGCGCACGTTTTCGGACGTGTCCTTCGCGTGGCTCTCATTCAGAACGCCCTGCACGGGAACGCCGATGTTCGTTGCGCCGTGGGGGTCTTTGTAGGTGTCGATCGACTGCTGGTACAGGGAAACGAACCGCACCCGACGGGTAACGAACCAATCCTCCAGATAGTAGCCCTGGTCGGCATGGTTCCTGAAGCTGCGGGCCAGATTTTTAACGACGACACAATTTACCTTTCCCGCCTCGATAAACCGGAGCAGCCTTTGGAATTCCGGGCGGTCATCGTCGGTTGTGCCGCTCACGCCGTCGTCTACAAATTCGTCGACCAATATGTATTTGTCATCGTCGAATTGATTGTGGAGCCAGTCCGTCAAGATAAGCCGCTGATTATGAACGCTCTCGGATTCGTCGTTTCCCCGCGCGTCCTCACGGGATAGCCTGATGTAAAACCCTACATGCCAGGTTCTGCTTTTGCTCGTTCCCGGCATGATTTCATGCCGGGCCTTCGGCCTTGCCATATGACCTCCTTCTCTGTTGCTTACACCTATAGGACGCCATTTAGGCATTGGAGCAACGATGCGCCGCCACTTACTTTGGAGAAAGAGGGTTCAGGCCGCTTTTCTTGCGAAGAAAGAAGTCCGTGAGCAGGTCGCCAAGCGTTGGGCCTCCTTGGGTAAACTCTACCTTAATGCCTAAATCGCCGTAGCGGAAGCAGTAGGGGTTTTTCGTCCTTTCAATGATTTGCTCTATGCGTTCCCGTTTGGAAAGGCTGTTATCGAATTGGAAGCCCCTCATGTCCACAAGAGTATTTTTATCTACTGTGCCGATGTCGGCGCTTTGCATGGCGTCTAATTGCCGTATCGGTATCATAATCACGGATTTTCCCTCTATGCAGGCATGATTATATCTATATGCCGTTTTCAGATTGTCCTATGAAAGGGGAAGAGGGGCGGCGCAACTGCGGAGCAGCGCACCGCCCAATCCACTTGGGCGGCGTTCTGCGTAAAACAACCGTCTCATATTGCGGTTTTCGCTCCTGTTTTTCAAGGATTTTATTGTTTTCTTATTAAAACCGTCCCGGTCGGGCCTGTCGCTCCGGCAGCGCCTGCATCGCCGGTGGCTCCCGTCGGGCCTGTCGCACCCGTAGGACCGGTTGCACCGACTGCGCCTGCATCGCCTGTAGCTCCCGTCGGGCCTGTCGCACCCGTAGGACCGGTTGCACCGACTGCGCCTGCATCGCCTGTAGCTCCCGTCGGGCCTGTCGGACCCGTTGCACCGGTCGCTCCGGCAGCGCCTGCATCGCCGGTGGCTCCCGTCGGGCCTGTCGGACCCGTTGCACCGGTCGCTCCGGCAGCACCCGCATCGCCCGTGGCTCCCGTCGGGCCGGTCGGTCCCGTTACGCCGGTAGCGCCTGTCGCACCGGCCGCGCCTGTATCGCCCGTGGCCCCCGTCGGGCCTGTCGGACCTGTCGCACCGGTCGCCCCGGCTGCACCCGTATCACCGGTAGCTCCCGTCGGGCCGGTCGGTCCCGTTACACCGGTAACGCCTGTTGCACCCGTAGGCCCCGTAGAACCAGTTGCTCCGGCCGCGCCAGTGTCACCCGTGGCTCCGGTTGGGCCTGTTGGTCCCGTTACACCGGTAGCGCCTGTCGCCCCGGCTGCACCCGTATCACCGGTAGCTCCCGTCGGGCCGGTAGGACCCGTTACACCGGTACCGCCTGTCGCACCCGTCGGACCCGTCGGACCTGTTACACCGGTTGCGCCTGGATCGCCCGTAGCTCCGGTTTGGCCAGTCGGACCCGTTGCACCCGTAGCGCCTGTCAGACCCGTTGCACCGGTAGCACCGGTAGCGCCTGTCGCGCCTGTCGTACCTGTCGTACCCGTCGTACCCGTCGGCCCCGTAGGACCGGTCGGGCCCTTAGGACCCGTAGGACCCGTAGGACATCTCGGCGGAGTAGGGCAGCAAGAGCCGGAGCAGCAGGGATCGGGACGGCAAGACTCGGCGCAGTATGTATCGATATTGCAATTTCTGTCATCGATAGATGTCGTTCCAAATAGTCTCCCATAATATGTCATAGTGGTATTCCCTCTCAACTTTGGTTCAGTTTTGTATGTGAAACTCTGCCACTTTGTGACAGTTTCTCAGTTATACTATATGTATCCTATCCTCAATGGTTACAAGGGAGATCATCGGCCGGAGTGAAGGTATATATTCTTATCCCGGAAGGAGCCTGCTGAAGTATTGTTCATTAAAGAGGACGGCCGGGTCGTCCGGCTTCCATCGGGCGGCCTCTTTGTTGTATTCGCGCGCCTTTTCGTGCATCCCCATGCGGTCGTAACAAACGCAGAGCTGGATGCAGGGGATATAGCCGTAGCAATCCGGTTCACAGAAGCCTCCTCGCTTCAGATTGGGGATTTGCGCCCTTGCTTGCTCATACCAGAATGCTGAGACCCGATAATTTTCTTTCTTCATAAACCACTTCCCAATCTGACAGCAAACCTCCGCGCGCGGCGCGTCAAACCGGAAGCTCTGCATCAGAGCCTGCAGCGCCTCCGTGTCTTTATTCAGGCAGGACAGGCAGTCCGCCAAAACCCGGCAGGCGTCGATCCTGTTCTCGATCCAGGTCAGTTCATCTTCGATGATGCCGTATAGCAGCGGCACCGCATCCGCATAGCGTTGATGGTCGCGAAGCTCGCGCACGTAATAAAAGGCCTGCCGCTTATCCAGCGCCTGCCCTTTTGCGATCATATTTTCGAAAATCCTGATGTTTCTATCCGGGTCGTGCGCTTTGATTTTCCGATGGGTCACGGCGATTTCTTCATGCCGGATTTTTCCGGAGGGCGTAATCACTTCATGGATAGGGCCGACCCAGCGGTAGTCCATATCCCTGCGCAGCAGCCGCTCCCGATAATAATAGAACGTCGGCTTACCGGCAGCGTCGAAGGCGATATCGTACCGCATCATGACCATTGAAATATCCGGGGTAAGCGATTCTTTCAGCGCGCGAAACGCCGTGCGATCCTTTTCAAGCAGCACGTCGTCCGCATCCAGCCAAAAGATATACTCTTTGGTCGCCTTTGAAAACGAGAAGTTTCTCGCCGCTGAAAAATCATCGACCCAAGGGAAAAAGAATATTTTCCCGGTATATTGTTTTGCTATCTCTACGGTTCTATCGCTCGAACCGGTATCCACCACGATTATTTCATCCACCAGATCCGCTACGGAATCCAGGCAACGGCCTATCACATCTTCCTCGTTTTTAACGATCATGCACAGGCTGATCTCCACCATTAAACAACACCCCTATATAATTCTGGGTATATACTATGTCACTTAGCCGGCAAGTGTTCGGTTCTTTCAATTTGTTCCCGTAATATGGATATCTTTTAACGGTTTCAATCCGGCGAAGGACGCGGTTTGACGCGAATGCGACGCATTGGAACCCGCAGGGCCTTCGCGCGTTTGGAGCGCGGGCAGCGTCAATCCGCTTGCGATGATTTTTGCGGCAAGCCCCTGCGCGCAGGATCGGCACGGCGCAAAATATGGTATACTGTTGAAAAGCGCGCACAGGCCGCACAACGCAGCGCGCCTCGGCAGAACCCGTACTCTTTCGATAAAGGAAAACGATACCCTTCGATATGGAAAACCCGCATCGTAGAGCATTCGTCCTTTGGAGAAAGAGCGCTCCACGTTTCATTTTCCTGAGAGCGTACGTCGGCGAAGCCGCCGAACAACGGTCCGATTTCTAAGCAGCACGGTACGGAGGGCTGGACATGGAGCAAGGCGCGAAAAAAAGCAAGGCGGAAGAGCTGCTCGGGCGGATTTTGTCCGAGGGAAGGCTCGCGGGCGTAAAAAGCGCCGCCCTTTTGCATCTGGACGGCTTGGCGAGCGCGAGTATGCTCATCGACGGCGAAATCTATCGCGGCAAAGACCACAGCGTGCGGCTTGAACGGCTGACGCTCGATTATGCGCTCGGCGAGCGCGGGACGATCGCGTGGCTCTGCGGCGATTTCGCTTTGGAGCGCGCCCTGCGGAAGGAGCTGTTGGAGCTTCCGAGGGCCAGCCTGCTGTTTTCGCGCGCGGACGGCGAGCTTTCAAACGCCACGGCGGGCCTCGTCTACGATTGCGCGGCGATCTGTGATCCCGACGCGTTAAGGATTTTCGACGGTTACGCGCGCACGGTCGCTTTGGCGCTGATGAGCCTGATCCATCTTTACGATCCCGAGCGCATCCTGATCGCGGGGCGAGCGGCGCGCATGGGCGAGCGATTTACCGCCCCGATCGAAGCGGTGCTGCGCGGGAAATGCTTTTACGGCGAGTACGCCGCCGTGGAATTGATCGACGAGGAAGCGTTGATATGATGGGAGGGCGGCAAGGGCAGGAGGGGGTTTCCCTTTCGGATACAATATGCGCAATAAAGCGGGACGGCGTGCCGTCCCGCTTTCTATATCATGCGGTTCGTTTTAAGGTAAAGGGAGTCGAACCTATGCGGTTCGATTCCCTTTACCTTAAGGCGAAACACGGATTTAGGGCGTCATTTTCCCACGCAGAAGCGCGAGAAGATCCTCTCAAGTACCGCTTCGTCCACCTCGTGGCCGGTGATCGAGTTGAGCGCGATCAGCGCGGCGCGGATATCCGTCGCCATACAGTCGAGATCCTGCGCCACAAGCGCTCCCTCGAGCGCGTTCTTCGCGTCGAGCAGCGCCTCAATATGCCGCGCGTTGGTCACGAGCGGCTGCTCCTCCTCCGGCAGCAGGCGCTCCGCCACGGCGCGCTTAAGCTCGTTTACTCCGTCGCCGGTCGCGGCGCTGACCACGAAAACCTCGAGCCCGGTGCGCGCAAAAAGCTCCTCCGCGCTCAAGACCGGCGGCAGATCGCTCTTTGAAAGCAGCGCGACGCGGGGGAGATGTTTTGTTTCCTCCAAAAGCTTCGCGTCCTGCTCGTCCAGAGCGCGTGAGCAGTCGAAGGTCAAAAGCAATAGATCCGCGCGCTTTGCCGCGTCCCGCGCAAGCGATACGCCGATGCCCTCCACGGGGTCGAGCGTCTCGCGAAGCCCGGCGGTATCCGTAAGCACCACAGGCAGGCCGGAGAATTCGGTCTCTTCATAGAGCACGTCCCGCGTCGTGCCCTCGTACTGCGTGACGATCGCGCGTTCGCGCCCAAGAAGCGCGTTCATCAAAGACGATTTCCCCGCATTGGTGCGGCCAAGCAGCACAAGCCGCGCGCCCTCGCGCACGACGCGGCCGCGCAGGCCGCCCTCGATCATCTCCCGCAGCTCGCTTTTCGCACGGGAGAGCGTCGCGGGCAGTGCGCTTGTGACGTCCTCCTCCAATTCGTCTGGATAGTCGATCGCGGCGTTGATGCCGGAGAGCGCGTCCAGAAGCGCATCGGCGACCGCGTTCACGCTGCGGCTGACGCTTCCCTCGAGCTGCTCCGCCGCGGCGCGCGCCCCGCGCTCCGCCGAAGCGTCGATCAAATCCATCACGGCCTCGGCCTGCGTCAGGTCGAGCTTGCCGTTGATAAACGCCCTTCGCGTAAGCTCGCCGGGGCCCGCCATGCGCGCGCCCGCCGCAAGGAGCGCCGCCATCGCGCGCCGGACGACCGCCTGCCCGCCGTGCGTCGTGATCTCGGCCATATCCTCGCCCGTGTAGCTTTGCGGCGCGGCGTAGTAGACGCAGGTCACGCGGTCGATCATGCCGTCCTCGTCGGAGAGCTTGCCGTAGTTTACGGCGCGGTGCTCGGCGCTTCCCGAAAAAACGCGCCCGAGTATTTCTTTCGTTTTCGGCCCGCTCAGGCGAACGACCGCGAGCGCGCCGCCCACCGGCGTGGAAAGGGCCAGTATGGTATCCTGCACGGGATTCTCCGTCCTTAGAAAAAATGGAGCGAAAATCGCTTTCCGCCCCATTATTGTACCAGAAAATTGCCCGTCTATCAGCTCTTTTGTATGATTCAAGCCCAATATCGCCGGATTTTGGCAGGCTTACCGCCGAACATCCTCCGCCCGCGCGCATGGAAGGGTGAAATCCATTGCGCTGCGGCGGGATGGCGCGTCGCGCGCAGGCGAAGGACGGTCATGCGGAGTTGGAACGCGCTGCGCAGCTTGCGCACACGAGATGCGAATTGTTTCACGTGAAACATCCGCATGAAAGGGGGAGAGGAAAGCGCCCCCCTTATAAGCCCGACCTCGGCACATTGTAATGCCAAATCCGCGCGGCAACAAGCGGGATCGATTGCCCGCCTTACCGCGGGCGGGCGCGCTCGAATGCGCGCACCATCGGCGGCAAGAGAGCGATCACGATGCAGATGATCACGTCCGGGCCCAGCGAGCCCGCGTTGTAGCCGATCGAGTACAGCCAAACGTTCGTACCGGCGGGCGCATACTCGGCGAAGAAGATCACTCCGGAGAGCGTCGAGCAGACGATCCTGCCGACGCCGCCGACGATCAGCCCCAGCGGCAGGCTCCGCGGGAACAATCCGGCCAATCCGAAGCAGGCGAACGCGAGGATATAGTCGAGGAAAAACTGCGCCCAGTGCACGACGTACGGCTGCTGAATGCACTGGAGGATACCGACGGCGACGCCCGCGATCAGCCCGTATTTGAGGCCGAACCAGCAGGCGTACAGCGCGAGCGGCAGCATGCTCGCGACCGTGATCGAGCCGCCCTGCGGCATCGAAAAAAGCTTGAGGTACGAGAGCAGGAACGAAAGCGCCACGCACAGCGCGCCGTAAACGAGCGCGCGGGTAGAATCCTTCACCTGCATCGGGGCGGGCTCCTGCTGATCCTTCGCGCGGCGCATCCGGGCGAGAGCGATCCACAGGGCGGCGACCAGTGCGAGGGCGACCCCGAGGAGCGCCCATTGCGAGAACGCGAGCTCTCTAAGCTCTTCCAACAGCGAAAATTCCATACGTTTCTCCTTTTCGCCTCACCGCCGCTTTGCAGAAAAAGTAAAGCCGTATCCTTGAACGGATACGGCCAAATACGCGAATGATTACCCAACTGCATATTTGCCGCTTCCCTACGTTAGGATTATCTACACAGGTTCAAAGGGTCCGCGAAATCGCGGTCTCAGCTGCGCCGAAGCCCGGCGCCGCACCCCCAGCGGTGGGACATATTTTTTCTGTCATTGTACCGCCTGGATTTTGAATTGTCAACCGGCTCCGGGCAAACATTTGTTCGCTTCCGGGCGGGGCGCGTTCCGAGCCAATATGCATATTTTTTTCTTTCCAGCCGCGCGGGACGCTTGTGCTGCCGCCATAATGCGCGTATAATATTCAGGTTGAAGGCAAATAGATCAATCCGTACGCCTCAAAGCAACAAACTCTGACCCGAAGGAAAGGACCCCATGCAGGATATCGAAAAAATCAGGAATATCGCGATCATCGCGCACGTCGACCACGGCAAGACCACGCTGGTCGACCAACTCCTTCGCCAGAGCGGCGTCTTCCGCGCCAACGAGCAAGTTCAGGAGCGCGTGATGGACTCCAACGATCTCGAGCGCGAGCGCGGGATCACGATCCTATCCAAAAATACGGCCGTCAACTACAACGGCTACCGCATCAACATCGTGGACACCCCCGGCCACGCGGATTTCGGCGGCGAGGTCGAGCGCATATTGATGATGGTCGACGGCGTGCTGCTGCTCGTCGACGCTTACGAGGGCTGCATGCCCCAGACGCGGTTCGTGCTCAGGAAAGCCCTGGAGCTCAACAAAAAGCCGATCGTCGTGATCAACAAGGTCGATCGCCCCGTCGCCCGGCCGGGCGAGGTCGTGGACGAGACGCTCGAGCTTTTCATGGATCTTGGCGCGGACGCCGAGCAGCTCGATTTCCCGATCGTTTACGCCTCCGCGCGCGACGGCTATGCCGGGCTCGCGCCGGACAAGCTCGACACCACCATGCAGCCGCTGTTCGAGACCATCATCAACTCGATCCCGGCGCCTTCCGGCGATCCCGACGGCCCGCTGCAGATCCTCTTTTCGACGATCGATTACAACGATTACGTCGGCCGCATCGGCATCGGCAGGGTCGAGCGCGGCACCGTATCGCGCAACCGCCCGGTGGTGCTCTGCAGCGAGCAGGGAAAGGAGCGGCAGGCGCGCCTTTCGCGGGTATACCGCTTCGAGGGGCTCAAGCGCGTCGAGGTCGAGGAGGCGGGCGCGGGCGATATCGTCGCGGTCGCGGGCGTCGAGGGCCTCAACATCGGCGAGACCGCGTGCGATCCCGAGCACGTCGAGCCGCTGCCGTTCATCAAGATCGACGAGCCGACCGTAAACATGCTGTTCCTCGTCAACGACAGCCCGTTCGCCGGGCGGGAGGGCAAATACGTCACCTCGCGCAACCTGCGCGAGCGGCTGTTCCGCGAGGTGCTCACCAACGTGAGCATGCGCGTGGAGGAGACCGAATCGACCGACGCGTTCCGCGTGAGCGGCCGCGGCGAGCTACACCTTTCGATCCTGATCGAGACCATGCGCCGCCAGGATTATGAGTTTGCGGTCAGCCGCCCGCGCGTGATACTGCGCACCGACGAGAAGGGCCGCACGCTCGAGCCGATCGAGGAGCTGATCGTCGACGTACCCGGCGAATACGTCGGCGCTGTCATGGAAAAGCTCGGCGCGCGCAAGGCCGAGCTCAAGGATATGATCAACCTGAGCGAGGGGAGCACCCGGCTCATATTCCTGATCCCGGCCCGCTCGCTGATGGGCTACCGCTCCGAACTTCTGACCGACACGCGCGGCAACGGCGTGATGAACCACCTGTTCCACGGCTACGAGCCCTACCGCGGGGATATCGAGGAGCGCACGCGCGGGAGCCTGATCGTCCACGAGGACGGAGACACCACGAGCTACGGCCTCTTCAACTCGCAGGAGCGGGGGAGGCTCTTCCTCGGGCCGGGCGTACCGGTCTACGCAGGGCAGATCTGCGGCGAATGCTCGCGCGCGGAGGACATCGTAGTCAATGTCTGCAAGAAAAAGCACGTGACCAACATGCGCGCCTCCGGCAGCGACGAGGCGCTGCGCCTGACCCCGCCCACTATACTGAGCCTCGAGCAGTGCATCGAGTTCATCGCGGACGACGAGCTCGTCGAGGTCACGCCCAAGAGCATCCGCATGAGAAAGCGTATTTTGAACAAGGAACTGCGGCTCAAGAGCAAGGACTAGCGAACGGCAAAAAACCAAATCAGGATGGGCGAAGGGATGTTTCACGTGAAACATCCCTTCTTTGACGGCAGGGTCGATATACGGCGTCAATACCTCGGCGGACCGGGAGGTCCGGGCGGCCTCGGGGGACCGGGCGGCCTCGGGGGGCCGGGTGGTCTCGGAGGACCGGGAGGCCTCGGCGGTCTAGGCCGGGGCCGCCGTGGACAGAACGGCAAGTGCGGAAACAGCCTGCATAAAAAATGTATTCTCGGCATACAACCCACCCCTTCTCTGTACAGGATATGCGCTTACGGGGCGGAGGGTTCTGTCGATTGGATTTCGCCGGGGAAAGGGAGCGATCGGAATGACGCATTCCGCAACTCGGCCGACTTTCTGCAGGAAAGGAGCCCAGATGCAAAACAGGGCGGGAATGTTCCACGTGAAACATTCCCGCCCTTTGTTCCTTCTTCAGCTGCCGTACCGATTTGCGTTCATGCTCTACGCGTCGAAATATTCGCCGTCGAACACCAGCTCGGCGGGGCCGGTCATTTTGACCGAACCGTCGTCCTCCCAGAGGATGTGGAGCTTGCCCAAGGCGAGCTCGACCGCAACACTGCGGTCCGTTCTGCCGCTCTTCGCCGCCGCCACGGCCACGGCGCAGGCGCCCGTGCCGCAGGCGAGCGTAGGCCCGCAGCCGCGCTCGTAGGTGCGCACGCGCAGCGCGTTCGGCCCGACAAGCTCGGCGAAATTCACGTTTGTGTGGCGCGGGAAAGCGGGGTGCGGCTCGATCTTCGCGCCAAGGAGCATCCAAGCGGGATCCGCCGCGTTCTCAACAAAAAGCACGGTGTGCGGCACGCCCATCAAAAGCGCGCTCACCTCTAAGGTTTTGCCGTCCACCTCGAGGGGCGCGTCGATGCATTCGCCCTCGCCGAGCATCGGGATGCTGTCGCGCGCGAACGAAGGCTTTCCCATATCCACGCAGACCCCGGCGACCGCCCCGTCCGCGAGCAAAAGCTCCGGGCGCATCACGCCCGCGAGCGTCTCCACCGTAAACGAGCCGGAGGTGACGATTCCGCGCTCGTAACAGTATTTTGCGAAGCAGCGGATGCCGTTGCCGCACATCTCGGCGCTGCTTCCGTCGGAATTGATGATGCGCATCCCGATATCGGCCTTTTCCGACGGCACGATCAGCAGCAGCCCGTCCGCGCCGACGCCCGTCTTGCAATCGCACATGCGCCGCGCGAGCGCGCCCAGGTCCCTCGGCATGCAAAAGCGCGCGTCGATCAGAATAAAATCGTTCCCCAACCCATGGGCCTTGGTAAAACGCATGATTTCATCCCCTCGCTTTCATCCGTTGACGATTCCTGCGTGCGCCCATTATACTTTTATTTTTATGCTTTTGCAATCCCGGGCGCACTGTACAAACGGCCGGATTTGTTATACTATTGTATCGTTCTTAAAAAATTTACATGCGGATCGGAGCGTCGATGGAGCGGTTCTATTGCATCGTCAATCCCGTGGCCGGCAGCGGCAAGGGGAAGCGCAGTTTCCTCGCGCTGAAGGCTGTTTTTGAGCGGGAAAACATCCCGTACCAGGTCGTATACAGCGCTGCGCCGGGGCATATACAGGAACTCGCGCGCGCGGCGGTCGCCGCGGGCGAACGCAAGATCGTCTGCATCGGCGGCGACGGCTCGATGCGCGAGGCCGCGGGCGAGCTTTTGCATACCGAAGCCGTGCTCGGGTTGATCCCCGGCGGCAGCGGCAACGACCTTTGCACCGCGCTCGGCATCCCGGACGATATCGAGCGTGCGGCGCGGATTCTCCTCGAAGGCCATGTGCGCCCGATCGACGCGGGCTTAGCCAACCGGACGCCGTTCTTCAACGTCTCCGGGCTCGGCTTTGACGTGCAAGTGCTCTACAAGACCGAGTTCTATAAAAAGCGGCTCAACGGTATGCTCCCGTACTTTTTGGGCATCCTCGGCGCGCTCATTCATCTTAACGCATTCAAGATCAAGTTTACCATCGACGGCGAAGGGCGCATTATGAACACCATACTCTTCTGCGTCGCCAACGGACAGCGCTTCGGCGGCGGGATGCTCGTCGCGCCGGAGGCGAATATCGGCGACGGGAAGTTCTGCGTCTGCGCGGTGGACAAGGTCTCCTTATTCACGTTTCTACATCTTTTGCCCAGCTTTATCAAGGGCAGGCATACCACCAAAAAGCCCGTGCATATCTACGAGGGGAGCGTCATCACGGTCGAGGCGGACAAGGAGTGCATCGTCGAGCTCGACGGCGAGCTTTTAGAGCGTACCCCCGTGACGTTCCGCATACTGCCGGGAGCGCTCAGAGTGCTTGCGCCACAGGAAGTTTAAGGGCTGATTCCCTTCCTTCTGCTGCTGCCCCGGTTTATCAAGGGTAAACACCTCGATTCGCCGCATATCAGGTATTTTAAGGCCAAACGGCTCTATGTAAGGAGCGATGTTCAGAGCGAAGTCGAGCTGGACGGGGAGCTTTTGGGCAAAACGCCGGTCGAGTTTTCCGTGCTGCCCGGCGCGCTCAACGTCGTTGCGCCGGAAGGAGGAAACGGATGAAAAATGAGGAGAGGCTCCGGCTGACAAAGGAAAAGAAGGAAGCCATGATCTCGGCGATCAAAAACTATTTTTTACATGAAAGGGAGGAGGAATTGGGCGATTTGGCCGCAACCCTGATATTGAACTTCATCGTCGAAGAGCTGGCGCCGGAGTTCTACAATCAGGGCGTTTACGACGCGTATAAATATATCAGCGATCGAAGCGAAGATCTGTTGTCGATCCAATTGTAAAAGAACCGGCATCGGCGCGCGCCCGGCTTCAATACTTATTTTTGTTTATTCTTACGGAACGCCCGCTTTGAGTCCGGCCGGAACCAAAGCGCACGGAAGCGACTGCACGGCATCGCCGCAAAGGCCGCCCTTAAGGTAAGGGGAGTCGAACCCCTGCGGTTCAACCCCCCTTCCCTTAAGCGGATCGCCCCGCATGGGGGGCCGCAGGGGTATCAATCATGTCAATCCTGTGAATATTTATTGGGCAATCCCTGCCGGTTTGCGGACAAGGTTTTTTTCTGATACAATGTCTTTACGCATCGCGCGCTATTTTGCCCAGAAATCCAGGGCTGTTTGGAGGAGAAATGCGCCGATCCAGGGCGAAACGGAAAATCAACGTCTTCAGATTCGCTGTATTCATTGGATTGACGCTCGCGGCAATCGCGGGGGTCGTATTCGGCGCGCTCAAGCTCTTCGGGAATGCGGGCGCGCGGGCGGAGCTCGACGCGCTGCCGTTTACCGCGCAGGAACCGTATGTTTATACCGGAGCGGGCTTTTTGTACCTCCAGGGCGGCACGGTAAACTATAAGGACCTCTCGGATGAGGGGAAGGACTATTCTCTCTCCGTTGCCCAGCAGGACATCCGGCTCGCGGGCGGCACGAACATCGCCGCGGTGTACAGCGCCGCCGCGATGCAGATCGTGAGCGCGACGACGCCGGTCGAGTTTTCCGGCGCGATCGAGCAGGTACGCTGCGGGGTTTCCCACGCGGCGGCGCTGGTAAACGACGCCGCAGGCAAGGCTTCGCTTCTGGTGTACGATAATACCGGCAAGCTGCTCGACGAGCTGACGTTCGCGGATCAATACCTGGTCAGCTTCGGTTTTTTCGGCTCGGCGGGGGATACGCTCTGGACGCTGGAAATGGACGCCTGCGGCGAAATCCCATGCTCCACGATCAAGACCTACGACATCGACCGCATGACGACCACCGGCGTGCTGCCGATACAGAACCAGCTGGTTTCGGACGTCGTGATGACCCAGTCGAGCACGTTCGTCGTGGGCACCAACCATCTGATCCGGTTTAGCCGCACCGGCAACACGGAGGCATACCGCCTTTTGATCTACGGCTATACCCTGCTCGATTACAGCGTGGCGTCGGCCCCTTCGTTCCTGTTTAAGCCCCGCGGAGAAGCGGATCTTTCGCTCGTACGGCTCTACACCGTCAGCGAGGGCGATGCCGCCGCGCAGACGGCGCGCGATTTTACGCTCCCCGCAGATACGCTCGGCGCGTTCCTCTGCGGCGGCAACGTGGCCGCCGTCACACCGGATAAGATTTGCCTCTATAAAAGCGATGCGACGCCCTTGAAGACCATCGAGCTTGAAGGCGTGGCGCAGAAAGCGTATAAGCTCGACGCGTCAAAGCTCCTGATCGAGTCGGGCGGTCAGCTTTCCATCATTTCGGTCGGTTAAGGCCGGGAAAGGCGCGCAATGAATCTGCTCGATCTGATCGTGATACTGGTACTGATGCTGTATGTGCTCTATGGCTATTACCGCGGGTTTTTCCATTCGGTGCTGAGCATCGGCGCGTATATCCTCTCCTGGGGAGCCGGTATGCTGTTCTTCAACGCGGTCGGCACGCTGATCAAGGGCAACGAGTCGATCTATAACACGATGCTCTACTATACCGAGGGCTCGGAATACATCGGCAATGTGGAGCTTACAAAAACGCCGGTCTCACAGATCAACCTCGACCAGCTCGGGGATTTGATCGCAAAATCGACGCTCCCGCACCCGATGGGCGAGCAGGTCAAGGTCAACGTCTCCACCGAGGCGTTCTCCGACCTCGGCATAACGACGCTTGGGGACTACTTCAACCAGACGATCGTGTGCGTGTTCATCAACATCATCGCGTTTTTATTGATCTTCGCCGCCGTTCGGCTGATCCTCGGGCTCATCATCAACAGCGCGGATCACGCGGGCGTGTTCCCGGCGCTCCGGCACAGCGATTCGCTGATCGGCGCGGGCTTCGGCGCGCTGCGGGGCGTGCTTGCGCTGTTCCTTCTGATGATGCTCACGCCCATCGCGCTCACGATACTGCCGTTTGATTTCATCCGGGAACAGCTCGACAGTTCATTCTTCGCGCCGTTCTTCTACCATTCGAACTTCCTGCTGAGCCTGATCCCCGGCGTATAGGGGCAGGAGGCGGGCGATCCGCCGCGCGGCGGCGCCGGGCCTTTTGCCCGAAGCGCGCCCAATCCGTAAACGCCTGACGGGAAGCGAATGGAGGGGACGATGGGTCATCTTGGCTTTTCCTATATCGGTCTGCTCTTTCTGCTGATGCTGACCGTTCCAAATCTGCTTTGGATAAAAAACCGGCCCGAAGGCTATGATTTCAAAGGCGAAAGCAGAGTCCTTCTTTTGTTTGAGCGCGCGGGACAAGCCCTGGTGCCCTGCACCGCGCTGATCTTTTCCGACTTCAACCTCAAGCCCTGGTCGCTTTGGACACTGTGGCTGATCGCGGCGTGCGCTCTCATGATATTGTACGAATGCTGGTGGGTCCGCTACTTTAGAAGCGATAGGACGATAAAGGCCTTTTACAGCGGCTTTTTGGGCATACCCGCGGCGGGCGCAACGCTGCCGGTCGCCGCTTTCCTTTTGCTTGGGATTTATGGAAAGGTGATTTGGCTGGTCCTGTCTGTCATCGTTCTGGGGATCGGTCATATCGGAATCCATCTGCGGCATCAAAAGAATGCCCGGCGATAGAGTTCCTCTCGTTTTGCCGTCGGGCTTTGCAAAAAGCGTTGCAGGCATTTCCGGACAGCTTTTTATCTAAGACCGACGAACCGTTTTTTGAATGCCCTGATCTTTTCAAACGCTCCCATGCCGTATCGCGTCAGTATAAAATGCATCAACAGCAGGCAAAACAATGCGCCGACCATTGCGCCGTCGATGAACTCCGGAAAATTCCAGCTAAAGATACGAGGAACTACAGCTCTGGCCGCAAACAGAATCAGGGCAAGCCGCAAATAAATGCTCCTCTTCCAATTCTTCATCCTCTTAAACCTCATCTTAATCGGGCAGGCATTATCGTTCTCCGCCGCATCGGATGTCACCTTGATTTTAACGCCGCGCCCGCTGAAATTCAACGAAAATCGCGGGCTTCCATCGGGCCGGCAAGCCAAAAAAAATGCCGAGCGCGCCGGATAAAGACGTCCGGCGCGCTCGGTTTACGGGTCCTTGCGCTGTGAAACGGGTTCGATGTTATCCGACGAAGATCTGCGTCCAGTAGCTGCCGTCCGCCACATAGCCTACGCCAAGCTGCGTATAGCCGCTGTTGAGGATGTTGGCGCGATGTCCGGGGGAATTCATCCACGCGTTCACCACGGCCTGGGGCGTCGCATAGCCCATCGCGATGTTCTCGCCCGCCGTGCGGTAGGAGATGTTCGCGGCTTTGAGCATATCGAACGCGGAGCCGTAGGTCGGGCTGGTGTGCGAGAAGTAGTTTTTGTCGTGCATATCCTGCGATTTGGCGCGCGCGAGGTTCGAGATGCTCGCGTTGAGCGTCAGGGCGGAAAGCCCGTTGGAAGCGCGCTGCTCGTTGACCAGCTTAAGCACCTGCTCCTCATAGGAGAGGTTGTCCGCATTCGTGGACGAGCCCTGAGTGGGAGCGGTGGTCGGCGCGGGCGTCTGAGCGCTGGAACCCGAGTTGGGATTCGCGTTGGCGCCTGTGTTGTTCTTGCAGGTGTTGCCCGCGGAAACGCTCAGGCCGCAGCCCTTGAGCAGGTTGCATACGATGTCGTACAGGTTGCTGCCGCTGGGGCAGGATGTGTTGCCCGCTACGTTCGTGGGGCAGGAGCTGCTGCCGTTGGTGCAGGTGCTGCCGTTGGTGCTGCCGCCGCTCGTGCTGGTGCTGCCGTTGGAGCAGACGTTGTCCTTGCAGGTGCTGCCGTTGGAGCAAGTGCCGGTCGCGTCGTTTGCGCCGTTGGTGCAGGTGCTGCCGTCGGAGCAGACGCCGTCCTTGCAGGTGCTGCCGTTGGAGCAAGTGCCGGTCGAGCCGTTTGCGCCGTTGGTGCAGGTGCTGCCGTCGGAGCAGACGCCGTCCTTGCAGGTGCTGCCGTTGGAGCAGACGTTGTCCTTACAGGTGCTGCCGTTCGAACAAGTGCCGGTGCTCTGATCGGAGCCGGCGCTGTTTTGATCGGAGGACGAATCATCCGTCGCGGCCAGCGCCGCTTTGACCGCGCTGCTCGGGCAAGAGGATTTTGCCGAGTTCACGAGCGCCGCCGAGAGGTCGTCATTGAGACCCGATTGGCTGCAAAGCTGGCCGTTGCTGTTAACAAACCGGCTCATGAGCTCCGAACACGATGCCGCCGTAGCGGAGTTGGAGCAATTCGAGAGGAAGCGGTTCAAAAAGTCGCTCCCGCAAGCTGTCGTCGTCTGGGCGGACGCGACCGCAACCGTACCGAAGAGCATCAGCGCGATTGCCAACACCAGTGAAATAATACGTTTCTTCATTAAGGCACCTCCCTTTTTGTGTACAGTAACACGTTTGTCCGCCGGTGCAAAATGCAATACCTGGCATGTCTGCCAGAATGACCATGGCAAAAAGGCGGTCCCTGGAAACCCCTGGAAGCAACAAAAAACGGACAGCCCTATACTGCTGCCCGTTTCAAGTTCCAACTTCCAATCCCTGTTAATGTGTATAAACCTTAAACAATATTTGAACGGATTATGGCATGGCATCTTCTGGAACATGTCCCAGAATAACGGAGGTTTTGCGCCGCCTTGTGCGGTTTTACAGCGCCCCGTCAAAGCGCGGCACGACAGAAGAAGGTCCCATATAGATAGGAAATTGCGCCTGGTTGCGGCGAAGCTCCGCATTTTAGCAAAATCGCGCTGCCTCGGCAAGCGTGTGCTTTGCTGAACACGAGCTCGCGCATTTAGGACGGAATCACCGCTCGCTGCCGATAAGATCGTAGATCCGCTCGAGATCGCCGCTTGAATAGTATTCTATCACGATGCGGCCCTTCTTCTCGTTCCCGTCGATGCGAACGCGCGTCTTGAGGCGCTCCCGAAGCGTCTCCTGCGCTGCAAACAGCTCCGGCAGCACGCGTTTTTCGCGGCGGGGCGCGGGCTTCTTTTCGCTAAGGGCGGCTTTTACAAGTTCCTCGACATGCCTTACCGAATACCCGCGCTCTATCGTTTCCTTCGCGATGCGAAGCAGCGCCGTCTCGTCCTTGAGCGCGGCGAGCGCACGCGCGTGACCCGCGGAAAGCTTGCCCTCGCGCAGGAATTTCTGCACCGGCTCGGGCAGCCCCAAAAGCCTCAACGCGTTCGCGATGGCGGGGCGGCTTTTGCTGATGCGCTCGGCCACTTCTTCTTGGGTCAGGTCGTGCTGTTGCATCAAAAAACGGATCGCTGCCGCTTCCTCGACCGGGTTCAGATCCTCGCGCTGAAGGTTTTCGATCAGGGCGATCTCCATAATCTCGGCATCCTCGACCTCGCGCACGATCACGGGAACCTCGGACAAGCCCGCCTTGCGCGCCGCACGGTAGCGGCGCTCGCCCGCGACGATCGCATACCTTTCGCCGGTCTTTCTCACGATGATAGGCTGCATCATGCCGTGGCGGCGCAGCGAATCGGCGAGCTCCGCCAGCTTTTCCTCATCGAATTGTTTGCGCGGCTGCTCGCGGTTCGGATCGATCTGGTTGACGGGAAGCTTCTGCAAATCGCGCTCGGGCTGTGCGGAAAACTCCCCAAGCAGCGCGTCAAGCCCGCGCCCAAGGCCCTTTTTCACTGCTTTGCTCATGCTTCCTCCCTGAACCCGTTCTTCAAAAGCTCCTCCGAGAGCGCGATGTATGCCTGCGCGCCGCTGGACTTCGCGTCGTACAGCGTGATGGGGAGGCCGAAGCTCGGCGCCTCGCCGAGGCGCACCGAGCGCGGTATGATCGTGCGGTAAACGCGGTTCTTGAAGAACTTCTTCACCTCCGTCACCACCTGGGAGGAAAGGTTCGTGCGCGCGTCAAACATCGTGAGCACCACTCCCTCGACCTCGAGCGTCGGATTGAGGTGCTTCTGCACGCGGCGGACGGTGTTCATCAGCTGCGAAAGCCCCTCGAGCGCGTAATACTCGCATTGGATCGGCACCAGCAGCGTATCCGCAGCCGTGAGCGCGTTGAGCGTCAACAGCCCCAGCGAGGGCGGACAGTCGATAAAGATATAATCGAAGGAATTGCGGATCTGCGCGATCGCGTTCTTCAGGACATGCTCGCGCGCCATCACGCTCACGAGCTCGACCTCCGCGCCCGCGAGCGCCATCTTCGAACACAGGATCTTCAGCCCGTCGACCGGGGTGGGGAGGAGGGCGGCGCTTATGTCCGCCTCGTTGATGATGACGTCGTACACCGAAAGCGCGGCGCGGTCCTTATCGATCCCAAGGCCGCTCGAGGAGTTGCCCTGCGGGTCGATGTCGATCAAAAGCACGCGCTTTCCCGCCTGGGCAACGCACGAGGAAAGGTTCACGGCCGTCGTCGTCTTGCCGACGCCGCCCTTCTGATTGGCAATCGCGATTACTTTAGCCATTGTGTCCTCCAAGGGGATGATAGGGCGAAACGCCCGCTGTAGGTGCGGCCGGAAACCGGGAAACAGGGACTTGTCCGCAAAAGGCACGCGCAGAGGCGGCCCCTGGGGCAACCTGTTGTTGTTGCTATTTATTCATTATAGAGGATTGTTTCACATGAAACAATCGCGCGCCAAAAAAATTTCCCCATTGCGGAAAAAAACGACAAAAATACGCCGCCATGAAATTCGATCGCAGCCTCTCTGCATCGCCGCCGGAATAGTGCGCGCAAAGGAGGGAAAAATAGAAGGGAAGCTCAGAATTATGAAGGAATTCCTGCACGGTTATGCTTGTCGGAATCCTATGGTTCAAACAGCCGGGCGGAAAAAACGGGCATTCGCCCCGGGGCACGATTGCCGAAAAATGCCTAAATCCGGCGATTTTTCATCAATATTAAACCGGATCAGGAAAAGTATACCCGTAGAATATATTCGATATTTTTATTGACATATCATCTTTGGAATACTATGATGTTCCTAGAGGTCATGAATCAAGGATTGCATTTTGAAAGGGATCGCCCCTTTCCGATATATGAAATTTTTTTCGGAGGAATCATGGTATGAACGCGTATATGCAAAAGGTATTGGACAGCGTAAAAAAACGCGACGCCAACGAGCCGGAGTTTATACAGACCGTGGAAGAGGTCTTTAAATCCCTGGAGGTCGTCGTCGAAAAGCATCCTGAATACGAAAAGCAGGCGCTGCTCGAGCGCATGGTGGAGCCCGAGCGCGTGATCGAGTTCCGCGTAACCTGGATGGACGACGCGGGCCGCGTGCAGGTCAACCGCGGATACCGCGTGCAGTTCAACGGCGCGATCGGCCCGTACAAGGGCGGCCTAAGGTTCCACCCTTCCGTATATCTCGGCATCATGAAATTCCTCGCGTTCGAGCAGACGTTTAAAAACTCCCTCACGAGCCTGCCCATCGGCGGCGGCAAGGGCGGTTCGGACTTCGACCCGCGCGGCAAGAGCGACAACGAGATCATGCGCTTCTGCCAGGCCTTCATGAGCGAGCTGTTCCGCCACATCGGCCCGGACGTGGATGTTCCGGCCGGCGATATCGGCGTGGGCGCGCGCGAGATCGGCTATCTTTACGGCCAGTACCGCCGCCTGCGCGGCGCGTTTGAAAACGGCGTTTTGACCGGCAAAGGCCTTTCCTACGGCGGGAGCCTTATCCGCCCCGAGGCCACCGGCTACGGCGCGACCTATTACGTCGCCGAGGTGTTCAAGCACGAGGGCGACTCCTTCAGCGGCAAGACCTTCGCGCTCTCGGGCTTTGGCAACGTTGCCTGGGGCGCCGCGAAGAAGATCACCGAGTTCGGCGGCAAGGTCGTCACGCTCTCCGGCCCGGACGGTTATGTCTACGACCCCGACGGCGTAAACACCGAAGAAAAAATCGATTACCTCGTCGAGATGCGCACATCCGGCCGCGACCGCTGCCAGGATTATGCGGATAAGTTCGGCGCACAGTTTTTCGCCGGCCAGAAGCCCTGGGGGGTCAAAGTCGACGTCGCCATGCCCTGCGCCACGCAGAACGAGGTCGGCATGAAGGAAGCCGAGCAGCTTGTGAAGAACGGCGTGAAGTACTACATCGAGGTCTCCAACATGCCCACCACGAACGACGCGCTCGAATATCTGCAGAAGAAGGGCCTGATCGTCGCTCCGTCCAAGGCGGTCAACGCGGGAGGCGTCGCGACCAGCGCGCTCGAGATGAGCCAGAACTCCATGCGCTACAACTGGACGGCCGAGGAAGTCGACGAGAAGCTCAAGCAGATCATGAAGAACATCCACGACATGTCCGCCAACGCCGCGGCGCAGTCCGGCCTCGGCTACAACCTCGTCGCCGGCGCGAACATCGCCGGGTTCATGAAGGTCGCCGAAGCGATGCTTCAGCAGGGCCTGATCTAAATCCGCCACCCATAACCAACCTCATATACTTCGACGGAGGAAGGGGAGCGAAAGCTGCCTTTCCTTCGTTGTTGCGCAAACGGAAGGATCCGTTGGAAATTCCGGCGTTATGTAGTATTCCCGGGGATGAGCAGCCGGAGCATCGCAGGGCGTCGGCAGTGCCGCTCAAACCCCGGGGCTCAAAGGCAGCGGGTTCCTTTCCATCCAAGGAACAAGAGAATGTGTCCCGTTCATTTGTCATTTGGCAGCGGCATACTGACCGCGGCGCATAGTTTCACACCCACAGCAGGATAATTCTTGGTTAAATTGCTCGTTTTTGCACCACAAACGGCTGATTTTAGCTTGGAATTTCCTTTGCGTTATGGCGATTAATTTGTTATCATATTGTGATAGAGTTCTATGTTGTGCCGTAAGGAGGTTCTTCATGCAAACGAATGCTCAGTTAATCTGGGAGAGATCCTTGCGCGCGATCCAGCGGGACATGACGGATCTTAGCTTTAACTCCTGGGTAAAGAACCTCAAGCCCATCGGCATCAAAAACAACGCCCTCATACTCGAGGCGGACAACGATTTTAACCGCAATACCCTCAATAATTTCTACCGCGCCTCCTTCGAAAAGACGATCAACGAGATCAACGGCACGGAATATCATATCGTGTTCATCGCGCCCGGCGAGCGCAAGAACTATATCACCGAGGAGGAAGGCTCCTCCGCCGAGCGGCTTTCGCTCAACCCGCGCTATCAGTTCGATACCTTCGTTATCGGGAGCTCGAACAACTTCGCGTTCGCGGCGTCGCTCGCCGTCGCCGAAAACCCGGCGAAAGCGTACAATCCTCTGTTTATCTATGGAGGCGTCGGACTGGGCAAAACGCACCTGATGCACGCGATCGGGCACCATATTCTCCAAAAGCTCCCGTCGCTCAAGATCATGTACATCACGAGCGAAACGTTCACGAACGAGCTTATCGAGGCGATCCGCACCAACAAGAACGCGCAGTTTAGAGCGCGCTACCGCAACGTCGACGTACTGATGATCGACGATATCCAGTTTATCGCGGGCAAGGAATTCGCGCAGGAGGAATTCTTCCATACGTTTAATTCTTTACACGGCGCTTCCAAGCAGATCGTCATCAGTTCGGACAAGCAGCCCCGCGAGATCCCGACGCTCGAAGAGCGCCTCCGCACGCGGTTTGAATGGGGACTGATCGTCGATATCCAATCCCCGGATCTTGAGACGAGGATCGCGATATTGCGCAACAAGGCGATGATCGAAAACCTCGATATCGATCCGGAGGTTCTTCAATTCATCGCGGAAAAGGTAAAATCGAACATCCGCGAGCTTGAGGGAGTTCTCACGCGCGTGATCGCGTTCTCTAAAATTCAGAAGCAGCCGATCAACCTCGATCTTGCGCAGATCGCGCTCAAGGACATTCTGCCAAGCACCGCGCGGCGCACGATCACCGTCGACCTCATACAGGAGATGGTATCGGATTATTACTCGATCACCGTCTCGGATCTTTGCTCCAACCGCAGGGATCGCCGCGTTTCCTTCCCGCGCCAGATCGCGATGTATCTTTGCCGCACCCTGACGGAAGCCACGTTCGACGATATCGGCCTCTCCTTCGGCGGCAAGGATCATTCGACGGTCATACACGCGGTCGATAAGATATTTTCTTCCGTTTCCGGGACCCCGTCTCTGGAGACAACCATCAACGACATCATTACAAGAATCAAGGAATAGCGGCATGGAATACTCGCCGTTATAGAATGAATTTATCCACAGAATTATCAACAATGGTGGATAAGTACTGTGAAACGCAAGAGGACAACTTCCAGCCTGTGGAAGATGTGGATAGGACGACCTCCGGCCAACAGAGGTTTAACAAACGGTACACACCTTCCGTTTCTTTACGGAACTGGTTAAAATCCACTTATTCACAACATTCACACACACTACAACTACGTCTGCGTTTCATCCATAAATAAAGAAAAAAGGAAGGGAGCATACAGATGCGTTTCTTCGTACAGACCCAGGACCTCAACGCCGCCACTTCAACCGTCATAAAGGCGGTATCCGTTAAAAGCACGCTGCAAATACTCGAAGGCATTCTTGTCGAAGCCACAAAGGATGGACTTCGTTTAAAATGCTCGGATCTTTCGCTGCAGATTGAAACGACGATTCCCGCCGCGGTAGAGGAAGAAGGGGCCATCGTCGTACCCGGCAGGCTGTTTTCCGATATGACGCGCAGGCTGCCCGCGGAATCCGTGGAAATCACCTGCGCGGAGAATACCGTAACCATACAGTGCGGAAGGTTCAACACCACGCTGCAGGGGATGCCGGCCTCGGATTTTCCCGATATGCCGCGCATCGACGGGGGCCTTGAAGTCAACCTCACGCAGAGAAAAGTGCGCGATATCGTCCGCCAGACCATATTCGCGACCGCGCAGGACGATACAAAGCCCATCCTTACGGGCTTGCTCGTCGAGTTTGAACAGGATAAGATCATCGCCGTCGCGCTCGACGGATACAGGCTTGCGCTCCGGCGCGAAAGCTGCGATTTGGAAGCGACTGATCAAAAAGCGGTGCTTCCGGCGAAATCCATGCTCGAAGTAAGCCGGATTCTGCAGGGGGACGACGATCCTATAAAGATCACGTTCGCCAAAACGCATGTGCTCTTCGATATGGAGCATACGAGGATCGTGACGCGGCTTTTGGACGGGGAATTCATCCGATACCGACAGATCCTGCCGAGCGAAAGCAATACGCGGGTGCGCCTGAACAGGATGGAGCTTTTAAACAGCATCGAGCGCGCGTCCTTAATGGCCCGCGAGGATAAGAGCAATCTCGTAAGGATGGATTTCACGCGCGAGACGCTGCACATCAGCGCCAACAGCGAGATGGGAAAACTGAATGAGGAAATCCCGATCGCGCTCACGGGAGCAGAGCTAAAGATCGCGTTCAACGCCAAGTATTTTACCGACGTTTTAAAGGCGCTCGAGGACGAGGAGCTGTATCTTGATATGAACAACAGCATTAGTCCCTGCGTCGTCAAGCCCGTGCAGGGGGACGGCTTCTATTACCTGATACTGCCGATGCGGATTTTTGGATCGTAGAAAGAGATTAAATAAAGAGATCAAGATGCAATTCAAGCACACGGATGGCCGCGATAAGGACTTTATTGAGCTTTGTCATGAGCTCGATCAAACCCTGAATGAGATCGCGGGCGGTGAGAAAAATAGAGCCGGGTATCTCCCTTTGAACCGGCTCGATGATATCCATGACGTGATTTTGGCTTATGATGGGGAGATTCCCATCGGCTGCGCCGGTTTTAAACGATATGACGACGAATGCGCACAGGTAAAGCGTGTATTTGTCAAAAAAGAGTACCGCGGCGGCGGAATCTCAAAGAAAATCATGGAAGCCCTTGAGAAATCAGTAAAATCCAAGGGATACCGGTATTGTATCTTGGAAACAGGCGCGCCCTTGATCGAGGCGCTGGGATTATATAAAGGAATAGGATATTATATCATTCCGAATTATGGAGAATATCAGTGCATGCCGGACTCAATCTGCATGAAAAAAGAGCTGTAGATAAGGACTTTACGTTTAATCGGCAAAGAAAGGCCTATCAATACCAACCGCGCCGATGAAGGACGAGGCTGAATCCAAAAACTCCCGCTAATAAAGTATGCTGCCGCAGGGAACTGTTGTAGCATACTTTCTATTTAATGCTTAAAAACGAGAAGCAGTGTCGTATGAAAGGAGAGAAACGATATGAAAGCAAAAAATGCGGCGGTGCTCGTTCTATCGGCCGCGGCAATCGGTTTTATCGCCGCCGAAAACTGCTTATTTAATGTAAATGGCGAACGGATCAGCGAGATGCTAAAAACCGGGGACAGCAGCATCGTCAAAATCGTAAAGGCCATTGAAACGTCGGAAAAAACGGTCGTACTGAACCAAGTTGTATTGAGCGACAGGCAAAAAGAAATGCTGATTTTATTCCTGGAAAACACGAAGTTCAGAAGAACGTTCTCAAGAGCCATGCCCTTCAACGAAGTAGAAAGAACGATCATTACTGCCGCGACCGCTCAGAAGAACATGTTTTTTCGCTTAGAATCCTACGGCGGGGAATACGCCGTTGTGGATTCAACGCTTCGATTTTCACCGGCCAACCATTGGAAGCTAAGGATTAAAAATGATCGATGGGATCGCTTTATCGATGAAATCTTGGAGCTATAATTTAGAAAATGAATCCCGAGCGGTATGATATTAAGAGAGGCTATCATAAAGAGCGTTGCCGAATGCATTGAGCTTTTCACAAGGAGCATATTCCGTTTGGTAGCCCACGCCGTCGATGATGATAAATGGGTTGTATGCCGCGATCGTTCGAACGCCGCCATCGTTCATTTTTAGTTGAAATTCCACCCACTGCCCATTATAGTCACGATAGGAATCGTCAGATTCCAATAGGGTTATCTCCCGAAGGATATCCACAAGTTCAGAAATCGACGTTTCGTCGTCAGTGGTGAATTCCGCAGCGGGCGGGAGCAGCGTCACCGTAAAGCTCGATACGTCCCGCGCGTTGAGATCGCGGAACACTTTCGCGCCGTTATCGCTTTTGCAGCCGAGCAAAAAGCAACAGATACACCCATAAAGCAAGACAAAAAGCAACTTCTTCATACGGGATCCTCCTTTTTCATACACGATCCTCGCTGCCTTACGGTTGCGCAGAATCCCGCGGTTTGTTTACTGCTGCGAGTTTAAAAATCATACTTTTGAGAAGGAATCAAAAAAGACGCAAATTTAAGAGGTTCTTAAAGATTTGCCCCCTGTTTTCTTCATGGGGGAATCCGGTACAATGCCCTTAAGGGGGGAACGCCATGCATCACATACTCATCTGCGACGACGATTGCGATATCGTATCGGCGCTCGAGATCTATCTGCGCGCCGAGGGCTATGTTGCTCATGTCGCGCACAACGGGCGCGAAGCGCTGGAGATCGTAAAAAACAGCGAAATCCATCTCGTGCTCATGGATATCATGATGCCGGGACTCGACGGCATCATGGCGACGGCGCAGCTTCGCAAAAATTCCAACATTCCGGTCATACTCCTCACGGCCAAAAGCGAGGACGGCGATAAGGTGCTCGGGCTTTCCATCGGCGCGGACGATTATGTGACGAAGCCCTTCAGCCCCGTGGAGCTGCTCGCGCGCGTCAAATCACAGCTGAGGCGATATACGCAGCTCGGCGGCATGGAGCAAAAGGAGCAGCGGCTCATAATCGGCGGCGTCGCGCTCGACGACGAGGAGAAAAAAGTCACGCTCGACGGGGAGCCCGTTTCGCTCACACCCACGGAATACGGTATCCTAAAGCTTTTGATGGAGCAGCCCGGCCGCGTGTTTTCCTCGGCACAGATCTACGACGCGATCTGGAAAGGGAGCGCCAAGGGCATGGAAAACACCATTGCGGTACATATCCGGCACATCCGCGAAAAGATCGAAATCAACCCTGCGGAACCGAGGGTTCTCAAGGTGGTATGGGGGCACGGCTACAAGATGGAAAGGGGACTCTCATGAAAAAGCTGACGCATTCGTTTTGGGCAAAGGCCGCGGCGATATTCCTTTGTACGATATTCTCTCTTGCGGCAGTCGCCTTTTTTGCCATGGCGGTCTATGCGATCGAATACGATCGTGGGAATCTGGTGTATTCCGAGCAATGGCTCGGAAACATCGCGAACCTTTCGGAAGTACAGATCAACTGGTTCATCGGCCTTGGGGTATTCTTTACGATTGCCTGCGCCGCGCTGTATGTATTTTTGCTGTGCGCGGCGGGCAGGAGGGAAGGGAACGAGCAGCCGCAGCTTACGCGTCTTGAGCGCGTGCCGCTGGATCTTTTATGCGTCCTTTTCGTACTGGCGTTCGTATTGCTGTATCTTACCATGCAGGCGTTATCCTACTCCTTCTATGGAAGACTCGTCCTGCTGCTGGTTGCCTTCGGCATGGCGGGAACCGTACTTCTCGCGCTGATGCTGAGCATGACCTTCGCGGTGCGCGTCAAGACGGGGACTCTCTGGCGCAACAATATCATCGCTTACATATTGGTGTTCCTTTGGCGCGTATTTTTGAAAATAGTACGCGGTATTTCGCTGCTGTGGAAGGTCATCCTCGGGTACGTCGTGTTCGGCCTGCTGTGCATGTTGCTGTACATACCCGCGCGTTACGGCGGATTTGCGGGGCTGCTGTTCTTTCTCGTAACCGTCGCAATGCTCGCGGCGCTCTGCCTGGGAGCGCTCCAGATGCAAAGGCTGCAGGTCGGGGCGAAGGCGCTCGCGGCGGGCGATCTCGGGCATCGCGTCGATACCGGGGGCATGCACCTTGATATCAAGGAACACGCCGAAGCGCTCAACGGGATCGGCGAGGGGATGCGCCGCGCCGTCGAGGAGCGCATGAAGAGCGAGCGCATGAAGACGGATCTGATCGCGAACGTCTCCCACGACCTGAAGACGCCTTTGACGAGCATCGTGACCTATATCGACCTGCTTCAAAAACAAGGGATGGAGGACGAAACGGCAAGGGGCTATGTAGACGTGCTCGCCAGGCAGGCGGAGAGGCTTAAAAAACTGACGGGCGACATCGTGGAAGCTTCCAAAGCCTCGAGCGGAGCGCTCGGCGTAACCCTCGAGCCTACAGACTTAAAGGAGATCCTGCACCAGAGCCTCGCGGAATACGCCCAAAGGCTTGAGACGGCGGGGATCACGCCTGTCGTCAAGCTGCCCGACAGCCTGCCGATGATACTCGCCGACGGAAAGCTCGCGTGGCGGGTGCTCGATAATCTCCTGAACAACGCCTGCAAGTACGCGCTGCCGGATACCCGTCTGTACTGCGAGGCCGGGACGGCGGACCGCCATGTAACGCTCACGCTCAAGAACGTCTCCCGCGAGAGCATCGGCGTATCCGGCGACGAACTGATGGAGCGCTTCGTCCGCGGCGATGCGGCGCGCTCGAGCGAGGGGAGCGGCCTGGGCCTTTCGATCGCCAAAAGCCTGATGGAGCTGCAAAAGGGAGAGCTGCACATCGACGCGGACGGGGATCTTTTCAAGGCGACGCTGGTGTTCATAAAAACGCCTTAAGCATCGTGCGCCAATCCGAGTTCGGATTGACGTACGATGCTTAAGGAAGGATTCTCCAAAGGGGCGGTACCCCAAGGGAGATATGGCGGACCGGAGCGAAAGCCCCGGCCCGCTTTTTGCTTTTCCGGCGGGTGATAAACGGCGAATCCCTTCGAAAAAACACGTAAGACAGCGGGAAACGGCGATGAAATCGCAGCCAAAAGCCTGCGCGAGCTCTGCATAAATTTAGATCATAAAACTATAATTATTCAGTTTGTAATTCTTCCTTTCATATATATTTACACATTGAGCGAATAAGGGAAATATGTTATAATACTAATGTCGGAACGAATGCGCCGGCGGCGGGAGGAAACCCATGCGGGTAGAAAAGCTCAAGCTGATGGAATACCGCAATTATGAGGCGCTGACGCTCGCGCCGGGGCCAAAGCTAAACGCGATCATCGGCGAAAACGCGCAGGGAAAGACCAATGTTCTGGAGGCGCTTTTTCTTTGCTGTTTCGGCCGCTCGCACCGCACCAACAAGGACGCCGACCTGATCCAAAGGGACAGCGCCGCCGCATACGTCGGGCTTGATCTGACCCACTACGGCGGCGGGCGAAGGATCGAGATGAAATTCCAGCGCGGGGAACCCAAACGCGCCCTTTTGGACGGCAAGCCGCTCCCGCGTATCGGCGAGCTCATCGGCGTGTTCCATACGGTGATGTTCTCGCCCGAGGATCTCACGCTCGTCAAGCAGGGGCCGGACCTTCGGCGGCGGTTTATGGACATGGAGCTCTCGCAGCAGAGCCGCTCGTACTTTGTGCACCTGATGCGCTACACTTCGGCGCTGCGCCAGAAGAACGCGATGCTGAAGCTTCCCGCGCGCGAGTGCCCCGCCGGAATGGCCGCCGCGTACGACGAACAGCTTGCCCTTTCGGGCGCGGAGCTGATGCGCGAGCGCGCCGCGTTCATCGAGCGGCTCGCGTTCCATGCAAAAGCGCTGCACGCGCGCATCTCGGGCGAAAGGGAAGCTCTTTCGGTAGAATACGCGCCGGACGTCGCCGTGCGCGGCGAAAGCGTTCGGGAAGCGATATTGGACGCGCTGTGCGAATCGGCGCCGACGGATTTTCGCCGGGGGTTTACGGGAGCGGGCCCGCACAGGGACGATATCGTTTTAAAGCTCAACGGGGCGGACGCGCGCGCCTTCGGCTCTCAGGGGCAGCAAAGGACGGCGGCTCTGTGTTTAAAGCTTGCGCAGATCGAGTTGTATTTGGAGCAGAACAGCGACGCGCCGGTGCTTTTATTGGACGACGTGCTCTCCGAGCTCGACGAGGAACGGCAGGGGATGCTGATCGCGGGCATGGGCAAATGTCAGACGTTTTTGACCTCGACCTCGCTGATGGGATTGGAAAAGCTCAAGGGTGAAATGACGCTCTTTGAATGCCGCGCGGGAACGCTCCGGCAGAGAGGATGAGCGGCGCGGGGTTAACAGGACGGAACGCCCGCATGGAATATGGCGGACAAGCCGTAAAATATAATTGGTAATGACTGACGAAAAGCCTGTGCCGGAGGTAGGAAAAGGCACAAAATGGGAATAAAATGATCAGGCGGCGAAGCTTTTCGGGCTAGGCCGCGGGAGAGCGCTCGCCCGATCAAAGGGATGATGGAACGCTCTCGAAAGGAAGAAAACATGATTTTGCATCTTGGCGCGAACGCGTCGGTACAGACCGAGGAGATCACCGCCGTGATCGACGCGGATTCCATGGAAAAAAGCGCTGAAAACCGCGCGTTCCTGGCGGCGGCGAAGGAGCAGGGCCGCTATAAGCCGGTCAACGATCAGGTGAAAACCTATGTGCTCGTCGAAAAAAAAGGCAGCCAGACGCTCTATGGCTCGCCGATCAGCGCGATTACGCTTCTGAAGCGCTCACAGCGCTTTTTGGAGGACGGCACGGAGAATTACTTCAAGCAGAATGCAAACGCGCACACAAAAGCCTGAAGAGGGTTTTACGCGGACGTTTAAGGCAAAGGGTATCGTACCCATGCGGTTATCGGGCAAAAACCTCGCCGCCTCCGTATTGCGGGCACGCGCTGCGGAACCGCTGCGGCCTCGCTTGGGCGCAAGACTTTCTCCCTATAAGATCTTCGCCTCTCAATCTGCCGGTTTGTATGCCGTTTGAGAAAGAGGAAGGCATGGCGGTGCCGTGGCTGGCGATAGCGATATAATGGGTTGGACACCTTTTATCTTAAGCTTACAGACTCCCCAAGGAAAGGAACCAGTATGAACACTCAACCCGAACAATACGACGCGTCCCAAATCCAGGTGCTCGAGGGCTTGGAGGCCGTCCGCCGGCGTCCGGGCATGTACATCGGCTCGACCGACGCGAGGGGCCTGCACCATCTCGTCACCGAGCTTGTGGACAACTGCATCGACGAGGCTCTCGCGGGCTACTGCACGCACATCGAGATCACGATCGGCAAGGACAATTCCATCACCGTCTGCGACAACGGCAGGGGCATCCCCGTCGGCTACCACGAGAAGACCGGTCTTGACGCGCTGGAGGTCGCGCTGACGATACTCCATGCGGGCGGCAAATTCGGCGGCGGGGGCTATAAGGTCTCGGGCGGCCTGCACGGCGTGGGCGTGAGCGTCGTCAACGCGCTCTCAGAGCATTTCGAGGTCACGGTGCGCAGGGAAGGATGCATCTATCGTCAGTGCTATTCGCGCGGCACGCCGCTGACCCCGGTCGAGCAGATCGGAACCTATCAGGAGGGCGAGAGCGGCACGAGCGAAACCTTCCTCGCCGACCGCGAAGTCTTCGACGAGGTAAACTATAATTTCGAGACCCTTGCCAACCGCATGCGCGAGCTTGCGTTCCTCAACCGCGGCATCACGATCACCGTGCGCGATGAGCGCGAGGGGCAGGAACGCTTCAAGTCCTTCTATTACGAGGGCGGAATCGTATCCTTCGTGCAGCACCTGAACAAAAACAAGGAGGTGCTCTTCGAGGAGCCGATCTACTTCATGGCCGAGCGCGAGGAGAACGGCGAGTCCGCTTCCGTCGAGGTCGCCATGCAGTACAACGACGGCTATAACGAGAACATCTTCACATTCGCCAACAACATCGCCACGATCGAGGGCGGAAGCCATCTCATAGGCTTTAAAAACGCGCTCACCCGCGTGGTCAACGACTACGCGCGAAAATACAACCTTTTGAAGGCCTCCGACCCGAACCTTTCGGGCGAGGATATCCGCGAAGGGTTGACCGCGATCGTCAGCGTCAAGCTGACCGAGCCGCAGTTCGAGGGACAGACCAAGACCAAGCTCGGCAACGCCGACATCAGAACGCTCACCGAGGCCACGGTGTCGGGGGGCCTGTGCACGTATCTCGAGGAACATCCGGCGGTCGCGAAGCTCGTGATCGAAAAATGCATCACGGCCTACCGCGCGCGCGACGCCGCGAGGAAGGCGCGCGAGTTGACGCGGAGAAAGACCGCGCTCGAGTCGACGGCGCTCCCGGGCAAGCTCGCGGATTGCCGCGAGAAGAACGCCGCGCTGTGCGAATTGTTCATCGTCGAAGGGGATTCCGCCGGCGGCAGCGCCAAGCAGGGAAGAAACCCGATGTACCAGGCGATACTGCCGCTGAGGGGCAAGATCCTCAACGTCGAAAAGACGCGGCTCGACCGGATCCTGGCCAACGCCGAGATCCGGGCGATGATCACCGCTTTCGGGGCCGGGATGGACGAGGAGTTCGATGAAACGAAGCTGCGCTACCACAAGATCATCTGCATGACGGACGCGGACGTCGACGGGAGCCACATCAGAACGCTGCTTCTGACGTTCTTCTACCGGCACATGCGCCCGCTCGTCGAGAAGGGGTACGTATACATCGCGCAGCCGCCGCTTTACAAGATCAGCCGCAACAAGATCGAGCGCTATGCTTATTCGGACGAGGAGCTCGAATCTACGCTCCAGGAGATCGGCCGGGAGCCCAAGCCCACGATCCAGCGCTACAAGGGCCTCGGCGAGATGAACCCCGAGCAGCTTTGGGAGACGACCATGGACCCCGAACAGCGCATCATGCTCCGGGTACAGCTCGACGACGCGATGCGCGCGGACGAGATCTTCACGATCCTTATGGGAGATAAGGTCGACCCGCGCCGCGAGTTCATCGAAAACAACTCCAAGCTCGTCTCCAATCTCGATATTTGATGCCCGGCGATCTTTGCCGCTGAGAAAGAAGGCACTCCAGCATGAACAACGAAAACCAGCGTATCCTCCCGCTCGATCTCGAGAGCGAAATGAAAAAGAGCTTTATCTCCTACGCGATGGCGGTTATCATCAACCGCGCCCTTCCCGATGTGCGCGACGGGCTCAAGCCCGTGCACCGGCGCATCCTCTACGCGATGGACGAGCTCGGGCTGCAGCCCGACAAGCCGTTCCGCAAGAGCGCGCGCATCGTCGGCGACGTGCTGGGCAAATACCACCCGCATGGGGATTCCTCCGTGTATGACGCCATGGTGCGCCTCGCGCAGGATTTCAACACCCGCTACCTGCTCGTGGAAGGACACGGCAACTTCGGCTCCGTCGACGGCGATTCCGCCGCCGCGATGCGCTACACCGAGGCGCGCCTGAGCAAGCTCGCAGCGCTGATGATCGCGGACATCGACAAGAATACCGTCGATTTCGTCCCGAACTTCGACGAGACGCTCGTGCAGCCGAGCGTGCTGCCCGCGCGCTTCCCGAACCTTTTGGTGAACGGCTCGTCGGGCATCGCCGTGGGCATGGCGACGAACATCCCGCCGCACAACCTCGGCGAGACCATCGACTCCTACGTCGCCCTGATCGACAACCCGGACGCTTCGGTCGAAGACCTGATGGCGTACCTGCCGGGCCCGGACTTTCCGACCGGCGGCGTCATCATGGGCACGAGCGGCATAAGGCAGGCGTACCGCACGGGGCGCGGCAGGATCGTCGTGCGCGCGCGCGCCGAGATCGAGCAGTATTCCCAGAACCATGCGCGCATCATCGTCACCGAGATCCCGTATCAGGTCAACAAGGCGCGCCTGGTCGAGCGCATCGCGCAGCTCGTGCACGAGAAGAAGCTCGAGGGCATCTCCGACCTTCGCGACGAGAGCGACCGGAACGGCATGCGCATCGTGATCGAATTAAAGCGCGACGTGAACGCCAACGTCGTATTGAACCAGCTCTACAAGCATACCGCGATGCAGGATACCTTCGGCGTGATCATGCTCGCGCTGGTCGACGGCGAGCCGAAGGTGTTGAACCTTCGCGAGATTCTGCAGCATTACCTCAACTTCCAGAAGGAGGTCGTCACGAGGAGGACGCGCTTCGACCTCGAGCGCGCGCTCGAGCGGCTGCACATCCTCGCGGGCCTCATCATCGCGATCGACAACATCGACGAGATCGTGGACCTGATCAAAACCTCGGAGAATGTCGCGGCCGCGAAGGCGCGCCTGATCGAGCGGTTCGAGCTTTCGGACAAGCAGGCGCAGGCGATCGTCGAGATGCGCCTGGGGCGGCTCACGGGCCTGGAGCGCAACAAGATCCTCGAGGAGAACGCGGAGCTCACCAAGACCGCCGAATACTTGACCTCGGTGCTCGAGAGCGAGGCGCTGCTTTTATCGATCATCAAGAGCGAGGTGCTCGAGATCCGCGAGAAGTTCGCGGACGAGCGCCGTACCGGCATCGAGGAGATCTTCGACGATATCGATCTCGACGACATCATCCAGGAAGAGGAGATGGCCGTCACGCTCACGCACCTTGGGTACATCAAGCGGCTTTCGCCGGATACCTACCGCAGCCAGAACCGCGGCGGGCGCGGCGTGATCGGCCAGACCACGCGCGAGGAGGACTTCGTCAAGCACCTGTTCGTGACGAGCACGCACAATCCGATCATGTTCTTTACGAACAAGGGCAGGGCGTTCCGCATCAAGTGCTATACCGTGCCCGAGGTGGGAAGAGCCGCCAAGGGAACGCCGATCGTGAACCTTTTGCAGCTGCAGACCGGCGAAAAAGTCACCGCTGCGTTCCCGGTCACGCCCGCGGACGAGCACGAGTTCCTCGTGATGGTCACGCGCATGGGCGTGATCAAGAAGACCCCGCTCGAGGAGTTTGAGAACATCCGCAGGGGCGGCCTCATCGCACAGAGCCTGCGCGAGGGCGACGAGCTCGTCGGCGTGATGCTCTCGAGCGGTTCGGATGAGTTCATCCTCGGCACCGCCAAGGGCATGAGCATCCGCTTCCATGAGGACGATGTGCGCCCGATGGGCCGCAACGCCACCGGTGTGCGCGCGATCACGCTCGACGACGGCGATTACGTCGCCGATGTGCAGAAGGTCATCCCCGGCGCGGACGTGCTCGCCATCACCGAGCGCGGCATGGGCAAGCGCACGCGCGAGGACGCGTACCGGCTCCAGCGGCGCGGCGGCAAGGGCATCATCGTGATGAACGTGAACGAGAAGACCGGCGATCTCGCCGCGCTCAAGATGTGCACGGGCGACGAGGACGTCATGCTCATCCGCGACGACGGCACCGTCATCCGTCTGCCCGCCGACCAGATCAGCGTCACGGTTTCGCGCGCGACCAGCGGCGTTCGCTTGATGCGCGTGGTCGAGGGGACGCGCGTCGTGAGCGTCGCGATGACGCCGCGCAGTGCGGACGACGAGGACGAAAAGACAAACGAACCCGGCGCAGAGGGCGAGACCGGGGAATACCGGGACGAAACGCAGGACGTATCCGGCGGGGAGGGCGAAGCCCGGGGGGAGACGCCTGAAGAATAACGCTGGGCGGCCGTGCCGCCAAGAGGAAATGATCTGGTGTTGGCGTCCGGCGAACGGGGCGCAGCCCCCGGAGCCCCGGAGCCCCGGAGCCCCGGAGCCAAAGGATTTCTATGAACGAAGACGTACACATACCGATCCCTGAACAGCTTACCCGCTTAGCCCGCCTGTTTTCACAGGCGGGCGCGCGGCTTTACGGCGTGGGGGGCATGGTGAGAAATCCGCTCCTGGGCGTGCCCGCGAGCGATATCGACATCTGCTCGAGGCTGCGTCCTGATGAGGCGCGCGCCCTGTGCGAAGGGGACGGCCTGCGGGTCATCCCCACGGGCGAAAAGTTCGGCACGGTGAGCATCCTGTTCCCCGACGGGTTTTTGACCGAGCATACGACATTCCGCAGCGACGTATACGGCGAGGGCGGCGCGCACCGGCCGACGTCGGTGGAGTTTGGCGAAAGCGTGGAAACGGATGCCTTCCGGCGCGATTTCTCCTGCAACGCGCTGTATGTCGATCTTGAAAGCGGAGAGATTCTCGATCCGACGGGCGGGATGGAGGACATCCGCCGAAAGGTGCTGCGCACCACTACAAAAGACCCGGAGCTGATCCTCCGCGACGACGCGCTGAGGATCCTCCGCATGGCGCGCTTTGCCGCGCGGCTCGGGTTCTCGGTCGATCCCGATACGGAGGCCGCCGCGCACAGGCTTGTAAAAGGCCTTGACGACATCGCGCGCGAGCGCGTGCGCGCCGAGCTTGAAAAGACGCTGCTCGCGGACGGCGAGCGGGTGCTCGAGGCGCTAAGGCTGCTCGAACGGACCGGCGCACTCGAGCGCATACTGCCGGAATTGATCAAGGGCCGGGGCGTCGAGCAGCCGGGGCCGTACCACGCGTACACGGTGATCGAGCACGTGTTCCACGTCTGCGCCGTGATGCCCAAGGTCTTGCATCTAAGGCTCGCGGGGCTCCTGCACGACGTGGGCAAGCCCTACGCGATCGAAAAGAACCGGATCGATCCCGTCCGCCCCGGGCGCTCGCCGATGATCGGGCACGATGCGCTCGGCGTCGAAATTTCCCGGGAAATACTGGAACGGCTGCGCTTTCCGAACGCCGTAAGGGATCGGGTGCTGCCCCTTGTTGAGCGGCATATGTACGATCTTGACGGGCGCGCCAAGGAAAGCACGCTGCGCGCGCGGTTCGCGGATTGGGGCGACGCGTTCGTCGAGGATTTAATCCTGATGCGCGAGGCCGACGTGGTCGGCTCCGGCATGGAGACCGGCCCGGTCGCGACCGCCGAAAGATGGAGGGATCTCCTTCAAAGGATGAGGCGGGAGGGCGCGCCGTTCAGCGAAGCGCAGCTTGCGTGCACGGGCGAGGAACTCATGCAATGGCTGGAGATCGCGCCGGGGCCGGAGATCGGCAGGATCAAGCATCAGCTGCTTTTACACTGCGCGCGGCACCCGAGCGACAATACGCCGACGCGGCTCAGGCACATCGCGCGGAATTTTAAGTAGATCGGCGGGAAGGTCGCGCACCGAATGCGGGAGCGTGAAACGAACCGCGCGGCACACGGCAAGGCTTCTTTTTGCTCCCGAAGCAAGAATCGGCGCTTTAAAGCATATCCTGACCCGAAGGAGGGGATGACGATGCACAGGACGGTCGTTGGAATTACGCTTCCCCAGCGCGGGATCGCGGGGTACGAACGCTATTTTACAGCGGTGGAGCGCGCGGGCGCGACGCCCGTGCCGCTCTGCGGGCCGGAGACGGATTTGAGCGGCGTCGACGCAATTCTCTTCAGCGGCGGCGGAGACCTCGCGTGGGCGAAAGGGCGTTATTCCGGGGAAGCGGATGCGGCAAAGCCGCTGTCGGGCATCGATCCCGAGCGGAACGAAAGGGAGCTTGCGCTCGCAAGGATCGCGCTTGCCCGGCAGATGAAGATCCTCGGCGTCTGCCGGGGATTGCAGGTGATCTCCTGCGTGCTCGGAGGCGAGCTGTACGCGGATATCGAGCGCTGCACGGGCCTTTCGCCTGAGAAGGAACGCCATCAAAAGTTTGCGGACAGGGATGCGCAGCACATCGCCGATTTTCGCGCCGGGAGCCTTCTGCACGGCTGGTTCGGCGCAGAGGCTGTCGTGAACAGCGCGCACCATCAGGCGGTGAGCGTGCCGGGGCGCGGGCTTGCCGTCACGGGGCGAAGCAGGGAGGGAATCGTCGAGGCGCTCGAGCATGAAAACGGGCGCGTGCTGCTGGTGCAGTGGCACCCCGAGCGATGGAAAGGCATGGAGCCGCTGTTCGACTGGCTGGCGCAGGGGTGCTGACGCGGAAAAGGGCCGCCGTGAAAGCGATATATCCTTTGCGTTAAGCGGGCCGTCGGCCCGGACGGACGGACAAGCCCTCGCGGCGAAAATAATGCGGGATTTGTAAACGATCTACGACAACAGGGCGCGAGACTTGCAAATAATGCATGAACAGTGTAAAATCATAAAGATCGATTGGATTGAACATGGGATAGTCTGTCCCACCGGAGGAGGATCATGGTGAACCAGGCGTTAGAGCTAAAACCGTTCGTCAACTCGGAGCACACCGGCGACTATGTGGAGGTGCTGCTGCCCGGCGAACTTCCGCAGCCCAAAAAATCCAAAAAGGAAAAGGAAGCTGAAGCGGATCAGGAGCTTGCGCAGGAACGCGAACCGCTCTACGAGCGCGTCAAGATCCACTATGCCGAGGCCGGCACCGGCGAGCCGCTGATCCTTGTACATACGGTCGGCCAGTCCCTTTATACCTGGCGCAAGCAATTTCAGCGCCTGAGCGAGTATTACCGCGTGATAGCGGTGGATCTGCCGGGGCACGGCTATTCCGACAGGCCCTATACCTTTGGATATACCGTGCAGGAGCAGGCCGATATTCTCCGTCTGTTCATGGATGCGATGGGCATCGAGAGCGCGCATATGGTCGGATTCTCCCTGGGCGCGATGTACGTGCTCGACTTCCTGCGCCGCTTTCCCGAACGCTCCGGGCGCGCGATCCTGATCTCCCCGGGCGGGATTACGCCCGAGATGCCGCTGCTGATCCGCATGCTGGACAGCCCGATTCTCGGCGCGATCGCGGCGCTGCTGATCAATCTGAAGACGGTCCGTTCCCTGCTCGAGGAGAGCTGCTTCGACCTGACCGGCATCACAGACGAGATCGTCCGCGAGTATTACAAGACGATCGCGGATTCCGAGAGCAAGCGCGCCGTGCGCATGTCCGTCCATAATTTTGAAGAGGAAGAGGTTCTAAAGGAGCTGCGCAACATCCGCCAGGACATCCTGATCCTCTACGGCATCGAGGATAAATGGCGCACGATGGAGGAGCTCAACATCCTGCTGGCCGCGCTTCCCAACAGCAGGCTTGTCACGCTTCGCAACACCGGCCACCTCGCGCATGAGGAGAAGCCGGAGCGCCTAATCGAAGCCGTGCTCGAGCATATCCCGGTAATCGCCGAGTAAGGCCAAAAAGCCTATAGAATAATGAGAATCCCCAAGAGGGGATTCTTTTATTTTGGGAAAGCAGGGAGACTTTGAAAGCGCCGGCCCCGGCACGGGGGAGGATCGGTCCTGCGGAGGCATCCTTGGTACTTTTTTGATTTTACGGTATAATAGCAATTGAATTTGAAGATGCGGCAAGAGAATTCGGCCATTGGAGGACGAGGATGACGCAGGATGAAAAATTTATGCGCGAGGCGATAAAGCTTTCCGAATCGGCGGCGGCGCACGGCAACGAACCGTTTGGGGCAGTGCTTGTAAAGGACGGCGAGATCGTCTATACGAATGAGAACCGGATCTATACCGCGCACGACCCTACGTTTCACGCGGAGATGGGGTTGATCCGCAGGTTCTGCGAACAGACCGGGATTGCCGATCTTTCGGAATATACGCTCTATTCGAGCTGCGAACCCTGCTATATGTGCTCCGGCGCGCTCGTATGGGTGAAGCTCGGCAGGCTTGTGTACGGGGCCGGCGATATCGATCTGTGCGGCCTTTTGAACGAAAAGGGAAGCGAATGCAGCAGGCAGGTATTCGAAAATTCCGCGCATAAGCCAAAGGTTACCTCCGGCGTATTGCGCGAGGAAAGCCTGCGCGTTTTAGCGGACTATTTTTTGCATCACAAAAAAGGATAGAACCGATCCGCGACTGTAAAACCGTTCGAGGGCGCTCCGGCCGCCCGAGTCGAGCGGCTTGCGGCTGCTGCTGGCTTGTCCTTTCCCGCGCTTGCGGTATAATAAAAGATGGACTGGAAATCTTATGGGAAAAAGGAGGCGCTTAGCATGAAGCTTTCGGCGAGGAATCAGTTGAAGGGGACCATTGTGGATATCAAGGAGGGCGCGGTGCAGAGCATCGTAACGATCGACATCGGCGGCGGGAATAAGATCACCTCCACCATATCGATCGCCGCCGTAAAGGAACTCGGGCTGAAGGTAGGGATGCAGGCCTACGCGGTCATCAAGGCTACCTCCGTCATGGTGGGCATCGACGAATAATACGTTTCTGAAAGCGGAGCATCTTTGAGGGGGCTCGTAAAAAGCGGATTAAAAATGCCGGCGAACGCAGCTTGAACTGCGTTCGCCGGCATTTTTATGGAATCCCGTGTTTGCGGCTTTGACCGGCTTTTCACGATTTTATTTTATGGAGTGTAAAAGCGGCGATTGCGGGAAGCCGTATCCATAAGCGGAGCGCGATCACAATGACCCCTATGACAGGAAAGGCAACCGAAGCGTCGCATCCACCCATAGCGTCGGCAAATTTTAAACCAGCGATGGAGCCGAGTATAAGGCTCCCGTTCCTGATCCTATATCGGCTATTTGCCGTATGAGAGCAAAACCCGTATATTTTTTAACCAGAAGCGAAAAATAACCGGTATAAAACATAAGAAGGTGGGCGTAGGTGGATCGATTTATGCCGCAGAAACCTCCCGCGCGCCGGAGGAGAGCATATGTCAGCATCGCGGGAACTACGCAGATGCATCTGCGCAGTCCGATCGTGGTTGCCTTGTGGTCCGCCATATTTCCGGGCTTGGGGCATCTTTTGCTCTCCAAGTATATTCCCGGGTTCCTTCTTTTTGCGTGGGAAGTTTTGATCAATGTTAAATCACATCTCAATCAGGCCATCTTTTATTCCTTTACGGGACAAGCCGAACTGGCCAAGGGAATTTTGGATAAACAATGGTTTCTGCTGTATTTTTGCACGTATCTTTTTGCCATCTGGGACAGCTACAGGACGACGGCGGATATGAACAACAATTTTGTACTGGCGGCCCGCGAGGACGCGCCGGTTACTTCGTTCATCGTGCATGCGCTCGGATTCAATTATTTGGATAAATCCTCTCCCGCGGTGGCCATGATATGGTCGGCGCTTGCTCCGGGAGCCGGTCAGTTGATCTTTCATCGCCTCATGGTCGCGTTTTTTTTATTCCTCATGTGGATTATCGTCGTTTTTCAATCAAAACTGCTGCCCGCTATCCACTACACGATGCTTGGGCAGTTCGAGCAGACAAAGGATGTCCTTAATCAGCAATGGTTTTTGAATCTGCCGTCCCTGTTCTTCTTCTCCATCTATGACGCGCACGTCAATACCGTGGAAAGCAACAAGCTCTTTGATTGGGAGCAGGCAAAATTTCTAAGGAGGGAATACCAAAACCGGCTTTTTCCGATGCCTATTCAATCCAAAGGAAACGGAGGTGACAGGATGTATATTATTTCGAACTTTGAGCATACCATCAAACTTGAGACCGCCATTACGGCCGTTGAAATGAAAGGCATACCCAAAGAGCATATCCTTGCCGTGCCGATGGATAAAAAGAATGCGGGCGGAATGCTCTTTGACCAGGTGCATTCTTCAGACGGTCTGAGCATGCTCGATATCCCCATGATTCTGGCCGCGCTGTTCGCGCTGTTCGGCGCGATCTACGGCTTTTTGCTGAATTGGGGCCCCGTGATATGGGGGCTTATCGGCACGGGGCTCGGCGCGGGGGTGGGAATCCTGATCAAGCTCTATACCACCCGAAAGAATAAGAAAAAGCAGCGGGCCCAGACCGCCGCCGTGTTCTTGCTGATCGCTTGCGAGGAGAATCAGGCCCAAATGGTGCAGGATACCCTCTGGGCGTATTCCGCGCTGGGCGTGAGTAAGTTGCAGCTTGACGGCCAGCCGTAAAGCTGCGCGCCGAAAGAAGTCGTACGCTTGAAAGGGGTGCAGCATGGGAAGTACAGATATACTGCTCGATGAGATCATCAAATTAAAAATTCAGCTGAGGGGTATGTTCCTTGAGCATTTTGCTACCCACGAGCTTTTTAGCTGGGTATGGTGGCTTTTAATCGCCTTGATTATCATTCCGCTCGCCGTATGGTGGAGGTTCGTGGATAAGAAAAGGCTGGTGGAGATCATGATGTTCGGACTGCTCATCGGGCTGTGTGCCGTGTTTCTCGACGTGCTCGGATCCGAAATGATGCTGTGGGAATATCCGGTGCATGTCCTGCCGCAGGTGGCGCTTTTGCTGCCCGTGGATTTTGTGGTGCTTCCGGTGATACAGATGGGGATCTATCAGAGATATTCCAAATGGAAAGGTTACATCATTGTAAGCGTAATCGCCGCTTTGACGCAATCCTTCGTCGCCGAGCCGATCGCGGCCTTCATCGGCCAATATAAACCGATCAGCTGGAAATACATCTATTCCGTTCCGATCTATCTCGTGATAAATATATGCGTTAAACTCTTTATTGAACTGGTAAAGAAAAGGCAGGCGGCGGAAATCGATAAGGCTAATCCGAAATAAGTTTGATGACGGAATAAAATAGATTGAAAACCGTAAAATCAGCGGTGTTTTATTATACCCCAAAATCCCCGGGAGGGGATTTTGCTTGGTTTGAAGGCGGCGCTAGATCCTCGGGCAGAGCAGCTCGACCGTATCCCCGGGCGAGAGCGGCGTGTTGGCGGGTTGGTCGATCAGGCAGTTGGACCCGGGCAGGTTTGAAAGTACCGACGCGCGGTGATCCCTCGTATAGAGGTACGCGCCGTCGTCCTTCAGGTGCGCGCGGACGAACCGCCTCAGGCCGCTCGGCTTCATAAAGCCCTCGCGCAGCACGGCGGACTTGCGTGCATAGTTCAAATCGGGGCAGCCCATGGCCTTTGCAAGCGCAGGCCAGAAAAAGACGTGGAAGTTCGCCACGGCGGCGAACGGGCTGCCCGAAAGGCATAAAACGGGCTTGCCGCGATAGAGTTTCGCGAGCACGGGAGTGCCGGGCTTCATGTTCACCCGCGCGAAGAGCGGCGTCGCGCCGAGCGCCTCGAGCGAGGAGGCGACGATATCCCGCCTGCCGACGGACACGCCGCCGGTCGTGATCAAAAAATCCGCCTTGGCGATCCCCTCTTCCACCAGCGCTTCGAACAGCTCCGGCTCGTCCCGGCAAATTTCAAAAGTCGTCAGCTCGACGCCCGCCGACTTCAGGTAGGACGCGAGCAGATAGCTGTTGCTGTCGTACACCTGGGCGGGGTCGAGCGGCTCGCCTGGGCGCGCAAGCTCGTTGCCGGTGGCGATCAGGCCCACGCGAAACGGCCTTAGCACGGTTACGCGCGCAAAGCCCATGCTCGCAAGCACGCCGATATGGTCGCAGGTAAGGCGGGTATGGCTTTGAAATACCAGCTGCCCCTCGCGGATATCCTCCCCGGCGGCGACGTAATTCTCCTGCGGCGACAAGGCTTTGTAGATCGAAACATACGGCGCGCCGCGGTCGCTGTCCTCCTGCTTGATCACGCAGTCGTAGCCTTCGGGCACGGTACCGCCGGTCATGATGCGCGCGGCGGTAAAGGGGGCGCAGTCGCAGGGATACGCGTCGCCCGCATCCAATTCGCAGACGACCTGAAGCCTTACCGGCCTCTCGCGGGATGCTTTGGTGCTGTCCGCGCTGAAAAGGGCATACCCGTCCATCGCGGCCTTAGGGAAGCGCGGCACGCCGATGGGGGAAAGCACTTCCTCTATGAGTACGCGCCCGAGCGCGTCCAGCAGAGGCACGCTTTCGGGCTGTGCGATCTCGGCGACGGAGGCCGTCAGCAGCCCGATCGCCTGTTCCACTTCGATCATAATTCCTCCCGGCGGCCCGAAAGCTTGAGATGGTCGCCCTTTACAAAGAACGCCGCCGCGCGGTTGAGGCGCGGCGGCGCTATGATGTTCTCTTAGTTTGTTTTTGCCGCGGGCTCGATACGAACCGCACTGACCTTGAATTCCGGTACCCTCGCGATCTTGTCCGTCGCGGAATTCGTCAGGTGGTTGGCGTTGCCGTCCTCAAAATGGAAGGTCATGAACACTTCCCTCGGCTTCACCTTGTCGCCCACGCGCGCAATGGTCTCGATCCGGCCGCGGCGCGACGCGATCCTTACCTTGTCGCCGTCCGCAACGCCCAGGGCCTTTGCGTCGTCAACGTGCATCTCCACGTACGACTCCGACGCGATCTCGTTGAGGCCTTCCGTCCGCTGGGTCATGGCGCCTGCGTTGTAGTGGTAGAGCATCCTGCCCGTGATCAGGGTGAAGGGGTATTCCGCGTCGGCAATTTCAGCCGACTGTACATACTTGGCCGGGTAGAAATAGCCGAGCCCCCGTGCAAACGTGCCCTCGTGCAGGATCGGCGTGCCCGAATGCGTATCGTTCGGGCAGGGCCACTGCAGGCACGCGCCGCCGTCCAGCCGCGCGTGGCTCACGCCGCGGTACGAAGGGGTGAGCTCGGCGATCTCCTGCAGGATCTCGTACGCTTCCAGGCGGCGCTGGGGATACCCGAGGCGATTCATCACATCCGTGAAGATGTCGGTGTCGAGCCGCGCTTCGCCCCGCAGCGAGACCGCCTTGCGGACGCGCTGGATCCTGCGCTCGGAGTTGGTGAACGTGCCCTCCTTCTCCGCATAGGAAGCGCCCGGCAGGATCACGTCCGCATACTTGGCGGTTTCCGTCAGGAACAGCTCCTGAATTACGAAGAAGCTTAACCCCTCCAGCATTTTTTTGATGTGCCCGATGTCCGGATCGGTGCGCATGGGGTCCTCGCCGAAGATGTACAGGGCCTTGATCTTGCCCTCCTCCACCGCATGCGGAACCTGCGTGGCGGTAAGGCCGACTTCGCCGCCGAGCTCAGCGCCCCAATGCTTGGAGAATTTTTCGCGCGCTTCGGGATTGGTCACCTTCTGATACCCCGGCAAATCCCCGGGCAGGCAGCCCATGTCGCACGCGCCCTGCACGTTGTTCTGGCCCCGGATGGGATTGACCCCGCATCCGGAACGGCCGATTTTGCCCACCAGCATCGCAAGGTTGGAGAGCGACATCACGCCCTCCGTCCCGGTCGAGTGCTCGGTGACGCCCAGGCAGTACATCAAAGGCGCTTTTTTCGCTTTGGCGTACAGGTGCGCGGCCTTTTTCAGGTCGTCCGCGTCGATGCCGCAGATTTTGGCCACCTTTTCGGGCGTATAGTCCTTAACGATCTTTGCGATCTCCTCAAAGCCCTCGGTGCGCGAGCGGATAAACTCCATGTCGGCCAGGCCGTCCTCGATGATGATGTGCATCATGCCGTTGGCAAAGGCCACGTTTGTGCCGGGCTTGAGCTGGAGATGCACCGCTGCCTGAGAGGCCAAACCGATCTTTCTCGGGTCGACCACGATCAGCTTCGCACCTTCGCGCACCGCGCGGCGGATTTTGGTTCCCAGCACCGGATGCGCTTCCTCCGGGTTGGAACCGATGAGCAGAATAGCGTCGACATCCGTGGTGATGTCGTCGAACGGGTTTGTCATAGCGCCGGAGCCCAATGTCGTTGCAAGACCTGCAACCGTGGGGCTGTGTCAGACACGTGCGCAGTTGTCGATGTTATTCGTACCGACAGCCGCGCGCATCATCTTTTGGAACATGTAGTTATCTTCGTTGGGCGAGCGAGAGCAGGAGAAGCCCGCAATCGCGTCGGCCCCGTACTCGCTCTTGATTTCGCCGAATTTCTCGGCGACGAGCGAGAGCGCCTCGTCCCAGGTCGCCTGCTCAAACACGCCGCCGCGCTTAATCAAGGGCGTCGTGAGCCTATCGCCCGAATGGACGAACTTGTAGGAGCCGAACTTGCCCTTGACGCACAGGAGGCCGTGGTTGGAGGGGCCGTCCGCCGGGTCGACGCCCACGATGCGGTCGTCCTTCACCAAGAGGTCGAACTGGCAGCCCACCGCGCAGTGCGGGCAGGTGGTGCGCGTGCGCTTGACCTCATAGTAGCGGAATTTCTTGTTATCGAACGAGGAGAGAGCTCCCGTCGGGCAGACGGAGACGCAGTTGCCGCAGGATTCGCAGGCCGGGTCGCTTCTGTCCACGCCGTAGCTCGTCGTGATCAGCGTATCGAAGCCGCGGCCGCTCGTGCTCAGCGTATCCCGTCCCTGGAGCTTTTCGCACACGCGCGCGCAGCGGCGGCACATGATGCACTTGTCCGGACGGAACTCGTAGAACGGGTTCGTGGCGTCCACGACGTTGATCAGCGGCTGCCGACCGCCCACGAAGGAGGTTTTTTCAACGCCGTACTCGAGGCAGTAGTCCTGGAGCCTGCACGACCCGTTGCGCGCGCAGTTGAAGCAGTTGATGACATGGTTGCTCAATAAAAGGTCGAGTATGAACCGCCGCGCCGCTACGACGCGCTTGGAGCGGGAGTGCACGACCATGCCCTCGGCGCAGTGCTCGGTGCAGGACGCGGGCAGGCCGCCCTTGCGCGCGCCCTCGACCTCGACCACGCACATGCGGCAGCCGCCCTCGGGCGCGAGGTCCTTGAGGTGGCAGAGCGTCGGGATCTCGATGCCGATGGAGCGGCACGCTTCCAGGATCGTCGTGCCCTTTTTGACGGAGCAGGGCTTGCCGTCGATCGTAAGGTTTATGATGTTGGAATGATGATGATCATGCATCGCGAAGTCCTCCTGTATAGTGGATGCCGTCAGCCGACGAGCGCCTCGAAGGCGCTCCTTCTGTACTTGAGGCCCGAACGAACCGAAACGGAAACCGATTGCCCGAGCCCGCAGGCGGACAGCTCGGTGATGTGCGTGAGCATATTCTCGAGCTTCTGCATATCGTCCTTCCCGGCCGCGCCGCGCTGGAAGCGCTGGATGTGCTCTAAAAGGCGCGTGGTACCGAGGCGGCACGGGGTGCACTTGCCGCAGGACTCGTGCACGAAGAAGGCCATCACGGATTCGAGGTAGTCCACGACGCTGACGCTGTCGTCCATCACGACGATCGCGCCGGAGCCGACGGCAAGGCCCTTGTCCCACAGGCCCTCGTAGGAATAGACGCAGTCCTCGAGCTGCTCGGGGAAGCCGAGCGGCCCGGACTGGCCGCCGAAGTGGCAGAAGCCGAGCGGACGGCCGGTGCTGATCCCCCCGCCGTACTCGGGCGCGTAGAGGATCTTCTGTAAGGACGTTCCCAGCGGCACCTCGTACACGCCGCGGTTCTTGATGTGGCCCGAAAGGCACACGAGCTTGGTGCCGCCGCCTTGGGGCGTGCCGAGTTTGCAGAACGCCTCGCCGCCGATGTTCAGGATCACGGGCACGCAGGCGAAGGATTCGACGTTGTTTACGAGCGTCGGCTTGAGGTATAAGCCGACGTCCGCGAGGTGCGGCGGTTTCACGCGGGGGCGGCCCGTCTTGCCCTCGACGGAGTTTAAAAGCGCGGAGTTCTCGCCGCAGACGTAAGCGCCTGCGCCCGAAACGATGGTGATGGTATAATCAAACCCCTCGATGCCGAGGATGGATTTGCCGAGATAGCCTTCGGCCTCCGCGTTGTCGAGCGCGCGCTGGAAGATCTTCTGAATTTCGCGGTATTCGCCGCGCGTGTAGATAAAGCCCTCGTGCGAACCGAAGAGCCATCCCGCGATAACCATGCCCTCGATGACGGAAAGGGGGTCCTTCGAGAGGAGCACCTTGTCCTTGAACGTGCCCGGTTCGCCCTCGTCCGCGTTGCACACGATGTACTTGGGGATATCCTTGCTCCCGTAGAGGTGCCGCCACTTCTTGCCGAGGGGATACGCCGCGCCGCCGCGCCCGCGCAGCATCGCCGCGTCGAGCTCGGTGAGAATGGTTTCCGGCTCGGTGGCGACGGCTTTTTTCAGCCCGTCGAAGCCGCCGAGGGCGACGTATTCGCTTATCGAGGTCGGATCGCCCATGCGATCCACGCGCTTTAAGAGCACAGCGTCCTTGTGTTGCATCACTTCTATCCTCCTTAAACCCGGACGCTGCCATCGCGAAGGCCGTCGATCAGCCGCGCGATCTTCTCATCGTCCAGATTGCCGAATACGGTATCGCGGACCTTTATGACGGGGCCGATATCGCATGCGCCCACGCAGGGCACGTAGTGATAGGCGAAGAGCCCGTCCGAAGTGCTCTCGCCGAGCTTTACGCCGAGCAGGCGCTCGAGCGCCGCCGCCACCAAAGCGGATTTGGTGAAGCGGCAGGGCGAGCTGTTGCATACCTCGAGGATGTAGCGCGCCTGGGGCTTCGTGTTGAGCATCGCGTAGAAAGCGATCAGCTCATAGACCCGGGTTTCGCTCATCTTAAGGCGGTCGGCGAGGAGCGCGGCGGTTTCGCGATCCACGAAGTTGTCCGGCGACGCGGCCTGAAGATCGAGCAGCATCCCCAGGATGTTTTCCCGCCTGCCGCCGTTTTTGCGGATGATTTCATCGATCAATTCAATCGATTGTCCGTTTGCCATTTTTGTGCCCCCAATGTTGCGTTATCGATGATCGGACGGGGCAAGGCCTCGCGTCCGTCGGGTTCGGTCCTTGCGGCAACGGCGCTGAGGGAGCCGTGCCGGTTCTTTATGATGCGGATCCTTCGCGCCGCCGCGGTGTCCCCTGGCGCGAGCGTAACATCCGCACAGCCTGCGACATCGCGCGCCGAGGGCTTCATGCGCCCGTCTTTCGAGGCCGCGAACAAGAACACGCCGGGGCGGACCTCCTTGCGCAGGGTGTTCGATTCGCACACGATCAATGCGTCCCTGGGAACGCGCCCTAAAAAGTCCGCAAACGCGTCGAACATGCAGGTCTTGAGGCTCTTGAGAAGGTATGCGCGCTTTGCGCCCGCCTGGAGCATCCGCGCGGTGTCCTTTTCGGCGGCGGAGCCGCCCTCCTCGATCAGTTCGAAAGCCCCCGTCAGGCGCGTGCACATGCCGCAGCCGTCCTTGCCCCTGTGGCATTCCTGGCCCGGGCGGTCGATGCCGATGATCTTGAGCGCATAGATCGGGAACCGCGCCCCGTACGCCTCGATGATGTCGCAGGCGAGCAGCGTCTTTCCGCTGTTGCGCCCGTGCGCGCCGATCAGGATAAGCTGCGGCACGGTCAGCCGTTCGTTCATGCGTTCCATTATGAGCCCGGCTTTCCGTCATGCCCGGCTTTCGCGGCGCGCCAGCGCTCAAGATCCTCCCGGGTGTTGAGGTTGACAAACGCCGCGTCCGCCCGCTCCGGCGAAAGGGGGAGCGCAAGTACGTTGAGCTGATCGAACGCGCTCCGCGGCTGGAGCATCCCTTTGCGAAGGCGCTCTGTAAATACCGGCAGGCACGAGCGGTGGTAAAAGGCAAAAAGCGTTTCAAGCCTGTCCCCGTGCGCGAAGAGGATCACCTGCGCCTGCCCGAGATGCGGGCGCATCAAGTCGATAAGATCGAGGTCTGGGCGGGGCATATCGCAGGCCATGACGAAAATATACGGGGCGTCGGTTTCCTCAAGGGCGGTACAGATGCCGCCCAAAGGGCCGGTCCCCGGATAATGATCCGCCACGGCCGAAGTTGCGCCAAAAGCGCCGTACGGGGCAAACTTTTCGACGGTATCGCTCACGAGCAGCACGCGCTCAAACGCCGAGCCGAGCCGCTGTGCGTTGGTTTGCAGGAGGTACGCGTCCCCTTCCATAAGAAAGGCCTTGTCAAACCCCATCCGGCAGCTCTTGCCGCCGCACAGGATAGCGGCCGCAGCGTCCTTGATGAAAATTTGCCTCGCCCTCCCAGCAATCCGGCCGCCGGCAAGCAAAGGCTGCCCGTGCGACCATAAGTATGTTTGCATGATACGGCATCATGCATAAATAACTCTATAGGTAAAGTTGAGTTCAATTATAGTCTCCGACCCAGGCAAAGTCAAGGATCGATAACCGAATAACAGACTTTGTCAGCGCGCTGTACCGCCGCATACAAGCGGAAGGAAGAGTTTCCAAAAGGCGTTAAATCCGGGGGATTTTTCATTGGAAGGGAATGGGGGAAACGGCGGGCGGCGCGTCTTTGCGGGCGGAGGCCTTGCAGGCGACGCGTTCTTGCCGGGACAAGCGGATGCTTTAACGGGGCCGCGCGGCATACGGCTTTGCGGAGTGCATTCGTAAAAGAGCGCCCGCGTTGAATCGGGCGCTCTACTATGTGGTGCTGCATTAATAGATGATGATCGGCGTGGGCGACGGGGTGATGATGGGTTTGAAGGAGATTCTGGGGATCCGGAACGTAATGCGCGGCGTGGGGGTCGGCCGCTGGGGTGTCGTTTGGGCAGGCGTGGGCGCGGGCGTTTCGGGCGTGCGGGTCTTGGCGGGCTTGCCGGGCGTCACGGGCAGCACGTATTCCTCGTAGAGCGTGCTCGTTTCCTCCTCGACGTCGTTAACCGTCATATAGCTTGCTAAGCAGATGTCCGCGCCTTTCTGGAACTGAGCGCTTACGCTGGCGTACGCGCCCGCGTAGGTATAGGCGTTGATCGTCTCGCCGGCGGAGTCTAGGCCCTGATCCGTCGTAAAGGGCTTGCCCATGAAATGCTCGATATCATCGAGCGACATGCCGGGCAGCATCTGCGGGGCGTAACGCCCGCGGACCTCCGCGTCTCCGAGCGGCAGGGCGACGACGCTCTTTGCAAAGAGCTGGCCGCTTGCGATCTCAAACGCAAACTGCACCTGCCCCGTCGCAAAGGCAGCGTCCGCGAAGGCGTAGACGAGCGAGCCGCCCTCTTCGGAGGTGGGCGTACCCATCTTGTCGCGCACGTCCTGCTCGCTCTGGCCGAGCTTGAGCGCGGCGAATTTCTTGAACGCCGCGTAGCCCGAAACCGCGCCGTTGTCGTTCTTCGGCTTGCTTTCGAGGTAGCGCGGCGCGCGCGGCGTCACGCCGTCGACCGCGGCGGCGTCGAGCACGGTATTGTCCGGCTGATACTCGCAGCGAAGCAGTTCGCCGTTTTGCACGATGGCGACGAGCTGCCCGTCGCCGTCCGGCCACAGGCAGACCTCGTAGCGGTCCGCATCCGTCTTCGCGTTGGGCGCGACGAAGGACATCCACAGATACGGGTTGACGCCGAGGGCCGTGAGCAGCTCCTGATAGCCGAGGGCGTTGAGATCGGCGTTTTGCGGGAGCTTTTCCGAAACGCTGTCCAGAAGATCGGGGAAGGCCCCCGGGGTGGACACCTGCTTTTTGAGGATGCGGTTGTCCAGGGTGCTCACGATGCACTCAAGGCCGATGCCGTCCTTCATAAAGCGGTATACCGCGGCGGCTTCCGTATCGTCCGCGCCCGCGATCGCGCGGTAGAGATAGCTGCTTGCGCCGTAGATCGCCTCGGGCTGGCCGAAGAGCGATATGGCGTCCGTAACCTGTGCGCAGAGGCCGAGCTGCATGAACTGCTTTACGGCGCTGCCCGAGGGCACGCTGAACACGGGCTCAAATTCCGGCGTTGCGGCAGGCATGGGGGAAGGGGTGTCGGTTTGGGCAGGGGCCGGAACGAAGGTGGCCGCAGGTGCGGCGGTGTTCTGCCCAGGGCCTTGGACGATCTGGACACAGCCGGAGATCGCGAGGGCGAGCGCGAGCATCAGCGCCGCAAAAGCAACCAGGCGGGAACGGGAATTGCGGTTCATAAATAATCTCCCTTCATGGTACGCTGTTTCGATCTTGGGGAGCGCAGGGGCGGGGGACAGAGGGCCTTTCTCGTGTCGAATTTTATGGAAATATTATCCACTAGTATACCGCGCCTTTTATAAAAGCGGCAGGTCGAAATACTGCTGAGTTCAGACGGATCCATGCTGTTTTTTGCTGTTGGGGAGCGAACGGGTACGGATTCCATGCGACGCATAAAAAAGAGGGGCGAAGGATTCGGGGGCAGATGCTTTCGCGACGGGAAGATATTTAGACAGCGCAGCCGCCTGCCGCGGTACAAAGAAGGATCGGGTTCACGCGAACGCGAAGGTGTGCGCGGATATTGTCCTGTTTTTGAGGTAGAAAAAGGCCGGGCGCGATTGCGCCCAGCTTTGCGGGTATAAACCGATGGATTAAAAGATCGAGTACGCGATGAACAGCGTCGCCGCCAGCGTGGAAACGAGCGAGACGACCGTGATCTGCGTGTTGATCGACGGGCCGGCGGTGTCCTTGAACGGATCGCCGACGGTGTCGCCGATGACGGCCGCCTTGTGGGCGTCGCTGCCCTTGCCGCCGAAGTGGCCGGACTCGATGAACTTCTTGGCGTTATCCCACAGACCGCCCGCGTTGCTCATGACGAGCGCGAGGAGCAGACCCGAGACGATGTTGCCGGCGAGGTATCCGCCGACGGCGCCGACGCCGCCGATGAAGCCCACGGCGAGCGTCGCGAGGATCGCCATCAAGCCGGCGGGGATCAGTTCGCGGATCGCGCCGACGGTCGCGATGTCGATGCACTTGTTGTAATCGGGCTGCGCATGGCCTTCGCGCAGGCCGGGGATCGTGTCGAACTGGCGATGGATCTCGGTGACCATGAGCTGCGAGTTGCGGCTCACGCCGTTCATCAGCATCGAGCAGAACACGGCGGGGATCGCAGCGCCTGCGAGCGTGCCGAAGAACACGACCGGATCCATCAGGTTGAAGCTGATATCGGCGCCGGTAACCTGCTGGACGACTTCGCGGAACGCCGCGAGCAGAGCGATGACCGTGAGGCCCGCCGCGCCGATGGAGAAGCCCTTCGTGATCGCCTTGGCGGTGTTGCCGGCGGCGTCGAGCTCGTCCGTGATTTCAAGCACCTTATCCCCAAGATCCGCCATTTCGGCGACGCCGCGCGCATTGTCCACGATGGGGCCGTACGCGTCGTTGGAGATGATCATGCCGACGACAGAGAGCATACCGATCGCGGCGGTCGCGATGCCGAGCATCCCGTAGCCGGGCCCGATCATGCCTTCGCAGATATGATAGGATACGAGCGCCGCGAGGCCGATGCCTACGAGCGAGGGCAACGCGGAGAGCAGACCGTAGGAGAAGCCGGTGAGGATCGTGAAAGCCGGGCCGCTCTGGCAAGCCTTCGCGACGTTTTCGACCGGTTTCTTATCGTCGCCGGTGAAGAAGTCGGAGGTGACGCCGATGATGACGCCGACGATCATGCCGACCATGGCGGCGATCCAGAGGCCCAGCTCAAAGCCCGGGGTCAGGAGCGTGGCGGCCAGGGTAAGGACGAAGAAGACGCCGCAGGTCAGATAGGTGCCTCCGTTGAGCGCGCGCGACGGGCTGCCGTTTTTGCCCAGGCGCGAGGCGAGAACGCCGACGATGGAGGCAAACAAGCCGAGCGCGCCGAGGCAGAACAGGAAGGGAACCTGCCCGAGCGGGATGGCGAGGATCATCATGGCCACGATAGCCGCGACGTTGGAGTCAAAGAGGTCCGCGCCCATGCCGGCGACGTCGCCGACGTTGTCGCCCACGTTATCGGCGATAACGGCGGGGTTGCGGGGATCGTCCTCGGGGATGCCGAGCTCGACCTTGCCGGTGAGGTCCGCCGCGATGTCGGCGGTCTTGGTGAAGATGCCGCCGCCCGCCTTGGCAAAGAGGGCGAGGGAGCTTGCGCCGAAGCTAAAGGCCATGACGATGTTGTGATCCTGCGAGAAGATGTAAATGAGCGCCGCGCCCGCGAGCGAGGTGCCTACGACGGCCATGCCCATGACCGCGCCGCCGCGGAAGCCCGCCATGAAGGAGCGCTGGATGCCCTCGCGCGCGGCGGTGGCCGCCTTGAGGTTCGCGATCGTCGCGATGGAGATGCCGACGTATCCTGCGAGAGCCGAAAGCAGCGTGCCGCAGATGTAGGCGACCATCATGGCGATGTTGTCGCCGACGGTTTGCGTCGACCAGATGGGGTTCGGGAACAGCACGAGGATGATAACGCTGATCGTTCCCATGAAGATCAGAAGGATGCGGTATTCGCGCTTTAAGAACGTGAACGCGCCGTTGCGGATGAGCTTGCCGATCTCTTCAAGACGGCTGTTGGCGGTCGGCAGGCGCTTGACCCAGCCGTAGAAATAATACGCTACGGCAAAGGACAGCAACGCTACCACGAGCGAAGCATAAATCCAAAACATGATGTTACCTCCAGTACGAAATTATAGAAAAATTCCGATTCGAGCGACCGGAAGAAAGCGGTACGAGGGGCGCATGTCCGCTGAAGCGGCGCTGCACCAGGGCGCTTGTGCGGACATGGAAGCCGCAAAAGGGATCCTGAGTTTGCCGCTGACCGTGGCGATGCGCGTGGAAAAGGATCAACCGCGCCGGCGCTCCTTCGAACCGCGATTTTGCGGCCCTGCTGTGCGGGAGGCGCGCGCGGCGACATTCGGCCGGAGTGGTATCAAAACCGGCCGATGGGATCCAGGCCGGAGCAGGGACTTGCCGCTGCCTTAAAAAATATGAGTGATCCGGGCGAAACTGCGCGTAAACTCATACCCGATCCAATAATCCAAATCCCACCGCATATAATATAGCAAAGCACATTACAACAATCAAGATTACAAGCACACCGTCAGGCCATAATTGTTTTGAAAATGTCAAGCTCTTGCCATAAAGGACGCGGATGTAAGGCGATCCGCTTTCAAAGTGCGGCGAAGCTGCTTAGGGAAGGGTTGCCTTTGCGATGCCGCCTATGATTATACTTTCGCGCGGCGGCAGATCTCATGCATCCAAGGCCCTATGCCGGCCGATTCGGGCCCGTTGAGCAAAAATGGAAGGCGAAGGCTCCGCAGCGAAACGTTCTTAAAGAACGTTTTGTTGGCAGAAGCATCGCAAAAGAGGGGCGTCGTCCCGGCCGGAAGGTATAGGGATACACCTGTGATACTCCGTTTGTTATCATATATTGGTATATCCCCGTTGGGCAATTTGGAACAAAAAGCATCCCCGCCTTTTGGCGGGGATGCCTGGTTTGTCTTAGCGTTGCCGGCGGCCGTTGAAGAAGCCGCCGCGCGCGATTACATCTCGGAAAGCTTCTGGTAATACGCGATCTTGTCGAGCGCTTCCTTCTCGGCCTTTTCGAACAGCTCGTCGGCGACGTCGGGAAGCTGCTTCTGCAGCGACGCGTAGCGCACTTCGCCCAGAATGAAGTCCTTGTAGCTCGATTTGGGCGGCTTGGAATCGAGCGAGAACGGGTTCTTGCCTTCTTCCGCGAGCGTCGGGTTGTAGCGGTATAGCGGCCAGTAGCCGGATTCCACGGCCTTTTTGGCCTCGTTGATCGACTTGCCCATGTTGATGCCGTGGTTGATGCAGGGCGCGTAGGCGATGATCAGCGACGGGCCGGGATAGGCTTCCGCCTCCGCGATGGCGCGGATCGCGTGCATCGGATTCGCGCCGAGGCTGATCTTGGCGACGTAGACATAGCCGTAGCTCATGGCCATCATGCCGAGGTCCTTCTTCTTGGTGCGCTTGCCCGCGGCCGCGAACTTTGCGACCGAACCGATCGGCGTTGCCTTGGAGGATTGGCCGCCCGTGTTGGAGTATACCTCGGTATCGAGCACCAGCACGTTGACGTCCTCGTCCATCGCGAGCACGTGATCGAGCCCGCCGAAGCCGATATCGTAGGCCCAGCCGTCGCCGCCGAAGATCCACTGCGACTTCTTGACCAGCTGGTCGGACATCAGGTCGATGAGCTTGCACACCTCGCCCAGGCGTCCGCCCGCGGCGTTTTCGCGCGCGATGAGGGCGCGCAGCTTCTCCGATGCCGCGACGGAACCGGCCGCATCGTGCATATTGGCGAGGTATTCCTCGCAGATCGCCTGATCCTCCTCCGGCACAAGCCCCTTGAGTTCGCTTACGAGCGAGGCGACGCGTGCGCGTCGCTGCGTGGTGGCGAGGTTCATGCCGAAGCCGTACTCGGCGTTGTCCTCAAACAGCGAGTTTGCCCAGGCGGGGCCGTGGCCCTTGGCGTTGACCGTGTACGGGCAGGTCGGCGCGCTTCCGCCGTAGATCGAGGTGCAGCCCGTCGCGTTTGCAATCATCATGCGGTCGCCGAAGAGCTGGGTGATGAGCTTGATGTAGGGCGTTTCGCCGCAGCCCGCGCAGGCGCCGGAGAACTCGAACAGCGGCTGGAGGAACTGGCTGCCCTTGATGGTGCTCTTGTTCATGTCGAGATTTCTCTGGGGCAGGCTCAGCGCGAAGTCCCAGTTCTTTTCCTCGGTCTCGCACAGCGTGTGCAGCGGAACCATCTTGAGCGCCTTTTCCTTGGCGGGGCAGATCTCCGCGCAGTTGCCGCAGCCCGTGCAGTCGAGCGGGGCCACCTGGATGCGATACCTCAGGCCCGCGAGCTCCTTGCCCTTGCCTTCGACCGTGACGAAGCCTTCGGGAGCGCCCTTGAGCGCGTCCTCGCCCGCCACGAACGGCCGGATGGTCGCGTGCGGGCAGACCAGCGAGCACTGCGTGCACTGGATGCAGTTTTCGGGGATCCACAGCGGGATATCCACCGCGATGCCGCGTTTTTCGTACTTGGTAGTGCCGATGGGCACGCCGCCGTCGAACGAGAAGCGCGAGACGGGGAGCGTGTCGCCCTGCTGCGCGAGGATGGGGAGGATGAAGTCGCGGTAGTACGGATCGTCCGTGGTCGTCACCGGGATCGCGCCTTCGGTGGCCGTCGCCCAGGATTCGGGATAGCGGATCTCCTCGAGCGCATTGACGCCCGCGTCGATCGCGTCGTAATTGCGCTTGACGACGTCGTCGCCCTTTTTGCCGTAGCTTTTCTTGGCGGCGTCCTTCATGTAACCGATCGCCTGCTCGACCGGGATGACGCCCGCGAGCTTAAAGAACGCGGACTGCATGATCGTGTTGATCCTGCCGCCCATGCCCACCTCGCGCGCGAGGCGGATCGCGTCGATGTTATAGAAGCGCAGCTTCTTGCGCGCGATGGTGTTCTTCATCGAAGCGGGAAGCTCGCACTCCATCTCCTCGAGCGTCCAGGCGGAGTTCAAAAGGAACACGCCGCCTTCCTTGATGCCGTCGGTCACGGCGTAACGGGTGACGTAGGAGGGGTTGTGGCACGCGACGAAGTCCGCGGCGTCGATCAGATACGGGCTCTGGATCGGCTGTTTGCCAAAGCGCAGATGCGATACCGTCAAGCCCCCGGATTTCTTGGAATCGTAGGCGAAATAGCCCTGCGCGTACAGGTTGGTGTGATCGCCTATGATCTTGATCGAGTTCTTGTTCGCGCCGACGGTGCCGTCCGAGCCGAGGCCGAAGAACTTGCAGCAGATCGTTCCTTCGGGGGCGGCGTTGACCTCTTCGTCCACGGGGAGGGAGGTGAACGTCACGTCGTCGGTGATGCCGATCGTGAAATGGTTCTTGGGCTCTTTGGCGGCGAGGTTCTTGTACACGGCGTTGACCATGCTCGGGGAGAATTCCTTCGAGCCCAGGCCGTAGCGCCCGCCGTACACCTCGATCTCACAGCGGCCGAGCTCCTTGAGCGCGGTGATGACGTCCAGGTAGAGCGGGTCGCCCAGCGCGCCGGGCTCCTTCGTGCGGTCGAGCACCGCGAGGCGGCGGACGGACTTGGGCAGCGCCGCGAGGAAGCGGTCCGCCGCGAACGGGCGGTACAGGCGCACTTTGAGCAAGCCGAGCTTCGCACCTTTCGCGTTGAGGTGGTTGACGGTCTCCTCGCATACGTCGGCGCCGGAGCCCATGATGACGACGACGTTTTGAGCGTCGGGCGCGCCGACGTAGTCGAACAGGTGATAGGGTCGGCCGGTCAGCTCGGAGACTTTTTTCATATAGTCCTCGACGATTGCGGGTACGGCCTGGTAATATTTATTTGCAGCCTCGCGGCCCTGGAAGTAGATATCGGGGTTCTGCGCGGTGCCGAGCTGGCGCGGGTGTTCGGGGTTGAGCGAGCGGGCGCGGAACGCGTTCAGGGCCGAATAGTCGAGCAGGCGGTCCATATCCTCGTAATCGATGGCTTCGATCTTCTGTACCTCGTGCGAGGTGCGGAACCCGTCGAAGAAGTGCAGGAAGGGCACCGAGCTCTTGATGGCGCACAGGTGCGTGACGAGCGCAAGATCCATGACCTCCTGTACGGACGCGGAGGCGAGCATCGCAAAGCCGGTCTGGCGCGCGCCCATAACGTCCGCATGGTCGCCGAAAATCGAAAGCGCGTGAGCCGCGATCGCGCGGGCCGAAACGTGGAACACGCCGGGCAGCAGCTCGCCGGAAATCTTGTACATGTTCGGGATCATCAGCAGCAGACCCTGCGAGGCCGTGAACGTCGTGGTCAGCGCGCCCGCCGCGAGCGAGCCGTGCACCGCGCCCGCCGCTCCGCCTTCCGACTGCATTTCCGCGATGCGCACCTGTTGCCCGAACAGGTTCTTGCGCCCCGCGGCCGCCCATTCGTCGGCGACCTCCGCCATCGGCGAGGAAGGGGTGATGGGATATATCGCCGCAACGTCGCTGAACGCGTACGCGACGTGCGCCGCGGCGGTATTGCCATCGATGGTCATGGTTTTTGGCATGGATAGAGTCCTCCTGCGTTAATTCATAAATTTGATGGATTCATTTGCAGGAATCCCTGCAATACGATTCCATAACAGTCCAAGGTTATTATATAATTGGTAGGTACACGTGTCAAATCAAATCAAACTATGGTATGATAGAGGCCATAGAACAAAGTGCGGCTTATCGCCAAAACGATACGGAGGCCCAACGATGAAATTCTGTAACGCCCGCACCCGCGCGCTCGATCCGTATACCCCGGGCGAACAGCCCAGGATCGAGAACCTCGTCAAGCTCAACACAAACGAGAACCCGTATCCGCCCTCGCCCCGCGCCATAGAGGCGATGCGGGCGGCCGTGGGCGAGGGTCTTCGGCTTTATCCCGATCCCGAAAGCGTGGAGCTTCGCCGGGCGGTCGCCAAGCGGCATAACGTGAGCCTTGAGCAAGTCTTCGTGGGCAACGGATCCGACGAGGTGCTTGCATTTGCAGTCGCAGCGCTCGCGGACCCGGGCCTCGGGATGCGCTTTTTCGACATCACGTACAGCTTTTATCCAGTCTACGCGCAGCTCATGGGCATCCCCGCGCACGTGATCGCGCTGAACGATGATCTTACCGTGCCCATCGAAAAATGCTTCGGCAACGATTCTATGCTGCTGTTCCCGAATCCGAACGCGCCCACTTCGCTCGCGCTGCCGCTCGAGGCGGTGCGCCTGATGGTCGAAAGCAACCCCGACCACGCTGTGGTGGTGGACGAGGCCTATGTCGAATTCGGCGCGCAGAGCGCTGTGGAGCTCGTGAACGGGTATGAAAACCTGCTCGTCATCCGCACGCTTTCCAAATCGCACGCGCTCGCGGGCCTTCGGGTCGGCTACGCCGTCGGTTCAGCCGGCATCATCGAGGGGCTCAACCGCGTGAAGAACTCGTTCAATTCCTATCCGCTCGACCGGATTGCACAGGCGGGCGCAACGGCTGCGCTCCTCGACGAGGACTATCTATTAGAATGCTCCGGGCGCATCCAAAAAACGCGCGCAAAGGCCTTGCGCGATTTAAGGGCGCTCGGGTTCGACTGCCCGGAGGCCCTGGGCAACTTCCTCTTCGCGCGGCATCCCCAAAAGGGCGGCCGCGAGCTCTTCGCGGCGCTTCGCGCGCAGGGGGTGCTCGTGCGGCGGTTCGATAAGCCGCGCATCGGGGAATACCTCCGCATCAGCATCGGCACGGACGAGCAGATGCAAAGGCTGATCGAGGCGCTTCAAAGAGCGCTCGGGGAGGGTTAACCGTGCCCGCGCCGCGCTTTACCGCATGGTGCGTCCGCGCGTTTCTCGCGCTGATCGCGATATCCGCCGCCGCGGCCATCGCGCTAAAAGGCGCGCCGCTGCTGCAAAAAGGAACGGAGGCGCTCTTTGCGCGGCAAGCGGTACAGGAAGCGGATGCGCCCGCGCCCGAGGCTTCGCCTGAAGCTTTGCCGATGCCTACGCCCAAAGCGCCGCTTTACGCCGCGATCGTGTACAAGGGCGAAGTCCTCGCGGTGCTCGAGGACGCAAAATCGGCGAACACGGCGCTCGCTATGGCGCTCGAAGAAGCGGCGGACCGCGCCGCGGCGGCGGCGGGGGGCGAGGCTGTCGCCTCGGCGTTCCTCGTTTCGCCCGCAGTGATGCCCGCAGAGGAGGGGAAAAAGCCCCTATCCGTCGAGGAGGCCGCCGCGGCGCTCGGCGCGGAGGATTCTCCGCTGGAAACGACGGTTACGGTACGCACGGTAAAGATCGAGCGCGTCGCATTTGAAACAAAGACGGAGAAGGACGCCTCGCTGATGCTCGGCACGCGCGTTATTAAAAGCTTCGGCCGAGACGGCCTGGTGCAGACTGAGTTCTACACGCTCGTCCGCAACGGCGCGGCGGGCGAGGCGGTTCAGGGGCCTAAAACAATGCTGCGTGAAAGCGTTGCCCGCGAAATCGTCGTCGGGCGGGAGCCCGTCGCGGACAAAGGAGAAACCCCGGGCAGGAACGAGGGCAAGAAAGGGCGCGAGCCGGAAGGCTTGAGCTTTGCCGCGCCCGTTGATGCGCGGATCACGGCGAACTTCGGCGGCGCGGACGGCGGCTATCATTACGGGGTCGATTACAAAACGGACGAGGGCGGCGCCGTGCTCGCGCCCGAAAAGGGCGTGGTGGTGGCGGTGCTGGAGCGCGCGGGATACGGCCTCGTGGTGGAGATCGACCACGGGCAGGGCTTCGTGACGCGCTGCGCGAAGCTCGGGGAGGCGCTCGTCGCGGTAGGGCAGCAGATCGGCAAAGGGGACGCGATCGGCACGGCTGGCAAGGAGGAGCTGCACTTCGAGATCCGCATCGACGGCATGGCGTTCAACCCGCGCTATTATTTAAAATAACGAAGAGAAACCATCATCGCAGCATTGCAATCGCGCAGGAAGGGCGATCCCGGTTAGGTGGGCCTCCCCGGAGCGCGTTTACCTGCAATGTTTCAGCGATCTATACAGAATATATGAAGTCGACGGGAAGGTCGAAGGATTCAGCATCACGGACCACTATGCGCCGCCTCCGGGACCAAAGCCTACAACCACATTGAATCTATTGGGACATAAACCAAAAGAGGTCACTGAATACGAATTAAGATTGTACAATTTGAAGCCTTCGATCATAGCGCTTTATGCTGAATATGCGTTTAAATACTTTTTTGAAGAATGCCATCCGTCGATTAGCGGTGCAACACAGCTAAAAGCGATTGCTTTCGTACGAACTGCGGTAAGCGGACGCAAATCGGATTCGACCGTGATCGACGGGTTTTCAGTCGCCGTCAGCATTATTGGCGACGAAGTGCAGATCTCGCTGGCGTACGACGGATAGGTTTCCTCCTGTATCCGTGGGCTGAAAATGGTCCGGGCCACGTTGCCGGACCATTTTCGTTGCATGCTTACATTTCTAAAGTTAAAGTAAGAATTTTAGATAAAATATATACGGATGAACGTTGAAACGCCATAATTTTAGACTATAATCAAACAAAACGGCTTTGCGCCGTATCCGGTGATGGCGCGGCGATGCCTTTCGTGCCGATGCCGGCCATGGGAGCGAATACGTGCGATCATGAACTCAAATCGATCGATGCCGTTTATTTCCAGGAAAAAAGCAACGGCATTCGAACGAAAAGGGGCCTGCGGCCGCTTCCGGACGCGCGCGGGCGCGACAGGACGAGCGTTAGGCCCTCAGCAAAAGCTGGACGCGCCTTAGCGCCTTAAAGTAAGTTTTGGAAAGAGTTTTGAGCGGGCTTGAACTCTTTGTAAGTCTGGTGTAATATAGTAAAGCCATTGCTATACAAAAACGCCGGGAGGTGACGACATGCTTCAGATTTTTAAAACGATCGACGGCAAGCTCAACGAGCTTGACCAAATCGAGGAGGGCGTATGGGTTCATCTGACGGACCCGGAACGCGACGAAATCGAGCGCGTCGTAACCGAGCTCGGCATGGAATACGACTATATCGTCGCTGCCCTCGACGAGGAGGAAAGCCCCCGCGTGGAATGCGAGGCCGACCAGACGCTCATCATCGTGGATATGCCCACGGTTCAGCCCGAGGGGCGCACGTTTGTGTACAACACGATTCCGCTGGGGATCGTGTACAGCCCGCGTGCGCTGGTGACGGTCTGCCTTCGCGAGTCAACGATCATCGACAATTTTGTGGAAGGCCGCGTGAAGGGCTTTTCCACGAATAAGAAGACGCGCTTTATCCTGCAGATGCTGTACCGGAACGCCTCGCGTTTTTTGCAGTACCTCAAGCAGATCGACAAGGCGTCCACGCTCATTGAAAACGAGCTGCACAAATCGATGAAGAACCGCGAGCTGATCCAGATGCTCAAGCTGGAAAAATCGCTGGTGTACTTCTCCACGTCCCTGACCGGGAACGAAATGACGCTGGAGAAACTTTTAAAGACCGACTATATCAAAAAATATCCCGAGGATACGAACCTTTTGGAAGATGTCATTATAGAGAACAAGCAAGCCATCGAGATGTGTAACATCTACCGCGACATTTTAGGCGGCACGATGGACGCGTTCGCCTCGGTGATCTCGAACAACCTCAACATCGTGATGAAGATGCTCGCATCGATCACGATCGTGATGGCGATCCCGTCGATCGTTTCCAGTTTTTTCGGCATGAACACCGCTGTGCCGTGGGAGGGCAACCTCTTCGGATTTTATATCGTGATCGGGATCTCGTTCGCGCTTGCGGGGATCACGGCGCTGGTGCTTTGGAAGAAGAAAATGTTTTAACCCGGGCGATGCGCCGGGGCGCGACGCGTCCCGGCTGCGCCCGTTAAGGAGAGCGTTGATGTCCTACAGCAAACCCCATTATGTGATCAAAGGCGGAAGGCGGCTCGAAGGCGAAGTCACCATCAGCGGCGCGAAAAACGCTGCGGTCGCGATCATCCCCGCCGTTATACTCGCGGGCGCGCCCTGCCGGATCGAGAATTTGCCCCGCATCGAGGATGTGCATACGCTTGAGCGGATACTCCTCGAGATGGGCGCCGCCGTCGAGACCGCGCCCGACGGAGCGATGATCATCGACCCGAGGCCGATCAAGAGCTTCAGCGTGACCTATCATATGGTCAGCGAGCTTCGCGCTTCCTATTATTTTCTTGGCGCGCTCCTGGGCCGCTACGGCTATGCCGAGGTAGCTCAGCCCGGCGGCTGCACGATCGGCGAGCGGCCGATCGACCAGCACATCAAGGGGCTCGTCGCGTTGGGCGCAAAGGTCGTCAACGACCGCGGCGTGTGGAGGGCACAGGCGAAGGAACTCGTCGGCGCGGAGGTATACCTCGACGTCGTGAGCGTGGGCGCGACCATCAACATCATGCTCGCCGCCTGCCGTGCAAAGGGCGTCACCGTCATCAACAACGCCGCAAAGGAGCCGCACGTCGTCGACGTGGCGAACTTTTTAAATATGATCGGCGCGTCCATCAAGGGCGCGGGCACGGATATCATCCGCATCAGCGGCAGGGAGCAGCTCCACGGCTGCACCTACGCCATCATCCCCGATCAGATCGAGGCCGGAACGTTTATGATCGCCGCGGCCGCGACCGGCGGCGACGTCATCGTAAAAAACGTCATCCCCACGCACCTCGAGGCGATCTCCGCAAAGCTCATGGAGAGCGGCGTCGCCGTCATCGAGGGCGACGACGGGCGCGAATTCTTCCTGCACGTCAAGGCGGACGAACGCCCGCGCGCGGTGAACATCAAGACGCTTCCGTACCCGGGCTTCCCGACCGATCTTCAGCAGCCGATGATGGCGATGCTGAGCATCGCGCGCGGCAACAGCTTCGTGGTGGAAAATATCTTCGAGGACCGGTTCAATCACGTCGGCGAACTCAGGCGGATGGGGGCGTCGATTACGCTCTCGGGGCGCGCCGCGATGATCGAGGGCGTCGAAAAACTCCGGCCCGCGCCGCTGTACGCCACCGACCTTCGCGCGGGCGCGGCGCTGATCATCGCCGCCCTGATGGCGGAGGGCGAAAGCCATGTGCACAATATCGAATACGTCGATCGCGGTTATGAGCACCTCGAACAGAAGCTCTCCGCGCTCGGCGCGGATATCCGCCGCGAGTGCGAACCCGCCCGGCCGGCGCTCGGCTCGCCCTGCGATTGAGGCGGAACGGGTTTTCGACTTCTCGTCGAATCCGGTATCGGAAATTTTTAAAAAATAAAAAGATTTTTTGTTTTGTGACCGGCGTGTGATTTTGGCAGGGTATGGTATAAAAAACGGATGATACAAAGGCAGGAGTAGCTATGAAACGCAGGCGCATCACCATCTTGATTGCCACGCTTTTGTGTGCGGGATTGCTCGTTGGCTTTGTGTATCCGTTTATCGCCAAGATCGCCCAGAGCCAGCCTAAGGCGACCGCGACCCCTGCACAGGTGCAGTCTTTGAACGACGAGGAAATTCCGCTCGCGGATCCGGAGGAGGACACCCCCACGGCCGCGCCCGCGAGCACGCCCTCAGCAACTCCCGCGCCCACGGCTACGCAAAAGCCCCGGCGCACGGCGGATGCCCCGACGCCGACGCAGGCGGTCCCGGTGGAGCCCGGAACGACGGTGGTCATCGAGGACGATCCGATTCCTATCGCGGTGCCGGAGGATTAATCGAAGAGGATAAGCCGAAACATGATATTCGGTGCGCGGCGGGAGAACTCCCGGCCGCGCGCTTTTTATATGAAGATGCAGGCGATGCTGAGAGCGTGCAAAACGGCGTTTTTGGGGCCGTGCGGCGCTCTGCCGCAGGCTGAGCGGAGGAGGTCTTTTTTTTCCGGCGGAGACGGCCGGCGGCGGGGACGGCGACGGAAAACCCGGCGGAGAGAGAACGCGCAGGCTTGTGAAGAAGTGTACATCCTCGGCGAGATATACTATAATAGGGAAATGGAACGAATCAGATTTGCGCCGCTTTTCAGCGGCTCTTCAGGCAACGCCGCGCTGCTGGAGGCGGGCGACGCGCATATCCTCGTGGACGCGGGAATGCCCGCCCGGAGCATCGAGCGGGCGTTTCACAGCGTCGGCCGCTGCTGCTCTCAGGTGAACGCGCTGCTCATCACGCACGAGCATGTGGATCACATCTGCGGCGCGGGCGCACTCTGCCGCAAGTATGGGATCCCGGTCTATGCGAACGCCGCCACCTGGGAAGCGATGGAGGATAAGCTTGGCAAAATCCCGCCGCACGCGGTGCGCGTGTTCGAGACGGGGCGGGGCTTCTGCATCAAAGGCGTGGAAGTACTCCCGTTCAAAACCCCGCATGATGCGGCGGAGAGCGTCGGCTACGCGTTTAGCGCCAACGGTCGCCGCGTGGTGACGATGACCGATATCGGGCATGTCGACGAAAGTTTGATCGATATCGCCGCCGGGTGCGATCTTGTTCTGATCGAGTCCAACCACGATGTGGACATGCTCAAGGCCGGGCCGTATCCGTATCCGCTCAAGCGGCGCATATTATCGGAAGTCGGGCATCTTTCCAACGTATCGGCCGGAGCCGCGCTGGCGGAATTTTTCGCGCGCGGCGTAAAGAGCGCGATCTTAGGCCATTTGAGCCGTGAAAACAACTACGCTCCGCTCGCGCTTGCGACGGTGCGCGCGATCCTGTGTGAACAGCAGGTGCCCGAGGGCGAATTCCAGCTCGTCGTCGCCCGCCGCGAGCGGCCGACAGGCGTGTTTATCGTTGAATAAGGGGGAAAATCATGTCCGACTACAGGAGAGCGGGATTCCTTTTGCTGGGCGTGGCCATGCTGCGCGTTGCTGCCGAATTCCTCCTGCCGCTGGTGTATAAGGGCAGCGACCTGCTCCAACTTTACGCATTGAGCACGCTGATGGTGTCCCTCGGCGCGATCTATCTGCCTACGCTTTTGTTTATGCGGCGCAAGGAGCCGCCCGCCTACGGGCGCGTGCGCGTGAACGCGCCGACGATCCTTTGGAGCGCGCTGCTTGGCTGGGGCCTGTTCCAGCTTTCCGCGGGCATCAACGCGCTTTTGAGCCTTGGGTACGACGCGCTCGGCGCGCGCCAATATGAGCTGCAGATGCCGCCCACGGACGGGTGGCGGCTTTTGGCGGTGGTGCTGCTGCTTACCGTCGTGCCCGCGATCACCGAGGAACAGTTTTTTCGCGGGGCCCTGCTTTCCTCGTGGCGGCCGATGGGCAGGCGCAAGGCCGCGCTGCTATGCGCGTTCGTCTTCGCATTGATGCATTTCCAGCCGCTGACGTTGCCCGCGATACTGTTCATCGGCTATGTGCTCGGGTCCGTCGCGTACGATACGGGCTCGGTCTATCCCGCGATGATCATCCACGGGGTCAATAACCTCGCGGCGACGCTTATGAGCGTCGCGGGCGAAGCGGCCGGGGCTTCCGCCACGGTCACCGACGAGCAATTGCTCATGGGCATCGCAAGCTATATCGTCTTCGGAGCAATCATCACGGCGCTGACCTTAAGGAGGCTGCGCGCGTTGCAAAGGGCCGCTTTACAGGGATCGGGCGAGGCCCCGGCGGCGGATACGGAGCGGGCGCGGCCCGCTGAGGAGCCGAAGGTGCGCGAGCGCGGCCTTTTCCTTCCGCTGACGCTGGCGTTTGTGCTCTTCCTTGCGATGAACGCAATCATGCTCGCGGCCAATTTCGGGTGGCTTGGGCTGTGAACGTACGGGTGATCGCGGTAGGCAGGCTCAAGGAGCGCTTTTACGAGGACGCGCAGAAGGAGTTCGTCAAGCGGCTTTCGCGCTATTGCGCGATCGAGGTTATAGAGGTGCAGGACGAGCCCGCCCGCGAAAAGCTCTCTTCGGCGGAGCGCGAGCGCGTGCTCGACATCGAGGGCGCGCGCATACTCTCGCGCGTAAGGGAAGATGAAACGCTCGTCGCGCTGTGCATCGACGGCGAAATGCGCTCCTCCGAACAGTTCGCCTCCGAGATCGCGGCGCTCGCGCTCGCGGGAAAGAGCAAGATCAGCTTTGCGATCGGCGGGTCGCTCGGGTTGAGCGAAGGCGTGCGGCGGCGGGCGAACATCCGCTTATCCTTTTCGCCGATGACGTTTTCGCACCAGATTTTCCGCGCAATGCTCCTGGAGCAGATCTACCGCGCGTTTAAGATCAACGCGGGCGAACCGTATCATAAATAACGGGCGAGTCCCGATAAATTCTTTGGAAGGCAACCGACGATGATGGATCCACGTGAACTACCGGTCTACGAAGCGCTAAAAGCGCTCAATATTCCCTACGAAAGAATCGAGCACGAGGACGCGCGCACGATGGAGGATCTTACCGCCGTCGACGAGCGGGCTGGCGTTGTGCACTGCAAAAACCTGTTCTTGTGCGACAGGCAGAGGGCGAATTTTTATCTTCTGCTGCTCGGCGCGAACAAGAAATTCCGCACGGCCGAGGTTTCAAAGCAGCTTGGCGTGGCGAGGCTGAGCTTTGCCGAACCAGAGTATCTCCTCGAACGGCTGGGCCTGCTGCCCGGCGCGGTCACGCCGATGGGGCTGATCAACGACCCCGAACGGCTCGTGACGGTGCTCGTGGACGAGGATCTTGAAAAGGAAGAAGCGGTGCTCGTGCACCCGAACGTCTCCACGGCGTCGATCCGTCTCTCGGTGAAGGATCTGTTTCGATATCTGAACGAACGCGGCAATCGGAGAATACCGGTGCGTGTGACCTCGCTTTTGGAGGACTAAATGCCGCGGCCGTTTCCGGGGCGGCGGCGCGCGAAGGAAGGCTTTGGAGGCTCGTATGCGATACCACAAGGCGCTTGTCATAGCGATTCTCGGGCTGATGCTCGCGGCGTTCTGCGCCTGGGCGTTTTTAAAGCCGGACGCCACGGCGGCGGGCATCCTTTTCGCCGCGTTGTCGGCCGCGTTGTTTGCGCTTGCCGCCGTGCGCTGCGTCGGCCCAACGCTCGAGACGCTTTCTGCGGAGCCCGAAGGGCCGCAAAAAGCGCCTGCCCTAAGCCGCGAGAGCCGAAGGCTGCATCCGTGGTTCAGGATCCTGTTGTTCGCGCTTTTGAGCCGCATCGCCGTGCTCGCGCTCGCGTATGCGTTTGATCTGGCGGCATACGGGTATCAGGGCGGGCTGTTCGAGCGGCTGTACGGCATACTCGTGCGCACGGACGCGCCGCACTATCTCGGCATCGCCGAAAACTGGTATGTGACCGTCGGCGATCCGCGCTTTCATATCGTGTTTTTTCCGCTGTTCCCGATCGCCGTCCGCGGCATGATGTTCTTGATCCCCGACGCGTTCGCCGCGTCGCTTGCCGTATCCACCGTCTCCTACATGGCCGCGTCGATTCTGCTGTACGAGCTGGCGCTCCTTGACTTTGGCCGCAAGGGCGCATGGCGGGCGGTGATCCTCCTGGCGCTGCTGCCCGCGGGCTTCTTCTTCTGTGCGCCCATGAGCGAGAGCCTGTTTTTGATGCTTTCGCTCGGCTGCCTTCTCCTTGCGCGAAAGGGCAGGTTCGTACTCGCCGGGGCTTGCGGAGCGCTCGCCGCGTTCACGCGCTCGCCCGGACTTCTTCTGATAATTCCCGTTACATTCGAGGCGGCGCGATCGATCGTCGTGCTGCAAAAAAGCGGCGCTTCCGGGCGCGCGCTTTGGGGCAGGGCATTCGGGCGCGGCGGAGCGTCGCTTTTGATCGCGCTCGGATTTTTGGGGTATCTGTATGTAAACTACGCGGTCACCGGTAATCCGTTCCAGTTCATGATCTATCAGAGCGAGCATTGGTCGCAGCGGCTCGGGCTGTTTTTTTCCACATTCGGCAATCAGGCGGAGTACGCGCTCAAGGCGCTCGCCTCGGGCGACATGCCGGAGCTTTTGGGACTTTGGCTGCCGAACCTCGTTTCGCAGCTCGCGGCGCTTACGGTGCTCCTGTTGAGCGCCAAAAAGCTCCGGCCGGGGTATACGCTCTACGCGCTCGCGTACTTCGCGTTCACGATGGGGGCGACGTGGCTCCTCAGCGCGCCGCGCTACCTTGCGGGCCTGTGCGTGATCCAGCTCGCGCTCGCCGCGCTCGCGCGCGGGAAATCCTTGTTCGCGGCGCTCGCGGTGGTTTTTTGCGCCGCCGGGGTATGCTATTTGTACGCGTTCGTCGCGGGCTATCCGGTATACTAAGCGCCGCAAAACCGTTCCGGACCCGGTCTTGAAAGCGTATGGCGCCATAGCTTTGCCGGCGTCGCCTGCCGCAGGGACCGCCTTAGTCCGGGCGATGCGCCGCCGATCAGACAGGAGGAACCGATGATGGAGGAACCCGTCAACTCCAAGGGCCAGACGCTTGGGGAATTCCTCGAAGCGTACGATGAAAACCGCTACCGCCGCCCGTCCGTCACGGTGGATATGGCGGTGTTTACGCTTGATCCGAACAGGGAGGACGGCGGCCTTTGCGTTTTGCTGATCCGAAGGGGCAACCATCCCTACATCGGCCAATGGGCGCTGCCCGGCGGGTTCGTGGAGATGGACGAGGATCTTCCCGCCGCCGCCGCGCGCGAGCTTAGGGAGGAAACCGGCCTGACCGGCTGTACGCTCCGGCAGTTCGGCGCGTTCGGCGCCGTGGACCGCGACCCGCGCACCCGCGTGATCACGATCGGCTACTATGCGCTCGCGCCCAGGGGGAGCCTTCGCCCCGAGGCCGCGGACGACGCGGCGGATGCGGCGCTCTTTGGGGTGCGCCTGGAGCGCGTCGGCGCGGGCCCGGAGGGGTTTGATTACGGCCTCACGCTCGGGGGGTCGTGTGTCGTTGCGGCCCGCGGCAAGCTCGGGTTCGACGGGCTGGATGAAACGATGCTCCCCGTCAAAGGCGGCGAGCTTGCGAGCGACCACGCGCATCTGCTGTTTTCGGCGCTGCATGCGCTCTCGCGGCTGCCCCGGGAAAACGCCGTGTGGGAACTTGCAGGCCGTAAAGAGAATCTCCTTCAGGCGCGGCGGGCGTTGGACGAGCTGTTCTAAAAGTTTGAGACATCAAATGACAAAAAACGCAGGATGTAAAAATTATAATTGCATTTTTGGTTGACAACTCATAACACAGGGATTATCTTAGTAACAATAAGCAAAAGGCAAAGGGGACGGAATTTGTCTTGATTCCCGACCGGCTTAACTCAGACGCGCGACACATCTTTCCCGCAGCCGCGGGTGGCCGCATCTTAGCGTAAAGCCTGGGCTTATCTTTCGATTAACCCAACGTGTCCTGCCGATGAGTCCCGGCATTTTTGCCGGTTAAATCGCGCAGCCGTTTGACGCCGGGCGGCGGCTTAGTCCGCCCGGGATAAAAACGCACCGCAAGCCCGGGACGAGCGAAGGGATCGCAAGTATGCGGGGCGCGCCCGAGCGCGTAAAAACCATCGATTGTTCCGCCATACGCCCTTTGAAGTGAAGCAAACCCGCGTGCGGCGGAAAGAATAAAAACAGAAAGCGCCGGCCGCGTTCGCGGCCGCGCAGCGGAAAGAGAGTCGAACCCTTGCGCGGCCCCCTTTCCCTTAAGGAGAGCGATGCGCCATGTTTGACGCGCACACATTGACGAAGGAAGCGCTTGCGCGCCTGGTCGGCGGGGCGGCGGGCATCCGAATGCTCCCGTCGGATATGATAAGCCCGGATGCGCGCGCGCACATCAGTTCGCCCGTCGCCTTAAAGCGGGGATTGGACGCGAAGGCGGTCGCCCAAAGCGTGGAACAGGCGCTCTTGTCGCCGCTCAACGCGCTCCTTGGGGAGAGAGCGTTCGCGGGCGTTCGCGAGGAAAACGGACATCTGCATTTTTTCCTGACGCCGGAACTTCTTACGGCGCTGATGCGCCGGGCGATCGACGAATGCGAGAGGCCTGAGCTCCGGCTGGACGCGGCCGATCCCGTGGATGTCGCGATCTGCAGGATGCTGATGCTCGCGCGAAGGCCGTTTAAACCCTGCCCGCAGGACGAACGGGTGCAGCGCGCGCTGTGGCTCGCGCTCGCCATACCGCAGCGCTCCCCGGGGAAAAAGCCCGCGCGCCTTCGCAAGCTCGAGGCGGCGCGCGCCCTGAGTACGATGGCGCATCATCTGGCGCCGAGGGAGAGGCAGGCGCTATACATCAACTGCTCCGGCGTGGCCGACTGCGCCGCGCGGATGCTCGCAATCTGAACGTAGGAGAGGATTCTCATGAAGATCAAGTGGTATGGGCACTCTTGTTTTTTGCTGACATCGGAGAAGGGAATAAAGGTGCTCACCGATCCATACGATCCCGCCACGGGCTACGCGCTGGGCTCCGTGGAGGCGGATGTGGTCACCTGCAGCCATTTTCATCACGACCATCATTATACCCAAGCCGTCCTCGGCGATCCCGTCGTGATCGACAAGGCCGGAAGGCACGAGGCAAAGGGGCTTACCATCACGGGCATTCCCACCTGGCACGACGCGGAGCAGGGGACGCGCCGCGGCGCGAACACGGTGTTCGTCATCGAGATCGACGGGATGCGCGTGGTGCACCTGGGCGACCTCGGGCACATGCCCGGCGAGGCGGAGCTTGCGTCGATCGGCCGTGCGGATATCCTGTTCGCGCCGGTGGGCGGGGTATATACGATCGACGCGCAGCAGGCGCTCTCGCTCGCGAGCATCGTCAAGCCGCGCGTGATGATCCCCATGCACTACGCGACGCCCGACGTGCTCTTTGCGCTCGCGCCGCTGTCGGAGCTTCTAAGGCTTGCGGCCGCGTGGCGGCTGCACCGGCTCAACTCGGACGAGGCGACGGTCACGCCGGAATCGCTCGGCAACAAGCGCATCCTTTTGATGGATTACCGCAAAAAGCGGAGCGGCGCGCAGCCGGGAACCACATGACGGGGAGTACGGCTAAAAAGCGACGCGGCTAAAGGCGGCATAGAGGAAAAAACCCTTCGGCAGCATCACCGAACCACCTATCCGATTTTGATTGGGTAGGTGGTTGCTATATGCGATTGGACTATGTTATTATTCACTAAATGTCGGCGGTCGTAAGGATGCGATCCGGCCGGCCCGCGCAAAATCCAAAGTGGAACCCTTGCTTAATCTAAACCGAGGAATATCCGTTATGCCCAAACACGAGAAAAGACTGCTTGTTTTAGGGATTATCTTCATCGCCTGCACGTTAAGAGCGCCGCTGACTTCGGTAGGGCCGCTGATCGACAATATACGGTCCGACCTTGGTATTTCCAATGGTTTGGCCGGGTTCCTTACGACGCTGCCGCTGCTTATCATCGCGGTTCTTTCGCCGATCTCATCCAAAATAGGGAACAGGGTAGGGGAAGAGCGCACGATTTTCTCCGGCTTTATCCTGTTGCTGATCGGCACGCTGCTGCGCTCCTCGGGGGGAAGCGCGACCCTGCTTGCCGGCACGGTGCTGGTCGGCATGGGGATTGCGATGGGCAACGTACTTACGCCGGGCATGATCAAACGCAAATTCCCGCAAAATATTGGGCTGCTGACCAGCACCTTCTCGACGACGATGTCGCTTACGGCTGCCTTTGCATCGGGGGTAAGCGTGCCTCTTTCCGATAAACTGGGCCTCGGGTGGCGGAATTCCCTGATGGTCTGGGGCTTGTTTGCCGTGATCGCAATTCTCTTTTGGATTCCGCAGTTGAAAAAATGTGAAAAACCCGGCGGCGTCCTGAAAGCGGACGCGGGCGTCCCGGGTGCAAAATCCGTCTGGGGATCGTCGCTGGCGTGGAACGTCGCCCTGTTTATGGGGATGCAGTCCTTGCTTTTTTTCAGTCTGGTCACGTGGTTCCCTGAGATTCTCCACAGCCGGGGGTTCAGTACGGAGACCGGCGGATGGCTGCTGTTTTTGTTCCAGGTGGTTTCGCTTCCCACCGCCTTTATCGCGCCCATCGTCGCCGTCCGTCTGAAAGACCAGCGCGGTATTGCGGCGGCGGCAGCCTTGGTTTATTTTGCGGGATTGTTTGGGCTTTTGGTGAGCAAGGGCATAATCGCGCTCATCATATCGGTCGTCTTTATGGGAATTGCCGCAGGCGCATGCTTTAGCCTGGCGTTTACTTTTATGGGATTGCGCTGCTGCAATAATAAACAAGCCGCCGAATTATCCGGGATGTCTCAATCGGCCGGTTATCTATTGGCGGCGGCAGGCCCCGTACTGATCGGGGTTTTATCCGATTATACAAAAACATGGACGTCTTCGATCGTGCTGTTGTTGATCGCGGCTCTGCTGCTCCTGTATTTTGGTTTTCGCGCGGGACAGAATAAGCATATCGTTTAGGAAAACAGCCCCTCGGATATGCCTTCGGGCAACGTGAATTCTCAGGATTCAATCCCGAGAGAATCGTAAGCCTGTCCGAAGGGGCGCGGCGCTTTTTTTGCGGCGCCTTCCGGGAAACGGCAACCGCTGGTCTTTTTTCACACAAGCAGTTATAATAGTGGACAAATACGCACCGGAGGACAATACGATGCCGGCGATCAAGGCAACGGATCAAATCATCTATGTCGGCGTGCAGGATCCGACCCTGCGCGTGTTCGATGTAATCGTTTATACGGAATACGGAACGAGCTATAATTCCTATATCGTTCAGGGGCGGGACAAGACCGTGCTCTTTGAAACGGTGAAGGACCGCTTCTACGACGAATTTATCGCGAATGTGAAAGAGGCGATCGATCCCGGGAAGATCGACTATATTGTCGTGAGCCACACGGAGCCGGATCATACCGGCGCGCTCGCGAAAACGCTCGCGCTCGCGAAGAACGCGACGGTCGTCTGCTCGCCGAGCGCCGCGATGTTTTTAAAGGAGATTCTCAACGAGGAGTTCAAGGTGCACGCGGTCAAGGATGGCGAGAGCATCGACATCGGCGGTCTGACGATGCAGTTCATGCTCCTGCCGATGCTGCACTGGCCGGATACCATGCTCACCTACATGCCGGAGCTGAAGGCGCTCTTTACCTGCGACTTCCTCGGCTGCCACTATTCGGACCCGCACGTGTTCAACGACCTCATGAACGACGATTTCGCAGGCGCGTACCGCCATTATTTCAACAGCATCATGGCGCCGTACTGCGACCCGTACGTCAAGAACGCGCTCGCGCGCATCGAGCCTCTCGAGATCTCGTTCATCGGCAACGGGCACGGGCCGGTGCTGCGCAAGGATATCGACAAGTACGTCGGCATCTATAAGGAGCTTGCCTGCGGCGAAAAGCGCGAAGCGCCCCGCGCGGCCGTCGTGTTCGCCTCGGCCTACGGCTACACCGCCGCCCTGGCGGACGCGATCATCGAAGGGATCCGCGAGGAGGGTATCTCCGACGTAAACCGCTTCGACCTTGTCAAGGACGATAAGCAGGCCGCGGCCGAAGCCGTCCGCGATGCGGACGGGTTTCTCCTCGGAAGCAGCACCATCGTGGCGGACGCGCTCCCGCCGGTGTACGAGATGCTCTTGGGACTCAACCCGGTGGTCCACAAGGGCAGGGTGGCCGGCGCGTTCGGCAGCTACGGCTGGAGCGGCGAAGCGATCGGCAACCTGATCGTCCGCATGAAGCAGCTCCGGCTCAACGTCGTGGGCGAGGGCTATAAGGCGCGATTCAAGCCGTCCGCCGAGCAGCTGGACGGGGCGCGCGAATACGGCCGCGAATTCGCGCGGGCGCTGCGGAGGTAACATGCGCGCGGACTATCATATGCATTCAAGGCATTCCTCGGACGGCTCCGAGAGCGTGCGCGCCATGTTTGAGCGCGCGGCGGAGCTCGGGCTCGACGAGATCGCCGTCACCGACCATTTCGACTTCGACGAGGCGTTCCTTTTGTACCCCAACCCCGTCGTAGCCGAGCTCGCACGCGAGATCCGCTCCGTGCAGGGCCGTGTTCCGCGCGTGCGCTTCGGCGCGGAGGTCGCGCTCAAGGACGCGAAGGCGTTTGAGGACGCGCTCGAATATATCGGCGATCAGCCGATCGATCTGATCATCGGTTCGGTGCACAACACCGGCGGCAATGATCCGTATGACGCCGCCTTTTTTGAGGGGCGCCCGCGGGAAGAGGCCTATGCCGACTACCTGGAGCATCTCGCCGGGCGTTGCGTGAGCGCCACGGGCTATTCGACGCTCGGCCACTTCGACTATGTGGCGAAGAAAGCGCCCTACGCCCAGCGCACGGTCCGCTACCTCGACAATCCCGACGCGTTCGACCGCGTCTTTCGGCATCTCGCGCACAACGGCATCGGCATCGAGATCAATACCTCGGTGTATCGCACTTCGGACGAGCCGATGTGGGGCCTCGACATCCTGCAGCGCTTTGTCGAGCTCGGCGGCGAATTCGTCACGTTCGGCTCCGACGCGCATTCTGCGGGGCGCATAGGTTTTCGCCTCGAGGATGCCCGGGAGCTTGCGCGCGCCGCGGGCGTTCGCTATCAGGCTTCATTCGAGCGTATGCGTCCGTTCCTTTTCCCGCTCTAAGGGAAACGCCGGGAACGGCGGTCACGGCGCTGCCCTACGCCCGGATCCTCATGGTCCGGGCGTTTTTGCGCGGGTATGTCCGCCTTTAGCCCTTCGCCGCGGCGAACGCGCCGCGCATGTTTATGGGCAATATATACGGGGCACAGCGGCCAAAGGCGGCCGTTGTTATGCGTATATATCCGCCTGCCCGCGAACCCGATGACAATAAAATGCATATATATGGTCATGGCGCACGTTGGCCGGGTGAGGGGCGCCCTTTTGAGAGATACTGTCTTAAAGAGGGAAACAAGGATAAAGATGCGGCGTCATTTCGCGCAGACCAAAAAACCGGCGGTCAAAGCGGCTGTTGCGTGCGCCGGTTCCTGCGCCCCGGTATACGGCTGCGAGGGGCCTCCTCCTTGCGATGAACGGCGTTATCGCTTTTGTTCCCCGCGAGGGCGAATGCACAATCTTGGCCGTTCGTCCGCCGCGCGGCCGGGGCGGCGATTTTGCCGCCGCGCCATTATGGTGAGCGGCCTTGTTCATAGAAGCCCGCCAAAGGCTGGAAGGCTGTTGTTTGCCTCGCCTATGGGCGGGCTTTTGCATGACATTCGGCAATGGAGAATAAAAATTCGGCGATAGCGAACGGCGTGGGTTGTATTGGCAGCTTGCGCCTTATATTATAACTATATATGATTATCCTTTTAAGAATACAACGCTATGCCCGGCCGTGAAAAGGTAAAAAAGGAAAAGCTTCCGGTCATCTCCGGTGCGGATTCATCGCCGGGCAGGGGAACGCCCGGCGTACTCACCGCGCTTTTTGCGGCGCTCGTTGCGGTGATACTGGCCTCGTTCTGCTTCGGCCGGTACGGCGTTCCGCTCAACGAGCTGCTTCGGATACTCACGGGGCAGGTCTTTTCCGTAGAGCAGACCTGGACGGCGCAGATGGAAACGGTCGTTTTAAACATCCGCCTGCCGCGCATACTCCTTTCCTGCTTCGTGGGCTGCTGTCTTTCGGTGGCGGGCGCGTCCTATCAGGGCGTTTTTCAGAACCCGATGGCCTCGCCGGATATCCTGGGCGCGTCCTCCGGCGCGGCGTTCGGCGCTGCGCTCTCGATATTGCTCGGCGCGTCCTCAAGGATGGTGACCGTCGTCGCGTTTGCGGCGAGCCTTATCACCGTGAGCGTGGTATACGCGATCGGGGAACGCGCGCCGGGGCGGCGCGTGGTGAGCCTGATCCTCTCGGGCATTATGATCAGCTCCCTCCTCACGGCGGGCATCTCGTACATCAAGCTGGTCGCGGACCCGACCAACCAGCTCCCCGAGATCACCTACTGGCTGATGGGGAGCCTCGCCGGGACGAAGATGACGGATCTCGCGTTCGCCGTCTGGCCGATGTCGATCGGATTGATCGCGCTGTTTCTAATGCGATGGCGGCTCAACCTTCTCACGCTCGGGGATGACGAGGCCCGCGCAATGGGCGTGAACGTACCGGCGCTGAGGTTCGCGGTCATCATATTCGCGACGCTCATCACCGCCGCGAGCATCGCCGCGAGCGGCATGATCGGCTGGGTCGGCCTGGTGATCCCGCATTTTTGCCGCAAGATCGTGGGCGGCAACTACAAGGCGCTCATCCCCGCGAGCATGAGCGTCGGCGCGATGTTCCTTCTGGTGGTGGACAACGTTTCGAGGAACCTTTTGGCGACGGAGATTCCGATCGGCATCCTCACAGCATTCATTGGGGCGCCGTTTTTCATCTATTTGATCACGAGGAAGGAGAACGTATTTTGAGCATTGCGGTCGAGCGTCTTTCATTTTGCTTCAAGGAGCGCGAAGCGCTTTCGGATGTGAGCTTCCGCGCGTCCGAGGGCCGGATGCTCGGCGTCATCGGCCCGAACGGAGCGGGAAAAAGCACGCTGTTCCGCTGTATTTTAAACCTTCTGACAAGCTATCGCGGCACGATAACGATCGACGGAATCGATGCGCGCAGACTGAGCGCTCGGGAAATCGCGCACCGGATCGCGTACATCCCGCAGTCGCACGGGCAGTTGTTCCAATATTCGGTGCTCGATATGGTGCTCATGGGCACCGCGCACCAGCTTTCGGTGATCCGCTCGCCGAGGAAGCAAGAGATCCTTCAGGCCGAAGAGGCGCTCGAGCGGATGGGGCTTGCCGATTTTGCGCAGAGGAGCTTTTTGCATCTGAGCGGCGGCGAGCAGCAGCTCGTGCTCGTTGCACGCGCGCTCGCGCAGCGCGCGAAGGTGCTTTTGATGGACGAACCGACCGCGAGCCTCGATTACGGCAATCAGTCCCGCGTGCTCGATCAGGTAAGGCATCTGGCCGGGGAGGGCTATACGGTATTGTATTCCACGCACAACCCGCAGCACGCGCTCTGGTATTCGGACGCGGTGCTTGCGCTCAACCGCGGGCGGGTCGAGGCGTTCGGCGCGCCGGGCGAGGTGATGAACGAGACGCTCATCCAAAGGCTCTACAACATGGACGCGGATTTTGTAGAGACAGGCTCGGGCAGGATGATCATCCCGCAGGGGGCGAAGGCGCCGGCATGATGTTCTTGTGGCGGTCCGGCATGATACGCTTCCTAAAGGATGCGTCCGAGTACGGGACGTACCATGAAGCGCTCTCAAAAAACATTTTGGAGGATATCCCCGGCGGCGCGCATGTCTGCGACGCGGGCTGCGGGCTCGGGTATCTGAGCCTCGCGCTCGCCGAAGGCTGCCGCAAGGTCACCGCGGTGGACGTTTCAAAGGACGCGCTGAACGTTTTAAGGGAGAATATCGCGGCGCAAGGCAAAACGAACATCGAGGTGCTGGAAAGCGACATCGCCGCCTGCCCGCCGAAAAGGCCCTACGACGCGATGGTATTCTGCTTCTTCGGCAGCACGCACAAGGCGCTTCGCATCGCGAAGGAGCAGTGCTCCAAAACGCTGATACTCGTCAAGCGGGATTGGCGCACGCACCGGTTCAACCTCGGGAAAAAGTCCATCGAGCGGTTCACGCTCGGGAGCACGCTCGAAGAGCTTGACGCGCTGGGCGTGCGCGCACAGGTGCGGCGGCTCGCGCTCGAGATGGGGCAGCCTTTTCGAACGCTCGAGGACGCGGTGGAGTTCTTTCGCACCTACGATAAGGAAGAGCGCAGCGGCCCGATCGACGCGGATGAGGTGCAGAGCCGCCTCGTGCCGATCGAAGCGGGCGAATACCGGTACTATCTGCCCACGGTGAACCGGGTCGGCATAATCGCGGTGGACATTCGGGACATTCCCGATGCCATAGATCAAGAGAGATTCAACCAAGAAGAAACAAAAGGAGTATTGCTATGACAAAGAAAATCCTCATCGCTTTGATGGCGGTGCTGATGCTGCTCTCCGCCGTTTCCGGGTGTGCGCCGACCGCCGCTCCCGCCGAGGAGACGCCCGCCCCGACCGCCGTGCCCACGCCTGTCGCGACGCCGGAGCCGCCCAAGACCGTTGAATTCACCGATTCCGTCGGCCGCACGGTCACCCTTCCCGCCGAGATCACCAAGATCGCCATCTCCGGCCCGCTCGCGCAGATCGTGCTCTTCGCCCTTGCGCCGGATAAGCTCGTGGGCATCGCGTCCAAATGGGATGCGACCGCGGAGCAGTACCTCGCGACAGAATACTACAACCTGCCGGAGCTGGGCCAGCTCTATGGCGGCAAGGGCGAGCTGAACCTTGAAACGCTGCTTGCGAGCGGCGCGCAGGTGGTCATCGACGTCGGCGAGCCAAAGGATACGATCGTCGAAGACCTCGACGGCCTGCAGACGCAGACCGGCATCCCGTTCGTGCACATCACCGCCACGACCGCGGCGATGGGCGACGCTTACCGCAAGCTCGGGGAGCTGCTTGGCATGACCGCGGAGGCTGAAAAGCTCGCGGCCTACTGCGAGGAAGTATACGCGCGCACCAACCAGATCGCGGGCAGCGTCGAAAAGGCGAACGTCCTGTACTGCCTCGGCGACAAAGGCCTCAACGTCATCGCCAAGGACTCCTATCACGCGGAGATCCTCGACCTTCTTTCCAACAACCTTGCGGTCGTGGATGAACCCTCCAGCAAGGGCTCGGGCAACGAGGTCGATATGGAGCAGATCCTCAAATGGAATCCCGACGTGATCCTCTTCGCGCCCGGCAGCATCTATTCCACCGTCGGTCAGGACAAGGCGTGGAAGCAGGTCGACGCGATCAAGGACGGCGCCTATTACGAAGTGCCGATGGGCCCGTACAACTGGATGGGCTTCCCGCCGTCCGTGCAGCGCTATCTCGGCATGATGTGGATGGCGAAGCTTTTGTATCCCGAGGCCGCGCAGTATGATCTGTACGCGGAGGTCGGCAAGTATTTCGAGCTGTTCTATCACACCACGCTGACCAAGGAACAGTATGACGCGCTCGTCGCCAACTCCATCGGCGTCGCCGCTGCGGCCGCCGCGACGGAGAAGCCCGCCGCGTAAATCTTCCTTTCAAATATCCGCCGGGCGGCCCGGGGCAACTCCCCGTCCGGCGGTCGTTCCCCAAACGCCGCGCTTTTGCGGACATAAAAGTTTTTGACGAATCGGCGCGCCCGGAATAGGACGCGCCGTTATTTTTGCAACGCTTATGAAGGCGAGCATTGCGAAAACACGCCTTTCATTTCATATTGACAAAATTTGATTTGGATCCTACACTGATTACATATCAAGTATTTTTGATATGAGGTAATGCGGTGGAGACGATTTATGAGAAGCGCGCGAAGGTCTTCAAAGCGTTTTGCGACGAGAATCGCCTAAGGATTCTGGAATTGCTGCAAAGCGGGGAAAAATGCGCCTGCGTTTTGATCGAAAAGCTGAACGTCGGCCAGTCGGCGCTCTCCTACCATATGAAGATCCTGGTCGAGTCGGGCGTGGTCGAGAGCCGTCAGGAAGGCAAATGGATGCATTATAAAATCAGCGAAAAGGGCGGCTCTCACGCCCGGGAACTCTTGAGGGAACTGATAACGCCGAACACGGCGTCAGACAAGAATAATTGCTGTGAAAAGTAAAAGCCATCCAAAAGATGGTTTTACTTCAACCGAATGCATCAAAAATTTTTGATATGAATGCGCATAATGCAAGGATGGATGCGGTATGCAGGTGCTGAAAATAATCTGGGATTTTTTCCAAAATCAAATACTCGGAATGAAATGGCTGAACGGCATTATTGGGAGCGGCTTGTCGGAGCTGGGATTCGATTTAAACAACCGCTGGGTTGGAAGTATACGGTTCTTTCTGTACGACGTACTCAAGATCACGGCGCTGCTGTGCTTTTTGATATTCATCATAAGCTATATCCAAAGTTATTTTCCGCCGGAGCGCAGCAAAAGAATACTCGGGCGGTTCCGTGGGATCGGGGCGAACTGCGCTGCGGCGCTCCTGGGCACGGTAACGCCGTTTTGCTCCTGCTCCTCCATACCGCTGTTCATCGGGTTTACTTCCGCAGGGTTGCCTCTCGGGGTGACGTTTTCGTTTTTGATTTCCTCGCCGATGGTGGATCTGGGGTCGCTGCTCCTGCTGATGAGCATTTTCGGCGCGAAGGTCGCCGTGATCTATGTCGTCGTCGGCCTGGTTGTCGCGGTGGTCGGCGGCACGATCATCGAGAAGCTGCATATGGAAAAGTACGTCGAGAGCTTTATCCTCGCCGCGGCCGGTGTGGATATCGAGTCGCCCGCACTGACGAAAAGGGATCGGCTGGTTTACGCAAAGGGGCAGATGCTTTTTACCTTTAAAAAGGTATTTGTGTATATCCTCATCGGCGTCGGCATCGGGGCAATGATCCATAACTGGATTCCCGAGGAATGGGTATTGGCGGTACTCGGCGGCAAAAATCCTTTCGGCGTGGTGCTCGCAACGCTCGTCGGCGTACCGATGTACGCCGATATCTTCGGCACGATTCCGATTGCGGAATCCCTGTTTCAAAAGGGTGCGCAGCTTGGCGCCATCCTGTCGTTCATGATGGCGGTCACCACGCTGTCGCTGCCGTCGATCATCCTGCTGCGCAAAGCGGTGAAGCCGAAGCTTTTGGCGCTGTTTATCGCGATCTGTACGATCGGAATCATTGCCGTCGGATATGTTTTCAATCTCGTTCAAACGCTGTTGGTATAGGAGAGAAGTTTATGACAAAGATCAGGACTGTCGTCGGATGCGGCCGTGCCGGAAAAACGCGCTCCCGTCCCGGCAAAGGCAGGCAGGGATCCGGGAAAAAAGTTTTGGTGGAATACCTGTATCTTGATCTTAAGACCTGCGATCGCTGCATCGGAACGGACAATGTGCTCGACGAGGTCGTGCGGACGCTTGCCCCCGCCTTTGAATCGGCCGGATTCGGAATCGAATATCGCAAAACTGAAATAAAGACGGCGGAGCTTGCCGTCGAGCATCGATTCTATTGCTCGCCTACGATTCGGGTAAACGGCAGGGATATTTGCCCGTCCGTCAAGGAGAACAGCTGCGGCTGCTGCAGCGAAATCAGCGGCGCCGATGTCGATTGCCGCGTGTTTGAATATGGCGGTCGCAATCATGAGGTTCCGCCGAAAGAAATGCTTGCCGAAGCAATATTGCGGGCCGTGTTCGGAGAGCACAAAGGCGAAAATTCCGGCGAAGATTATAAGCTTCCGGAAAACCTAAAAGCCTTTTTTGAGGGGAAAATCAGCAAGTCCGCTTGTTCCTGCGGCGATGCTGCAAATAGTAAAAAAGATTAGGAGAATCTGATATGGCGCTGTTTGGAAGGAAAAAAGAAGAGGCCTCGTGCGGCTGTTCGGGCAATTGCGATGCCGCGAGCATGGAAAAGGCAGAGGAAACAAAACTTGAGGGGCCAAGCGTTAAAGTGCTGGGCGGCGGCTGTGCGAAATGCAAAGCGCTCGAAGCCGCGGCAAGGGACGCTCTCGAGCGGCTCGGTATGGATACAACGATCGAGCATGTGACCGATTATTCCAGGATTGCGGCCTACGGGGTGCTGACGACGCCCGCGCTGGTCGTAAACGGCAAGGTCGTATCCTATGGAAAGGCGCTCAAGCCGGAAGAAGTCGTACAGCTTCTGCGAAATGCCGGGGAAGACTGCGGCGGATAGCCGAGTGACGCTCTCGTCTATACCCGCGGCCCTGTGCCGCCTCCGGATTACAAAGGCCTCGGCATCCGGCTTTTGCCGCGCTTGGAAGCGATTGCGCTCAAGGCTAAGATAAAAGGGCTGCAAAGTTTTATAAAAACACTATGGTTCCCCTGGAAAAACTTTGATATACTGGTATCCGATCAGAATTTCAGAGGGGAATAGGACGCAATGGCAATCGAAAGAACGTATATCATGCTCAAGCCGGACTGTATCAAACGCGGCATCGTCGGCGAGGTGATCGCCCGGATCGAGAAAAAGGGCTACAGGATCGTCGACGCGAAGATGATGCAGCTTGATGAACCAGTACTGCGCGAGCATTACGCGCATCTTGTCGATCAGCCTTTTTTCCCGGACCTTGCAGCGTATATGATGTCCGGCCCGGTTTTGGGGATGATCGTGGAAGGCGAAAACGCCGTGCTCGGGATGCGCATACTCATGGGCGCCACGCAGTTTGAGGAAGCGGCGGCGGGCACGATCCGCGGCGATTATGCGTCGAGCACCCGCAAAAACGTCATCCACGGCAGCGATTCCGAGGAGAACGCGAGAATCGAAATACAACGTTTCTTTCAATAGAGAGTATAAGCGCCCCGCCGAAACGTTTGGCGGGGCGCTAAACTGTCAATCGGCCGGGATGCGGTCTCCCGGGCCATGGATTCAGGCATCCGGCGGACTTTCGGACTCTACGCCTTGGTCTTTGCCTGCGAAGTGAGCTTATACTGCGCGGGGAATTTCTTCCAAAGAAGATAGACGAGCAGGCAGGTACCCACTTTATCCAGCAGATTGTTGATTACCTTGGGGATAAAGGAGGCTGCAAAGATGTTCGTACCGCTTTCCCTCAGCCACAGGAACAGGAAATCCATGCCTGTGCCGGTCAGCCCGCCGTATACCCAGATGCCGATGGGCGTGCCGATGAGCGGCGCGATGATGCTCAGCAGCAGGCCGGTGATGAGCGCCACATGGAATTTGAAGGTGAATCTTTTGGCGATGAAGCCGACTACGAGGGCGATCACCACGCTGACCAGCAGGAACGGGATATCCTTGACGTTGTACAGGATGCCGGTGAGCAGGTTCGTCAGCCCGCCCACGGCCGCGCCGTACCAGGGGCCCGCGTACACCGCGACGAACACGGTGCCGATGGTATCAAGGTATAACGGCAGCTTCAAAGCGCTGGTAAGAATACCCAGCACGATGTTGGCGGCGATGGAAATCGCACAGAACACCAATATTCTTGTCTTTTCGTTTCGCATGGGTTGCTCCTTCTTCTTTGTTTGGCTATTCTTCGGAAAATCCGACGGGTAACGTTTGGAGTGAATAAAACGGCAGCTTTAGGCCGCGTTCGTTCAGAAGCAGGGCAAGCTCCTCAAGGAAGACGCCGCGGCCCTTCGTTTTGGGAGCGGGCGAAAGCGTCCGTTGGATCCCGGCGCAAAAGGGCTCGCCGCCCCAATCGCCCGCGCAGGTTTCGCATACCCCGCAGCTCGGGCTGCCGTCGATCCCCAGCACGCCGAGGACGTGGAATCTCTCCGGGTGCGCAACGTACTCCGCGAGCTGTTCTAGAACGGGTGCAAGCAACCTGCGGCAGTGCGCGCGGAAAAAGGGATTGTCAAGCTGCTCCCGGACATGTCCCCACCTGCACGCGCCGTAGAGCGTAAACTCGGGGCAGGGGAGCTGAAGCAGCCCCGCGCCCCGTGCGAGGAGGGCCCGCGCCGCGCCAAGACGCAACATCTCCTCTTCCTGCCGCTCCCCGCTTTCAAAGGAGCGCACCTTGGAGGCGGGATTGAGCACGCAATGGCAGACGAGCATGATCTTCTCACAGGCCTCGGCCTGCGTGAGAGCGTCGTATTGTTTTTCCATCGGTCGGCAATCCTGAATCGTTAATTTTTGCTCATTATATCGGTTCCCATAGAATGCGTCAATCTTTTAAGAGAACAACGAAAAACTTTCGGCAGGGTCGATCCGCCATCCGGGATTCGCGAATTGCTCGAAAGGCACGAGGTCCATTGCTTGAAGCTTTCGTTTAAGGCGACAGCCTGATTCCGTTTCCTCGACGCTTTATAATGTTTTTTGTTTGCATCGCAACGCGTTTTGTCCTTCGGCGACAAATCGATTTTTTGTATCCAAATTACAACCGCATCTTGGATGTTAGGAATAAAATGCCCTACCCATGCAGGAATTGAAATCGTCGCCGATTCGAAATTTTAATCGACAAACGCCTATGTTTTGTCTATATACGGCTTAAAACGATGCCCCAAAGCATCAAATCAACGGCGTTTTTATCCAAAGAGGAGCTGTTTTGCCCTGTTTTGCAATTAAATATTTCTATGGCCGCGGCGTTTGAGGGTGAGTATGACAGAGCGCTTTTTCCATGAGCTTAGGTCCGGAAAAAGCATGATTAAGCGTATAAAAAGGATGTAAACGCCGCGGCACAAGATTTTTTGTGCGGATATGAATCGATTATTTTCCCTATTTGCCTGGGTTTTTGCTTATTTTCCAAGGACGGGTGGGATTTTTTTCCCGATCCTCGCACCGATCTCTTTCTTGTGCTTGGTATGGATATGAGATAAAATCAAAAATGTACTCTCAATACAATCCACATAAGAATCCGTTATATTTCTAAAAATCAAACGCTAAAAATGATAAAGCGAGGGAAAATCATGGGCATTCAATTAAAAGAAGTCATGAAGATCTATCCTTTCTCGCAGGCCAAGCTCGTGGGCGGTCATATCGGCGTAAACCGTATTGTAGAGTCGGCAAACATACAGGAGGTGCCGGACGTCGGTCACTGGCTCAAGGGCGGCGAAATCGTGTTTTCGGCTGGCTATGCGTTCAAGAGCGCCGAGGCGGGATGCACGCTGATCGAACAACTCAACCAGCTCGGGGTGGCGGCGCTGACGATCAAGCCCGGCAAATACCTGCCCGAGATCCCGGTGGAGATGGTCGAACGGGCGGATCAATTGGGCTTTCCGCTCTTTGAGATGCCCGAGGATCTGCCCTATATGGACTGCATCATTCCGATCTTCGAGCGCATCACCGAGGAGCAGCTCTGGGTGCTCCAGCGCGTCGAGAGAGTGCACGGGCAGCTGATGCAGGTCATACTGCAGGACGAGGGGCTGGACGGCATCTGCAACCGCCTGAACAGCTTCACCGACAATCCGGTATTCATCCTCGCGGCGAACGGCACGCCGCACGCGTATTGCGTCGGCGTCGGGCAGACGCAGGAATATCAGAAAGAAATCCTCGAGTTCTTCGAGCGGTATTTCGATCACAAGCTGATGCCCAGCCTCAGGCAGAACCAATGCAACACGCTGCATTGCGCGGGCGACCGCACGCTCATCTGCGTGCCGATCGTGATCCATGACGAGCATATCGCGTATCTTGTGCTCGATAAACAGCAGGATCTGGTCGAAACCGACCTGATCGCGTTCGAGAACGCGAGCTCGCTCATCTCCATCGAGCTTTTGAAGGAGCGCGCGCTCGTGCAAAAGGAGCAGCACATGCGCGGCCAAATCCTCGAGGATGTGCTCACCAAGCGCTACAGCGATGAAAAGGTCATCCTGAGAAGGGGGCGATACGTCGGTTTTGACTTCACGCGCCGCTTTGCGGTGTTCGTGATCGACGCGGATTCGCTGGAGGACAACCTCCAGCACGAGCTTTTGGACAGCGGGGAGGAGGAAATCCAGAAGATCAAGCAAAAAGCGCAGCAGACGATCCGCGAGACCATGCACGCGTGGACGGGCTCGCTGCTGCTGATGAACGACAGCTTCGGCATGGTCGGTATGGCGGCCGTCCGGGATCAGGCGGACTGGACAAGGCTCCGCAAGGCCCTGCGCGAAACCGTGAAAAAGCTCAAGAAGGAATTTCCGCGCTTGAATTTCTCTGCGGGGGTCGGCCGCATCAAGAAGGGCCTATCCTATGCCGACGCGAGCTGGAACGAAGCCAAGCTCGCGCTGCGTGCGGGCCGCAAGCGCCACGGCGACGATCGGACCGCCACGTTCGACGAGCTGGGCGTGCTGTGCTTTTTGAGCGAGCTGACCGGGTCGAAGGCCATGCAGGATTACTACTATGAAAACATGCGCCGCCTGCTCGACTACGACGCGCAGAACAACGCGGAATTGATCAAGACCCTCGAGTGCTACATCGCTTGCAACGGCAATCTCCAGGCCACTGCGGATATGCTTTTTGTGCACAGAAATTCCGTTGTTTACCGGCTCAAGAAAATAAAAACAATCATCTCCGCGGATCTGACAAATTACGAGGAATTATTCAATCTGCAGCTGTGTTTGAAGCTTAAGGGCATACTTTGAACTTGTGCTGCGGGTACAATGAAAAGGGGGTAATTTTATGTTTTGGTGACAATGACAAACGCATGGACGCATGATAGTATTTTGCCAGAAAACAAAGCTAAGCGCATAGCGACCATCGGGTTTATAAACTTCCGAATCGAAAATTGTCGAAACTTCAAGCATTACAAGAATCCGGCAAAATCATCTATCAACAAATGATCGGACGAACGGCCGCGTTCGCCGGGCTGTAATCACGCATCCATGCAACAAGCTGTCGAAAGGTGGAATAACGAATGGCCAATTTGGAAGTCAATTACTGCGGGGTGAAGTATCGCAATCCTTTGGTTCTGGCGTCTGCAACGCCGGGCTGGGATGGGGAAGCAATGCGCCTTGCCGGGCAGGCCGGCATCGGCGGGGTGATTCCCAAGACGATCGGGCCGAAGCAGGACTGGGCGGCGCATCCGAGAAACGGGCGACTGTTTCTGCACAAATATAACGGCAAGCCCATCGGAATGGTAAATCTCGAGCTCTTTACGACCAAGACCCGCGACGAATGGATCGCGAGCGACCTCGCCACAGCCCAAAAGGGCGGCGCGACGATGCACATCAGCATCCTCGCCATGCCCAACCCGGACGACACGGCCAAGCTCGTTGAGGAAATCCAGAATACCGGCATGGCCGACGTGCTCGAACTGAACGTATCCTGCCCGATGCCCGCTTCCACGGTGGGGATGCACATCGGAAAGAGCGCCGAGCGCACCTACGAGCAGGTTAAGGCGGGCGCGGCGGTAGCGAAGATCCCGTTCACCGTTAAATTGACCCCCAATGTGACCGACATGGTCGAGATCGCGCTCGCGGCGGAAGAAGCCGGCGCGTCGGGCATCACGATCAGCAACTCGATCCGCTCTTTCGCGGGCGTGGACATCGAGACCGGAAAACCCTACCTCTGCGGCTACGGCGGATATACCGGCCCCGCGATCAAGCCCGTGATCATGCGCCACTTCAGCGAGGTTGCACGCGCGGTCAAGATCCCGCTCTGCGGCGTCGGCGGCATCATGAGCTTCCGCGAGATCGTCGAATACATCATGCTCGGCGCGACAATCGTTCAATCCTGCACCGCGATCATGTGGAACGGATACTCCGAGATCGCCAAGATGCTCAAGGACTTGGACGCCTGGATGGAACAGAAGGGATACAAATCCTTCGATGAGATCCGCGGCATCGCCCTTAAGGACATCACCACCGTCGAAAAGCTTGCTCTGCTCCCGCCGAAGTTTGCACAGATCGATCCCGAGAGATGCACCAACTGCGGCAAGTGCGAGAAGAGCTGCTTCTACCGCGCTATCTCCGAAGGCGAAGGCTGCCGCGTCGTAGACAAGGCAAAGTGCGACGGCTGCGGGCTGTGCGTGCAGATTTGCCCCGCCAAAGCGATTACGCTCGTATAATTCGGGTGCTCCTTCTAGATTCGCCGGCCAATCGCTTACGGCAAAGGGTTCGATCCTCTTTACCTTGCTTCAAAAAGTGACGGCCCAACTGAAACCTGGCCTTGGGACGAGCCAGGTTTCAGTTGATGGATCGGCATCCCCGGCCGAACGGGTCGGCGAACCCTGTGCGCGGACGGCGCGAACGGTTCAATCCTCCGCGCGGCGCGCAAGGCGGGACTCTCCCTAAAAGAGCACAAATATCCACTTTCTTTATCCGATATACATCGCACGGGTGGACGGCGCTCCACCGCGTGGCATCCGAATCAAAGTGCATTAAATAAAGTGCATTAAATCAGTTCTTCCGTCTTACTGCGTTATCAGACCCGCACGATTGAGAACCGTTGTTTTCTGAAACCAACGATCCTGAAGAAACGATCCCGGAGATTGGAGGTTGATTATGGAAGTATTTCTTCAAACCGTTTTGAACGGGCTGATCATCGGGGGTACCTATGCCCTCATGGCGGTCGGCCTTACATTTTTATTGGGATTTATGGATTTGGTGAACTTCTCGCACGGCGAATTCTATATGCTGGGCGCGTATTTCACCTATCTGCTGATCGTGCAGCTCGGGCTGCCGCATGTTTTGGGCATACCGCTGGCGATATGCATCGCGTTCCTTCTCGGCCTGGTGGTCGAGCGCGTGCTGCTAAGGCCCATTTGGCACAAGGGCGTGATGATCCGTATGCTCATGACGGTCGGCCTGATGATCGCGCTGCCGAACCTTATTACGGTAATACTCACGGCGATCCCCCGCAAGGTGCCCTCCCCGGTCCAGGCGGACACGGTGGTCCTGGGGCCGCTTCGCATCGCCCCGGTGCAATTTGTGATCGTGGTCGTGGCGGTGCTCATCATCCTGCTGCTGCACCAGTTCATGCAGCGCACCAAGACCGGCAAGGCCATGCGCGCGACGTTCCAGGATAAGGACGTCGCCGCGGCGATGGGCATCAACACCAAGAGGATCTACTCGCTGACCTTCGGCCTGGGCTGCGCGATGGCGGCCGCGGGCGGCGCGCTCCTGTCGATGATCTACAACGTCATGCCGACGATGGGAACGCTCACCTCGTCCAAGGCGTTCGCCGTGGTGATACTGGGCGGCCTGGGCAACTTCGCCGGGGCGATCGTCGGCGCGCTGATCGTGGGCGTCTCCGAAAGCCTCGCGGCGACATTCATCTCAACCGGCTATAAGGACGCGGTCGCTTTCATATTGCTCATATTGATCCTCATGGTCAAGCCGTCCGGCATCATGGGCAAGAGGGGAGGGATCGAATAATGTCCGGCAAAACCAAAAAATTTGGCTTATTGGCGCTCTTTGTGCTGGCGATCGTATTTCCGCAGGTGATCGCGAACGACTATATCAAGCATGTCGTCATCATCGCTTTGATCTACAGCATACTCGCTTCGAGTTTGAACCTTGTCTCGGGCTACACGGGCCTTCTCTCGCTCGGGAACCAGGCGTTTTACGGGATCGGCGGCTATACCTCGGCGCTGTTGATGATGCGCCTGGGATTCCCGTTCCTTGCATCGCTTTTGTGCGCGGGCCTGTTCTCGATGCTGTGCGCGTGGTTTATCGGCAAGGTCACGTTCCGGCTCAGGAGCGCGTTCTTCGCGATCTCGACGATCGCGTTCGCGAAGATACTGGAGCTCGTTTGCATCAACTGGACGAGTCTGACGCAGGGGCCGATGGGCCTTACAAAGATCCCGCCGCCGTCGATCCTCGGCTACGAATTCGATTCGATCAATTCAAAGTATTATCTCATACTCGCGCTGGCCGCCATCTGCATCTTCATCGCCTACCGGATCATCCATTCGCATATCGGGCGCGTGTTCAAATGCGTTGCGGACTCCGAGTACGTCTGCAAGGCGACGGGCGCGAACGTCAATCGCTACCTGATGATCGCGGTGATGGCGGGCGGCTTTATGGCAGGCATCGCCGGATCCTTCTACGCGCATTACAGCATGATCATCAGCCCGGACATGTTCTACTTCCAGATCTCGATCAACACCGTGGTCATGCTCATCGCGGGCGGCCTGGGGACGTTCGCGGGGCCGATCGTGGGCGCGTTCATCTTCACGGTGCTGCCCGAGGTAATGCGCTTTAGCCAGGAGTACAGCTACGTGTTCTACGGCGTTATCCTCGTGCTCGTCGTGATGTTCCTGCCCGGAGGCGTCGTCTCCCTGTTCAGCAAAAACAGGCCGTCCAATTCGCTCGAAAGACTGCTCAAACGAAAGGAGAAGTCGAATGTCTAAATTAAGGGTCGAAAACCTTACCGTTTGCTTCGGCGGTCTGTATGCGGTCAACGACGTGTCCTTTGAAACGCGCGAAGGGGAGATCCTCTCCGTGGTCGGCCCGAACGGCGCGGGAAAGACCACGCTCTTCAACGCCATCACCAAATATGTCAAGCCGACCAGCGGGAAAGTCTTCTTCGACGAGAAGGACATCACCTCCAAGCAGATCCACGAGATCAGCGAGGCGGGCATCATCCGCACGTTCCAGAAGAGGAGCTATTTCCCGTCGCTGACGGTGCTCGAGAACGTGCTCATGGGGCAGCATCTCACGCTCAAGCCGTCGCTTGTCGACTTCGTGATGTGGAAGCAGATGCAGCAGAAGAACAAGCACGCCGTCGAGCGCGCGAAGGAACTCCTGGAGTTCGTCGGTCTCGGCGACGTCAGGGACAGCGTCGCGGGGCTTTTGCCCTACGGCAAACAGCGCCTCTTGGGCGTAGCGATCGCCCTCGCCTCCAATCCCAAGCTCCTCCTGCTCGACGAACCCTGCGCGGGCAGCAACCCGAACGAGTGCTCAAGCATGATCGGCGTCATCGAAAAGATCAACGAGACCGGCATCCCGATCATACTCGTGGAGCACCACATGAAGGTCGTCATGCAGCTCTCCAAGCGCGTCATCGTCATCAACAGCGGCAAGAAGATGGTCGAGGGCACGCCGCAGGAGATCCAGTGCAACGAGGAAGTCATTGAGGCATATCTGGGGAAACGGGGGAAGATCGAACATGCTTAAAATGACGAACATCAACGCGTCGTACGGCGCTTCACAGGTGCTGTTCAACGTGAATTTCCATATCGATAAGGGCGAGCTGGTCACGATCATCGGCTCCAACGGCGCGGGGAAAAGCACCATCCTGAAGATCCTGTGCGGCTGGCTCAAGCCGACCTCGGGCGAGGTGCTCTTCGACGAACAGATCATCAACAACCTGCCGCCGCAGGAATTCGCGCGGCGCGGCATCGCGATTTCGCCGGAAGGCCGCCGCGTGTTCCCGCAGATGACGGTGCTCGAGAACCTCGAGATGGGGGCGTACACCAGGGACAAAAGCGAAAAGGCGCAGGAGCTCGAAGCGGTATACGACCTTTTCCCCAGGCTCAAGGAGCGGAAAAGCCAGCTCGGCGGATGCCTCAGCGGCGGCGAACAGCAGATGCTCGCAATCGGCCGCGCGATGATGTCCAAACCCAAGCTCCTTCTTCTGGACGAACCGTCGCTCGGCCTTTCGCCGGTCATGGTCGATACGATGCTCGAGGCCATAAAGGTCATCAACGACGACGGCGTCACGATCTGCCTCGTGGAGCAGAACGCGCAGCTCGCGCTGCAGATGGCCGACCGCGCGTACGCTCTTGAAACCGGCTGCATCGTGATGGAAGGCACCGGCGAACAGCTGCTCAACGACGAAAACATCAAGAACGTATATCTGGGCCTGTAACCGCCTCGCGCGGGTCGTCCCGCGCCCAATCATGTGTCGCAGGCAATCTCGCGATTGCTTAATGAAAAAAATACTGAGAGGAGCGTACATTCATGAAGAAAGGCAGCATACTGTTCTATCTTACCATGCTGATTCTCTGCGTAGCACTGCTCGTCACCGGCTGCGCCGGCACACCCTCCACAAGCGACCAGACCCAGGCGCCGGAGAATACTGCCGCAGCACCCGAAGCGACCGAGCCCTCGAACGCCGTGACCGGCGAACCGATCAAGGTCGGCCTGATCCAGCCCATCACCGGCCCGATCGCAGCCACGGGCACCGCGATCCGGGACGCCGCGATCATCTACCAGGACTACATCAATGCGAACGGCGGCGTGAACGGCAGGCCCATTGAACTGGTCATCGAGGACAGCGCCAACGACCCGACCATGGCGGCGAGCGCCATGACAAAGCTCTGCGCCCAGGCCGACATCCCGGTCGTGATCGGCGCGTGGGGCAGCTCCCCGACCCTTGCCGCGATAGCCGTCGCGAAGGAAAACAACATGCCGATGGTCGTCGAGACCGCCAGCAACTGGAAAGTTACCGACAAGACCCAGGAGGGCGGTCCGTTGGTCTTCCGCCTCTCCGCTCCCTCTTTGATGGAAGTCTCGGTTCTTCGCGACATCCTCAAGGATCAGCTCAACTTCCTCAAGCCGTACATTATCTCTGTGAACAACGACTGGGGCCGCGGCAATGCCGAGGAGTTCACCCATCTGTATGAGGAGGTTTACGGCCTCTCCATCGCGGGCGTAGACTTCGTTGAAGCCGCCGATACGGATTACTCCGCCGTGCTGACCAAGGTTCTCGCCTCCGGCGCCGACAGCATCATCGTCACGGGAGACGCCGCCCAGGTTTCGCTGATCGTCGAACAGGGCCACAACCTCGGCATCAAGCTGCCGTATCTCGGAACCGGTATGGCCTGCAGCATCTACAAGATCAAGGAGCTGGCCGGGGCCGAAGCCGCCGAAGGCTTCTATCAGACGGTTTCGTTCGTCGGCAACATCGACCCGAACAAGACCGCAAACCCCGAAATGGCCAAGGTATTCGTAGAGGCTTGGAATGCGAAGGGCTATGAGCTGGTCGAAATGCAGGAAGGCGCCAGGGGCTTCGACGCTCTGTACACCGTCTGCGAAGCGCTCAAGACCATCACCGGCGACATCACCCGCGACTCCGTGCGCGATGCCCTGTCCAAGATCGAGATCGACGGTATGGGCTATGGCCATATCAAGTTCACCGAGTGGGGCAACTTCATCAACCAGAACGTCACCCCGGTCGCTGTTATCGGCATCAAGGACGGCAAGGATACCGTGCTGCTCGACCTGACCTACCCGGTTTACAAAGCCGAATAACGAACGCTCAACAGCATACCAATGACGAAGACGCCATCGGAAACGGCTTCGTTTCCGATGGCGTAACGGACTTAAGCTGGTGTGTAGCTGAAATATCGGCTGCGCCGAAGCCGTGCATCCATCGCGGCGATCGGTATCGGCAGGGCCCCGAACGAGGATGACTTCACGTCGGGACGACTCCGAAGGGGTTCTATCCGGGAGATTCCGCATCGGGAGGCTCCCGTTGCCGGTAGAGTACGCCGCCGGGGCAAACCCAGCGCCGCGCGGCAAAGTCCGCCGGGCGCGATCCCCAAGAAACAGCGGGGAATTGCCCTGAACTCTGCGCCCCGATGCGAATCGGCCCGCAGGTAAACGATAATACGAGGAGAGTGAACGACTTGCGCATCAACGAATACTACCGGCCCGCCTCCGTGCCGGATGCGCTCAAAATCCTGCAATCGGGCGCAAACACGAAAATACTCGCGGGCGGCACCGACCTGGTGATCGCCATTCGCGAGCGCCATGTGACGCCCGACGCATTGCTGGATCTATCAGGCATCGATGAACTCAAGCGAATCTATGCGGACAGCGACGGACTGCACATCGGCAGCATGGCTACGTTCAGCCGGATCGAAACGGATCCGAACGTGCTCAAATACTGCCCGATGCTTTGCAACGCCGCATCGCAGGTGGGTTCGCCTCAAATACGAAACCGGGCGACGATCGGCGGAAACGTCGCGAACGCGGCGACCGCGGCCGACAGCCTGCCCTCGCTTTTGGCGATGGACGCCGAGGCGCTCGTAGCGTCCGGTGCGGAAAAACGCTATGTCAAGGTCGATGAGCTGCTCGTGGGCATCAACAAGACCATCCTTAAGCCCGATGAGCTGATACTGGGGTTCCGCCTTCAATACAGGCCGGACGCCTATATGGATTTTGAAAAGATCGGTCGCCGAAAAGCGCTTGCAATTTCGAGAATCAATCTGGGAGTCGTTCTTGAGTTCGACGGCGATGCGGTGAAACATGCCGCCGTGGCGGTGGGCGCGGTCGGAAAGCGCGCGTACCGCGTCGCGGAGGTCGAGGGGTTCCTCGCGGGAAAACCGCTCACCGAGGAACGCAACGCCGAGGCCGTAACTCTTATCGACGAGGTCGTGGCGCGCAACCTCGCGGGCAGGTCAACGACGCCGTATAAGCGCAAAATCGCGGCCGCAGTGCTCGCGCGGGCCTTGGAAAAAGCGTTAAGGGGTGCCGCAAGATGAAAAAGAATATGACGTTTCACATCAACGGCAAGGAATATAGGGCGGAAATCGATCCCTCCATGCGCCTTTTGGATCTTCTGAGGGAAACGTTTTCGCTTACGGGAACAAAGGAAGGCTGCGCGGAAGGCGAGTGCGGCGCATGCACCGTGGTGCTCGACGGCGTGGCGGTCGATTCCTGCCTCGTGCTTGCCGGGCAGGCCGAAGGCGCCAAGATCATCACGATCGAAGGCCTGTCGGAAAAGGCGCAGCTGGATCGGCTCCAGCAGGCGTTTATCGACGCAGGCGCGGTCCAGTGCGGTTTTTGCACGCCGGGCATGATACTTTCGGCGTACGCGCTTTTGGAGCGCAACCCGAATCCCTCCGAGGAGGAGATTCGCGTGGCGATTTCCGGCAACCTGTGCCGCTGCACGGGGTATCAAAAGATCGTCCGGGCGATTGAAATCGCTGCCGGGAAGGAGGCTTGACGACTGATGGAAGAACGCAGTGTCATTGGGAAACCGCTTGTAAGGAAGGATGCGCAGGCCAAAGTTCTTGGCGACGCGGTGTATGCGGGCGACGTGAGGATGCCCGGCCTTCTGGTGGGGCGCGCGCTGAGGAGCAAGTTTGCGAGCGCGAAAATCCTCTCGATCGATACCTCCGAGGCGCTTAAGGTGCCCGGGGTTCAGGCGGTTCTGACCGCCAAGGATATCCCGGGAGTGAACCGCTTCGGGCTTGCGATCCAGGATCAGGAAGTGCTCGCGAGCGATCGCGTCCGCATGATGGGCGACGCAGTCGCGCTCGTCGCGGCCGAGACGATGGACGACGCCGAGGAAGCGCTCTATAAGATCAAGGTGGAATACGAGGAATTGCCGGGCGTATACACGATCGAGGATGCGATCCGCGAGGGCGCGCCGCTGGTGCACGACGAGAATCCGGGAAACATCCTCCAGCATACGCTGGTGCGCAAAGGGAACCTCCAGGAAGGGTTCGACAGGAGCTATTATCTCCTTGAGAACATCTATACCACGCAGCGCGTGGAGCACGCGTATATCGAGCCGGAGACCTCCGTCGCTCATTTCGACCAGCACGGCACATTGAGCGTGTTGTCCTCCACACAGTACGCGTTCCGCGACCGCCGCCAAATCGCGCCGGTGCTCGGTATGCCCTTCAACATGGTGCGCGTGACGCAGATGACGACCGGCGGCGGGTTCGGCGGCAAGGACGATATCACGACCGAGATCCAGGCCGCGCTGCTCGCGTACCACACGAGGCGGCCGGTACGCGTCAGTTGGACGCGCAGCGAGTCGATGATGAGCTCGACAAAGCGCCATCCGATGAAGATCCATGTCAAGACCGGCTGCGATAAGGAAGGCAAGCTTCAGGTGCTCGAAGGCACCGTCTACAGCGATAAGGGCGCGTATTGCTCGATCGGGCACTTTATCACCAAAAAGTCGGGCCTGCATCTCTCGGGGCCGTACTATATCCCCAATATCGCGGTGGACACCTATGCGGTGTACACCAACAACACGATCTGCGGCCCGTATCGCGGGTTCGGCATCCTCCAGGCGTCGTTCGCGCATGAGTCCCAGATGGATCAGCTCGCCGAGCGCGTCGGCATGAGCCCATGGGAGTTCAGGATGCTGAACGCTTTGCGCCACGGCCTTTCCACGGCGACCGGGCAGGTGTTCGAGCATGGCGTCGGCTTTATGGATACGCTCCAGAAGGCCAAAGAATACATGGATTCGCAGGAACTCTAAGGGGGTGGGCACATGAAGGTAAGAGGAAGAGGCATCGGCTGCAACTTATACGGCGTGGGCTATGGGTTCAACCGCCCGGATCATTCCGCCGCCACCGTCGAGGTCGCGGACGACGCGAGCGTAACCGTGCTTTCGGGCGCGTGCGATATCGGGCAGGGCTCGGACACCACGCTGTGCATGATCGCTGCCGAAGAGCTGGGCATACCCTATGAAAACGTGCGCATCATCAGCGCAGACACGGCGGTCACTCCGGACGCGCTGTGCACCAGCGCGAGCCGCCAGACGTTCGTCTCCGGTAAGGCCGTGCAGCTCGCGGCGCGCGATGCAAAGGATCATCTGCTCCGGTATGGGGCGACGCTGCTAAAATGCACCCGCGAGGAACTCGATGTTGTGGACAACGTCGTCGTCTCCTCGATCAAAAAGGACATTTTCATGCCGTTCCCCGAGCTTACGCTCGCGGCGCATAATAACGGCAAGCGCTTTATGGGGTTCGCCTGGTACGACAATACCACGGCGGACGTCGACCACGACACCAATCAGGGCGACGCTTACGCCTGCTACATCTACGCCACGCAGGTCGCGGACGTGGAGGTCGATACCGATACCGGCGACGTCACGGTGCTCCGGGTCGCTGCGGCGCACGACGTGGGTAAGGCCATCAACCCCATGATGATCGAGCAGCAGGTCGAAGGCGCGATCCTCCAGGGCATGGGTTACGCGATCATGGAGGAAATCATACTCGAAAAGGGCGTGACAAAAACCCCGTCCTTCACGAAGTATCTGATCCCGACATCCAAGGACGCGCCCGAGATGAAGACCTATATCGTCGAGTCCGACGAGCCGCGCGGGCCGTTCGGCGCCAAGGGCGTGGGCGAAGGCGCGATCATACCGACCGCGGCGGCGATCGTCAACGCGGTGAGCGACGCGATCGGCGTGAGGATCATGGATCTGCCGATCACGCCGGAGAAAATACTCGCCGCGCTGGAACAAAAAAAGGCGCAGGCAGGGGGAGCAAGCAAATGAACGCCGAAGCAATCAACGCGTGGATCGACCGGAACGCAGGGGAGCTGATCGGGTTTTTCCAGACCATACTCCGCATCCCGAGCGTGACCGGCAACGAAGGCCCGATCCAGGAGTATTTAAAGGGCCATCTTGAGGACATGGGCCAGGAGGTCGATTTCTTCGTGCCTTCGCTCGACGAGCTGAGGACGCATCCCGCGTTCGTCGAGGTCTCGCAGAGCTACGACGGCCGCCCCAACGTCGTCGCGACATGGAAGGGCGCGGGCGGCGGAAGATCCTTGCTCTTTAACGGGCACATCGACGTGATCCCCGAGGGCGCGGAGGAGAACTGGAAGCACGGCTGCTGGTCCGGCGACATCGAGGACGGCAGGATCTACGGCCGCGGCGCTTCGGATATGAAGGCAGGCGTGGCCGCTATGACGATGGCGTTGAAGGCGCTCAAGGAATGCGGCGTAAAACTTAAGGGAGATGTGATCACCGAATACGTCATGGACGAGGAGCTCTCCGGCAACGGCACGCTCGCCTGCGTGATGAAGGGCTACAAGGCCGACGCGGGCATCTGCTGCGAAACCTCGAGCATGTGCGTGCAGCCCGGCTCCATCGGACGCATCTGGTTCGACATCCGCGTCAAGGGCAAGGCTGCGGGCATCCAGCGCCGCTACGAGGGAGTGAACGCGATCGATCTCGGGTACATCGTCACAAAGGCGGTCGCGGAGTTTGAGAAGGTGCGCGTCGCGAAAGTCAGCCATCCGCTGTACCCGAACATCCTGGAGGCGATCCCCTGCATGGTCGGGCAGTTCCAAAGCGGCACCTACAACAGCGCGTTCCCGGACAGCTGCCTCTTAAAAGGCTCGCTCGCGACCGTGCCGGGCGAGGATTCCGTTAAGGTCAAGGCCGAGTTCGTGGAGTTCGTGCGCGCGTATTCGGCGAAGGAATCCGAGTGGCTTAAGGAGCATCCGCCCGAGATCGTCTTCTGCGGCTATTTCGCGGAACCGTCGGCGATACCGGCGGACAGCCCGATCGTCACGACGCTCGGCGGCTGCTTTAAGGACGTGATCGGGGAAGCGCCGGTCATCAGCGGCCGGCAGGGCGCGGCGGATATCCGCTTTATGAACCGATACGGCGACACCCCGACCGTGATCTTCGGGCCGGGCCGCACCGAGCAGATGCACGCGAACAACGAGTGGGCCGATCTCGGGGATTACATCAATTCCATCAAGATCCTCGCGCAAACTTTGATGCAGTGGTGCGGCGTCGCGGAGGGATAAGGCGCGGGCGCATCGATGCCGTTGCATTCATGTGGAAAACAGGGGTCGATCCTTAGCTGACACCCAATAAAGAAGTATTGAGGAACATTCAGGTTGGGCAGTCGGTAAGCGGAATGTGACAACAAAAGACGGACTATCAGCTTTGCGTCGATAGTCCGTCTTTTGCATTGAGTAGGAATGGCGAAGCCATAACAGGCTCAACGGGGTTTCCAAAGAGGCACCCTTTGGCACACGACTTTGCGAAGCAAAGTGTAGTGTGTTATACGCCCTGTCCGTTGCTGAAATCGGACAGGGCGTAATGGAACCTGGTCTATCGTCCCGGAGGGACTGTTTACTCGTAGCGGGCTAAATCAGCGAAAAAATCTTGAATAGGTGTGTCGTACAATTCAGCCAATGCAAGCAAAACGCTGATACGGATACTATACGTTCCCAATTCCATTTCCGAGATGATTTTTTGATGAATGTCCAATCCCCTAGTTTGCAGTTTGGCGGCAACGCTTTCTTGTGACAATCCAGCTTTTTGCCTGAATTTTTTCAAGTTGTGTCCGATAGGAACATCTTGTTTCAATTTATTTTCCATAATGTCCCCCAATAGAGTGTATAAACTCTATTGAGTTTCTCATATTTTTATATTACTATTCAGAGTGTATAAACTCTAATTCAAAAAGATGGGGTAAAGAATGAAGCAATTTACAATCGAGTTAGATGATACTATTTGCATATGGTTGGAACACATCTCGGCATTAACTAACGAACCGATTGAAAAACTCATTGCCAACAGCGTATACAGTCAAATCGCAACGGTGGAAGATGGTATTGTCAAAATGTTTACTTACAATGAATAACAAAACGGCATCGTCAAAAATAACCATGCCGCATGCTGTTTAAATACTTCTTTATGGGGGGCGCGCCTTCGGATCGGCCCCCTTGCTCAATAGCGCCTACGCGAAACCAAGTTAAAACAGAAGCCCGCACGGCCTTTATTGCCTAAATATTGTTTTATAACAAATCAACGCTAGACCGCCTTAATCCATTTTTATCTCTCCGATAAGCCCCTTTACAATGCCGGCAATATGGGTTAGTGCCTGCCTATCCAGCCTTTTCAAATCAGAGACAAGATCGGCAAGCTGCTGCGGATAGGCGTTGCCTTCCTCAAAAAAGTCTTTGGGCGCGATATTAAAATACTCGCAGATGTAAAAAAAGGCTGTCATAGAAGGAAAAGCCTTCTTGTTTTCAATTTTATTGATATAATTTGCACTTTGTCCAATGGAAAGGCTCATCTCCCGAGCCGATACGCCTTTGGCAGTTCTCAAACCGGCGAGACGCTCGCCGAAAAAATTCTCATACATATACTTCGCCCCCTTTTATTCATTTCTTCGGGAGAAATCTCTTGGACAAAACAGGGCCGACCCTTTTGGATCGGCCCTGTTGAATAATCGCTTACTTGTTCTTCAGGTACTCGTCGATCGCGGCGGCGGCCTTCTTGCCCGCGCCCATCGCGAGGATGACGGTGGCCGCGCCGGTCACGGCGTCGCCGCCCGCGTATACGCCGGGGATGCTCGTCGCGCCGGTCTCCTCGTCCGCGATGATGCCGCCCCACTTCTCGGTCGCGAGGCCGGGCGTGGTCTGTTTGATCAGCGGGTTCGGAGAGTTGCCGATGGCGATGACGACCGTGTCCACGTCGAGCGTGAACTCGCTGCCGGGCTTGACGATGGGCCTGCGGCGGCCGGACGCGTCGGGTTCGCCCAGCTCCATCTCGACGCATTCGATAGCCTTGACAAAGCCGTTGTCGTCGCCGAGGATCTTCGTCGGGTTGCAGAGCATCTTGAAGATGATGCCCTCTTCCTTGGCGTGGTGGACTTCCTCCACGCGCGCGGGCATCTCCTTCTCGCTTCGGCGGTAGATGATGTAGACCGTCTCGGCCCCGAGGCGCTTTGCGCAGCGCGCGGCGTCCATCGCGACGTTGCCGCCGCCGACGACCGCGGCGCTCTTGCCCACGCGCACAGGCGTCGAGAAGCCGGGGAAGGAGTAGGCCTTCATCAGGTTGACGCGCGTGAGGAACTCGTTGGCGGAATATACGCCGTTGAGGTTCTCGCCCGGGATCTTCTGGAAGTTGGGCAGGCCCGCGCCGCTGCCGACGAACACGGCCCCGAAGCCGCCCTCGTTCATGAGCTCCTCGAGCGTGTAGCAGCGGCCGATGACCATGTTGGTCTTGATCTCGACGCCGAGCTTTTCAACGGTCGCGATCTCCGCTCGGACGAGGTCTTTCGGCAGACGGAACTCGGGGATGCCGTATACCAGCACGCCGCCGGGCGTATGCAGGGCCTCGAATATCGTCACGTCGTAGCCGAGCTTCGCGAGGTCGCCCGCGCAGGTAAGCCCTGCGGGGCCGCTGCCGATGATCGCTACCTTTTTGTTTTTGGGCGCGGCTTTTTGTACGGGCTTCGCGCCGTGCTCCATCGCGTAGTCCGCGGCAAAGCGCTCGAGCCTGCCGATACCGACCGGTTCGCCCTTGATGCCGCGCACGCACCTGGCTTCGCACTGCACCTCCTGCGGGCAGACGCGGCCGCAGATGGCGGGCAGCGAGTTGGTGCCGCGGATGACCTCGTAGGCTTCGTCGAACTCACCCTTGACGATATGGCCGACGAATTCGGGGATCTGCACGTTTACGGGGCAGCCCGCGACGCAGGGCTTATGCTTGCACTGCAGGCAGCGGGTGGCCTCTTCCATCGCCATAGCGGCGTCGTATCCCTGGGAGACCTCGTTGAAATTGCGGTTGCGGATGTTGGGATCCTGCTCGCGCGATGGCAGTTTTTTCGGATTCATATTCGGCATGTTAACGTACCTCCCCCGTCAGATTGCAGACATGTTTTTCGTTGCAGGAGGCTTCCTCGGAGCGGTACATGCGCGAGCGCGCGATGGCCTCGTCGAAGTCGACCTCATGCCCGTCGAAATCCGGGCCGTCGACGCAGGCGAACTTGGTCTGCCCGCCGACGGTGACGCGGCAGCAGCCGCACATCCCAGTGCCGTCGATCATGATCGGGTTCATCGACACGATGGTCTTGATGCCGTAGGGCTTGGTGAGGTTGGCGACGGCGCGCATCATCACGAGCGGGCCGATGGCGATCACCGCGTCGTACTTGACGCCCGCCTTGAGCTGTTCCTCGAGCGCGGTGGTGACAAAGCCCTTGTGGCCGTTGGAGCCGTCGTCGGTCATCACATACAGGTTTGTGCAGGAGGCGGTAAGCTCATCGATCAATATCATAAGGTCGGTGGTGCGGAAGCCGACGATCACGTCCACCTCGGCGCCCAGCTCATGCAGAGCCCTGGCCTGCGGGTACGCGATCGCAACGCCCAGGCCGCCGCCGATGACGGCGACGCGCTTTAATCCCTCAAATTCGCTGGCCGTGCCGAGCGGGCCGACGAAGTCCACGAGGGAGTCCCCTTCGCCCAGCGTATCCAGAAGATTCGTCGTATAGCCGACCTTCTGAAATATGATGGTGACGGTTCCGCGCTCGCGGTCGAAGCCCGCGATGGTCAGCGGAATGCGTTCGCCCTGCTCATCGACCCGAAGGATAATGAACTGGCCGGGCTTCGCGCTGCGGGCGACATCCGGCGCCTGGATCTCCATCAGCGTTACCGTTGAATGGAGCGCCCGCTTTTTCACGATGGTGTACATGAGCGTTTCCTCCTGAAATAAGTATTGATGTTCATCCAAATAAGGATGCAAAGTACCGCATTCTACTTATTAGTATATACAAACCGGCGTGGTCGGTCAAGCCTGCGGGAGCAGGCAATACTTGCATGAAACGAACATTGATGGTATGATATCATGATGCAAAAATACTAAAGCATCGGCGCGGGGGAGAAAATGAGGACGGTACGGGGGATATTTGCAGGCTGGGATCGGGCGTTTTACAAGCAGATATTCACCATAGCCGTACCCATCATGCTTCAGCAGCTCATCAATACAGCTCTGTATCTGATCGATTCGGTGATGGTCGGCGGGCTTGGAGAGGTCGCTTTGGCGGCCCTCGGCGCGGCGAATCAGACCGCCGTTATGCTCGACACGGTGATATTCGGGATCACCGCCGGCGCGGCCGTGTTTGTTTCCCAATACTGGGGCAAGCGCGACCGGGACGGGATCAGCTCCATGCTGGGGCTCTCGCTCACGCTATGCATGGCGGCAAGCGTTTTGTTCCTCGTTGTATCGCGGTTTTACGCGCCGGTGCTCGTGGGCATTTTCGCGCACGGGCAGGACGTGATCGAGGAGGGAACGCGCTTCCTTTCCGTTGCGGCCTACGGCTTCCCGTTCAAGGCGGTCATCATGGTGTATTCTATGGTCAACCGCTGCACGGGGAAAGCGGTGATGCCCATGCTCAGCGGCCTTGGGGGCCTGTTGGTCACCGGCGTGCTCAACTACGGCCTGATCTACGGCAATCTCGGCCTTCCGGCGCTGGGCGTAAAGGGCGCGGCCATCGCGACGATCGTCGGCAGCGCGGTCAATACGGTTGCGCTGCTCGCGTTTTCTTCCGCGAAGGGAAATGCCGCCCGCGGCGGATTCAGGAGGCTTTTTCACGGCTGCTTTAAGAATTTCCTCTACCGGATGAGCATCATCGGGCCGGTATTGCTCAACGACGTGATCTGGGGCATCGGAGCGGTGCTCTTGAGCGTCATCTACGGCATGATGGGCACGCAGACGCTCGCCGCGCTGACGATATTCGGCACGATGGACAAGTTTACGTTCGTGGTGCTCATCAGCCTTGGGCACGCGTGCAGCGTGACGCTCGGGAACCATATCGGCGCGGGCGAGATCGAGCGCGCCAAAGCGGACAGCAAGCGCTACCGCGAGCTGACCGTGCTTTTAGGGTTTATACTCGGCGCGCTGATCATCGGGATCGGGCTGTTCCTGCCGGACCTTTACAACGTCACCGACGAGGTGCGCCGGCTTGCTACGGGCACCATCATCGCGATGGGCGCGGCGATTTGGCTGATCGGGATGAACTTCACGGTGGTGATCGGCACGCTGCGCGGCGGCGGCGATACGCTCGCGGCGGCAGTCATCGACCTGGTGCCGGTATTTTTCATACAGATCCCGCTGCTCGCTCTGCTGGGGCTACACTTCAAGCTTCCGCTGTACCTGGCGTACCTCGCGATCGTTCCGGCCGAAGCCGCAAGGCTGTTCGCGGCGATGCTGAGGATGAAAAAGGGCAAGTGGCTCAGAAATGTGACGACGGTCGGAGATACCGCGCGTTTATAACAGGAGGATTTTATGCCGAAGTTTGATTTTGAACTTGTGGGCAAGATCGGGTCGATGGCGCTCATCCGCCGCGAGGATCGGGACATCGACTACAACATCTTCAGCCGCCTCGGCGCGCAGCTCCGCCCCGGGATGATATGGGTGAGCTCCGGCGCGACGGAGATCGGGCGGCTCGACTATGTGAAGCGCACCGGCCATGAGCTGCTCGGCGATTCGGACGAGGTAAAGACCGATTACGCGGCGCAGGGCCAAAGCATACTGATGCAGCAATACCGCAGCTTTATCCCCTCGCAGTATTCGGTGCGCCAGCTGCTCGTCGAGCATACGCATTTCAACGATCCCGAGAAGCGCAGCCACATCAAGCGGTTTTTGCTTCGCTGCGCCACGCAGGGAGCGATCCCGATCGTCAACTACAACGACCCCGTGAGCGCCGAGGAAAACCGGCGCATGGAGCTCAACAATCTGCGCAGCGAGGACGAAGGCGCGCACGTTGTCGAATGCATCGACAACGACGAGACCGCGTCGGTCATCTCCACGCTCGTGCGCTCGAGATATCTTGTGATCCTAAGCTCGGTGGACGGCATCTACCGCGAGCCCTGCGATCCGGAGACACTGGTCGAAGCGGTGGAGGGCAAGGATGCGGATGAGGTGATCGGGAACATCCGCGCGCTGCAGGAAAACTGCGTCGGCGCGTCGCGCGCGGGCGCGAACGGCGCGAGGGCGAAGCTCGAGTTCATCATCGAGCCGATCCGCCAGGGCACGACGGTCATCATCGCGCATGCGCGCTATCGGTTGAATGACGTGCTCGAGGGCCGGTGCCCGCGCACGATATTCCGCGTACGCTAGTCAAAGAAATGGCGGCGCCATTTCTTTGAGGTTCTACAGAAACCGCCTGACCCTTTGGGCTGGCCGGCGGTTCCTGCAAAGAAGCCCTTGCACGTAAGGGCTCGCTCGCGCCGCGCAGGTCGCCGCTCGCGAAGAAAGCCTCCGGGGGTTGCGACCCCCGAACCCCATAAATACTTTTGATAATCCGAGCGGCGGGCACAGTTGCCTGCCGCTTACTTTAGTAAATCTCGCCACAGATTAAAAGCAATTTCACATATACAAACAAGGGGCTTCCAATCCGTCATTTTGCGGCGGCGTGTACGCCGCAAAATGACACCTTGAAGTGCGTTTCGGCCCGACAGTTCAAAGAACCGAGGGAAGAAACGCACGGTGAATCTCGCGGAAGCGGAGAATCCGCTTTCGCGAAAACGCTAGATATGGAATCCTCCGTTGACATTGAGCACCTCGCCGGTGATAAACGAGCTGCGCGCGAGGAACAGCGCCGCGCCCGCAACGTCCCCGGGCAGGCCGAATGTGCCAAGCGGCGTATGCTCTTGTACCCATAGCCTGTCTTCCTTCGTGAGCTCATCGTTCATCCGCGTGTCGATCGCGCCGGGAGCGATGCAGTTGACGAGTATCCCCGACGGCCCCATCTCCTTCGCAAGGGCTTTGGTAAAGCCGATAAGGCCTGCCTTCGCGGCGGAGTAATGCACCTCGCACGAGCCGCCCGTCACGCCCCAGACCGAGGAGATGTTGATGATCCGCCCCCATTTTTGGCGGAGCATGGGACCGATCGCGGCTTTGGTGCAAAGGAACGCGCTCGTGAGGTTCGAGCGCAGCATATCTTCCCAGTCCGCCTCATCGATATCGATAAACTGCCTGGCCTTGGAGCTGCCCGCGTTGTTGACGAGGATATCCACACCCCCGGTCTTTTTGAGCATGGCCTCGATCTCGGCCGCGTCGCAAACGTCCGCTCGGACCGGGATGATGGAGGCCCCGCCCGCCTTGGCGCAGAGCTCGTCAAGCTCGGCTTTTTTGCCGCGGTAATTCGCGTAGACGATATACCCGCTCTGCGCAAACAGCTTTGCGATGGAAAGGCCGATTCCCCGGGATGCGCCGGTGACCAGAACGGTGTTTTTCAGGCTGCTTTTATTCATGGCGGCGGTTCCTTTTGCTCGATTTGCGGGCGAAAACGCTTAAGCCGCCCGCATTCATCCTCAGTATGATCTGCGCGCGGTCCCGCGTCAAGTATCGGCGCGGCGGCAGGGCGGTTCAATCCGCGCTTATCAAGCCGATCAAAGCGGCGGGGTCGATCGTCGGAGAGGAACGGGCGGGGGATAAGAAAGGAAGCGGGAAAGGCCCGTTCCCACAAGGAACTACGAAAGCAGGTAGAGAGTTACACGCTCTCCGCCTGCTTTTTCATATTGTTGGCGGATATATCGCCAATAAAGTTGTACACGATGCGAATGCGCTGCATGGCCGTCCCCTCGAAGCTATCGCTCTCGAACACCTGTATCTGCGAAATGAACTCCCGCAGGTTTTGCGTCGTCAGTTCCTGTAAATCGGTATAACGTTTCGCCACCGCCATGAACCGGTCGAGGTTTTGGGCGTCAGCCACATCCCGCTCCATTTGCGCCGAAAGATCGTACACCCGCAGTTTTAGGTTGCTCTGCTCTTCCTCGTATCCCTTTGAAAGAACGGCGAACCGCTCATTGGAGATTCTCCCGCCGACATTGTCCTCATACAGCTTGCGAAAAATGGTATCCAACTCGGCTATCCGCCGCTGCGACCGCTCCAATTCCTTGCGCTTGACCAGCAGCAGCGTCCGTCGCTCCTGCTCCCCGCGCTGGAGAACGTATTCCCGGAAATCGCCCTCCTGCTCTGAAACAAAGGAAATGACTTGCCGGAGCATGTCCAGCACGATCTCCTCCAGTACGACGGTGCGGATGAAGTGCGCAGTGCAGGCATCGGTCTTGTGGCGGTAATGACCGCAGACATAGGACTCCTGCACCTTCCTCAACGATTTGGAGCGGTGGTTGTACATCACCTTCCCGCAGTCGCCGCAGACCAGCAGCCCCGCGAACTTGTCCTTTTCTCCGTTGCAGCAATTGCGCCGCCTGTTGGCGCGGATGCGCTGCACCAACTCCCAGGTCTCCTGTGAAACCAGCGGTTCGTGGGTGTTCTCGTACACGAACTGCTCTTCCTCGGGTATCTCAACATCCCGCTTGTCTTTATAGGACTTGCGCCGGGTTTTTCCGAGGACGGTGTGACCGAGATACTCTTTGTAGGACAGGATGCCCTTAACCGTCGCGGTGTCCCACCCATAGGGCACAGTGGCGGCGCTCTTGCTGACGAGCTTGCCGGTGGTCCGGTACTCATATGCCCTCGGGGTCAGCACCTGCTGTTCGGAAAGCATCCGAGCGATCTGCGTGGGGCCACAGCCCTCCGTGCACCAGTCGAACATCCGCCGGACGATGGGAGCGGTATCGGGATTCACCACCAGCTGCTTTTCCTTCAGCAGATACCCATACGGCGCGTTGCCGGTGGTGCGCTCGCCTTTGCGGTACTTGGCCTGAACCACGGCGCGGATCTTTTTGCTGGTGTCACGGGCGTACCACTCGTTCATGATGTTCAGAAACGGCGTGAAATCACTCTCCTGCTGGTTCTCGCTGTCAATGCCGTTGCTTATGGCGATAAAACGGATGCCCTTCTGAGGAAACACGACCTCTGTGTAAAAGCCCACCTTCAGGTAGTCCCGGCCCAGGCGCGACATGTCCTTGATGATGACGATCTTCACCCGTCCGGCTTCCACAGCCTCCATCATTTCATTGAAGCCGGGGCGGTTGAAATTGGTGCCGGAGTAGCCGTCGTCCACATAGGATACCGTGTTCGGGAAGCCGTGGTCGGCAGCGTACTTGCCCAGAATCTCCTTCTGGTTCTGGATGCTGTTGCTGTCGCCCTGCAGGGAGTCCTCCTGCGACAGGCGGCAGTACAGGGCCGTTATTTGGTTTTGCTGTAAGCTATTCAACATTTCCTCTCCTTTCCTTTTACAGCCAAACCGAATCAGGAGTTGTCGTATGTTACCTCTGTGAGGATCGGTTGTAAAGCGGTTGTGCGGGTTCTTTTGAGATCGTAGTCGATCAGCCTGTAGACCTTGTCCTTTAAATTCATTGTCGCGCCTTCTAAGAAAGCGTTCTCCACGATATATGTTTTCCGCCCGATTACCTTGACAACGACCGCCGGCATCCAAATCCGCTCTGCCTGGCGCTGTCCGGATATGGTTTTCACCTTCTTTCTCGTATTTTACTGGGGGTACAGAATACCCCTCATATATAGGAGAATGCGAGGGGTATCTGTAAACCTGTCAGCATGCTTAAAAAAAGAAGAAGCCCCTCGCATGGATGCGAAGAGGCCGGGATCATATGCCTTTTCCTTACCGGACGCTGTCCGGGTCCCAGTGGATCACATTTTGGCCTGTGCGCTTGGCGACCTCAAGCTGAATGAGGAATTCTCGCTTCAGCCGCTGGTTGCGTCGCGCCTTCCCGATGATTCCGAGCAGAGCCAAAAACAATATCGCTCCGCCAATCCAGTATACCATATCCATAATCTGACCTCCTTAACGTTTTCCGTATGATAGCTTGCGCGTACGGAAATTGCAACGTCTGTCTGCGAATTCTTCTGGATATGTCCAGCCTCTTGCAGTATTGTGTGTGACTGACGGGAGGCGATGAGATGAGAAAAACCATAGAGGATTTATACTACGGCAATATCTGCCCCGGCAACCAGGTGGTGGAGAAGGATTCTCCATATGCCATAGCTCAGGGAAGTACCGTGAGCATTGAGGACGAGCTGGGCGCACGGCTGGATGAGGCCGGGAAAGCCATGTTGGCGAAGCTGGTCAGCGCCTACAATGAGATGCTGTCCATCGGGGCACGGGAGATGTTCACGCAGGGCTTCCGGCTGGGGCTTCGGCTGGGCATGGAGGTCATGAATGAGGACAACGGCGATCTGAAAGACCTGATTTCCACACTCAGGTAGAACCAGCCGGGACAGGACCGGGGGTGGCGGCTTCGCTGCCCCGGCCCCGCCTCGTTCAGGCGGCAAGGGCATCCCGAACTAGCCCGTGCAGCTTCTTAAGCCGTTTGCTCACGGCCATCTTCGAAACACCCAGCCTGTCCGCGATCTGCTGCTGGGTCAGGTCTTTCTCGTAGCGCAGGCGGTACAGCGCCTGCTGTTCTGTATCCAACAGATGAACGGCAGCCCGCACCCGCTGGTTCTCCAGATTCCGTATGACGACGTTCAGCAGGTAGTTCCGACCTGTGCAGTGCCCGGTATCCAGCGTTTCGTCGGGATCGAGGTAGGCCAACGCCATGTTGTGGTAGCGGTACTTCCGGTCCGACGCGGCGAGCTGTTTGCGGCTCGCCGCGAGAAATTCCGCGACCTCCCGTGTAGTCTCAATTATTTTTCCATAATATTTGATACGGGTTGTATTTTCCATATCGGTCTCCTTTCAAATTTTGAAGAAAAAAAGAACCCTCTACTGTACATCCCGAAAAAACAGCGGGGTGTATAACCTGCAGAGCAGATTTTTTGAAAATAATTTTAGAAAATAAAATCCACCCGCTATCCGAAAGGAAAACACGGGCCGGGTGGATAACAAGCCCCTTCATAATCCGAAAGGAATTTTTCAGTAGGGTGTACGAAAGGTATTTGGATTTCTGAACACTTTCAGCAACATTGTGTGTGCCTGCAAGGTGTATTGCTGACACCTTGCGGCCTGAAAACTATGGAAAAGAACCTCCAAGGTGTATCGTTGACACACCACCGATCAAGGTCGGCGAATTTGCCGAACCTTGATATTTGCCGGATCGGTTTACAACCACCCTTTGCAGTCTCCTATATTATAGAGGGAATATCGGGGCGCTGTTTGGAAACCGGGTCCGGCAATATTGCAGCCAGGGAATTCTATTTATATCCAAGCCATATACCCGCCCGGCTACGTGCAATGCGCGACATCCTGACAGGCCGGATATTTGTTGCCGCTTACCGGCTGCGCAGGCGAATAGCCGTGTTTGTGACGAAGATGGTTTCGGCGAATTCACCGAAACAGGAAAAGTAACAGCGGTGTTACGAAGTAAATTTGGGCAACATTGCCGGAAGGTGTGACGAAGCTGGTTTGTCTTATATCAGACAAAAGTGAATCGGCTGTTTGAAAAGTAAATGGGATTTGCTGAATTCATTAAACTGTTGATGGAGGTGAAAAGATTCTGTACAACAAGGAAAGCACGAAGTTTAACCGCCGCTATGGAATGGATTTCAAGTGTGTGGTATGCGGAGATGCATTCAAGAGCCGCAGCCGGTATGCTAAATACTGTTCGAAGCGTTGCGCCAACGATGCGGCGATCGAGAAAAGAAAGCGGGAAACGGACGCGCGGCGGGCGTGGGCAAATCATTGCAAAGTGTGCGGTCAACCAATGGAGCAAGACCCGACAACCAGGATACGGCGGTATTGCTCGGCGGCTTGTAAACAGAGCGCGTATCGGGTGCGGAAGCGGGCACAAGCGCCCCGTGTATCGCTTTAACTCGGCTGGCAGGCCCGCAATGACATATCAAACATATCGCCGGAACAGGGGCAACGTGCGCCCTGTGTCGCCGATATAAGGCAAGGCGCCTGAAAAGGCCAGTTTAGGCGCCTATGGCATATTGATATTGGGCATCTCCGAACTTTAGGCGCCTGTTGGGCGCCTAATCGTCTACAACAATGTATTATTCCGCTTGGAAAGCCACTTTTTGCGCAGTCTGGTTTGGGCGCCTGCCCATACAGCCCGCTACTTGGGCGGAAACCCTGGTTTTTATCGTCCCCAGTCCACCATTTTTCTTTTTGACAGCCATATAAGCAAGATCGGGAAGGCTTCAGCCCTCCTTCCGCATTCAAAAGAGAAGGCCCGCCTGCGGGCCGGACGGCAGCGCCCGTGGGCGCAGTCGTCGCAAGCATAGCGCAAATGTACATTTTGCGCAACTTGCCGGGGCATGCCCCAGTCCCCACATGCCGCCTCCGGGCGGTTTCTCAAAAAGAAAGGAGTCAATCCACCTTGAAAGACGATAGAGCCTGCCATACCCACTTCGTATTCAGCCATCATGAATACGAAACGCTGTGCAAGAAAGCAAAACAATGCGGCCTTTCCAAAAGCGTGTATCTGCGGCGGCTCATATTGGATAAGCCGGTTAAGGCCAGACCGCCCGAAGCCATCCATGAACTCTATGTGGAGATTAACCGCATCGGCACGAACATCAACCAGATCGCCCGTGGCGTAAACAGCGGTCTCGGTACGCTGGAGGATGTAAGACAGGCACTGTTCCTGCTGAACAAGGTATATGAACTTGTGGAGAGGGCAGTGAACGACTGATGGCTATAACCCAGTTATATAGTTTTCAGTGCTTGAAACTCTTTTACGGCATCCTCCGGCTTCAGTATCTTCATTCGGTTGGCGAATACCCATCCGTAAAATGTGGGGCTGACCGCCACGCTGACCGTGGCCGTGAAATGCCCATTGTCCGCGATTGCGGTCTGGACGTTCTCTCCGAAACGTTCAACAAGGGTTTTCATATGGTAGTTTTCGCAGAGCAGCGTGACTTCGCATACAGGCCCGTCGTACATCTGGAACACCTTCCGCGCGTAGAAGGACATATCGAAGCCGTCCGGCTCAGGGGTGGCCGGTTTATCCGTCAGCCGGGGACTGGCGATCCGGTCTACCCGGAAGGTGATGATCCGGTCATGATGCCTGGAATACCCTGCGGCGTCGTAATAGTCGTAGATCAAGAACTCGTCCCAAAGTTGCACAGTTTTGTACCGCCTTCCGCTCTACAAACCAGCGCGCGATAACGTTGCTCGCGAGATTGGCCGCCCTTTTATAAAATAGATAGCTCTTGTAGCCGCGCACCTCGATGGTATTAGCGATCGCCCTGCCCACCTGCTTTCATGGCTGCCGCCTGGCAGATATCCATCGCCCTGTCGATGGTGTACTTCTCATCATCCTTCCAGATCAGCTCACAGGGAAGCATCACGCCGTCAGTATTGAAACCAACGTTTACCTGTACATAAAACTTTTGCATCCATAATCAGACACCCTCGTCAATAGAAATGATCTTTTTGTTTATCAACGTACCGGGCCGCAACCGGGCACCGAGGAGATCGCAGGGTTATATGCCGATCTTGATAGTTTGGAATTTTTAGTGATAATGGCCCTACAGGGACAGTGTATCATTTCTCTTCTGACGATGGCTGTGCCTTTTTAGAGAAATTTGAAATCTATACTAACGACCCTGTTACGGCATATATCTGAGCGCAGGACGGTGTGGTCGGCGTGATCATCCAGCCGGGAGAGCACAAGCCCGAGAACCTTTACATGTGCGTATTGGAAAAACATGAGTTATAACCGAGGCCTCGCCCGGAGGATCACTTCCGGGTCGCTTTTCTCACCCGATCATACTTTCTATAAAAATCGACCACACAGTGATATAATATCGTCAAGCTGGAAAGCATTGACGACTAAGTGGAAAGATTTACTTGAAGCGAGGTGAACTCAGCGGTAGAATACTGATATACAGGCAATTATACGGAGCGACATATTCAGATAAAATGTTTTTGTACGACACAAACGCGGACGCGAAGTGTGGGACACTATTTGTCCGGAGGGGACCTGGGATGAACAAAACAAGCATATATCTTAAATGCCCTGGGTGCAAAGAAATTTCCCTGCTTATAGAAGCACAGGGGAAGTGTTTTTGCGCAAACTGCATGTACGACTATACCTTGCTAAAAAGTGATCCCGGCAAACTGGATGAAGTTTTGGTTGAAAACATGAAGGGCGGCGGTTTTAGCGCGTTGTTTGCCAGCGCTCTATATCAAAAGGTGGCGCTGGTCTCCCCGCAGGAAGCGATAACGTATATTCAGACCCTTGCGCAGGCAAACGGCCTGAAATTATATCCGTCAAAAACAAAAAAGTTGTCCGGGAAAGGCAAGTAAATCAGTATCCTCCATTCAATATAAACAGTTTCAGCCATATACAGATTTCTGAATAAAGTCTTTTATTCTTTTTACCGGATTACAAGGGGACACCGCATATGTGGTACCCCTCAGCCTGTCGAAAAAGTAGTCGGCAGGCTATTTTATGATATAGCCGGAGAAAAAATATGGTAAAATAAGGGCAAGAAGCTAAGTAGTGATGCAAGAAGCTAAGTAAGAATGAAGAAAGCAAAAGCAGAAAATGCTGATTATTATCTCCAATATCCATACAAATTATTTACTCTTTTCTATCTTATACACATATTTCACTTTTTCAGTTTTTTAATGTAATTTGGTAATCCGGATGTCCTGACGGCTTGTTAGGGAATACCTATCATAGAATTGCGGGTCGCCGATGGAATATCAATGAGGATCGCACGGTTCGGGGCAAGTGTTCAGATAAACGCGGTAGTGTTTTTTTGCATATCGGATAAGCCGCCGCCATTCATCTGGGGAAATGTTTCTTCTGGCGACAACATCAGCGCCTGCTTCCTTGGCCTCATATGCCAAACCATCATCCTTTGCGTCTATCAGGACAAACACTTTGATGCCGGGGAAATCCTGCTTTATACGCGCGACACATCCCGGAATTCCATCATCTTTTGCGAAATAATCCATGATTATCATGTCAGGGACATATGTTGCGCATAACTCCGGCACATCGCTAACGTTGTCTGACTGCATGACAATCTCGATATCCGGAAGATGCCCGAGCATATCTTCCAGCTTATCATTGTGGAGGTATTGATTCCTAATCAATACAGCTTTCATCACATACCTCCCGCGGCCGCTCCAAGACGTACTAACTTTTCCAGCAATTCTGCGTCCTGGATAAAACAATCCGCTACATGAATACGAATTTCTGCCGGGCCGCTATGGATGACCAACTTATATTGGGCAGGCCATTCACTCAGTAAAGGACTAAGCCTTTGTATAGTGTCGCAGCTCTCTCCCGGTATTTGTTCAAACAGGAGGTAAGTTGATTTTCCCGTTATGTGCAGGGGCTGCACATTTCCGGTCTGGAGAATAATCCCGCTTTCGTGCATGAGTTTTTCCATTGCGGCGTGCTTAATCCAATCCGGCAATTGCTCCCAGTCTCCTGCGGCGGGAATACTGCCAAGCGTGAAGGAAGGCGCATCCTGCACATAGCGCACCGTAAGCTGTGTGGACTTTTTCCATCCGCTCGAGCCGGTGTTCTCATCCAGACGCTGCGAGACCATGCTGCTTATCAGCGTAAACGAAGCTCCTTCCACGCACCGATCTATGCGCAGAGGTTCCCTGGCAATGCTACAGGAATAGCTGTTAGCTCTGCAATAATCCTCAATGGCCCGTTCTCTGCTTTGTTTTCGCTTTCCCACCAGCAGAAATATCAACGCTGCCGTCACGCCCGTGCAGGCAATCACGAGGATGGAAACCGTCAAATCCGTCACGTTCGATGCCTCCTTTCTTTCCCTACCTATATGCCTTGATACGGAGAAGGGGTGCGTGGGCTTGGTTCGTGCGCCCTTCATCCGAGCCGCCCGGTCTAATATACCGCTGGCGCTTGCTGTTTTATGGAATCCCTATCCACTCAGGCAGATTGCGGTACGCGTTGGTCATGTTATCCACAAGCTGGAAGCCGATAATGCAGGCAAGCTGATCGGGCTGGAGATTACTGGGGCCGTTCGTCCACGCTTCAGTAGGAATCCAGATCTGTACCACAATATCTCCGCGCAGCAAAACCAGCGCCGTGTAGTGCGTACCCGCGTCGTCGATATCCGTAAAGCCGCACAGGAACGCCGCGTCGCCGATACCGGCGATCTCTTCCGTTTTATTGCCTACGGCCTGCGCCTTGCGTTCCTCGTACATAGCTTTGCCGCCCTGAACGTCCGCAGACACAATAATCTGGTTCTTTTCCGCTTCAGGATCGTCGATAATGGCATATCCGACCTCCGGCATACCGTTGGGCGGGTAGTTTTTGGGGTTCTCCACAAACCTAAGTTCATTGCCCGGGATTCCGATGAGGACGCCCATTTCATCAAGCGTAAGTGCCTGTTCCATGCTCCAGCCCGGCGGGAAGAGGATATCGTCCGCGGCGGCGATGCGGTCGTAATCGCTCTTGACGACGATATAGCCCATATCCAGCGCCGCTTGGTAGTCCGCCAGCGCCAGCGCCTTATAGGCCGCATCCTTCGTATCGAAGAACTGTTGCGCGTAGCACCTGCCCCGTATGTGCAGCCAGTACTGATCTTGTTTTTGAGAAAGCTGTTCGTTGCACACCTCCAGGATAAGCGCGATGGCGGCGCGCGCATCGGCCTTTTCCTGCTCGCCGACGCTCCCGTTTGTAAACACGTTATCGGGCAGGTATTGCTTCATCAGATCCAGCACATAGCCGTACACGGTTTTGCCGCCAAGATCCGCCGGGAGCGTCTTGGGCACACTGCTTACAGGCGTTTCGGGCTCACGGGTCTGCGCGCGCACACCGGCCGTATCGATATCGTATACGTTGGAGATCAGCCTGAGCACAAGCTGCGCGCCCATCTCCGACGGCTCCCGCGCGTACCCCTCCGGATACCAAGAGAAACCTATCACCGTGCCGCCCTTGCGTACGACGATGCCGACGCTGCCGTCGCTGAAATCACCCACGACGCCCTTCTCCCATACTTCCGCGCCAATCTCTTTGATGCCTCCCGGCTGCGTGAGTTTGAGCAGCTCGTCGTACATCGTTTCATCCGCGTCCACGAACAGGATGAGGTTGATGCCGGTGTTGTGAACGCCATCCTTCATGTAGTAGCCGATCAGCCCGCCTGCGCCGATGCCCTCTCCCTGTTCGGCAATAAACGCGTATCCCGTTGCACCCAGGATGGCCTCTATATCCGAAACGGGCATGATTTCGTCAATCCCCGCGCCGGGCTTGAGCATAACGCTTATGCCGTCGCCCTTGTAGGAAGCGGACGCGGGCGTTGCTTCCGGCGCAGGTGTTTGAGCCGCCGCAGTTATTGTCGGTGCGGCCGTGAGCTGCTCCTTGGGCGCACCGCACCCCGCGAAAATCAGTGCCAGCACCAGAACGACCGAGATTAGTTGAGAAGAACGCTTCATGGTTGCCTCCTTTATGCCGCAAATGCGGGCTAATGAGAAAATATATAGCTTTATTCGTCAACCCGATCCTTAGCTGTATATGCAAGGAATACATCAAATTTTTGGCCAGAGCGGTCGATAGCAAAAACGGTTTTATTGTCGGCGGCATATACCCCATCATAGGTTTCAGCATCGCCCGAATAGCCTGGTATAAAGTCAACGATACCGGAAAGGCCCGACAAAGTGCCCATGCTGGTGAATGTACCCGCAGGTTCGGCGCCTTGCAGCAGCGCGTTTTCCACATCCAGATATTCTACCGTGCCATCTTCCATCAGAAACAGCACCATCGGCGCGATGCGCCATCCCAGCGTATCGACATATATCCCCGCACAAGCGCCGTCCAATCCATTGACCTGATAAATATCCTGTGCGATTTCGACGCCCAGATATTCGCGCCAGAAGATGCCGTCCAGGGCGAGGCAAGCATTACCGTCCTCCACCCACGCCCGAACGCGCTGATGGCTGTCCTCGCTTTGGCTCAGGCGGGTCGTATCCGACACGAGCGTTTCTTCCAAAGAAGGCGGTACGGACGTATTGGCGGGGTTTGTCACGGTATCGCCGAGATCAAGGCACCCCGCAAGGCAGAGTGTCCCAAGCAGGATATAGCCCAAAAGCAATGCTTTCCTCTTATTCATGGCAAGAGCGCCCTCGCTTCCTGGTGATCGCCTACATTTTCATACGGAGTTCCCCGTCGTCTGCCGGGGATGTGTTCTGTACTGCGGCAAAGGGGATGCGGCGTTACCTTTCCCCACATCCCCGTCAAACCTGCGTTTTCTGTCACATGAGCGTCGGCAAAAATGCGCGCTTGTTATTTGCCTTTCACTGTGTCGTATTCAGTCTGAGCCAGGGTAAGGCCCATATCGGCGGCTTTTTTCAGGTCTGCCAGCGCTTTTTCCTTGTAAACTGCATCTTTCGTGTCATAATAGCACTGTGCATAAGCGGCCCCTCGCAGATAATACAGATGCTCGTTTTTGTCATACAGGGCGATGGCTTTGTCCTCCGCGGCAATGATCAGCTTAAGCGCTTTTCGCGCGTTTGCTTTTTCCGCATCGCTGAACCAATCCGATTCAAATATGTCGGGCTTCACATAATCCATCCAAAGCGTTGTGGCATACTCGTTCAGAGAGGGAACGTCTTTAAGCTCCGGCGGAAGCTCGTCCGGTATGTCAGGATCGGCTTCCGCTAAAGAAGCGTCCTCCGAATCAGTTTCGTCTGCGCCGGTTCCCTGTACGGAATCCGCCAGTCTTTCGCCGCCATATAGATTATTGATCAGCAATGTGGCAAGTTTGGTTCCAAAGTCCGCTTTTTCAAACTGCGGATATGCTTCCGGGAACCAGTTGATGCGTACGCACACATCGCCTTTGAGCACCACAATAGCCGCGCTCTTATCCGCAAAATCTCCCACAAAGGCCTTATCCCACAGTTCTGAGTTGATTTCCTGCAAGGTTCCTTCCACGACGTAATCCTTAAAGAAGGTATACTTTTCTTCCTTGCCGTTGACGAATGCTAAAAAAGTCAGCTTTAGATTGCCGTTTGCGTTCTTTTTCACGAACCCGCCTGCGGGGCTGCCGTTTGCTGCGTTGCTTGACGCTTCGGGAAAGATCGTATACCCCGTATCGTTTACCAATGCTTCAATTTCCGAAACCGAAACGGCCTGTTCCATCGTCCAGCCGCCGGGAAGCGCTATCGTATCCCCGAGAGCGGGACTGGCGGTAGCCTGCGGCTGGGCGGTGGCAGTTGTCGATGGGGCAACTGACGGGTTCGTCGTCACAGGGCTTTGTGCAGACACGGCAGGATTGCCGCATCCTGCGAGCAGGATCGCCGCGAGAAAGAGCATAACAGGAAGACGGATTGATTTGATGAAACAAATCATATAAAGCACGCTCCCTTCATTCATTATTTGAACGTTATGGATTCCAGCATCCCCAGGATATCCGAATTGCCCTCGATATCCTTGGCGGCCGCCGCCACGGATACCAGTTGGCCGGCCTCGATGCGCAAATACTTAAGCTGCTCCATATCCATTGCGGTGTATGTGGTCGTCCACCAACTTTTGCCCCACCTTTCTACTTCCTGGGGGCTTGTGCCATTGTATTGCTTTGCCTGGCTTTCCGCCTGCGTTTTTGGTTCTGTTTCCGACATGTTGCTGCCCCTGAAATAAACCTGCACGGCTTCGCCGCTGTTTTTGTAGATCTGGACGCCGCCGTCTATGTCCATCGCTTCCCAGCCTTTGGCCACGGTGATTGAAAACTTGTCAGACTCATAAAGCTCTCCTTCTATTGAGTCCGCAGCCGCGGTCGACTGCGCGGCGGAATCGGAGGGTGCCGTTTCCGTTTTCGGAGATTCGGTTTGCCCGGCGGGATTACCCGCACAACCGGAGAACACAATGAGTAATGACAATACGATAATGGAGAAAAAAAGATACTTTTTCATTTCATACTCCTTAATTTTATTAACGTGGTTATGACGCCACGGCTTTCTTGTTCTTTACTCCGCCCACAATATAGAGCACAGGCAGCACAAATCCCAGCAGGCCGGCAATTTGCGGGAAACCGCTGCTTATGGAGTGCAATACCATATTCAGAAGCTGAATAGCGCAAAGTACGATACCGGCAACCAGAAAAAACTGTCCTTGAGCGGGGATTGCGCATCGCTTGATCCCCAGACTCCCGAATACAATCTCGAGTATGCCGATGATAGCGGAGAGTATCATTGCGACAGTCATTGTTCCGCCGGACTGTATTTCCAGATATGTCAGCAGGGCGGATCCGGCTGCTCCGAAGATGGACGTTATCACGGCGAAAGCACCTGCGATGATGAGGAGGATACTGACAACCTTAAGCAATCCCTTTCCTGGTGCGTTCATAAACAAACCCCCTTATGCTACTGATAAGCATAATTTAGCAAAATTTACTGACTGCCGTAATGCGCATCTGATAGCAGTTTCATATAACAATTGTTTAATGATGCGTTGATAAAGGGTAATAAAAAACCGTTCAAGGCAGTGAGCTACTGCAACGAACGGTTTTTGTATCATATAATGCTCAATACTAAATCTGTACTGACTCGATTAGCCCGCAACGCAGCGCATAGGTCACCAACTGGGCGCGGCTTTTGAAGCCGGTTGCCGTATACATGCGGGATATGTAAAGGCGCACGGTTCCATATGCCAAGAAGAGCTCGGCGGCAATTTCCCTGGAGGTTTTCCCTTGTGCAAGTAGCCGCAGAATACGGATATCCATATCGGAAAATTTTACGGAGTTCAGGGCATCGCAGTGGACGCTCGGGAAGACACGGTATGGCTTTTTGGCGTTGCGGATGAAATCCACCAATTCATCCAGGGATAGATTCTTCCATACAAACAGGTCAGCCCCGGCTTCATCCGCCGCCTGCACCAAACGGTCGTCTTCCACGCCGGTCATAATCAGCACCTTAATGTGCGGAAAAACTCGCTTCAATTGCGCGGTACATTCAATGCCATTGCCATCCTTTGTGAAGACATCCATGATGACGACATCCGGATTGTACCTCCCGCAAAGCTGCATCGCGTCGCTGGCTTTGTCCGACATGCCGACGATCTCGATATCCGGGCTCTGTTCCAGAGCCTTGACCAATGTGCTGCTGAGCAGATTCTGATCTTCGATCAACACAACTTTCATTATGCAAGCACCTCCTCTTGCTTTATCATGCCTTTCGGAAAGACGATCTCTAATTCAAACGCAGTGTCCTTTTTATATTGAATCGATCCGCCTGCATGATAAATGCGTGTTTTGATATCATGCAGGCCTCGTCCTTCCACGATATCCGGCTTGTCGTCCAGACAATCATTCAAGATAACCGCGCCGGTCTTTTCGCTGTCCTCGTAAAAGCGCACAGTAATATGCCGGGCATACGCGTGGCGCACAGCGTTTGCTAGCGCCTCCCGAAAGACAGCGCACAGGGCCTCCTGCTCGCGTTCGGTAAAATCCGCCTGCCCGTCGATCTGGATTTGTACGCCAAGCCGCCCATACATCTCGGTAAGCCATCGTAGGACTTCGGGCAAATCGCATATCGTTTGCGCAGGCTCTGCCATAATGGGTTCCTTGAGTGCCGATATGATTTCCTCCAGCGTATCGACATTTATTTGCCGGTTCTCTCGGTCGAGAAGGATATCAATCGACAATCCTGCCACGGCCAGGCGCTGTGACCAAAGATCGTGGGCGGCGCGGCACAAGCGTTCGCGTTCGCGGATGGTTTCCTCAAGCTCGATATCGGATATGAGGGACTTAAGCTTTTGATTATTTTGAGCCAGTCTTTCATTTTCGTGTTCCAGTTCCGAGGCGGCGCGGGTTATCACTGTTACATCCGAAAGGGACATCTGCGTAAATATCTTTCCGGCCGCTTTGAAGCTGCTGCGCTGAAGAAAATAAACTGCGTTTTCAGCCCGAATGGATTTGCCGTTTTCCAGCTCGCTTGTTTTCAGCCGCCCGTCGTCATGCAGCGCCCTTAAGGCCGCGTCAAACTCAGCGATGCGTTCGGCTTTATGTATGCCCAAATTCTCGCACAGGCTGATGAAAGCCGGATTGACTTCCAAAATCCATCCGCGGCGGTTGGCGATGCATATGCCGTGATTGATGCCGCGTATGATATGAGCCATAACGCCTCGGGTGATTTGCGTGCGGGAATATATCCTGAAAGACAGCAGCATCCGCACTGTGTCGAGCATTAGCCAGACCACAGCAAAAACAGCGAAGGCGACAGGCAGCGGCCTCGGCAGACGGTCTACGGGCGGCAAGAGCAGAAGCGGTATAAAGAATGTGATGACCGACGGCTGTAATTGTTTTGGGAGTTCCACAGGCCGCTTGATCGAGCATAGGAAAAGCAACACGGGCAGTATCACGAAATACCGGAGCAGTCCCGGTATCGGCAGATAAATTCCTCCTTCGATGGATGCGATGGCCGTAATCCCTTCCAAGGATAATATAACGGATATAAGGGCCAACAGGCCGTACAGCAGACGAATAAAGCGTAAAGCTCCTTTGCCACGGAGTAATTCACCTGCTTCAAGGGCAACGATCGTCTGGGAAGCGGCCGTCAGCAGCAGCACGAAAAACATTGCCATACCGAGGGTTGCCGGCGTTTCGTACCAGATCATCCTCGCACCTCCCGATAGGAAAAATGCAGCCGCGTCAGCAGCCCGTCTTCCTCCGCTTCTTGGAGAATCTGGCCGCCCAACCCGCCAATGATTCCGATGAGGTTCTCTGGCAGCATCGCTCCCTCTGCGCAAGGAATGTCGCCCTCCCATGAGAGCGAGGCGTTCAGCGCGATGCCGGCCTCGTCGGCCTCCAGACGGCAAATGAACGAAGAACCGGGCAAATCGAAAGCATGCAGGCATATGCGGTCAATTGACTCAAGAAGCGCCTCAACAATACCGGGGGGACAGAAGCCGCGGGAAGCCGCCGTGATCACGCCATCCAGACCGATACGCTGTCCATTCCTGATTACCCCAGCGGCATACCCTTCAACCAATTCAGCGGGAACAAGCGGATGTGTTTCCAGGCTGCGGATGATAAAGCGCAAACGCTGCTGGCAAATACAGAGCAGAAAACGGACGCGGCGCAGGAGCATATTGTCCTGATTTATCCCGTCAGACTGATGAATCAGGCGAAGTTGCCGTCGCACATCCTCCAGCTTTTCCTTGAAAAGCTTATCCATTTGCAGGGAATAACGTTCCTGCTCCAGCCTGTCAGTTAAGTTGCGGGCTTCCTCTGTCTGCCGCACAAGGAGTCCTTGAACGGCTTTCAGTTTCTCATGAGTTTCCTTGAGCGACTGCTCCAAACGCTTTAGATGGGTGATATCCTCCAGGACAAGCGCCCGGCCGGTATCCAGCGCATATTCGTAAGGCTTGAACACCCGTTCCCCGGATAACACTTCTGCGGAGTCATCCAACGCCTGTCCGGGATTCGGGAACGCCGCTCCCTTGTGCTGTAACGACTCCATAACGGCATTGCTGTATACCGTCGATCCAGTGCCGTCATAGATGGCAATGGCATATGGTGAGTTTTGAAAAATCGGCAGTTCAAGCAAAGAGGCTCCCATGAACCGCTCCCGCTGAGCCGCCAGATTAAACACGAGAATAAAGATGGCCACCGTGGTGGGGATGTCCAGATCGAGAATATGCTTCACGCCGGCAATGTACAGCATCTGATAAATCAGCAATGCGCCAAAAAAGATACCCGCATACAGCATCTGCCGCTTTTGCTGGCGGGTTCTGTTTTTATGGAAAAGCAGCGTCAGCCCGGCGATGCTCAGGGAAAAGCTCCACAATGATGACAGGTAATATCCCCATCCGTTGACGTATTGATCCGCCCATGACGCAGGATCGGCGTTGGTATAAACAAAAACGAGGCGATGGATGTCGTTTGTGAAAACAAGCACTGTCAGCGCAGCGGCGACGCAGAGGAATACAGTCAGGCTTCTTCGAGATGGAAGTCGCTCATGCCGGTTCACATAACACATACAAAACCAGCATACTGGAAGAATATGGCGTGATATGTAGGTTGCAAACCAGCAGTACCGAGTCAGATCATGGTATGGTGATAAGATTTTTACTATGCCGACGAGCATCCACAGTAGCACAAAAAGCATACTGTAAAGGCTTGTGGCACGATAGAATCCGCGGGGGATACGCCGGAGAATCCGTTGCGCCGCGATGCAAAACAACAGCATGGTAACGCTTTGCAGCAGCAACCGTTCCTGCACCGAAGCCGGGCCATAGAGTTTTGCCGATAGGACGGCGCGGCGAAAGCCTGGGTTGTAGGTTAGCCGCGCCATGTCCCAGGCAGATAAATCCGGTTCGCCGGTCAGGGGTGAAAAACCGGCCTCCAGAAGCGCCTGCTGGCCCTGTTCCGACAGCAGGAACTCTTTGGCCGCCCGCAGGCTCTCCCGCGTTTCCAATGATCCGCCGTACACAAAGCCGCAGTCTACCGAAAAAGGGCCTTCTTCCGGAATGACAATATCCCAGCCGCCGGAAATCCGGTTCAGCATGGCGGCTTGATAATCCCAGAGGACGACAGCGTCATGTTCCGACAGGCGGTCGGGAGGATACATTCCCCGATAGTCGAGAGACAGATATACATCCTGACGGTTAAGGCGGCCTTGCGATTGAAGAAGCGCAAACGCCTCTATTGCTGGCGTAAGATCGCCCTCCGCCGCGCCCAAGGCCCGCGCCAGAGCGATGGCCGTCAGCCGTCCGCCTTCCGTGCGGTGATTCGGAAGAAGTACGACGGCTTCACTTTCAAGCAGTGTTTGCCAGCCGCTGATAGAATCGGCGGAATTACCGTTCCGGTTTACGGCTATAACAACCGTCGCATTGTACAGTGGCACATACCCGGAGGACGCGGATTGTTTTTGATAAGGGCGGGCCTGTGTGCCGAAAACAAAGGCCATTCCATTCAGTCCGGGAAGCCGCTGCCCAAGCTGATAAGGAGTCGGGCGCTCGACATTGCTCCCCGCATAAGGTGTGAGGATATCTGCCATCGGATCCAGCGCGTCCTGCACGACCAATATCTTTCCGTTGTCAGTATGGCTAAACGAGAGAAAGGTAGCGAGCACCGCACAACATGCGGCCAGGCATATCAATATCCATATTCGCTTCAGATGGATACCCCCTTTCCCTTACACTATATATCACAGAAAAATCTATTTTCCAATTTTACTTTCGTTTTTGTGGCGAGCCTTTCGTGGATCGGCAGGTTTTTCGGCAGACTTAGGGATCATCCAAGACCTTCCAAAACGCTGTATGTCCTTTATACGGCCTTCCTCACAGAATTGCTGTACACGGCGTTCAGAAATATTCCAAAGTAAAGCGGCATCTCTGACCGACATAAAATCCATACTGAATGCCTCACGGTTTATCTGAATAATACACACATTATATGCGGTTATCCGAAGATTTTCAAGAATGACAACTGCATAGGGAAAGTATAAAAGGGGCGGAAGCACTCTTTGTACCGCAAAGAACATTTTATAGTTCGTATGATGGGAGAGGGGCAAGCGATCCTTGGCATTCACATTTATTTCGGGGAATATAAAACGGAGAGACTTATTGGGTCTGCTCCGTTTTACATTTTCTGATTCAGTTTGGCTTACTTCCCTGTGGGAAGGGTGCTAATCGGTCCCTCCTTGTCTCGCAACAAAATCTTGGCTAAAAAGGCCGGGCCGGAATCCGTGCTTAAGCTTTCAGCACGTCTTTCCGCGGAGTGCGGCGCGGCGCCTCACAGCGCAAATCGGCGCCCGGTTTCCTACGATAATAGAAAACCGGGCGCCGATCTATGCCGTGAACCTCGATGAAGCGCGTTTGGCGCTTCGTCGAAAGGGCAAAGCGCCGGGGAGGAAGCCGGGCGCTTTATCCGACGTCTTAGCTCGATTTTGAGGAGAGCAGAATGTGGTCCATGGGATCCACATATTCGTTTCCAACGATAAATTCAAAGTGCAGGTGCGGCTCCTCCGCGCATTCGCTGATGGCGGTAGTGCCGGTCACGCCGATCTGATCGCCCGCTTTGAGCTTATCGCCCACCTGAACGGACGGGTTTTCCGCAAGGTTTGAATACACGCTCTTGCGCTTTTCGGAATGCGAAACCACCACCGTCACGCCGAGATGGTCGTCGGTATAGATCTCGTCCACCGTCCCGTCGATCACCGCGCGCACAGGCGTGCCCGTCTTGCACGCGATATCGACGCCCGAGTGCGTCGTCCACTGATCGAGGGTCTTAGAATACAACAGACTGTCGATCGCGAAATTCCAGATCACATTGCCCTTCACCGGAGCGGGCGCTTTCTGAGGCGTCGTACCAGAGCTCTTGGCGGTCGGCTTCGGCGTAAAGTCCGGAACCAGCGTTGCCGTGGGCTTGGCGGTGGGTGCGATGGTTGGCGTCGGCAGCATCGCCTCGTCAAGGCGCTCGTCCTCGCTCATGCTCGCGGATTGATCGGATGGGGTATTGTCCGGCAGCGGCTCGTCCACGCTCGGCCCGCCCAAAAGGAAGGCCGCGGTTACGCCCAGCGCCGCGAGGCAGACGACCAGCACCACATAATATCCGCGCTCGCGCAGAAATTCCAAAACGTTCTTTTTATAACGGTTAAAACGGGACTCGTTTTCTTGCACAAATATCACCTCGGTGATATTGTTGCCATTTCCTGCGCATTCTATAATACCGTTTCATCAAAGACCACAAATCGGTTTTAAGGAAAGGGTCGAATCCATACGCCTCAAAGCCGCTGTTTCGATTAAGAAAAGCTTTCTATTTTAACGCCGGTGTAGTAATGCATCAGGATGTCGCGGTAGGACGCGCCGTCCTTTGCCATCGCGTTCGCGCCGAGCTGGCTCATTCCCACGCCGTGGCCGAATCCGAGCGTGGTGATGCTGACCGTATCCTTGTGAAAAGTCAAGGTGAAATTCGCGCTGTTGAGCGAGAGCGCGCCGCGAAATTCCCTGCCCGTCGCCGTCGCCTTTCCAACCTTAACGCTTTCGACGCGGCCGCTTTCAAACCGCGAGAGCACTTTGACTTCGGCAGAGGCGTTCTTCGTCGTCAGTTTCGCGCCGGAAAAGCTTTTGTTGAGCTTGTTTACAAATTCTTTGAGGGAAAAATCGGTTTCCACCCGGTATTTGGGAGCGTCTTCTTCGCCGGGGCTGTCGACGCCGCGCAGATACGGCTTACTCGCTGAAAAAACGTTTTCGCTGTCCTCCGTATAGCCTCCCGAGGTACTGTGATACAACGCATCGATCGGTTCGCCGTCGTAGGTGATGACCTGTGCCGAGGTCGCCTCAACCGCTTTTTGCACCTTCTGGCGGTACGCTTCATAGTTCGCCCCCCACTTGTCCTTCATATCCGCCTCGGAGCACCAGGCCTGGCAGCAGGTGCTGTCCGTACAGACGTCGTAATCGCCGCCCTCGCTCTTGGAGAGGATGCGGCTGGCCGTAAACGTGCGCGCCGCCACCGCCTGCGCCTTAAGCGCCTCGGGCTCGAAGGAGGCGGGCATCTCTGCGGCTACGACGCCCACGAGGTATTGATCCATCGTGAGGCTCATGACGGACTTGGTCTTGTCGTTGTAGACGCGCAGCACGGAATCCGCGCCCGCGACGTCGATCCTGGAAGGGACTTCCTTCGGAGCCGTGCACGCGTAGACGCATCCGCGGCAGAGGATCACGGCGAGCGCGGCAAGTGCGCCAAAGAGCAAAAGCCGCTTGATGTTGATTTTATAACGCATACCAATACATATGTGGAACAAGCCTTCGCTTATGCGCCGCGCTATTGACATTTGCACTGTAAAACGGGGATAATATGGTTGTCGGATTTTGTCGCAACCCGCCGAAAGGGGAGCATGAAAGATGGGCACAGAAACGCTTCGGATCGCGCCGGTCGAGGAAAGCCGGGAGAAGCTCAGGGAGCTGTTTACCAAACAATCGCGCGCCCTGTACGAATACGCCCTGGAAAAGACCGGCTCGCACGAGCGGGCGAAGCAGGTGCTCGAGCAGACGTTGCGGGAAGCCGTCCGCACGCCGTCCTTATGCATGAGCCGGCCGAACTTCCTCTTCGAGCTGTGCGATCATATCGCTCTTACCTCGCGCCCTGCGCATATGATATTGGAGCAGATGGAGCGCACGCTCGATCTGCCCGCCGAACCTTCCGTCAAAGCGCAGGCGCCGGTGGGCGCGGTGCGCCGGGTCCGCGCCAAGCCGCAGTCAAGCTCCGGATATGACCTTGATCAGGACGAGTGGATCAAAAAACTGCGCGAGTCGCGCAAAAGCCGCGCGGCGATGCAGCCCGCGGCCGGGTCCGAAACCCGCCCGGCATCGCATACGGCTCCGGTGCCCGGGCGATCAAAAGAGCAGGAGCCAGGACAGGAACAGGAGCTTGAAGAGCTGTTCGATGAAATGGAAGACCAGCGCGTGAGCGTCGCGGGCAAGATATTGACCTGGATCTGCGCCCTGATCGTGGCGGCCCTGCTTTGGTGCGTAATCGGCCTGATGATGAACACGCGCCTCATTCCCTGGGTCGATCTAGGCTACAGCTGGTTCAACACGCATATTTACGATATGTTTTAGCGCGCCCTAAGGGCGCGCTTTTTGCGAACGCCTGTTTGGCCGCGGGTTCAAAGGAACTTGACCGGCCGATGCGCGGGCGCTTTGAGCCGCGCCCCAAATATTGAAGCATTTTCCGGCGGCGCGTGTTATAATATAACGAATAAAGCTCGCCGTTGCCGTGGGCGATGGGGAAAGGAGAACAAACAGTGGATTTTTTCCTTGAATATGTGCTGGGCTGGAATCTGCCGGCGCTGATCTGCCTGATCGTCGGGATCGTTCTGCTTATCGTCGAGATGTTTATCCCGGGGTTCGGTCTCGCGGGCGGCATCGGCCTCGCGTCCCTTGTGGCGGCGATCGTGCTGCGCGCGGATACCCTCCAAAACGCGCTCATTACGCTTGCGCTGATCCTTTTGATCCTGCTGGTGTTCGGGTATTTCTTCTTCCGCTCGTTCTCGAGAGGGGCGCTGTCGCGCTCGCGGATGGTGCTCAACGAAGCGATCCGCGGAGGATCGACCTCTTTGACCCAGTCGGAGATACAGCAGCTCGTCGGACGCGAGGGCGTGGCGCTCAACCTGCTCCGCCCTGCCGGAAACGCCGATTTCGACGGGACGAGGCTCGACGTGGTCACCTCGGGCGAGTTCATCGAAAAGGGCAAGCGCGTTCGGATCGAGCGCGTCGAGGGGATGCGTATCCTCGTTAAGGAAATTAGCAGAGTTTAGCGGCGACGCCGCGCAATCATACAGCACTATGCGGGGCGATCGCCCCGCGGATTTTGGGATGTCGAAAGGAGAAATCAAATGGAAGACCTGTTCGTAACCATACTGATCATCGTTGGAGTCGTCTTGTTCCTTTCCATCTTCTTCAGCTTTGTGCCCCTGCGCCTTTGGATTTCCGCGTCTGCGTCGGGCGTACGGGTGGGGGTATTCCAGCTCGTGGGTATGCGCATCCGCAAGGTGCTCCCCGCGCGCATCGTTAACCCAATGATCAAGGCGACAAAGGCGGGCCTCTCTATTTCCATCAATAAGCTCGAGGCGCATCTGCTCGCGGGCGGCAACGTCGACCGCGTCATCAACGCGCTCATCGCGGCGCAGCGCGCCGGCATCCCGCTGGATTTTGAAAAGTCCTGCGCGATCGACCTCGCCGGCCGCGACGTGCTCAACGCCGTGCAGATGAGCGTCAACCCCAAGGTGATCGAGACGCCGGTCATCGCCGCCATCGCCAAGGACGGCATCGAGCTTCGCGCCAAGGCGCGCGTTACCGTGCGCGCCAACCTCGACAGGCTCGTCGGCGGCGCGGGCGAGGATACGATCATCGCGCGTATCGGCGAGGGCATCGTTACAACCGTCGGCTCTTCCCTCTCGCATAAGGACGTTCTTGAAAACCCGGATTCCATCTCGCGCACGGTGCTCAACAAGGGCCTGGACGCCGGCACCGCGTTTGAGATCCTCTCGATCGACATCGCGGACGTGGACGTGGGCCGCAACATCGGCGCGCAGCTGCAGATCGACCAGGCCGAGGCCGACAAGCGCATCGCGCAGGCCAAGGCCGAGGAGCGCAGGGCGATGGCCGTCGCGCAGGAGCAGGAGAACATCGCCGCCGTGCAGGGGATGCGCGCGCGCGTGATCGAGGCAGAGGCGGAGGTGCCGCTCGCGATCGCCGCCGCGTTCCGCGAGGGCAAGCTCGGCGTGATGGACTATTATAATATGCAGAATGTGATCTCGGATACGCAGATGCGCGAGGCGATCACGAAGGGCGCGCAGCCTGCGAAGGGCAGCAACGACTAGCACATGCCGCGCGGAGCGGGGCGGTGCGCCCGAAGAATAGGCGCATCGTCCGTCGACCAAAAAGCGAGGTGAGAGCTTGGAATTCATTATTTGGATCATCATAGCCATCCTGGTTTTCTCCGTCCGCTCAAGCAAGAAGAAGCAGGAGGAAGAAAGAAAAAAGGCGCGCGAAAACACCGCGTGGCAGGGACAGCCTTCCGGCGCAAACCCCAATCTAAGGGGTGTGCCGGGCACGCAGCCGCCGCCCGCGCCCACCGTGGCGCCCACCGTGGAGCAGGGTTGGCCGTGGCAGCAGGCCGCGCCGGTAGCAAAGCCGCCGCAACCCGAGTATGAGGGCGAATGGTCGTGGACGGAGGTTGCCCAGGCGGGCAAGAGACCGCCGGTTCCAACTTCGCAGGAAGGCTGGCCGTGGCCGGTCGTTCCGGCCGCGCCGCAGCAGCCGAGGGCGGCGAGCCCGCAGCGGCAATGGTCGGAGGAAGGCGCCGCCACGCTGGAGGGACAAACGCAGGAGGGGACTGCGCCCATCGCGCCCGCCGTTTCTCACAGGATGAAAGCGTATACGCCGCTCAAAAGCACGCTCGCGCATACGCTGCGCCCGGCATCGCAGTCCCAGGGACATGCGCACAAGGAAACGAGCATGACGGGCGAGGAACCCTGCCCACCCTCCCCAGCCGGGAGCGGCGCGGCAAAACCCGGCGTGGCACTGCGGGGAAAACCGTTGAGCGCGCCGCTTACGAACGTGCTGCGGATGGATCGCGAGAGCATCGTGACGGGGCTTTTGTACATGGAGATCCTCGGCAAGCCAAAGGCGATGCAGCGGAGCCGCCTGCATCATTCCTGACGGGATGTGGACGGAATAGAATGTTTTACCGATGCGCAAGCGGACCTATAAGGCCCTTGCGCATTTTCCTATTAAAGGATATGTATTCGGAAGCCGGGGCTGCGGCGCGTTTGAACCGATAGGCGCAAGCCCCGCGGCGGATGCGGCAAGGGCTGATTCGGTGAGCGCGAAGCACCGGGGCCGCTCGCTCCGCCGGGGCGTGCAGAGCGCAGGCGTTGCGGCGATCCGCAAGAATGAGGAGGGTGTGGGCGATGGAAAATCCGAAGAGGCCGGGCATTCGCATCGACGATATCATGATCGATTGCGGCGACGAGCAAAAGCTCGGCGCGTTTTACGCGGGACTTTTGGTATGGGAAGCGGCGCCGATAGGCGAAGGCTGTGTGGCGGTGTCGGCCCCGGGAGGAGCGCTCCGCATTTTGTGCCAGGGGGAGGCGGATTATGCCCCGCCCGTGTGGCCCGAGACGCCGGGGACGCAGCAGAAGATGATGCACCTGGATTTCACGGTCGACGATTTGGCGGCTGCGGTGCGGCTCGCGCTGTCGCTGGGCGCGACCATGGCGCAAACGCAATACCGCCCCGATCAGTGGCGCACTCTGCTCGATCCGGCGGGACATCCTTTTTGCCTTTGTCTGCCCGAGGCGTAACTTCGCGCTTCCGAGCCTAAAGCACCGCGGCCGCGGGACATTGGAACAAGTTCCTGCGCGTTGTTTACGGCTGCTGGAAAATGGTGCCGACAAATATGGAGATAGAAATGGGGAGCGGCATTATGAAAAACGAAATGGGAAAGCCCGCGTACGGCAATTGGGTGCCGGCTGAAATGATTCGGAAAATCGGCGCGCTGCTGTTGATTTTCTGCGCGCTGGATATCGCTTTATGGATTTGGCTGCAAGGTTGGTTTGCGCTTAAAATCTTATTGGGCCTGATCGCCGTTTTCTTTTTGATCGTCATCGTCTATTTTTCCCGCGCGAGATGGTGGTTCTCGTCCGACGGCGGCGACGTTCAGGGAAAAGTCCTCGGGGTATTGCTCGATCATATCAAAGGGAATGGGGGCGCGAGGGCGCTCGACATCGGCTGCGGGAGCGGGGCGCTGAGCATCCGGCTTGCAAAGAGGTATCCGGGGGCGCTGGTGACCGGCATCGATTATTGGGGCGGCGGATGGGGCTTCAGCCAAAAGCAGTGCGAGGAAAACGCGCGCCTCGAGGGCGTGGCCGACAGGATGGAATTCCGGCGGGGCAGCGCCTCTAAGCTCCCATTTTCGGACGGACGCTTCGATCTGGTCGTCAGCAACCTGACGTTCCACGAGGTCAGGGACAGTAAAAACAAGCTCGACGCGATTGCCGAAGCGCTGCGCGTGCTCAAAAGCGGGGGTGAATTTGTCTTTCAGGATTTATTTTTGGTCAAGAGCTATTATGGTACGACGCAGGAGCTGATATCGGCCGTGGCGCGGATGGGCGGCGAGGGCGTCCGGTTCGTGGATACCAGCCGATCGCCCTTTATCCCCAAGGTATTGAAGCTGCCGTTTATGATCGGAACGCTCGGCCTGCTTTGCGGCAAAAAACGGTAGGAAGCGGAGTCAAAGCGTTGTGCGTCGGAGCGTCGAGCTGCCGCTTCATGGGAAAGCGGCGTCGGTGAAAGAGCGGATTGCCGCAATGGGAGTTAAACCGTAAGAACGGCGCGGCCGAATTCAGGCCGCGCCGTTCTTTGTTGGACGGTATTGGTTTGAACGCTTTGGCCGCTTTTGGGCGGCGGCGCAAGCGCCGTATCGGTCACTTGCCCGAGTCGTAGGCCTTGTTCATCAGGTCGGGATCTTCCTTGAGAAGCCCGAAGAGCACGTCGACGATATCGGCGTCGAACTGCGCGCCCGCGCCCTGGCGAAGCTGCTCGACCGTCTGCTCCAGCGAAAGGTGCGCGCGGTACTGGCGGTCGCTGGTCATCGCGTCGAGCGCGTCGGCCACCGCGAGGATCAGCGCGCCGCGCTCGATCTCCCCGGCGCGAAGCCCGTCGGGATAGCCCGTTCCGTCCGGCCGCTCGTGATGGTGCCTGACAAGCGGAACCATGTTCTGGAACATGGAGACCGCTGAGAGGATCATCGCGCCGGTGATCGGGTGTTTCTTGATCTCGCTGTATTCGCGTTCGTTGAGCATTTTGCTCTTGAGCAGGATATCGTCCGAGGTGCCGATCTTGCCGATGTCGTGGAACACGCCCGCGATGCGAAGCTGCTCGAGCTCGTCGGGGCTCAGGCCCATCTTTTTGCCGATGCACACGGCGTAGTACGCGACGCGGTCCGAATGGCCGCGGGTATATTCGTCCTTGGCGTCGACCGCGAGGCGGAGCGCCTCGATGGTGTCCATATAGCGGGTCTTAAGCTGCGCGTAGGTATGGCTCAGCTCCTCGTTTTTCATGTTCACCATGGAGTGCAGGAACGCGTTGCTGATCGAGGAGGCCGCCTGCGCCGCGTACAGTTCCAGCAGCCGGGTGCCCTCGGGCTCCTGCGCGCCGCTCACGTAGAGCACGCCGATGGGCAGATGCGCTTCGTTCAAGAGCGGAATGATCAGCCCGTCCTCCGCTTTGACCACATGTTTGCGCGTGCGCGCCGCGCCGATTTCCTCCATGAAGCGGGGATCGAGCATCTCGGTGAAGCGTTCGATGGAGACGTTGTAGGAGCCGAGGCCCTTGAAGATGGACTTGTCCATCAAACCGACGCCGGGCACATCGTCCGCGAGGATGAACGCGTTCTCCGAATTGACCAGCGGGAGGATCTGATAGAGGATCTCCTCCAGGATCGACCCGATGGGCTGGAGCTGATAGATCTTTGGAACCGCGCCCAGGATCGAATTGAGCCCGTCGCGGAATTTCTGTATGGTGCGCATCTGCGAGATGGATTTGATGCCCGACTCGATCAACAGCTGAATCTGATCCAGACGGTCGCTCTTCTCGCAGTAGGCCTGTATGGCGAGGGATTTGATCGTATCGATCGGCGGCGCGAGATCTTTATGGCCGGTGAGCAGGAGGATATACAGCTCCTGATCGGTCTCGCGGATGCGCGCTACCACTTCGTCCCCATGCAGGGGCGCCATGAAATAGTCGAGGATCAGCATGTCGTAATGCTCGCGCTGGAGCTCCGCCATGCCTTCGAGCGGGTTGGTGAACCCCTTGCTCGCATATCCGTTGCGGGACAAAAGCGAGCAAAGGCTATCGATGATGCCTTCTTCGTCATCGATAATCATGATCCGATATTCATCGGAAAGCTCCGTTTTCTGATATTTTCTCATGGCTAATCCTTAATCGTTTCAGGTAAAGTGATGAAAAATTCCGTTCCTTGTCCAGGCGTAGAAACAAACCACATATTCCCGCGGAACATGCCCTTGATGGTGCTGTGAGACATGTACAGACCAAGGCCGGTGCCGTGTTTGCCCTTGGTCGTAATCATTTCCTTAAAAAGCCTGTCCTGAATGTTCTTCGGGATACCGCTGCCCTGATCGCGAATAGAGAAACAAAGCGTGCCGTCGTCCTGCCATGCGCGAACCAGAATTTCGCCGCCATTCTCCTGATATGATTGTATTGCATTCATAATAATATTGTCAAATATTTGTACAAGGGAGTTCACATCTCCCTGGATCATCTTGGATTCATTGAGCTCGTTCTGGACGATGAGCTTGCAGCGGGAGCGCACCAGCTCATGCTTCATCAGAAGCTCGATGCGCTTGAACATCTCCACCACGCTGAAGCCCACGCGCCGGCTGGCCGAAAACGTGGATGCCTGATCCTTAACCGCCGAGATGATATCGGACATATAGGCCATGTGCTGCTTCATTTTATCGAGCCAGCCCTGCATTTCCGTCGCGATCTCGCGGTGATCGTCCGGCGTGATTTCCGGATCGTTCAGGGATTCCGAGTATTCCGTCGTAAGCTGCTTGAGCTGTTCTATGCCGCCGGCGACGGACATGATCGGCGTCTTGAGGTTGTGCGCGATGCCGCCGATGAGCTGACCAAGCGCCGCGAGGCGCTCGCGCTCGAGCAGTATCGCCTGGTTGTTGTGGATCGTCTTAAGGTCCAATACGTGCTGTGTAACGTCCTTGAGCAGTATGATGACGGCGATGCGCCACTTCTTCTTAACGATCGGCGTAAGCTCGATCGTATAATGGCGTTCGACGCCGTCGATGACGGTCGCCCATTCGTAGCTTTCGGTCGCGGAATTACCGCCGATGCCGAGTATCACGTCGCGGCATTTTTCAGGCGACGCGGGCAAGTCGGGGACGCGCTTGAGCAGATCGTAGAAGTTGTCCTTGCGCGAAAAGCGGACCTGCCTGGAAAAGTTGTCGTAAAACGAGCGGTTGTAAAAGATGATGTTCAGATCCCCGTCGACGGCGACGAAGCTGTCGGAGATCATGTTTACCACGTTTTGCAGCGCGACGGGTGCAACGTTGAGCAGATTGTAGCGGAACAGCCCCAGCATGTAGAATAGACACGCGAAGGAAAACGCGATGGGCGTCGAGTATACCTGCATGTTTCCGATGTTCGCGGTGTATAAAAGGTTGACGGAGATGGGGATGAGGCCGCCCAGTATCATCAGCAGCGCCTGTATCGATAGGATGCCCAAGTTGCGCACCGCGAAATAGATCAGCAGCGTAAAGCCGATGACCAGGCAGAGATAGGAATAAACCGCATGGAAGTAAAAATACGGGCCGAACACGTTGAGGTGCGGGTCCGTCACGGAGTAGGATACGTAAAACAGGTGGTGGAAATCGTTGGTCCACACGATGATCTGGGTCAATAGGGGCACGAGATAGAGCAGAAAGTCCGTATTTCGCAGCCCCGCGTCGCCGCGCGCGTAGGAGAGCGAAATCAGCAGCATCGTCACCGGAACCGTCGCGCTGCCGATGTAGGTAAGCTTTTCAAAAATCAGGTATAAGTGGTTGGACTCGCCCACGATCGATTCGAAGCACGCGGCGGCCGACCAGATAAACAGCTGTATGACGAGCGCGAGGAAGAGGTAATGCAGCATACTCTTCTTCTTGCGCAGGCCGACGATTACCGCAAGAACCACGAGCATAAGCATCGTGATTCCAACAAGATAGTACGTCAGACTTCCCACAATACCCTCCGTTAACGGTCGATTACTGGCAAACGAGAGAGAGGTAGCGGTCGAGGTATTCCGCGTCCGGCTTCGGCCAAGCGAACGCGTTCTCCTCAAGCGCGCGCTGCGTGAGGGCGCAGTCCACCTGCGCGCCCGCGCCCAAAGTATCGGTCAGCCAGGCGAGCGCCTCATACTGCTTGCGCCGCCGGAGCTGTTCGAGCTTTTTGTTGAATGCGGAGTCGTCTACCGTGCGGATGGCGCGTCCCTTCTGCGCGATCGCCCCGGCAAGCGCCCCCAATGTGACGCGGTGCGGGTTCAGGATATGGTAGGCGGCGCTGTATCGCTCGCCTGAGAGCAGCGCAACCAGCGCGTCCGCACACACGTCGACCGGCGTAAGCTCGACAAAAAGCTCCGAGGCGGTCTTGGGCAGCAGGCCGAACGCTGCGAGCGCGCGCATCCTGTGATAAAACGCGTTGTGCTCGGGACGCATCTGGAACACGCCGTCGCTGTGGCGGCAGCACAGGTTCCCAACGCGCATCACGCTGATTTTCATGCCCGCCTCGAGCGCCGAGAACATCTCGGCTTCGGCGAGGAATTTGCTGCGGATATATTCGTTGCCGTCCACCTGCTGGGAAACGTCGAAATCCGCTTCGGTAAAGGGCCGCGCGAAAGCGCCCGTGCCGCAGACGCTCACGGTGGAGACATGCACGAGCTCCGCGCCGCAGCGCTTGCACCAGGCAATGATGTTCTTTGCGCCCTCGACGTTGACGCGCGCGAACTCCTCCGTTCGGCCGACGTGCGCGGTCAGCGCGGCGCAATGGATCACGGTGCCGGCTTTTTCCGCGCCGCCGAGCGCGGGATCGGAGATATCCCCGGCGATCGCGGTTGCCTTTTCGGCAAGGGCGTCCGCTTCATCGGGGAAATAATGTTTGAGCGCAGAGCGGAGCCGGTTGTTCGCCTCGACGCTGTCCTTGGCGCGCACGAGGCAGGTAATTTTTCCGCCCTTTCGCGCGAGCGAGCGGAGCACATGCGCGCCCAAAAAGCCCGTCGCGCCCGTTAAGAGCACGTTCGAGAGATCCGCGGGCGCGTTTGGCGCCGAAAGCTTCGGCACGGCGCGCTCCGAGCGCGCGAGCTGCGGGCCCTCCGAGGATTGTTCGAGCGCGGCGCAGATGGCCGTGAGCGTTTTCTTTTCGTAGAACTCCCGCGTGCGCATCTTCCACCCGTATTGCGAGATGGCTGCAAGCACCTTGATGACGCCGAGCGAATCGCCGCCCTTGGCGAAGAAATCGTCCTCGCGGAATACCGCGGGCACGCCCAGCACCTGCTTCCAGATCGTCGCCATGCGGCGTTCCGTGGGCGTTTTGGGGCGCGTGCCCTTGCGGGAGGTATCCGTCGCGTCCGGCGCGGGCAGCGCCCGGCGGTCGGTCTTGCCGTTGGGCGTCTGCGGAAGCTTTAAAAGATGCACAAAGCGCGCGGGGATCATGTACGCGGGCAGCGTTTGACCGAGCTGTTCGCGGAGGAACGCTTCCTCGAGCGGCTCGTCCGCAGCGTAGTAGAGCGCGATATAGCGCGCGTTGCCTTCGCCGAGGGCCACCGCGACGCACTCGCGCACGCCCGGCAGGCGGCTTGCCTGAATTTCGATCTCGCCCAGTTCGATCCGCAGCCCGTGGAGCTTGATCTGGAAGTCCGCGCGGCCGAGGATTTCGATTTCGCCGCTCACATGATACGTACCGATATCGCCGGAGCGGTAGAGCACCGTGCCGGGGTGGAACGGGTTGTCGATGAACTTCTCGCGCGTAAGCGCCTCGCGGTTGATGTAGCACGTGCCGACGCACAGGCCGCCGATGTAGATCTCGCCCGGCACGCCGATGGGTACCGGCGAAAGGTTCGCATCGAGCATGTAGGCGGTGGTATTGGGCATCGGCGGGCCGACCGTGAGGAACGATCGTTTTGTCACGTCGAAGAACGAGCTGTAAACGGTCGTCTCGGTCGGGCCGTACGCGTTGATGATGCGCGCGCGGGTCTTGCGCTTGAGCGCGTGGAGAAGCGCGAGCGGGTAGAATTCGCCTCCGCAGGCGACCGCCGTAAGATTTCTGTGGGCAGCTTTGCAAAAATCGCGGTTGGTCAAAAGGAATTGCATCCGCGTAGGCGTCGCCTGAAGGAACGTGACGCCGCAGCGGTCGAGCACCTGGGCGAGCAGCCCGGGGATGCGCATCTGCTCCTCGGTGCACAGCACCGTGGTTGCGCCGTAGCAAAGCGGCAGCAGAGCGTCGATGATGAAGATGTCGAACGACGCGGTCGTGATGCTCGCGCTCACGTCGCCGGGTTTGAAGCCGATCACGTCGTTGCCGTAACAGATGAGGTTGTTTAATGCGCGGCGGGGCAGCATCACGCCCTTGGGCACGCCGGTCGAACCGGAGGTGAATATGACGTAGGCGACGTCCTCCTGCCCTTCGTCGGCGGGCGGATTGTCCTCCCGCCCGGTCTCCGGGATGTCCGCCAGCGTGAACGTGCGCCCCGAAAAGGGGGCGGGGGACGCGCCGTCGGTGAATAAAAGCGCGACGCCGCTGTCCTCATACATGAACTGCACGCGGTCGGCGGGATAGTCGGGGTCGACCGGCAGGTAGCCCGCGCCGCTCTTCAGGATGCCGAAGAGCGCGGCGATGAGGTCGAAGCCGCGGCGCATACAGAGCGCGACGAGGTCGCCGCGGCCGATGCCGAGCTCCCTAAGCCGCCAGGCGATCTTGTTTGCGCGCGCGTTGAGGGAAGCATAGCTCATGCGCTCGCCGCCCGTGATCAGCGCGGTATTCCCCGGGGTTTTGAGAACCTGTTCCTCAAAGCGCGCGAGCACCGGCCTGCTAAGGTCGATGGGGCGCGCGGTATCGTTGAAGTCGTATACGAGCTTGCGGTATTCGTCCTCCGAAAGCGCGCTTACGGAGGAGATGGGCGCGGCGGGATCGTCGAGCAATCGGGAAAGCAGCGTGCGAAAATGTTCCGCGAAGCGCTGCATCGACTCGCGCTTGAAGAGCGACGTATCGTACTCGAGCAGGAACGCGAGCTCGTCGCCGGAATCCTCCGCCTCGAGCGACAGATCGAGCTTGCTTGAGCCCGGGTCGAAGGAGAGCGGCAGCGCGGGGCGTTTGCCGAATGTCGGGAGCGTGCGCGCCGAGGTGCGGTACAGGAGCATCGTGTCGAACAGCGGGTTGCGGTCCGGCGTGCGCGGGAGCCGCAAATCCCTGACAAGGCGCTCGAGCGGATAATCCGCGTGGTCAAAAGCGCCTAAAGCCATCGACTTGACCTGCTCCAACAGTTCGAGAAAGCTCTTTTCGCCGATGGGCCTGACGCGCATGGGCAGGGTGGTCACAAACATGCCGACCATCGTGGAAAGCTCGCTGCGGCTGCGGCCGAGCGCGGGCGTTCCGATGATCATGTCCTCCTGCCCGGTATGCTTATAGAGCGTCGCCGCGTAGGCGCCAAGCAGCACCATGTATGCGGTCAGGTCATGCGCGCGGGCGAGCGCGCGCAGGCGGCCGATATCCCTCGTGTCGAGCGAGAAGCGTATCTGCGCGCCCAAAAAGCTCTGTGTCGCGCCGCGCGGCTTATCGGTACGCAGGTTGAGCATCGGAAGCTCGCCCGAAAGCGCGTCGAGCCAGAATTTGCGCTCTCCCGCGAGCGCGTCGTCGGAAAGCTGCGCCCTTTGCCATACGGCGTAGTCGGGGTAATCGATCCGGTTGGGCTCGAGCTTGCAGCCCGAGTAAAGCAGCGCCAGCTCCTCGAGCAAAATGCCGATCGAGCGCCCGTCGCAGATGCAGTGGTGAAGATCGATCAAGAGTATGCGCCGGCCTGTATCGGTATCGATCAGCGTGGCGCGCATCAGAGGCGGCTCGTCCATCGGCATGGGCCGGATCAGCGATTTCAAGACGGCCGTGAGGCTGCGGTTGCGGCAGCAAAGCATCTGTAAGGCAAAGGGAACCTCAAGGTGCACCTGCTGCACCAGCTCGCCGTCCTTGAGCATCAGGCCCGTGCGCAGCACACTGTGGCGCTCCACGAGCGCTTTTAACGCCGCCCTGAGGCGTTCGGGATCCGCGTCCGCGCCCAGCTCGAGCGCGACCGGCACGTGATACGCGAGCGATTGGGGCGCGTTTTTCGCAAGCACGAACATGCGTTCCTGCGCCGTGGAGGCCGGGTATATCCCGCTCCCGTTGGCGGGCTGTATGGGCTGATATTCGCTGTGGCGCGCCTTATCGATCAAAAGCGCGATGTTTCTTAAAGTTGGAAGCTGATACATCTCCTCGAGCGAGATATCGGCGTGAAGCGTCTGGCGGATGCCGGTCAAGAGGCTCACGATGGTGAGCGAGTCTCCGCCGAGATCGAAGAAGTCATCGTCCAGGCCCACCGCTTTGATGTTGAGCTCGTGCCTAAAAAGCTCCGCGAGCGCATATTCGGTCGGCGTCTGGGGCGGCAGGAAGGGCTTTTCGGCGGCGCACTCCTCGGGCTCCGGCAAAAGGCGCCTGTCCACCTTGCCGCTGTGCGTCAAGGGCACCGATTCGATCCGCGTGAACGTCGCGGGGATCATGTACGGCGGCAGGTAGCGCGAAAGCTCCGCCTTGATCTCGGCCGCGGGCGGAAACCCTTCGCCCAGGAGGTAAGCGGCGAGCGATTTGCGCCCGTTCGCGTCGGTACGGTCGATCACGATAGCGTTTTCGATGCCTTCGATCTGCTCGAGGCGGTTCTCGATCTCGCCGAGCTCCACGCGGAAGCCGCGGATCTTCACCTGCGCGTCGGCGCGGCCGAGGTATTCGATTTCGCCGAGGGGATACCAGCGCGCGAGATCGCCCGTACGGTACAGCTGTTCGCCCGGCCGGAACGGGTTTTCCACAAACCGTTCGCGGTTGAGCGCCGGGTTGTTGACATAGCCGCGCGCGATGCCCGCGCCGCCGATGTAAAGCTCGCCCGGCACGTTGATGGAAACGGGGTTGAGCCTGCGGTCGAGAATATACGCCTGCACGTTGGGGATCGGGCGGCCGATGTTGACGACCTGCGCGCGCGTCACATCCTTGGCCGTCGCGACCACGGTCGTTTCGGTCGGGCCGTACATGTTGTAGATCCGCGCGGGCGTGAGCGCCTGTATTCGGCTCAAAAGCGCAGGGGTCAGGATATCCCCGCCGATGGCGATCTCCTTAAAGCCGCTCAGGCAGATTCCGGCGCGCTCGTCCGACAGGAGCAGCTCCATGCGTCCGGGCGTGAGCAGCATGATATTGACGCCCTGCTCGAGCAGGAAGGAAACGAATTTATCCGGGACGCTCTGTTCCGCTTCGGGGCAGAGCGCCCCGCGCGCGCCGTGCGTGAGCGCGCCCCAAAGCTCCATTACGCTCAGATCGAAGGAGATGGATCCGCCGCAGAGCACGCAGGCGTCCGGCGCGGAAAAGTTCCAGAGGTCGCCGAGCGCGTACATGAAATTGCTGAGCGCGCCGTGGTCGACGACGACGCCCTTGGGCTTGCCCGTGGAGCCGGAGGTGTAGATGAGGTACGCGATATCGGACGCGCCCACCTCCGGTAGCGGGCGATCTCCCTCAGGCAGCTTTTCATCCGGCGCAAACGCGGGAATCGATCCCGGACACAGCGGCAACAGCTGCTTTGCCGCGAGCACGAGCGAAGCGCCGCTGTCCGCGAGCATATAGTGCACGCGCTCCATCGGCAGCGTCGCGTCGATCGGCAGATACGCGCCGCCCGCTTTAAGCACGGAGAGCGCGCTGAGCGCATAATCGAGCGAGCGCGGGAGCCAAAGCGCGACGACGCTGCCGCGCTGGATGCCTTTTTTGATCAGCGCTTGGGCGAGCGCGTCCGAGCGCCTGTCAAGCTCATTATAGGTCAACGACTCCCTGCCGCAGGTGAGCGCGGCCTTATCGGGGTTCGCGGCGGCGAAGCGCCTGAACATCGAGAGGACATTGTCCTTTGGATACGCCTTTTGCGTGCTGTTGAAGCGCACTAGGATGCTTTCGCGCTCCTCGCGGGAGAGCATGTCGAGCGCGTGCAGAGGCTTCGCCGGGTCGGAAAGAGCGTCGCTCAAGAGGTTCATCAGGTGCGTGTGGAGATAATCGACCTCTTTTGCCGAGAACATCGGCGTGAGGTAATCGTAATCGATGATGAAGCGGCCGTCGTTCTCGCGGTCGTTGATATGGATGTTGAACGGCGTCGCCTGATGGCCGGCGAAGTGCCAGCGCCCGCTGTAGGAAAATCGGTCGGAGGCCTTTTCGAATTTGCCGTGCTGGAACGAGAGCGTGATGTCGTAGAGCGAATCAAGCCCGCGGTGCGTCTTCCTAAGCTCGTGCAGGAGCATGTCGTACGGGTATTTTTGGTGCTTGAGTATGCTGAACCACTCGCTGGATACTTTGCGGATAAAGGAGGCGACGTCCATCTCGTCGTCGATCTTGATGCGCACGGGCACGGTGCTCACGAACATGCCGAACACATCGCGTATGCTTGAGCTCGTGCGGTTGTAGACCGGCGCGCTGATGACGATATCATCCCGCCCCGTCACCCGGTTGAGGTAGATCGAAAGCGCGGCGAGGAATACGGAAAACTCCGAGAGCCGCTCCGCCGCGCAGAAAGAGCGCACGCTTTCGGAAATACGGTAGGGCACGATGCAGGCCTTGCGGCGCGCCTTTGTCGCGTTGCTTTTGCGCGGCTTGAGCGCCGTGGGTTCCGGCGCGTCGGAAAAGCGATCCATCCAGAACTGATGGTCAAGAGCGAACCGCTTGGAATGGAAGTAATCCTGCTCCTCGCGGATATGGTCGATATAGCCGCCCACGGGCGGCGCCGGAAGAGGATGGGAATCGATCAGCGCCTGGTAATTCTCCATGATGCGGCTCGAGAGCATCACGAGCGAGAGCGCATCGGAAATCAGGTGATGGATGCGCACGTAGATGCCGCCCTCGGTATCGCTAAGGCGAACGAGCGCGAAGTAGTAGAGCTTGGAATCCATCATCGGCGTCGGGGATTGCGACATCATCGTATCCCACTCGTACAGCCAGGCGGCCCCGCGCGCCGAAAAATCCAGGATATCGAGCTTGGCTGGGATTTCGTCGGAAATATACTGCATCGGAACGCCGTCACGCTCCGTGATCCGCAAGCGGAGGGAAGGATTGTCCCGCACATAGCAGAGCACGGCTTTTTCGAGCAGCTCAAAATCCAGGTAGCCCCTTATTTTGATGGTGCCCGCGTTGTTCCACATGCTCGTGCCGGGGCGCAGCCTCTCAGTGTAGTAAATGCGCTGCTGCGGGTGCGTCAGCGGATAAAATTCAACCCCAGCGTCATCGCGGGCGCGATACGCAAGGGCTTGCTGATATTGGGCGGCGTTCTTGAGTTGGTTCATAAGACAGCCCCCTCGAGTACCGAAGGCTTCGTCATGGCGGCGTGGGATCGCCAACGATTCGGGGCGGTCAATCCGACCGGCGGCGCTGGTTTGCGTCGATACGCGATGCGGGCATTCTCCCCGTGCGTAGACTTTTTAGCGAAAAGGGCCGTGTTTTCAGGACTGTTATGGATGGCTTGGGCGACGAACCGCTGCGGAGCTCTTGCTGGCCGCGTAGGATAAAGCGCATATCGTCCCAATGGCTGCTACCTCCGTCCCGTACTGCTGCTATGAATTTACATAATTGCAATTACTTTTAAATACTTAGTAATTTTATCATAATTTTGGAAACAATTCAACGCAGCGTTATACAAAACGACAGAATAATTGAGAGGAATTATCAAAAAATATATTTTCTTGTAACAAATTGCCGTTGTACGGCCGCGGAGATCTCTTTTTGATATAAAAAATGCAGCGATTCTAGGCTCCCGGCGGCAGAGCGCCGGGGCATATATGCCGGTCATTGATCCCCGGAAAAAACAAAAGGCGGCCCCTTCGCGTGAACCTGTCAATGAAAAGTAGAGAAGGAAAAAGGAATTAAGAGAAGCCCTGTTCGATCTTGAATTGAATAGGGCTTTTGTAATCCAAAGCGGCGGCCAAGCGATCATGATTGAAGTAGG
>JBCFAY010000038.1:0-2036 GCA_038562375.1 Bacillota bacterium | reverse complement strand
ACTGGCCTTTCAGGCAGGAGCAGAAGATCGAGCCGTTTTGGATTTGGATCATGGGGATATCCCTTGTGCCGATCAGCGCGCCGTCGACGTCGATCTTGCCGAAGTCGTTGACGAGCACGCCTGTGCGCGACCGATCGTTGCCGCGCAGAATTCGCTGCAGTAAAGTCGTCTTGCCCGAACCGAGAAAGCCGGAGATCAGATACAGTTCGATGGCGGACATGCGGCCTTTCCTCCTTTTGGACGGCTCAAGTTCGTTTTCCGCGCGGGCGTTTGCGCGGCGTCGACGTCGGGTTATACTTGGCGTTCTGTGAACGGAAGCTGCTCCTATCGTCTTAGGTCCCGTTGCTCCGTGCAAGCGTTCCTGCGGCGTCGGCAGCGGGCTGCGTTTGGCGCCCGCGAATGGAAGATGCTCACGTCGGCTTAGGTTTCGTTGTTTTGCGCCGACGCTTGCACGGTGTCGGCGTCGGGTTGCGCTTGGCGCCCTGCGAATATGAATTGCTCCATCGTAATGCGTTCGCCCGGCTGGACGACAAGGAATTCCTCATCCCAGTCCCCCGAAAACAGCTTTTTCAGCACGCGCAATGAGCCCGTTCCGGTTTCAAGCGTCAATTTCAATTCATCCGCCGCGGTTTCGGCTTGCGGCAGGAATGCCTCAAGGGCGTAGGACTGCGTGTCCATAAGCTCAAACGTACGGTAATTCTTAAGGATCTCGCGGTAGACCCTCTGGGCCGTTTTTTTGCCGTAGCGCTCGCAGCACTTCAGATAATCCTTGTAGATAAAGCGTTCGCTCTTCAGCCATCCGCCCGTGAAGTATAGGGTGCGGCAGTCCACCTCGCCCCGATTGCCTGTGCAGGGACTTTTCAGCATATGGATGCAGTCGTCAAACAGGGGGATCACCAACTTTGCGCGTTCGCTGTAGATTCCGGAGAGAGCGCCCCCGCAGAGTGCAAACGTTAACATAATTACATCCACATCCCCTGCTTCTTTGATGCGCGTCAGGAGCATTTCGCGCAAACGTTCGGGATATTCATGAAGGCCTCTGTCAATCCACGAAATGGGCAAATCTCGGCCGGTTTGCCGCATCGCCTCGCGGATTTCATCCTCCAGCATCTCGCAGGCGATCACAAGCTCTGTCATATTTCGGCGCCCCTAGTCTGTAAGCAGACAAACAATTTGTTATCATCATATTATATGCATTGCGGGCACATGTCAATTGGTTTTCTCAACAATGAACACGATTGCAATATGTAGTCCGATACAACGTCTGCGGTTGCTCCGCGCGGGACGAATATGCGATCGATGCATATTTTTTTGTATTGCAAATCGCTCCAATTTCGGTAATATAGTAATAAGGGCCGCCCCCTCTCCGAATGGGTTTATCGGGTTTAAAACGGGGAAGGGAACTTAGATAATGTACTTATTTGTATTTGGCCCAAAAATGAAGGGGGATTGTAATTATGGAGAACAAGATTATCGAACCGGCGCACAAATCGTCCATTGGCAACCTCGATGCGAACGTAATGGCTCTTCTGTCGTATATCATCAGCTCCGTGCTAGGATTCATTCCCGGCGTTTCCTATGTCGCCTGGGCGATTCCGCTGGTGATATTCTTCGTTGAGAAGCAGAGCAAATTCGTCAAGTTCCATGCGCTCCAGGCATTTTCGCTCAATCTGTTCGGTTTTGTTCTGGGCCTGCTTGTATCGCTCATCATGACCGCTGCGGTTGTGACGGCCGATCCCTATGCTGCGCTCGGGGCGATCGGAACGGTCGGCATTCTTACCTTCCTGATTTCCGTTGTCATCCTTGTGTTTGCGATCATCGCGATGATCAAGGCATACAAGTACGAGGTTTACAAGATCCCGCTGCTGGGCAACCTCGCCGCCCGCTTTGTAAAATAATTGGGTTTTATCAAAGCGCCGCGCAGAATATGCGCGGCGCTTCAGCTTGTCGAGAAACCCGGTTTACGCAGCAGCGAAAACCGGGTTTCTCGTAAAATGAAGCCTGAAACAGAGTAAATAAAAGAGGAAAAAGAGGCC